>CBDDTG010000064.1:0-78002 GCA_965233665.1 Bacterioplanes sp. | reverse complement strand
GGGATGGTTAGCACAACACTACGATTTATGGCCGCGGATATGTTGGGCTTTGGCTGCAGCGATAAACCGGCTGCATTTCCTTATTGCATCGCCATCCAGGCCGATATTCAGGAAGCGTTAGTGCGCCACCTCGGTATCGAGCAGTGCCATATCTTGGCTCACGATTACGGTGACACGGTGACTCAAAGAGCTAATGGCGCGCCAACTGGAGCAGTCACAGCAATGCTTTCAGTCAATCACCTTGCTGAACGGTGGACTATTTCCCGAAACTCATCGTCCGTTATGGTCGCAACGCTTATTGGCCAGCCCGCTGGGCGGTTGGATGGTACGTGGGGCTGACGGAAAAAAACTTGCTCGCAGTTTGCAGCGTATTTGTCGCCAGCCACTGTCGGGCGATGATTTGAGTGCCAGTTGGCGCTTTTTAGTCATCGCCATGGCCCACGAGTGTTGCCGCGTTTAATTGGCTACATGAAAGAGAGGCGCCAGCAGCGCAGCGTTGGGTCGGTGCCTTAAAAGACTGGCCGCATCGCTTGCATCTGATAAATGGCAGTGCCGATCCCATTTCGGGTGGCACACATGGTGGCCCGCTATCGCCAAGTAGTAGAGCGTGATGACATCACTGAGCTGGCGGACGTTGGGCATTACCCACAATTGGAGGTACCCGCGGAGGTTTGCACGCTGTGTTTGGCGGGCGTAAAGGTCGGTCAGACTCAGTAGGCCAAGGCCAGGCAATCGGGTATGCTGAGCGCTTTTTGCAAAAGGCGAATTCGGCATGCTGCGGACAGCATTGGGATTGGATGGCCGTCATTCTATTGGCGATTGTTTTTGTGACTTGGCCACAACTGGACTTGATCGTTAGCCAGTGGTTTTACGATCCGTCACTGCCGGGTTGGCGCTATCAAATCATCCCATTAACGAAGCCATTTATTGGGTATTTCGCTACCTGCCGCATTTTATTATTCCTATCATGCTCATCGTCATTGGTCTGTCGTTTGTGCGCGGTGGTGTGAGCCCTAAGCATCGCAACCCCTGGTTGTTTTTATTGCTGGTGTTGCTGATTGGGCCAGGCCTTCTGGTGCACAGTGTTTTCAAAGAGGGCTTTCAGCGTGAGCGGCCGCGTGCGGTGGAGCAGTTTGGCGGCTCAGATGCGTTTACTCCCGCGTTTGTGATTAACCAAGAAGGCAACGGCAAATCCTTTGTCAGCGGTCACTCTGCCATGGCGTTTTATTTATGGCGTTGCATGGATATTTCGTCGTCGCAGCTGGTTGTATTGGGGCATTGCTTTAGGTGTGATGATGAGTGCTGTGCGCATCATGCAGGGCGGGCACTTTTTAAGTGATACGATTTTTGCAGGTTTCTGGTGTATTTTACCTGTCGCGGTATTTCTTGGTGGCTGTTAGGGCACAGCCGTATTCGGCCGGATAAAAACGCCTGAGCCATTGGCTCGGGCGTTTATTAGGTGCTTTATTGTTGCCCTGGTTGATGATGTTCTGGTTGATAGTGCCCGGCACTAAAACCAACGCTTTGACCAGTAAGTTCCATTGTGCCAATTGGCTGATCACCAAGGTCAGCCAGGCGATTTGCGCCTCATCATAATTCTCACGCAGTTGGCGAAGGCCGCCTGCTTTTCACTGTCCTCTGCCTGCTTAGTTACACAAGCTTTGGCCCAGCGCAGCAGACCTTGCTCTTGCTCGGAATAAAACGGTAAGGAGGCCCAATGTTCGATGGCATGCAGGCGCTCGGGTTGCTCACCATGATGCAAGGCTTCCTTGTAGTGCATGTCCCAGCAGTAAGCGCAGCCATTTAACGCAGAAATGTAATATCGCACCAGCTCCAGCGTGCGGTGTCGATCCACTCTAACTGGCTCAGCGTGTCTTCAGTACGCATTAAACCGGCCAGCATGTCTTTGGGGATTTGGTGAAAAAGCGATTCGGCTCATCTGTTGTTCCTCATTGATGATGTGTAGCCAGTTTAGGGTTTGACTGGTTTGCATAGAATGCATAAGTTTTCGGTTTTAATTTTGCATTAAATGCAAAGGTGGTCAGGGTGTGCAGCGGCGCGTGTGTTTTGAAGGTGGTGGAACAGGGGCAGTTTTTCTAAGGCTGCGCAGGTGCTGAGCATGGCACCTTCGTCTGTTGCGCGTGCCATGATGGCTAGAGGGCGAGCTGGGCACCAGTTTGCTGCAACGCTCGACCCGTCAGCTTAAGCTCACCGCCAGTGGCCAACGCTTTTATCAAGCGCGCTGGCGTGGGTGGCACAGGCCGACGAGTTGAAGTATTGCGTGCAAGATGACCCTGAGCGAATTGCTGGGCCGCTTCGTATTCAGTATTTGAAGCCTTTGGCACGTGCAGTTGGCGCCCAAACTGACGGCGTTTATGCAGCAGTTTCCGCAGGTGCAGCTCGACCTTGCCCATGAAAATCGTCTGATCGACCTGTTAGAAGAAGACGTCGACGTGGCCATTCGCATCGCCGTCCGGCAGACTCAGGCCTTAAAGCCTTGAGTTTGATGAGCAATGAAACCTGGGTGGCAGCGGCGCCGAGCTACTGGCAGCGCCATGGCAAACCGACGCTGCCGGAGGAGTTACTGCAGCACAACTGTTTGCTGTTGAGCCGCGGCAGACAGCGCAGCTATTGGCACTTTCGTCGCCAGGGAGAGCAAGTCCGTGTTTGCTCCGCAAGGTACGCTCAGTTCACGCGGTGGCATTCCTTTGTTGGCCGCGGCAGAAGCCGGTGCCGGCGTGGTTCAGCTACCCGCTGGCTGCTGCAGCCAGCCGTCGAGCAGGCTAAGTTAGAACCGTGTTTAACCGATTGGCAGGCTGGGCTGCAAGGTGGCGATGGCGGTCGGGTGTATGCCGTTTACGTAGCGCGCACTTATCCCAATCCGGTGTGCGCGCGTTTATCGACTTTTTAAGCAAACCTATTGCAGCGCATAATTTAGCGCTGCCGCCCTCCAGTTAAAGCACGGTTAAGGCGTCAGCAGCAATGGGGGCTTGGCGGTATGCCAGGCCTAACTTATTGAGGAAATAATCGCGTGGCATGGCCAGCGGATTGGCATCTTCTAAAGTGTGGCCATGCGCTTCATACAGCGCTTTGAGAAAGGTCATGTAGGCATTGCCGGGCTCTAGTACCAATGCCGCACCTCCGGCATCTGGACGAACAGTGGATTGCTCCTCATCCGCCAGGGTCACTGCAATGACGACGGGCGCTTCGTTTTGTTGAAAGGCCAAGTTGCGGCTGTGGGTTTTTTGTTGCGCCCAGAAATACGCCAGCTCTTTGCTCTGCGTTAAAAATACCGGATCGTCACTGCCGATGCTGCTGTGACCATGGTTTTTAGCAAATGCTGCTGGCGTGACATCAGCTCGGCGTCGCCGGTGCCTTTTAAGCCTTGTTGCTGAATCGACTCAGCAGACCGGATGCGGTGCCGTGATACCAGATGTTGCTGACGCGAAAACCGTCCTCGCTAAGCAGTTGCTGAGTATCCTGAAACTGACTGGGGGTGGACTCTGTGCTCACGCAAACCTCTCGTATAAATAGCCATCATGCCCGATCTGCTCGGGCGAAAACACGTGAGTATATCAACAGGCCGGTGCCTTCACATCTTAAAAACCGTGAGTTGCCGTCAGCGTTATGGTGCATAGCAACGGGTGTTTAACCCTGTGCCAAATGAATTTGCTGGCGCTTGGGCAGCTGCCCGGGCGCTGCTGCTGCCACTGTGAATCCAGCCGGTACTGTGTGTCGGTTAATACACCGTTGTCGTACCTGTGCCTCACTTCTTCACGTTGTTGCCAGCGGCTTGAATGTGCTGCTGTTGGCCATCCAGTAAACGCCACATATCCAATCGCCGGATTTGATTTGCAAAGGCGACGCATGCTCATCTTGCTGCCCCTTAAAACTGGTTTGCGTCAGTTTTAGCGACAGCTGTTCGTCAAGGTGGCTGGCCTTGCTGTTGGCTGCGGCTAAAAAACTCAGCGCGAAAATCGGGCAAGGCATTGCTGGCGGCGGGGGAATAGGGCTGGCGCCAGTTGCTCCACGGTTTTTGCAATAAAACTGCTGGGCACTGGCCGCATCGCTGCCCAAGCGTTGCAACCATTGTTGCCCTTGTTCGGCGCGTTTGTAGCAAGGCGCTCATCGCCGACTCAAAGAAGCCGCTGACTTGTGGCGCTAAACCGTCGCTGGATGTTTGTATCTGCTGTTGCAGCCAAGCCAAGTCGTTGTGTCCTAGCAAGGCCGCCTGATCAAAGCCGCGGCGAAAACCATCAAAGCCGTGCTCGCTGTATTGATTGTCTTGCCGTTGTTGCCATTGGCCGTCCATATCCAAGGCGCCATCGCTGTGGCGTTGCTGCTGTAAACTTAACTGCTGTTGGCTGTTACCCTTGTTGTGCCAGGCTTGCAGGTCGACTGTCTTAACGTCGCTATGACGTAGGGCCGCAAACAGGTCTGAGTGCTCGCTGCCAGAAAACTCGCTGCCTGCAAATAAGGCGCTGACGCTGTGGCCTAGCTCTCGAACCAGCTGGCGCATTTGCTGCTCGGTGCTGCTGCTGAGCTCGCTGCTACTGGCGATGGAAAAGTGTTTCAAGCTGCCGTTTAAGCGCTGGGCAAATTGCACTTGAATACGCTGCCCCGAAGTTAGGGTCAGCTCAATGTTAAAGCCAGCAGCCCCCTTGGCTGGAGCCTCTTTCTGCTCTGTTGGCAGGCGACTCACAGCATGGTCTTGTAGCTGTTGGCTCAGTGCCGCGCCGAGCTTGATGGTCGATGCCATGGCCAAGTCCTTTGACTGTTGGCAAGTTATCGGCGGCTTTGGGCTTGGCTGAAATAATGATTAAGCAACAGATAAGCACAAGCCATGACTAACGCGACTAAGGTGCCCAGATCGCGTCCCAGATACGGATAGCTGTAGCTGACGGTTAAGCAATAGCTCAGCAGCGCGCCCATGCCGGTTGGGTAGTGGCGAATGCTGGCCGCCAATACCTGTGCGCCGTAGCGAATGTGCAGCAGTAACAT
Source organism: Bacterioplanes sp. (assembly GCA_965233665.1). Taxonomy (GTDB): domain Bacteria; phylum Pseudomonadota; class Gammaproteobacteria; order Pseudomonadales; family Oceanobacteraceae; genus Bacterioplanes. Next base: position 73,001 of record CBDDTG010000064.1, on the reverse strand, counting down.
GAGCGGGAAGAAGCTGACTGGAAAGGCCGCCAATAGTCCCGCTTGCGAAGGTGCCAACCAGTTACCCATCGCAGTAATCAGCACAACGCTCAAGGTGGCCAGAGCCGCACGAAAAACCAAGCTGGCAACGGGATGATTTAGAACGGCTGGGCTCAGAAAAGAGCGACTCAGAAAAGAGCGACTCAGAAAAGAGCGACTCAGAAAAGAGCGATTCAGGAAAGAATGACCGTGTTTTGGCTGTGCTTCTGGGTCAATTTCATGGCATGGCTCTATGCCACGTTGTAATCGGTGAAACACCAGGATAGCGATCAGGGTGACGGCGAGTGAGGCAATGCGGTGGGCTGGCAAATGTTGTAGCAGCCAGATCACTCCAACGAAACACAAAAGCGCCACAACGACAGCAACAGGCAAGAAACTGAGCTGGGGGCGCCTGCGAATGACTTGCCAATAACCCCAGGCAAAGGCCAAAGCGCCAGACAAACCCGCCAGGGTAAATACCGCACTGCTGCCAGCAAATTCATCGCCTTGTTGCAGGGCAAAAAAATACAGCACGATGGCAGTGCCGAGGGGAAAGCCAGCCAGCAGTCCGGCGTAGCGTGGCCCTAAACGCTCCGCCACACTGGCCAGCAAGCAAACGCTGGCAAAGGTGATCAGTATTTTGCTCAGCACTAGCATCATATGAGCGCTGTCAGGGCGAGGTTTTTGGCGTCAAGTGCAGCATTGCGATTGCCCGTTTGTGCTTGGGCGATGGCGCCATCGAGCAATAGCTTTAGGCCTATGGCCTGCTTTTGGGCATCTGGCTCTGGGCTGACTCGTTGCAGATGTTGCTGCAGCAATGTGAGTACTCGTTGCTGGTGTTGGTGGCAATACTGCCAAACATCGCTGTCGCTTCGGCTGTATTCGCTCGCGCATTGCTGAAAAAAGCAGCCGTAAAACGGTGCTAAATCACGTTCGTTAAACCAGTCATCCAGCGCATCGAACAACTGCTCAATTAAGTCATTTAAAGACGACGCTGATGCCAGCCGCTGCTGTAGCCAGTCGCACCAGCGCTGATCGCGCAGCTCTAGAGCTGCCAGTAGCAGTGCTTCTTTGCTGTCAAAATGATGGTACAGGGTTTTGCGGGCGACGCCTGCCAGCGCCAAAACATCATTGATGCCTGTGGCATGCACGCTGTGTTGATAAAACAAAGTTAACGCGGCTTCCACCAGCTGTTGACGTTTTTCCATGGTGATGTGAGTGCTGACTAAAAGCGTAAACTTGACACAGGTAGACAGACTTGTCTACCTTGGTAGACCGTTCAGTCTACTTTGGAGCAAGTTATGTGGTGGTCGTTGCGTTGGCCTTCGCTGCCAGCGTTTGTATGGGCTGGCCTAGGGGCCGCCGTGTGTGTGGCTGGATTGGCCTGGATCAGTGAGCAATCCATGTTGCCAGTGTTGATGGCTCCTTTTGGTGCCACCTTGGTGATTGTGTATGCGCTGCCTTCCAGTCCATTGGCGCAGCCGCGCAATGTCGTTTTAGGGTATGTGTTAACCGCCGCCTTGGGGTTGGTGGCGTTGCAGACAGCGCAGTGGCTTGAGCTGTCGCCGCAGCATCCCTTGTTGATGGCGGTGGCAACTGGGCTGGGGGTGTCGCTGATGATGGTGTTGCGCTGTGTGCATCCGCCGGCGGGGGCGAACCCGCTGCTGGTATTGATGACGATGCCGGGCTGGCACTTTTTATTCACACCCGTCGCAGCGGGCTCCTTGTTTATCGTTTTGTGTGCTTGGGGCTGGCATCGCAGTCATGGGCAGGCATACCCGGTATCTGGGTGGTGGCGATGATTCGTCGATTGCCGCGCTGGATTATGCTGGGAGGCGCTTTGTTAGCGCTTAACGCCGGCTTTGTTAACAGCTTGGCGTTATTGAGTTTTGCCCATCAAGCGGTCTCTCACGTCACCGGTACCGTCACTGTGGCGGCCAGCGCCTGGACGACGGGTGGCGCTTGGCTGCCGCCCTTGTGGATTGTGCTCAGCTTTTTACTCGGAGCCGTTATCAGCGGTGTTGTGGTGGGTAATGAATCGCTCACTGCTGGTCGCCGCTATGGTGTGGCGCTGTTGATCGAGGCCATGCTGCTGGCGGCTGCCTGGTGGTGTTTGCGCCAACAATGGTCCGCAGGTGAGTGGTTAGCCTCCGCGGCTTGCGGGCTGCAAAACGCCATGGTGGCCACGTACAGCGGTTCGGTGATTCGCACAACGCACCTGACGGGCATCGTATCGGACATTGGCTCGTGGCTGGGCAACCGACTGGCTGGGCGAGCGGTCAACCGTCGTCAGCTGCTGTTGCATACGATTTTGCTAGTGGGATTTGTCAGCGGGGCGGCGGTGGGCAGTCAGTTGTATGCGCACTGGCAAATAGACGCCTTGTGGGCTGCCATTATTTTGGTGACAGTGACGGCCTTGATATATCAAGGGTGGCGGCGATGATGCTGTTGACTGGCTCGGGTCATGCTGCTTTGGCGTTGGTGGTGGGCGCTGACATTTGCCCACAGACCACCGGATAAACCGTGTAAAAACACACTCAGTAATATCGTTAACACACTGGTGCCAAACAGCACGTCGTAATGCTCTATATGGTCGGCATAGCCCAACTGTTCAAGGCTGAGCAGTAAATAGAGAATGCTGGCAATGCCGCGCGGACCAAACCAGGCTAGAAACGCACGGCCGCCAGCGTTGAGTGGGGTGCCGATCAAGCTGATGGCCACTGGCAACATGCGCACCAGCGTCAGGCTCAAGAGCGCATAAACCAGCATGGACCAGGTGAGTAGCGGCCAGGCGGTGGGCACAAAGATGGCGCCAAACAAAAAGAAGATCACCAGCGACAGCAGGTGGCCTTCGGCTTCGCCAAACTCTTTTAAGCGGTTCATCACGCGTTTGCGTTCGGCCTGCAAAAACAAACCAGCGAGGAAGACGGCAACAAAGCCATTGCCTTCCAGTGCTTCAGTACCGACAAAGGCCAATATGCCCAAGGCAACGGAGGACAGGCGCTGATACAGAGGCGGCATCCAATGATGCAAGATGGCGTAATCAATGAGTTTGCCGCCTAAGCGCCCTGCGCCTATGCCCAATAAGGCACCCAGAATGAGCTGGGTACCAATAAAGTCGGCCCAATGCCAGGCATCCTGACTGCTGCCGGCTGCAAGCAGTGACACAAACAGCAATAAAATCGGTAACGCAATGCCGTCATTTAGGCCGCTTTCAACGGCGATGGTTTGGCGCAGCTTTTCATCGAACTGGCGCTTGTCCATGATGCTTTGTGCCAACGCGGCGTCGGTGGGCGTGAGAATCACAGCTAATACCGCGGCGGTGTACCAATCCAGGCCGAACCAGACAGCTGCCGTCACCGTGCCGACCAGTACGCTGAGTGGCAAGCCCACAGCGAGCAAACGAATGGGGTAGGCTTCATAGCGCCAGAGCTGACGCCGTTCTATCTGGCTGGCATCGGTGAACAACACCAGCGCCAGCGTCAGTTCGGCAATATGCTGCAGGCCGGTGCTGTCCAATGAGGGGCGTATCCAGCCTAATATCTGTGGCCCTACGACGATGCCCAACAAGACAAACAGCATGGGGGCGGTGATGTCTTGTTTTTCGATGCGGCGTGCCAACAGGCCATAGCCAAAGAGCGCCGCCGCCAAAATCATGATGATGGTTTCAGTCATCGTCCCAGACGACCCTCAGTGGCTCGCCAAAATCATCATAAATGACCCGACGCTTGGGTTGTGATGAGCGACGTGTGGGGCTTTTGCTGGTTTGCTTGCGCTGTTGGCGACGTTGGTCGATGGCGCGCAAAACGTCGTTAACCGGTGTGCGCTCGGCTGCCGGTTTTTCAAAGCCCAGCGAGCGTTCGCTGTAGCGGCCATCTTGCAATCCGCTGGCGCCGCGCTCAAAGCTATGAATCTCGCCGCCTTGCTGCAAATAGCGCTGCATCTGCTGTTGCAGCTGTTCGCGCAGTTGTTGCTTAGTGGGAGGTTTGGGCATAGCACTTTGCCGTGGCTCAAACCTCTCATTATAGGAGATGGTGGTGTGCTCTCCCAGTGCTTTACGCTGGAGACTCTGTGGCAGGGTTTACATTTTGTTGATAAATATGTCGTTTACTTGTGAGGTGTTGGGCGTAGAATGCCAGCAGCTAAAGATCAGACTCGCTGTGATTTCTTCTAGCTTCCTTTCTTAGCGCTCTGCGGTCGCAGAGCGCTTTTTTTTCTAAAAATCGAAACGTAGCCCTAGCTGGCCAGCAGACATGGCATCGCCGCTGCTGCTGAGTGGCTCACGGCCTTCATCGTTAGCCAATTGTTCATAGGCCAGCCACACCCGTGCTTGTGGGTGCAGATGGGCAACGTACTCAACTTTATGCGAGCGCACGTCGCCGCTGTCTTCGCACTTGTCTTCGGCGTAGCGGCCATGCAGCTGATGATTGCCAAAGCGGTACGAAGCGTACAGGCCTTGGCTTTTACGTTGTTCTCCTAAACAACTCGGGACGCCTTTGACATCGCCTTCAATGGCGGCATCGCGCAAACGCACATTGCCGGTTGTGCTGCCGGCGTAATGATCGAAGTCGGCATCGGCACGATGCTGATAGGCCGCGAATGTGATCCCGCTGGCAGGCATCAGCCACAGACGTGCGCCCCACAGTTTGCCTGTGTTGTCACCACGCTCGTCTTTGGCCAGGGCGAGCTGAAATTTCCACATTGGTTGTTTGTACTCGCCGCCCAGTTGGTATTGGTCGATGGTATCGCCGTCTTGGCCCTCGGCCTGCACGCTTGCACCGAGACTGACGTTGCCATGAGTGAAGTAATACTGCAGCAAGTCATCATCGCGGATGGTGCCTTGGCGCAGGGTATCGTTGGCATCGGAGAAATGGGCGCCGCGAACAAAGCGATGCCAGACCAGCGTTTGCGAGCCAACGCGAACTTCGCCAAAGCGGCCCTTTAGACCGATGTTGGCCAGGCGCAGGCCCGGGCCATCATTTTGTTTGAAATCGACCCCGTTTTCGGCGCGGGTGCCGTATTCGACCTGGGCGACAGCAGTGAGATCAGGCTGTAACGGCAGCTGTGCCTTGGCGCCCACACGGCTTAGAAAATCACGGCCATTGCCGCCATCGTCATCCGTGCCTGCGTCGATAACGTCAAAGCCCAAGCGCAATGAGCCATAAACCTGGGTATCAACCGTCGGTTGTGCTGTGGCGAGGGTGCTGGCCGTGCTCAAAGCCAGCGCCCAGGGAAGTGCTTTCATCAAATTCCTTATTTGGTAACAGGGCGAGGTCGCCATTGGTGATAAGCGGCGCAATATGTTTGAGGGTGGGGAGTCCGTCAATAAGACCGTTTACGCACAAACTGACGGCGGCAGTGCGCCGCCCGCGCCCTGCGGGGATTGCCAGAGAACTCCAGCTCTGTGTCGCCGATTTTTGCTGTAGCTGGCTAGAGAGGCAAACCGGCTTCGTGATCTGGAGCCCTCTGGTGGTCCAGAGCGGGCACCGAAATATTCAGAGGTGCCCTAGAAAAAAGTGCGCAGTGAATTGTCGTAGGCCTGCGCTAGCAGGGCTGTGGTCTCAATACCTTTGACCTCAGCGATTTTCTCCGCCACAAAGGGCAGGTACTTGGGGGCATTCTCGACACCGCGAAATGGCACCGGCGTTAAGAAAGGCGCATCGGTTTCCAGTAATAAGTTTTCTACCGGGGTGGCGGCCACCACTTCACGCACGTTATCGGCCTTGTTAAAGGTCACAATGCCATTGATGCCTAGGCAAAAGCCCAGCTCGACGGCGCGCTGGGCCAGCGGCAAGCCTGAGGTAAAGCTGTGAATCACGCCTTTGCGCGCCATTTGCGGGGCGTATTCGTTCAAAATAGCGATGGTGTCTTCATCGGCGTCGCGGGTGTGAATCACCACGGGTAGCTCGCAGTCGATGGCGAGTTGCAATTGGCGGCAAAAATGATCGCGTTGCACTTGGCGGTCGCAGTTATCGTAATAATAATCCAGACCAATTTCACCGACGGCCACGACTTTATCGTGAATGGCGTGGGTGCGAATGTAGGCGTCACATTCGTCGTTAAACTTGGCTGCCTCATGAGGGTGAACACCGAGGGTGCAATACACATCCGCATGGGCTTCGGCCAGCGCCAAAGCCGTGGGCATGTTGTCGGGCTCGACGCTGATGGTCATAAAGCGCTCGACGCCAATGGCCCGTGCCTGGGCCAAAATTTCATCGGCACTGGCGTCTTTTAAATAATCGAGGTGAAAGTGGGTCTCGATGATGGGCTGCTGATACAGGGGGATGTCGCGGCGCTTCTTTTTACTCATGATTCACCTGTTGGCTGCAAAGCGCGCCAGTATATCAAAGACCTGCGCCTTAGCGCTGGCTTACCATGCTGACAGGGTGCACCGGCGACTTGCGCTGGGTTGGATTCAGTGCACGCATTTGCTGCGCTAAACGCCCCAGGGTTTTGGCGCGATTGCCAGGCGCTGGGTGGGTGGATAAAAACTCCGGCCCACCGCCGCCGCTGACTTTGGCCATCTTCTGCCACAAGCTCACCGCCGCCTCGGGCTCGTAGCCTGCTAAGGTGGCCAGCTCAATGCCGATGCGGTCTGCCTCGGTTTCAGCGGTACGACTGTTAGGGAGTTCCAGCGCAAGTTTGGCAGCCAGTGCGGCGCCGGCCAGGGTGAGCTGGTCTTGCTCGGTGGCGGCGCCTGCGGCGAGTAAGCCCGCTTGCATCACCATGGCGCGCGACATGCGCTCCGCGCTGTGGTTGGCCAAGGCATGGGCGATTTCATGGCCCATGATTTGCGCAATTTCATCATCACTCAGTTGCAGTTGATCGATAATGCCGGTGTAAATCGCCATGCGGCCACCGGCCATGCACCAGGCGTTGAGCGTTTTGGGATCATCGATAACGGCCACGCTCCATTGCCAGTTTTTACTGCTCGGGTACTTTTTTACCGCCTCGCTGACCAAGCGGCCGGTAATGGTGCGTATGCGCTGCAAGCGTTTTGGGTCCGTAACTAATTGTTGCTTTTCTTGCAGTTGATTGACGGTGCTGACGTACGCTTTTTCCGATTCGACAATGGCCGATTGCGGCGATACCAGCATCAGTTGTGAGCGCCCGGTTGGGCTGGTGGCGCAGGCGCTCAGCAGCAAACAGGCGGCAAGGGTGGCCAGCACAGGCCAAAGTTTTTTCAACATCGTCATGACATGATCCTGTGGTGATAGGGCGGGCGGCACGGCTTAGCCGTTCTGCCGCCCACCTCTGTTATACTGCTGCCATCATAAACCATGGGAACCCAACTGTGTTTGCAGGCATCGCATTTCATCCGCGCATTATGGCGGCGCTGGAAAAACAAGGCATCAATACACCCACCGACGTTCAGCAGGCGGTATTGCCGCAGGCTGATCGTGATTTGCAGGTGTGCGCCGAAACCGGCAGCGGCAAAACCCTTGCCTATTTACTGCCCGTATTGCAGCAGTTGCTGACCAAGGATGCGCCCAATACCGCCACCCGCGCACTGATTTTGGTGCCTACTCGCGAGCTGGCGCGCCAGGTTTATAAAGACTGCAAAGCCTTTACTGATATGAACTCGCTCGATGTTGGCGTGCTGACCGGCGGCGAGGAGTTTAAATACCAGGCTGCCATGTTGCGCAAGAATCCAGAAATACTGGTGGCCACAACCGGGCGCCTGGTTGACCACCTAAAGCGCGATACGGTGGACCTGAGTGACTTAGAATTTTTGGTGCTGGATGAAGCCGACCGCATGCTGGACATGGGCTTCGCCGAGGATATGGACCTTATTCTGCAGCGCTGTCGGGCTGAGCGCCGCACGTATTTGCTGTCAGCTACCTTGCATCACGAAGGTGTGCAACGCATTGCTGGCAGCTGGCTGGTGGACGCCGAAGAAATCACCACCCACGGTGTGCGTGAAGCCCATGACTTTATTCGTCAGCAGCGCATTTTAGCGGACGATAATGCGCATAAAGACCGCTTGCTGGTGTGGCTATTGGCCAACGAAACCTATGACAAGGCCATTGTCTTTTTAAATCGCCGCGATGAAGTCGAGCGTGTGGCGGATTTCTTGCGCCAGCACCGCGAAGGTGTGGCGGCGCTGCACGGTGAAATGACCCAAGACGAGCGCAATTATGTGCTGCAGTTGGTGCGCCAGGGCAAGCGTCATATTTTGGTGGCGACCGATGTCGCCGCGCGCGGTCTTGATGTTGAAGGCATGGATCTGGTCATCAACTACGACTTAGCCCGTAAGGGCGATGAATACGTGCACCGTATCGGTCGTACTGGGCGAGCGGGTCGTCATGGTCTGGCCATTGCCTTGGTGGCAGCGCATGAGTGGGATTTAAAAGCTCGCATTGAACGCTATATGCAGCAGCAAATGCAGTCGCGCACCATTGAAGGCTTAAAAGCTCGCTACCAAGGGCCGAAAAAAGTCAAAAGCTCTGGCAAGGTGGCGGGCAAAAAGAAAAAGCCAGCGGCGAAAACCGCGGGCAAAAAGCCGGTGAAAGGCGCTGGAAAAAATACCGGGACAGGTACGGCTAAAAAGCCGAATAATAAGGCGCGCAGCAATAAACCGGCTGGCAATTTAATGGATGCCGATGGTTTTGCGCCGATTAAGCGTAAAAAATAACCTGCCGTTCAGCGCGGTTTATACCGCGCTTTGTGCTTCGACTTGCTGATCCAGCCCTTCGATAACGGCCTTGCGCAGTGCTTCACAGCGCAATGCATCTGAAAATGGCTCGCCGTCACGATCAACGATAAAAAAGATATCGTACACCCGCTCACCTTCGGTCATGATTTTAGCGCCCTGGACCTCAGCACCGAACTCCGCAAAGATGGCGCCCATGCGCGCCAATAGCCCTGGCCTGTCAGCCGCGACAACTTCCAGCACTGTGCGTTGCATGCTTGGGTCATTGCTCATGGTTACCTGAGTATCCACAGGGAATTGCTTCAGTGCCCGCGGCGTACGCCGCTGAATAATGGTGCTGTATTCATCCGGCTGGCTGATGGCGTCTTCCAATACCGAGCGAATTTTTTCGATGCGCTTCAAGTCGATGATGGGCTGGTTATTTTCATCCAGCACAATGTAGGTGTCGACGGCGTTGCGCTCCTGCTCCGACGTCATGATGCGCGCATCTTGAATGTTCAGGTTTAATTGATCGAGCGTCGCGGTGGTAACGGCAAACAGGTTGGGCTGATCTTTGGCCAGAATAAATATCTGTGTTGCGCCTTCGAATTCACGCTCCGAGGTTGGACGCACGGCGATCAGAGGTTTGTCGCTGAAATTATGCTGATCCAGCAGCAGAGTTTGCCAAATAATGTTATCGACGCCCTCACGCAGAAAATAATCATTGCCTGGGTTTGACCACAGTAGGTCAATGCGCTCAGCCGTTAGACCTTGCTGCATTAACCGTGCTTTGGCCTCGTGCTGAATTTCATTTACCACGTCATCAATATTGCGCGGGTTGCCAAGGCCGCGGCGCAAGGCGTTTTTAGTGTTGCGGTACAGCTCTCGCATTTGCTCGGCGCGCCAAGGTGTCCAGAGCTCTGGGTTGGTACTGACGATGTCGGCGACGGTGATTAAATACAGCATATCGAGGTGTTGCTGGTCGCCAACCTCTAAGGCGAACTGGTGAATATCTTCAGGGTTGGTTAAATCCAGTCGCTGTGAGGCCGTGCCCATCAATAAATGGTTGCTGACCAGCCAAGTCACCATGTTGCTGTCGGTGGGGCGCAAATTGTGTTGACGGCAAAAGCGTGCGGCAATTTCTTCACCATTGATGGCGTGGTCGCCTTCCATGCTTTTACCGGTGTCGTGCAATAGTGCGGTTAAATACAGTACTTCTTTTCTCATCACCCGATGAATCAGGCGCGACGCCAGCGGGAAACGCTCGCGCACATCGCTGAAGCGAAAATGTCGCAGCAAGCGGGCCATGCGCAAGCTGTGATCGTCCACCGTGTACACATGAAACAAATCGTGTTCCATCATGCCGATGATTTTGCCGAACTCAGGGATATACGCGCCTAAAATACCGTAGCGCAGCATGCGCGATAATTCGCGTACAACGCGCTCGCGGTTGCGCATTAACTCCATGAATACGGCGTTGTTTTCTGGGTTTTGCCGATAGTCGTCATCAATCAGATGACGGTGATCACGTAGGGCGCGAATGGTGGTGGTGTGTATGCCTTTGGCATTGGCGGTGCGCGCCATTAATAAAAAGACTTCTAACAGCCAAACCGGCTCGCGTTGGAACAGTTCAGGGTCGGTAAGCTGCAAGTAGCCATTGCACAGCACAAAGTGTTCATTCAGTGGGACTACGTCGGTGAGCTGGCCGCTTTGCATAAAGTCATCGTTAAAATGCAGCAGCAACAGGTCACACAGCTCCATGGTGGCCAGCTGGTTGCGATAAAAACGGCGCATAAATTGCTCAACGCCGAGCTGGTTGCCATCGTCCTCAAAGCCCAGCAGTTCTGCCACATCGCGTTGCAAATCGAACAGTAAGCGGTCTTCTTCGCGGTCGGCGAACATGTGCAAGGCGTAGCGCACTTGCCATAAAAAGGCTTGGCTGCCCGCCAGGCGCTGGTGCTCAAACTCGGTTAAAAAGCCGTTGTCTTCTAACGCTTGCAGCGTGCCCTCGCCAAAGTGGCGCATTGTGACCCAGGTAATGGTTTGAATGTCGCGCAAGGTGCCCGGGGAGTTTTTAACGTTGGGCTCTAAATTGTATTCCGTGCTTTTGTGTTTTTTATGGCGCTGCTGAATTTCATCCCACTTGGCGTTAAAGAAATCCTGCGCGCTCCACAGTTGTTGCGGTGCTGTCGCCGCTTGCAGCGATTGGTGCAGGCTGGCATCGCCCGCCAGTGGCCGACTTTCCATCATGTTGGTGATGGTCGATAAGTCTTTTTGTGCTTCGGTCAAGCATTCATCTAGGGTGCGAACACTGTGGCCGATGTCCAGTTTCAAATCCCACAGCAGGGTAATGAAGGCTTGTAACGCCTCGCTGTTGCCATTGATGGCGGCTTCATCGCGCGCCAACAATAATAAATCGATATCCGAGTGCGGATGCAGCTCGCCGCGGCCATAGCCGCCCACCGCAATCAACGCTAGGTGATCAACGTCTAGCTGTAAATGGCGCCACAGCGTTTGCAAAATGGCATCCATCAACACTGACCGGTGGTGAACCAGGGTGACGGCGTCTAGGGTGGCGCGAAAGTAGGCGTGGCACTCGTCCTGCAGTTGTTGCAGCAAGGTGCGCACGATGGGTATGGGGGACACAGCCTGCTGCAGCCGTTGCTGCAGGTCGGTGACATCCACTTGGGGTAAGGTCAAGCTGACTGTGTCCATGTTGGCTGTGCTCAGGCGAAGCGGGTTTCTTCCTGGCGTCGGGTAAGGACTTCGACGCCGTTGTCCGTCACGAGCAGGGTATGTTCCCACTGGGCTGACGGTTTGCGATCTTTGGTAATGACCGTCCATTCATCCTTCATCAACTTGGTAAAGCGCTTGCCTTGGTTGATCATGGGCTCAATGGTAAAGGTCATGCCGGCTTGCAGCTCAAAGCCGGTGCCAGGGCGACCATAATGCATGACCTGTGGCTCTTCATGGAACTCTTTGCCAATGCCGTGGCCGCAATATTCGCGTACCACTGAGTAATGGTTGCTCTCGGCATATTGCTGTATCGCATGGCCAATGTCACCCAGGCGAACGCCGGGTTTTACCATGTCGATGCCGATGTAGAGGCATTCTTGGGTAATGTCTACTAAGCGCTTGATTGCAGGTGTAGGCTCGCCGACATAGAACATCTTGCTGGTGTCGCCGTGGTAGCCATCTTTGATCACAGTGACGTCGATGTTAACCATATCGCCCTTCTTCAACACTTTGTCATCACTGGGAATGCCGTGGCATACCACATGGTTGATGGAGGTGCAGATAGACTTAGGGAAGCCGCGATAGTTGAGCGGTGCGGGAATGGCCTGTTGCTGATTGACAATATAGTCATGGCAAATGCGATCCAGCTCACCGGTGGTGACGCCAGGCTTAACGTAATCGCCGATCATTTCCAGAACTTCCGCCGCCAACCGGCCGGCAACGCGCATTTTCTCGATTTCTTCGGCGCTCTTGATGCTTACAGACATTCAGACCATCGCTTGTTTGATTCACGGAGTAGTGGCTCATTGTACAGTGACTGATCGACAGCGTGAACCGGGCGGTATTTCCTGTCTTTCAGTCTGGCTTGGGCGGCGGAAAAGTGGTATAAAGCGCCCGCGAAAAGCACACCCCTGTCTGTGATTTGGCTGGGGAACACACACACACTTCAGCAAGCGAAGCCGGGGTGCCGCTCTTTGAGTGGTCGGTAACGTGAAGTGTGGAGGCCTAACCCATGAATTTAAAAGGTAAACAACATGGCACAAGTTAGCATGCGTGACCTGCTGAAAGCAGGCGTTCACTTCGGTCACCAAACCCGTTACTGGAACCCAAAAATGGGCAAGTACATCTTTGGTGCTCGCAACAAGATTCACATCATCAACCTGGAGCACACGGTTCCTGCGCTGAATGATGCTTTGAAAGTGATCGAAAACAACGCGTCACGTAACAACAAGATCCTGATGGTTGGCACCAAGCGTGCTGCTGGCAAGATCATCAAAGAGCAAGCAGAGCGTTCAGGCGCGTCTTACGTTGCTCACCGCTGGTTGGGCGGTATGCTGACCAACTACAAAACCATTCGCCAATCGATCAAGCGTCTGCGTGACCTCGAAGCGCAATCTTCTGATGGTACCTTCGAGCAGCTGACCAAAAAAGAAGCGCTGATGCGTACTCGCGAAATGGAGAAGCTGGAGCGCTCTATTGGCGGTATTAAAGAAATGGGCGGCCTGCCAGACATGATCTTCGTTGTTGACGTTGATCACGAGCGCATTGCTGTTCAGGAAGCCAACAAGCTGGGTATTCCAGTGGTGGGTATCGTTGATACCAACTCTAACCCAGACGGCGTTGATTACGTGATCCCGGGTAACGACGATGCGATTCGTGCGATCCAGATCTACGCCACTGCTGTTGCCGACGCTGTGCTGGAAGGCAAGCAAGCGACCGGTTCTGCCGATGAGTTTGTAGAAGTTGCAGACGACGCAGAGCAAGCGGCGGCTGAATAAGGCTCCCCACTCTGAATGAATAAAGGGGGCTTGCCCCCTTTTTTTAGATATTTAGACACAGATAGAGGATTGACACATGGCGAATGTTTCAGCCGCACAAGTAAAAGAACTGCGTGAGCGCACGGGTCTGGGCATGCTGGAGTGCAAAAAAGCACTGGCAGCGGCAGAAGGTGACATCGATAAAGCAATTGAAGACCTGCGTAAGAACTCAGGCCTGAAGGCAGCGAAAAAAGCGGGTCGTACTGCGGCCGAAGGTAAAGTTCGTATTGTTGCTAACGACGGCGTTGTCGTTGCGGTAGAAGTGAACTCAGAAACCGACTTCGCAGCGGGCGACTCCAACTTTGGCGATTTCGCTGACAAAGTGGCCGCCAAGCTGGCAGAGACCAAAGAAGCCGACGTGGCCAAGCTGACCGAAGGTGAGCTGGAAGAAGACCGCATGGCACTGGTACAAAAAATCGGTGAAAACATCACGGTTCGTCGTGCATTTGTTGTTGAAGGCGAAACGGTTGGTGCTTACCTGCACGCGACTGGCAAAATCGCAGCCATCGTTGCCCTGAAAGGCGGCGACGCTGAGTTGGCCAAAGACATTGCTATGCACGTGACTGCGGTTAACCCACGTGTTCTGGCGCCAGAAGATATGCCAGCGGAAGAGCTGGAAAAAGAAAAAGAAATCATCAAGGCGCAGCCGGACATGGCTGGCAAGCCAGATGAGATCGTTGAAAAAATGATGGGTGGCCGTCTGCAGAAGTTCTTGAAAGAGAACAGCTTGGTTGAGCAGCCATTCGTTAAAAACCCAGAGCAAACCGTTGCTCAGCTGGCGAAAGCAGCCGGTGCAGAAATCGTTTCCTTCGTACGTATCGAAGTGGGCGAAGGCATTGAAGTTGAAGAAGCGGACTTTGCCGCAGAAGTGGCAGCACAGCTGAAAGGCTAAGTGCTGTTTGGGGTGCTGGCACCGCTGAGTGCCCCTATTTTTATGCCGGGTTCGCCCGGCATATTTGTATATAAAGATCACCGGAGACCTGGCCCATGGCAGAAATGAAAAGCGCAAAATACAAACGAGTCCTGTTAAAACTGAGTGGTGAAGCCCTGATGGGTGAGCTCGATTTCGGCATCGATCCTAAGGTGCTCGACCGTATGGCGCTGGAAATTGGCCAGTTGCGTGGCATCGGTGTGCAGGTGGGTCTGGTGATTGGCGGTGGCAACCTGTTTCGCGGTAAGGCGCTGAGTGAAGCTGGTTTAGATCGCGTAGCGGGCGACCATATGGGTATGTTGGCGACGGTGATGAATGCGCTAGCAATGCGCGACGCTCTGGAGCGTGCCAATATGCCGACGCGTGTGATGTCGGCCATCCCTATGAGCGGCATTGTTGACCACTATGATCGCCGCAGTGCGATTCGCGCCCTCGATAGCGGTGATGTGGTTATTTTCTCTGCCGGTACCGGCAATCCCTTCTTTACCACCGACTCGGCGGCCTGTTTGCGTGGCATCGAAATCAATGCCGATCTGGTTCTGAAGGCAACCAACGTCGATGGTGTGTATACTGCCGACCCGAAGAAAGTCCCGGACGCAGAAAAGTACGACTGTTTGACGTACCAGGAAGTCCTGGAGAAACAGCTTGGCGTAATGGATTTAACCGCGATCTGCTTAGCTCGCGACCACGCCATGCCATTGCGTGTTTATGATATGAACGAGCCGGGAGTGCTGGCCCGTCTGATGACCGGCGGCAGTGACGGCACTCTGATTGTCAGTGAGGATAAGTAACGATGATCAACGACATCAAACAAGATGCAGAAGAACGCATGAGCAAAAGTGTGGCAGCCGTAGTCGAGGCCTTTAAACGGGTTCGTACCGGTCGTGCTACCCCTGCCATCCTCGACGGTGTTTCCGTCAGCTATTACGGTGTCGACACGCCGCTGTCTCAAGTGGCCAACATCATAGTGGAAGATGCCCGTACACTGGCCATTACGCCTTGGGAAAAGCCCATGGTGCCTGAAATTGAAAAAGCGATCATGAAGTCTGACCTGGGTCTGAATCCAGCGACCACGGGCGACAAGATTCGTGTGCCGATGCCAGCTTTGACTGAAGAAACGCGCAAAGACTACATCAAGCAGGCACGTGCGGAAGCTGAAAAAGGCCGCGTCTCTGTGCGTAATATTCGCCGGGATGCCAATGCAACGCTGAAAGAACTGCAAAAAGAGAAAGAAATCTCTGAAGATGAGCAACGCGGTGGTGAGGAGCAAATCCAAAAAATCACCGATAAGTTCATCGCCCAAGTCGATGACTTACTGGCTGACAAAGAAAAGGACCTGATGAAGGTTTAATTCTGTGTCTACCAGTATCAATGACGGCCTGGCGGCCAACAAAGGGCAGCTGCCCAAGCATGTTGCCATCATTATGGATGGCAACAATCGCTGGGCAAAAAAGCGCTTTCTTCCCGGTGTCGCTGGCCATAAGGCTGGCGTCGATGCTGTGCGTGCGGTGGTGGAAACCTCCGCTCGAGAAGGCGTGGAAGTGCTGACCCTGTTTGCTTTTAGTAGCGAGAACTGGCGCCGTCCGGCCAATGAAGTCAGCGCGTTGATGCAGTTATTTGCCGTCGCTCTTGAGCGTGAGGTGAAAAAACTGCATCGCAACAATATTCGCTTGCGGGTGATGGGCGATTTATCCGGTTTCAGTGACCGTATTCAACAGCTGGTGCGTGATGCCGAGGCTTTGACGGTGAACAATGACCTGATGACCTTGGTCATCGCTGCCAACTATGGCGGCCAATGGGACATTGCTCAAGCTGCTCAGCAATTGGCCCGACAGGTACAGCAGGGCACGCTGGCGCCGGAACAAATCGACGAGCAGGCATTGCATCAACATACCTGGCTGCACGATTTGCCAGCCCCGGATCTGATGATTCGCACGGGCGGTGAAAAACGCATCAGTAATTTTATGTTGTGGCAAATGGCCTACACCGAGTTTTATTTTTGCGACGACTATTGGCCCGACTTCAAGCAACAAGAATATAAAAAAGCGTTGGTTGCCTTTGCTGAGCGCACGCGCCGCTTTGGCCGCACTGACGAGCAGTTAGAGGAAGCGGAGCCTAGTGTTTAAGCAACGCGTGTTAACGGCCCTGGTATTGGCGCCGATTATGATTGGCGGCATCTTTTTGCTGCCGTTGAAACCTTTTGCCTTTTTTATCGCTGCCATTGCGACTTTAGGAGCCTGGGAATGGGCCAATATCGCCGGTTATCAGCGTACCTGGAGCCGAGTGCTTTACGCCTTGGTGGTGTTTGTCTGTTTGTACATCAGTGCACGTTTGCTGCGCGTTTTCCCTGAGTGGCTCATTGTTTATTTAGCCTTGGGCACCCTCTGGTGGGCTTTAGCTTTTGCTTTGGTGCATCGCTATCCGGGCGGGACGCGAGTGTGGCAGGCACGGCCCATGCGCGCCTTATTGGGTTTGTGTGTGTTGATCCCGATGTGGGTTGGCTTTATGCACCTCAAGGAGCAACCGCACAGCTCGCTGTTAATTTTTTACGTCATGTTGATTGTTTGGGGTGCCGATACCGGCGCCTATTTTTCGGGTAAGCGTTGGGGGAACACCAAGCTGGCACCGGAAGTGAGTCCGGGTAAATCCTGGGCGGGTTTCTGGGGAGGCTTTGCCACCACCTTGGCCATCGCCGCCGGGTTTGGCACCTACATTCACTACTGGGTTGAGCCCATGACGTTTACCAGTAGCTGGAAGCTGTTGGCCATTACCGTGGTGACCATGGTGATTTCAGTGTTAGGTGATCTGGTAGAAAGCATGATGAAACGGCATCGCGGCATCAAAGACAGCTCATCCATGCTACCAGGTCACGGCGGTGTGTTGGATCGCATCGACAGCATGGCAGCGGCAGTGCCTGTATTTGCCTTTTGCATGCTGATGTTGAACTGGGGGCTGAGCGCGTGAGGCAGCAAGTCACCGTGCTGGGGGCGACCGGATCGATTGGTGTCAGCACCTTGGATGTGATTCGTCGCCACCCGCAGCGCTATCAAGCGTTCGCGTTGACGGCCTGTCGCAGTGTCGAAAAGCTCTACCACCAAGTGCTGGAGTTTCGGCCGCGCTATGCGGTGATGACAGACGCTGGCGCCGCTGCTGAGTTGCGCCAACGTTTGGCAGCGACTGCCGTGACAACCGAAGTGTTGGCAGGCGTTGATGCGTTGGTCGATGTGGCCAAGGCGGATGACGTCGACCAGGTCATGGCGGCCATTGTGGGCGCGGCGGGCTTGCTGCCCACGTTGGCGGCTGCCCATGCGGGCAAGCGGGTATTGCTGGCCAACAAAGAAAGCCTGGTGATGGCTGGGCCACTGTTTATGCGTGCTGTTGAAGAAGGCGGGGCGCAGCTGCTGCCCATCGACAGCGAGCACAATGCGATTTTCCAATCTTTGCCAGGCCAGTATCAGGGGGATTTTACTCAGCACGGGATCAACAAAATTCTTTTGACGGCTTCCGGTGGCCCGTTTCGTGGCTACAGTGCTGAGCAATTGCAACAAGTCACGCCTGCCGAAGCCGTGGCACACCCCAATTGGTCAATGGGGCAAAAAATCTCCGTCGACTCCGCCACCCTAATGAATAAAGGCCTGGAGCTGATTGAAGCCTGTTTTTTATTTCACTGTCAGCCACAGCAAGTGCAAGTGGTGGTGCATCCGCAAAGTGTGATTCATTCCATGGTGCAGTATTGCGATGGCTCCGTGATTGCCCAGTTGGGGCAGCCGGATATGCGCACCCCGATTGCTTATGGCATGGCCTGGCCTGAGCGCATTGATGCCGGGGTGGCAGAGTTGGATTTGTTCGCCCTGGCGCAATTAAATTTTGAAGCCCCTGATGCCACTACCTTTCCGTGTTTGCAGTTGGCCGCCGACGCCTTTGCGGCCGGTGGCACCTTGCCGGCGGTATTAAATGCCGCTAATGAAATCGCGGTCGATGCATTTTTAGCGGAACAAATCTCTTTTACTGCCATTCCAACAGCGATTCGCGCGGCCATGCAAGCGCATACCTGGCAAGCCGCAGACTCCCTAGATGATATTTTGCAAGCTGATGACTGGGCTCGTCACTTTACGCGTGACTGGCTGGTGAATGCTTGCAAGCAGGAGGACGCCCTCTGATGACCCTGTTGCTCTTTATTGTCGCCATTAGCCTGCTGGTGGTGATTCACGAATATGGCCACTTTTGGGTGGCACGCCGTTGTGGCGTTGAAGTGCTGCGCTTTTCCGTGGGCTTTGGCAAACCGTTATGGTCGTGGAAAGACAAGCACGGCACCGAATATGCGATTGCGCCCATTCCCTTGGGGGGATACGTCAAGATGTTGGACGAGCGCGAGGCGCCCGTGCCAGAGCACTTGCTGGACCGTGCCTTTAATCGCAAGCCGGTGTGGCAGCGCATTGCCATTGCCAGCGCAGGCCCGATTGCCAACTTTATTTTTGCCATTGTGGCTTATTGGGCGCTAAATGTGGGTGGAACCACCGGCGTGGTGCCCGTCATTGGCCAGGTTCAGCCGGATTCTATTGCCGCACAAGCTGGGCTGCAGCCAGGCGATGAAATTGTGCAAGTGGCCAGCACCGAAACAGAAACCTGGCAAGAAGTGCAGTGGACGTTGCTGTCTTATTTGGGGGAAAGCACCGACGTGATCATCGCGGTGCGCAGCGACAGTGGCGCCTTGCGTCAGCACACGCTGCAATTGAACGCATGGTTGTCTGGCAGTGACAGCCCAGAGCCACTGTCTGGCTTAGGCATAGTGCCGCGTCGCTATGCGGTGCCGGCGGTGGTAGGTGAGCTGGTGCCGGGCGGTGCGGCGGAAGCAGCGGGCTTGCAAGTCGGCGATAAAGTCGTCGCTGTGAATGAGCAACCGGTCGATACCTGGCTGACCTGGGTGGAGATCGTGCGTGCTAACCCCGACACCATGCTGGCGCTACAAGTTGAGCGCGCGGGTGATTCGGTGCTGGTGCAAATGACGCCTACTGCGCGTGAGCAAGACGGCGAGCGCATCGGTTTTGCCGGTGTGCAGGTGGAAATTCCACAGCTGCCGGAATCTTGGTTGCGTGACAGTCATTACGATCCTTTGAGTGCCTTGCTGAAGGGCTTGGAAAAAACTTGGAACCTGGTTGGCTTTACGCTGGAGTCGCTATGGAAAATGTTGGCGGGCGACTTATCCGTTAAGAACTTGAGCGGGCCTATCACCATTGCTAAAGTAGCCGGCTCTTCAGCGTCGGGTGGATTGGAAAGCTTTGTCGATTTCCTGGCACTGTTGAGTGTGTCATTGGGCGTTTTAAATCTTTTGCCTGTGCCAATGCTAGATGGCGGGCACATTCTGTTTTATGCCATTGAGGCTGTGCGCGGAAAACCGCTGTCGGAGCGGGTGCAGATCGCTGCCCTGCAATTCGGTATGTTTTTGCTGCTGAGCCTGATGATGGTGGCCTTTTATAACGATATCAGCCGGCTGATGTAGCCGCGAGAGACTGGATAAACTAATGCGTTGTGTGTTGTTTGCGCTGTTGTTAGGGGTATGGTCATCGGTTACCGCCGCTGCATCTTTTCAAGTGAAAGACATTCGTCTGGAGGGCCTGCAGCGAGTTTCGGCAGGCACTGTGTTCGAGCAATTACCGATTAATGTCGGCGACCAGGTGGATGATCAACGCCTGGTGGCTGCGTCCAAGCAATTATTCGGTTCGGGTTTGTTTAACGACATTCAGCTCTATCGCGACGGCGATGTGTTGATTATTCGTTTAGTCGAGCTACCCACCATCAGCAGTATTGATATTACTGGCAACAAAGCCATTCAGACCGACATGTTGATGGACGGTTTGAAACAATCTGGTTTGGCGGAAGGGCTGGTGTTTAAGCGCTCGACGCTGGAGCGTATTGCGCTGGAGCTTGAGCGTCAGTACGTTGCTCAAGGTCGCTACGATGCTCGAATCAATACCGACGTGGTGGCATTGCCACGTAACCGGGTTGGCCTGAACATCGAAGTGGAAGAGGGCAATGTGGCCAGCATTGCGCACATCAATATTGTCGGCAACGAAGTGTTCAGTGATGACGAGCTGCTAAAGCAGTTTGAGCTACAGACCTCGAATTTCTGGTCCTGGTACTCCAGCGACGATAAATACGCGCGCGAAAAACTCGCCGCCGATATGGAAAGCCTGCGCTCTTATTATCTGGACCGCGGTTACATTCGCTTTAACATCGAATCGACCCAAGTCTCGCTGTCGCCGCAAAAAGACAGTGTGTACATCACCCTTAACGTCAGCGAAGGCGAAAAGTACGACATTCGTAACGTCGCATTTGCTGGCAACCTAGTGGTGGAAGAGGAAGAACTGCGCCAGTTGGTATTGCTGGATGAAGGTGACACCTTTAGCCGTCGTCGCGTCACCGCGAGCAGCGATTGGATGACCAAGCGCTTGGGCAATGACGGGTATACCTTTGCCAAAGTTGATGGCATTCCTGACATTGATGATGAAAAACGTCTGGTCGATTTGACCTTCTTTGTTGAGCCGGGCCGTCGCACCTACGTACGCCGCGTTAATTTCAGCGGTAATGAAAGCACCTTGGATGAAGTATTGCGCCGTGAAATGCTGCAAATGGAAGGCGGCTGGGCCTCAACCTCTAAAATCGACGCCGGTAAGGCGCGTCTGAATCAGCTGGGCTTTTTCAAAACAGTGACGGTGGATACGCCTTCTGTACCCGGCACGGACGATATGATCGATGTAAATTACAACGTCGAAGAGCAGTTGAGCGGTAGCCTCAATTTTAACGTCGGTTATGCCGGTGGCAGCGGCGTTATTTTGGGCGCTAGCGTGTCGCAGAATAACTTTATGGGCAGCGGCAATCGTATGTCGCTGGGAGTGCAGAAGAACAATACGGTGCAGTCGTATAACTTCTCTTACTTTAACCCTTATTACACCATCGACGGTGTGAGTCGTGGTTATAACTTGTTTTATCGCGAAACCGACTACGAGCGTTTGAGCACCGTCAGTGATTATCAAACCAATAGTCGTGGCGGTAACGTAACCTTCGGCTATCCGATTTCTAACCGCCAGCGCTTGAGCTTTTCCGGTGGTTTGACCAGTACCGACATGTTCCGTGGCAGCACGGTGCCTGCAGAAATCGTTGAGTTTATTGAAGAAGAAGGTGACCACTTTCTTGAATATAAGCTGGGGTTGAATTGGCGCTATAACGCGCTCAACAGAGGCTTGTTCCCGACGGCGGGCACGGAGCACAAAGTCAGCGCGGATATTTCTATTCCTGGTAGTGACCTGACTTATTACAAACTCTCTTATTCTGCCAATTACTACTTCCCGCTGGGTGGCGAATGGTCATTGCGTTTACGCACTGAGCTGGGCTATGGCGATGGCTTTGGCGAGCAAAAACGTCTGCCATTCTTTAAAAACTACCGTGCCGGTGGCATTGGCTCGGTACGTGGTTACACCAGCAACAGCTTAGGGCCGAAAGGTTTGCCGGAATACAGCATTGTCGAGCTGTCACAAACCGATGCTAATGACGATATTTTGTATGAGTTGGATGAGTGGGGTCGGCCGAAAATCGACGCCAATGCTTCAAACGTCGTTTATAAAGAAGGCAGAGATGGCGAAGCCATTGCTGTGAGCAATTCTAATCGCTACAAACCAGTGTACGAGGTGGATGAGAACGGCAGCATCGTCACAGCGCCGCGTTATTTAGAAAGCGAGCGAGCTTTGGGCGGTAACATTAATACCGAAGCCAGTGTCGAGCTGATTTTCCCGTTCCCGTTTGTTGAAGACCGCAGCCAACTGCGCAGTGTGTTGTTCTTCGATGCGGGCAACACCTTTACCGATGAGTGCTTTAACCCCAGCGACGACGATTTGCCATCGCTGAACAGCCATCCGTACTGTCGCAATGGCATTGAGCTGAGTGAAGTTCGTACCAGCGTGGGTGCCGGTGTTACCTGGATTACAGCCATTGGGCCGTTAACCTTTACTTATTCGATCCCGCTGAACGATAAAGACGGCGATCGCACCGAAGGCTTCGAGTTCTCGCTCGGCCAGGTGTTCTAACTACACAATAACCAAGGAGCAAATGCATGCGTTGGATGTTAATGGTAGCCCTGGGGCTGATGATGAATACTGCCGTGGCAGCGAGCAAGGTTGCCGTGGTAGACATGGAGCGCGCAGTGTTTTTGTCGGATGCGGCCAAAAACTCCATCAAAGCGTTTGAGCAGGATAACAGCAGCGATATCAGCAAGCTCAAATCGCTAGAGTCGGATCTGCGTGCACTGCAGGAAAAGCGTGAGAAAAATGCCGACTTTATGAGCGAAGACGAGGCCCGTAAGCTGGCAAAAGAGTTCGAAGAAAAGCGCTCTGAGTTTCAGTTCTTTGGCCAGAAATTGCAGAAACTGGAGCAGCGTTGGAAGCGCGAATTTTTCCAAACACAATTGCCCAATGTTGAGAAGTTGCTTAAAGCAATTATCGAAGAGGGCGAGTATGATGTCGTGCTTCAGGCCGGCGCTGTGGTGTATGCCACGCCGCAAGTCGACCTGACCAAACCATTGTTGGAACGACTGAACGCTGAAAATTGAGCCGGGGGCGGTATGCAACTGACGTTGGCTGACCTGGCGGAGCAAATCGGTGCCCGCCTTACCCAAGGCGGCGATATCATCATTCAAGGTGTAAACACACTGACAGCGGCGGGTCCTGGTGACGTGAGTTTCCTGGCCAATGACAGCTATCGTCGGCATCTGGCTAACACCCAGGCGGCGGCGGTGATCGTTGCGCCGGAACAAGCCGAAGACGTTGCGGGCATTGCCTTGTTGGCAGACAACCCGTATCTGGCGTTTGCTCGGGCGACCCAGCTGTTTGATAACCGACCGCATGTTGCCGCCGGGGTGCACCCTTCGGCGGTGGTCGCGGGCACGGCACAATTAGCTGACGATGTCCGGGTGGCAGCCAATGTGGTGATTGGTGAGCATGTGTACATTGGTGCTGGCAGTGAAATTGGCCCAGGTACCGTGATCGGCGATCACTGTACATTGGGGCAAAACTGTCGCCTGGCGGCGAATGTGACGCTTTACCATGATGTGGCGTTGGGTGATCGCTGCACCGTTCATTCCGGTGCTGTGCTGGGGGCGGATGGCTTTGGCTTTGCACCAGACGCTGGCCGCTGGCATAAAATCGCACAGCTTGGTGGTGTACGGATTGGCAGCGACGTTGAAATCGGTGCCAATACCTGCGTCGATCGTGGTGCGCTGGAAGACACCGTGATTGCTGATGGCGCCATCCTCGATAATCTGATTCAGGTTGCCCATAACGTCAGCATCGGCGAAGGCACTGCCATCGCTGCGTGTGCAGGCATTGCTGGCAGCACCCAAGTGGGCGCGGGTTGTACTCTGGCTGGCGGCGCAGGGTTATCCGGTCACCTAAGCATTGCTGATGGCAGTCATATTGCGGCCATGGCTTTGATCAGTAAGTCGATCGATGAGCCAGGCGTTTATGCTTCTGGCACGGCTCAGATGCCACTGAAAGAGTGGCGTCGCAGTGCGACGCGCTTCCGACAACTGGATTCAATGGCCAAGCGGCTGCAACAGTTAGAGAAACGCCAAGAAGGTGAAGCTTGATGTCCCTGGAAACCGTACAGCAAATTCAGGAATTTTTACCCCATCGTTATCCGTTTTTGCTGGTCGATCGGGTGCAATCCATAAATCTGGATGATGAAGAGGGGGCGGTGATTCGCGCCCTGAAAAACGTAACCATTAATGAAGAGTTCTTTAATGGTCACTTTCCCGGCCACCCAATTATGCCGGGTGTATTAACGTTAGAAGCCATGGCGCAAGCCGCTGGCTTATTGGGGCTGAGCATGCTGGGCGATCAGCGTACGCCGTCCACTCTGTATTATTTTGCCGGGGCAGATAACGTGCGTTTTAAGCGACCGATTGTGCCAGGCGATCAAGTGGTACTGGAAGCTCGTTTCATGGGCGGTCGTCGCGGTATTTGGAAGTTTGCTTGTCGCGCACTGGTGGATGGTGCCATTGCTTGTCAGGCGGATGTCACCTGCGCCGAGCGTGAACTGGAGCTGACATGATTCACCCGAGTGCCATTGTCGATCCCGCTGCTTCATTAGCCGACGATGTCGAAGTCGGCCCCTTCAGTATTATTGGTGCCGACGTCGAAATTGGCGCCGGCACGGTGGTTGGCCCGCACGTGGTCATTAAGGGGCCTACCCAAATTGGTCGTAATAACCGCATATTTCAGTTCGCCTCCATCGGCGAAGACTGCCAAGACAAAAAATATGCCGGTGAACGCACCACGCTGAGCATTGGCGACAATAACGTCATTCGTGAAGCCTGTACCTTTCACCGTGGCACGGTTCAAGATAACGGCCACACCCAAGTCGGCAGCGACAATTTATTCATGGTCAATGTGCACGTTGCCCACGATGTGGTGATTGGCGATCATGGTATTTTTGCCAACGACACCAACCTGGCTGGCCATGTTCATATTGGTGACTGGGTGATTTTAGGCGGCGCTACGCAAGTGCATCAGCATTGCCTGATTGGCTCGCACTCCATGTGTGGGGCGGGCACTGTGGTGTTAAAAGACATTCCTGCCTATGTCATGGCGCAGGGGTATCCAGCCAAGCCACACGGCATTAATGTCGAAGGCCTGCGTCGACGCGGTTTTGCTAAAGACAGCATTCAACGCGTGCGCCAAGCTTATAAAACCTTGTATCGCCAGGGCTTAACACTGGCCGAAGCCATCGAGGCCTTGCAGCGCGATGACGACGCTGCAGTGCAGTTATTGCTGCAAACACTCGAGGCGGCCAAGCGGGGAATTATTCGTTAATGCGCATTGCCCTGGTGGCCGGTGAAACGTCGGGCGATATGCTCGGCGCTGGCCTGATTCAAGCCCTCAAACAACGCTACCCTAACGCCACTTTTGAAGGCATTGGCGGCCCTTTAATGCAGGCACAAGGCATGACCAGCTTCGTGCCGATGGAGCGCCTGTCAGTGATGGGGCTGGTTGAAGTATTGGGGCGTTTATTTGAGCTGCTGGCGGTACGCCGCAATTTAATTAAGCGCTGGCGCCAAGATCCACCGGATGTCTTTGTTGGCATTGATGCACCGGATTTTAACCTCACTCTAGAGCAAAAGCTGCGCCAGCACGGCATTAAAACCGTGCATTACGTCAGCCCCTCGGTTTGGGCCTGGCGAGAAAAGCGCGTTGAAAAAATAGCCAAAGCCTGCGATTTAATGCTGACGCTGTTTCCGTTTGAAGCGCAGTTCTATGAGCGCCATCAGGTACCGGTGCGCTTTGTTGGCCATCATTTGGCCGATAAAATTGCGCTGGATACTAATCCGGTGCCGGCACGTACGGCACTGGATTTGCCGCAAGATAAAGCACTGGTGTGTTTGATGCCGGGCAGTCGCAGCAGCGAAGTCGAACGCTTGGGCAACTTATTTTTAGAAACCGCGCAGCGCATGCTGCGGGTGCGCAATGATTTGCACTTTATTATTCCTGCTGCCAGCGTTGAACGTCGCAATCAAATTGAGCAGTTATTGGCGGAGTTTGCCATTCCGCTGCCGGTGACGGTGGTGCTAGGGCAATCGCATACCTGCATGACCGCAGCAGACGTCGTGCTGCTGGCGTCTGGCACCGCCACTTTAGAGGCCATGCTGCTGAAAAAGCCGATGGTGGTGAGCTACATTGTTGCACCTTTGACTTACCATATTTTAAAACGCTTGGTCACACAGCCCTATATTTCGCTGCCCAATCTATTGGCTGGGCGCGAAGTGGTGCCGGAGCTAATCCAGTTGCAAGCCACCCCAGCCAATTTGGCCGATGCGTTATTGGTGCGTTTGCAAGACAGTGATGCACTGTCGCAATTGCACGAAACCTTTATGTTTATTCACCGCCAATTGCGTCGCGATGCTGATCAGCAAGCAGCGGCTGCCGTGGCGGAATTGCTGGAACATCATGACTGATTTGATTGCGGCTGAGGCCCAACTGATTGACGCTGGCCTACTGTATTGTGGTGTCGATGAAGCCGGCGCTGGGCCTTTGTGTGGCGATGTTGTCGCGGCTGCCGTCATTCTTGATCCGGCCAATATTCCGGCCGGCTTGACTGATTCGAAAAAAATCAGCGAAAAAAAACGCGAGCAATTGTTTGAGCCAATCTGCACCCAGGCTTTGGATTTTTGCATCGCCCGTGCCACAGTCGAAGAAATTGATCGCTTAAATATATTGCAAGCCCGCATGCTCGCCATGAGTCGTGCGGTGGCGGGGCTGCAGCTGCGTTGTGAGCATGCGCTAATTGATGGCAATCGCTTGCCCGAACTCGATATGGACGCCACCGCCATTATTAAAGGCGATGCCTTAGTGGCAAGCATCGCTGCCGCCTCTATTTTGGCTAAGGTGCAGCGCGATCGTGAAATGTTACTGCTGGATGAGCAATATCCAGGTTACGGTTTTGCTAAGCACAAGGGCTATGGCACCAAAGCGCATCTGGAAGCTTTAATGCGCTTAGGCCCCTGTGCCATTCACCGTCGCAGTTACGCACCGGTTAAAAAGGCGTTAGCGGCTGAGGTGCTGGCTTAAGTCTGGCAAGGTGTGCGCTTGGGCATAGGTTTGCTGGCGTAAAAAATCGCGCAGTTCAGCGGCGCTTTGGTACTGCGCTAGCTGTGACCACTCCAAGCGCTCGCCAATGCCTAGCTGAATCACACTGTTACGCTTTTTCAAAAATTCCGCTGGAATGCGCAGAGTGCGCAGAGCCGGGTGAATTTTCCCCAATACATGAAAACTACGGCTATTGTGGCCGTGAAAGTAGACCGGAATCACAGGCACCTGTGCTTTCATAATCATGCGCATGGTCGACAATGACCACTCTCGGTCCTCAATGCCTTGTTGTCCCTTATACCAGGTCGATACCTCGCCGGCGGGAAAGACACCCAGCCCTAAGCCTTGCTCTAATTGAGTGAGGGATTTGCGCATGCCATTCATACCGCGCGGACCGCCTTTTTCAAACGGATTAACGGTGATGAATAAATCCGAGATGGGCGCAAAATAGCTCAGCAAAAAATTCGCCACGGCGCGAAACTGTGGCCGCTGGCGGCCGACGATTAACAGCAAAATAATACCGTCGAGAAAACCAAATGGATGATTGGAGACGGTAATAAAGGGGCCATCTTGCGGCAGGGCTGCCGCCAGAGCGTCGGCATCGTAGGCCAGCTCTATGCCCAAATGATTAAGAGCTTCTTCGATCATGTCGATGCCTTCTTTGGCATCCAACTGACGGTAGATGTTATCCAGCGTCGGCCCTTTTAATAGCCGCAGCAATAACGCCAGTTTGCGTGGTGTCAGCCCCGTCGCCTGCATCAGGCCGGCACGATCAAATAGCTCCATGATGGTCATTCCCCATTGTTCAACCTGCCAGAGCGCTGCATGGGATAAAACCCGATGGCCCTAGGCCCTGGCGAGCGGGCATAATAGCAGCCGCTGTTTTTTCCACCAACGAATAGTCTTCCATGCTGTATGAATCCGATGTCATTGTGTTAGGTGCTGGCGCTGCCGGCTTGTTTTGTGCTGCCCAAGCGGCGAGCCGTGGGCTTTCCGTGCAGGTGCTGGAGCATGCCAATAAACCGGGCAAAAAAATCCTGATGTCCGGTGGCGGTCGCTGTAATTTCACCAACTACTACATCGAGCCCAGTTGCTACCTCAGTCATAATCCGCACTTTTGCAAATCGGCCCTGAGCCAGTACAGCCAATGGGACTTCATCGCCTTGGTGGAGCAGTACGGCATTGCCTATCACGAGAAAAAGCTGGGGCAGCTGTTTTGCGACGATAAAGCCAAGCACATTGTGGCCATGCTGCTCGATCAGTGTCAGCAGCATGGTGCCGTGGTGCGCTTAGAAGTACCGGTGACCGAGGTGCAGCACGATGGCGAGTATTATCAAGTGCAAGGCGGTGAGCACAGCTATCGCGCTTCGAAGATGGTGGTGGCCACTGGCGGGCCCTCGATCCCAACGCTGGGCGCCACGGGCTTTGGCTATCAACTGGCGCAGCAGTTTGGCTTGCGCGTGTACCCACACCGCGCAGGACTCGTGCCCTTCACCATCACAGATCAACTGCGGCCTCTGTGTCAGGCGCTATCGGGCACATCGTTGGCGGTTAATGTCGAGTGCAACGACGCCTATTTTGATGAAGACATGCTGTTTACCCACCGTGGCCTGAGTGGCCCGGCGATGTTACAGATTTCCTCCTATTGGCAGCCGGGTGATGCCGTGCGCGTAAATCTTCTGCCAGGCAGTGACAGCGCCCAAGAGCTGCGCCAGTTGCAGCACGAAAGGCCGCGTTTAAGCGTGCGCCAGTGGTTGGCGGAAAAAACCACCCAGCGCTTTGCTGAGCAATGGCTGGCACTGCAATCTGTGTGCGACGCCACGACCAGCCTGGCCGGTTTAAATGGCGAGCAAATGGACGCGCTGGCGCAACAACTGCACCAATGGCAGGTCAAACCATCGGGTACAGAAGGGTATCGCACCGCCGAGGTGGCCCTGGGTGGGGTGGATACAGATGAGCTATCGTCTAAAACCCTAGAGAGCAAACGCCAGCCTGGTTTGTATTTTATTGGCGAGGTGGTGGACGTGACGGGCCACCTGGGTGGCTTTAACTTTCAGTGGGCTTGGTCTAGCGCTTATGCCTGTGCTCAGCATTTGTAGGAGGATGATATGGCCATCAATCACCCCCCCGAAGCCTTAGTGCAATGGTTTGTTGATGCCCTGCGAAAGCACCCTTTGCCGCCGCAGGAGATGAGCTACGACGGCAATACCGATTACGACCGCCTTTATCTGCAATTGCAGTTCGAAGCCGAACGCTACTGGCGCCTGCGCTATGGCTATGCCCCCAGCCCTGGCCATTTGGTCAATGCCTTTTTTCAAGCGGAGCATTTTTTGAGCCGTGAGCAGCGCTTGCAGCCCGTTTGGCGTCAGGTAATGCGCTGGTGGCAGCAGCGCTAAATAGACCTCCTATCGGGTGTTGGGTGCGGCCAATGTGGGCGCAATTCCCCGGATTTGGCTCGTATAAACCCTTGCCATGCCTATCTATATTCATACGTAAAATACCAGACATTGACCGTATTGATTGTAATTATGGGGGGCAACTCTCTAATATGCCCTTCAGCCAGCGAGCTCCTCCAACTGTGGGGTAGAGGAGATCGCCGTCATCTACACATCACTGAAGGATTGGCTCATGTCAGTTTATCAACAAGAAATCAAAGCGGCAGCGGCTCTGAAAGAAGCAGCAGGCAGCCCTTGGGATCAGATCAACCCTGAGTATGTTGCGCGTATGCGTGTGCAAAACCAGTTCAAAACTGGCTTGGACATCGCTCGTTACACCGCCAAAATCATGCGCGAAGACATGGCAGCGTTCGACAAAGACAAGTCGCTGTACACTCAGTCTCTGGGTTGCTGGCATGGTTTTGTTGGTCAGCAAAAGCTGATCTCTATCAAAAAGCACTTCGGTACTACTAAGCGTCGCTACCTGTACCTGTCTGGCTGGATGGTTGCGGCTCTGCGCAGCGAATTTGGTCCTCTGCCTGACCAGTCTATGCATGAAAAAACTGCCGTTGCATCCTTGGTAAACGAGCTGTACACCTTCCTGCGTCAAGCTGATGCACGTGAACTGGGTGGCTTATTCCGTGCGCTGGATGCGGCACGTGAAGCAGGTGATGCTGCGAAAGAAGCAGAAATCCAAGGTCAAATCGACAACTACGAAACGCACATCGTACCTATCATCGCTGACATCGACGCCGGTTTCGGTAACGCGGAAGCGACTTACCTGATGGCGAAGCAAATGATCGAAGCCGGTGCTTGTGCACTGCAGATCGAAAACCAGGTAGCGGACGAGAAGCAATGTGGCCACCAAGACGGTAAAGTGACCGTGCCACACGAAGACTTCCACGCTAAGCTGCGCGCTCTGCGCTACGCCTTCCTGGAGCTGGGTGTTGACGACGGTATCATCGTTGCTCGTACCGACTCTGAAGGTGCTGGCCTGACCAAAGAAATCGCAGTGGTTAACGAGCAAGGCGACCAAGGCGACGTGTACAACTCCTACCTGGACGTTGAAGAAGTAAACGTTGAAGACGTTAAAAACGGCGATGTGCTGCTGAATCGTGATGGCAAGCTGGTGCGTCCTAAGCGTCTGGCATCTGGCCTGTACCAATTCCGTCAGGGCACTGGCCATGAGCGTTGCGTATTCGACTGCATCGAAGCGATCAATGCTGGCGCTGACCTGCTGTGGATCGAAACTGCGGTTCCGACCGTACACGAGATCAAAGGCATGATGGACGAAGTACGTAAAGTACACCCTGATGCCAAGCTGGTGTACAACAACTCGCCATCGTTCAACTGGACGCTGAACTTCCGTCAGCAAGTGTTCGATTCTTGGGTTGAACAAGGCAAAGACGTTTCTAGCTACGATCGTGACCGTCTGATGTCAGCTGACTACGACGATTCTGAGCTGGCCGCAGAAGCCGATGCACGCGTTAAGACTTTCCAAGCAGATTGCTCTCGTGAAGCGAACGTGTTCCACCACCTGATCACTCTGCCGACTTACCACACTACCGCTCTGTCGGTTGATAACTTGGCCAAAGAGTACTTCGGTGAGCAAGGCATGCTGGGTTACGTTGAAGGCGTTCAGCGTAAAGAAATCCGTCAAGGCATTGCGTGCGTTAAGCACCAAAACATGGCGGGTTCTGACCTTGGTGACGATCACAAAGAGTACTATGCAGGCGATCGCGCACTGAAAGCCGGTGGTGCGAAAAACACCTCTAACCAGTTCAACAACATCTAAGTTGTGATGGTTTAAAGAGCTGTTCAAAAAGGCGACCTTCGGGTCGCCTTTTTTGTATCAGAACCATGGTTCCAATTCAGATTATTATTGCCAAAGGCTCATTAAAAACTCTCCTGCTGCGTACTGAGTGATGGCTATGGCACTCAACCGCCCATGGTATAAGGCTTGGGTATTTTCTCTTCTTTGCTGCGCTGTCCCCAAATGACAGATATAACGGCGGCCCGCTAGGGCATCCGATCGACACCTGCCGCCAAAGTGAACACACTCTTTGTAACAAGAACTTACAAAACTCACCGATAGGCGAAGGACTGTTATGGCGCTGACAACCACACACTGGCAACGCTGGCTGGTGCAAAGTCTGACCACAAAAACGCGCTGGCGTGATTATTTTGAACCTCTGATTCAACTGTGGCAGTCGGGCTACATTGCCGGTGCTTATCGCACTCAGGTGGTGGCGGTTGAGCAAACCTTGCCGCAAGTGACGTCTTTACTTTTGCGTCCACCCAAGCATTGGCCTGGGTTTCGCGCCGGTCAGCATGTGCAGTTGGCCGTTGAACATCAGGGGGTGCGCCGTTGGCGTACCTTCAGCATCGCTTCAGCGCCACAGCAATGGCAGCGGCAAGGGCTGATCCAGCTGACCATTCGTGAGCAGCCCTCAGGGCAGGTGACGCCGCAATTAAAGCACTGGCTCAGTGTTGGCACTTGGGTCGGGCTGTCCGCCGCCACGGGCGAGTTTGCTTTGCCTGCCAATGGGCCTGTGTTGATGATTGCCGGAGGCTTAGGCATCACACCGTTTCGCGCCATGTTGCAGCAACTGGCGAGTGAGGGCAGTGAACGGGAAATCATATTGATGCAGTACAGCAGGGACCGTCAGCAACAACTGTTTGCTGGTGAGTGGTCTGAGCTGGCGTTACGTTTGCCGAATTGGCAATACTTGAATTTGACCGACGACCATGACGGGCACTTTCATCAGGATCACTTAACACGGCTCAAGCACCAACCTACCCTGGCCATGATATGTGGTCCTGGTCCAATGATGCAGCAGGTTGAGAGGGTGCTGTCTTGCTGGCAGCCAGATTTGCCTGTGCTTAAGGAAGTCTTTGGTGTGGCACCGACGTCGGTGCCAGCACGTGCAGGTGACATCCATTTAAGCTTTACCCGCTCGGCGCACACGACTCAGGTGGCTGTCGATGATGGTCGCAGTTTATTGCAGTTGGCAGAAGGACAGGGTCTCACGCCCAGCTATGGCTGTCGCCGCGGCGTGTGTCATCAGTGTTTGTGCCATAAACCTTGGGGACGAGTGCGCAACCTACTGACGGGTGAAATCAGTGACAGCGGTGCACAAGACATTCAGCTGTGCATTTCGGCCCCCGTCGATTCGCTGGCGCTGGAGTTATAAGGAGGAGCTATGACGCAGACACTAACGACCTCGCAATTGGATCAACTGGCCCAGCAACTCGACGACTTACGCTTGCGCACCCGGGGGCATCTTGGTACAGCCGATGCGTCTTACATTCGTCGTTTAATTCGCTGCCAACGCGGCTGCGAAATCACGGGCCGCTTATTGCTGATCAGCATTTTATGGTCTCCTTGGAGTTGGCTGTTGGGAGTGCTGTTGCTGGCTTTGGCAAAAATTCTCGACAATATGGAAATCGGCCATAACGTCATGCACGGTCAGTATGACTGGATGAATGACCCCAACATCAGTTCGCGTCATTACGAATGGGACAATGTCGGCGACGCGGCTTCCTGGAAGCGATACCACAACTACGAGCACCACACTTACACCAATATTATCGGTAAAGATCGCGATTTTGGTTATGGCTTGCTGAGGTTGAGCGATGACTTTGCTTGGCGCGCTAAAAATCGCTGGCAGCTGCTAATTTATACTGCCTTAAGCGTGCTGTTCGAGTGGGGCGTGGCTTATCACGAGCTGGCGGGCAGACGAGTATTTTCGCGTCGTAAAAAGCCATGCGCTAACACGCCAGGGATGAGCGATAAGGCATTGAAACAGGCGTTTTTCAGCAAAATAAGCAAGCAGGTATTTAAAGATTACGTGTTTTTCCCCTTATTGTGCCTACCGGTGTTTTGGTCGGTGTTACTGGGGAATTTACTCGCCAATGTGATTCGCAATCTGTGGACGTCGACCATTATCTTTTGTGGCCACTTCACCGAAGAGGTGCACACCTTTTTAGCGCATGACTGTGAGCAAGAGAGCCGGGGTCAATGGTACTACCGCCAAATACAGGGCTCATCAAACATCACTGGGCCGCGTTGGTTCCATATTTTAACCGGCCATCTGAGTTGTCAGATTGAGCACCATTTATTCCCGGACATTCCTGCCTGGCGCTACCCTGATATGGCACCCGAGGTTGAAGCGATTTGCCAGCAATATGGCATTGGCTACAACAGTGGATCCTTTTGGCAACAGTATGCGACGGTGTTGAAACGCATTTATCATTATTCTAAGCCGCCCAAGTCCATCGTGCCTTAAGCCAGCCGCTGCGGGGCTTGGCATCTGTGCGCTGCTCCACTAAGGTGGCGGCAAATTGAGGAGAACCCTATGAACGCGCCTGCGTGGATTGATCAACACCTAAAAAACCCAGATGCCATCGCCGATGAGGCATTTTTACGTGGTTTGCCAAAAGCCGAACTGCATTTGCATTTAGAAGGGGCGCTGGAGCCTGAGCTGATGTTTGCACTGGCGCAGCGCAACGGCATTGAGTTGCCCTTTGCCAGCGTTGATGCCGTGCGCGAGGCTTATGATTTTCATAACTTGCAGTCTTTTTTAGATATTTATTATCGCTGTGCTGATGTGCTGCGTACCGAGCAGGATTTTTACGATCTGACCTGGGCGTATTTACTGCAGTGTCAGCGCCAGGGGGTGGTGCATACTGAGCCGTTTTTTGACCCGCAAACTCACACCGATCGCGGGATCGACATTGACGTGGTGTTTGCCGGTATCTTGCGCGCCTTACGCGATGGTGAGCTGCAGCTAGGCATCAGCAGTGGTCTGATATTGTGCTTTTTGCGCCACCTCAGTGAAGAAGCAGCACTGGCGACGCTGGACGCTGCCAAACCTTATGTCAACGACTTGGTCGCCGTGGGTCTGGATTCTTCCGAGGTTGGCCATCCGCCACTAAAATTCGAGCAAGCCTTTGCCCAGGCGCGCGAACTGGGGCTGAAAGCCGTGGCCCACGCCGGCGAAGAGGGGCCAGCGCAATACATTTGGGATGCCATTGATGGGCTTAAGGTTGAGCGGGTTGACCACGGTGTGCGCTGCACCGACGACCCCGAGTTGATACAGAGCCTGATCAAAACACAGATGCCGCTAACCGTTTGCCCGCTGTCGAATACACGGTTGAAGGTGTATCAGCACATGAGTGAGCACCCGATTTTAACCTTGCTGGAGCAGGGTGTGCGGGTCACGGTGAATTCAGATGATCCGGCCTTTTTTGGCGGCGACGTGATGCAAAACTATTTGGCCTTGGCCGAGCATTTAACCATGACGCGCCGCCAAGCGGCCTGGCTAGCGGATCACAGTCTTACCTCAAGCTTTGCCTCCGATGCGCAAATTGATGTTTGGCGTCAACAAATGATCGATTATTTAGCGCAAGCGTAAAGCGAGTGTCTGGGCGCCGCGGCGCCCATCGCTAAGTGATTTTTGTGACCTTATCAAAGCGGCTGTCCATGCATGCACTTAAATCCGTGGTAATAAATTGCCCTTGATAAAACAGGCTAAAAATAGTGGCTGGCGTGGGGGCCGAGCGTGCTTTTTTTAGGCTATCTAAGTGCACGATGGTGAGAGGTAAGCCACGCTTGGCTGCCGTGGCGGGCAGCTCCTGGTTAACATGAAAATCGGTGAAGGGGCAGCGATGGCTGTAGTACACCACCAATCCTTGCTGAGCTAACCCCTGTTTTTGGTGGACGCAGTCAGCAAAGCGTGCCTCGCCAGCGCGATCATTCAGGGCAAGTTGCAGCAACTCAAAGCCATCGTCGGTTTGATCGCTTACTACAAAACCTTGGCGCTTTAACCAGCGGCCGTCACTCATAAAGTGAAACTTCTTTTTGCCCGCAACTGTGACCAGCGCGTGGCGCCCCTCGGCCTTGGCTGCAGCTTTGGCGCGCGCCAGCAGCGCCTTGGCATAACCCTGCTGCTTGTAGCGGCCAGAGACCCAAAAACAGTTCAGGGCTAGGGCGTGTGGGGCTTCGACTGGCCACCATGCCTGCTCGGCCGGGCCATATTCCAGAAAGACCTTGGCCCTGGCATCCAAGCGATCAAAGTGATAACCCTGTTCGAACTGCTGGGTCAGCCAGTCTTTTTTTGCCTGGTAGCCCTGGACGCATTTCTTATCACTGAAAGCGCAGCAAATATGTTCGTGTTCAATATTGCTGTGATCCAGAGCGATGATATCGGACATGCTGGCGCTCCCTGGTGGTTAGTGCTTATTCAGCCTAAGCCAGGGCGTGGGGTGGTACATTGATTTAGGGCACCTCTGAATAACTCGGGGCCCTGGGTCGTTAGAAAAAGCGTCCTACGGTTAAATTCAATTCTGTTAACCGGGTTTCGCTGTCGACAAAGATGGCTAAGTTGTCGTCGCTCCAAATGGCCTTGCGCTGCAATCCCAAGTCCAGGCGCCAAGTATCCGATATGTCAGCAATGAGCCCTGCGCCCAAGTTAAAACTGAGGCCAGATAGATCGTCATCTGCAAAGTTTAAATCGTCAGAGCTATTGAAGTCTTGATAGCCCATGCCGACGCTAATGTAGGGCTTCACCAGTGTCTTAGAGAGGGTGATTTTCCAATCAACATCCGCTCCCCAGAAGTGCCCTTTAGAATCAATATCGTCAAAATTAACGTTGCGTCTTGCGGCGCTGAACTGCAGTTGGTTACCTGTTTTCGGATAATAGCGACTGTAAGCGAGGCTAAAGCCACGACTTTTAATATCAGACTTGGTGTCGGTTAGGCCCAGGAAATCGTGTTCTGCATGGCCTTTGGCCAAGTGCAGCCCCATGTGTACCAGATGCTCCGACGCTTGTGCGTTGGTAGCTAGAGAAAGCGTCAGCAAGGCGCTGGTAGCCAAAGATGAAAGCTTCATGGTGGTCTCCTCGATGAAAGCGCCGACAAGATACTCTGCTTGTCTGAATACCAGCTTAACCAAGGGCAACGGTTCTGCTACTGACTACAAAAGGCAGAGGGTAATTGTCGAGGGCGCCCACTCTAACTGTCGGGTGCCCGGTGCCATTATTGTTAGCCTTTTCCTTTCAGAACTTGTTGAATACGCATCTGTGTTTCTGGCGTTTGCAACAGCTGTGAAAAAGCCTCCATCTCGGCTTTAACGGCGGTATTGACTCGCTGGCGGTGGTCTTCCCGGCGTCCCAGTTGTTTGATCGCACGAATGGCATCTTGTGAGTTTTTTAGTAGCTCAGTTGCGGCCTTTTGTGCGTGCTCTAAGGCGCTGCCATCATCGACGGCTTTATTAATAAAGCCCCAGCGCTCGGCTTCTTCGGCGCTGAAAAAACGCCCGGTGAGCAACAAATCTGCAGCGGCTTTAGGGCCGATCATCTCTTTTAACAGCACGGATGAGCCGCCTTCTGCTGCGACGCCAATTTTACTGAAGGGCAGGCTGTAGCGAATGCTGCGACCGGCAAAAGCCAAGTCCGCGTGCAGTAGCAAGTTAGCGCCAATGCCCACGGCAACCCCTTCTTGCGCCAGAATTAATGGCTTTTGCATGGCCGCTAAGGTGTCGAAAATCCCCGCGACGCCTTGCTGTACACCCGCCAGGTCACCCTCTGGCAGTAAATCCGTAAGGTCATTGCCGGCGCAAAATTTACCCGCAGCGCCGGTGATAATGATCACGCTGACATCGTCGCGCTGCTCGCAGTCTTTTAACGCTGAGATAACCTCCTGGTAGGTTTGCACGCGAATGGCGTTAAACACTTCGGGGCGATTAAACGTAATGGTGGCGATGCGTTGCTCAACGCTGAACTCAATGTCTTGGTACATGTTAAATCCTCAAATAAAGGCCGGATCATTGCAGAGCCTTGTTGAGACGGCAATGATCGAAGCAAACATCTGAGTAGCTGCGGCATAAAAAACCCGGCCGAAGCCGGGTTGAGGTGAGGTTTGGTGTAATGGATTAATGATCCTGAGCAGCACCGGCGCCTTTGGGGAAGCGAATATCTTCCACCATGTGGCGGATTTCTTCCGGTACTGGTGCGGTCATCTTGGTCACGATAAAGGCGGTCGCGAAGTTCAGCAGTGCACCGATGGCACCAAAGGCCTCGGGTGCTACGCCTAAAAACCAGCTGTCCGGTGTGTTGGGCAGCATGTTGGTGCCTTGCACAAAGAACCAGCCTTTGTAGGTGAAGATGTACACCAGGGTCGAGGTGAGACCAACCAGCATGCCGCTGACGGCACCGATATTATTAATGCGTGAGCTGAAGATGCCCATCATCAATACCGGGAAGATCGACGACGCAGCAAGACCAAAGGCCAAGGCCACTACCTGGGCGGCAAAGCCGGGCGGATTCAGCCCCAGGTAGCCGGCCACCAAAATAGCACCGGCCATGGCGATCCGTGCTGACATCAACTCCTGCTTTTCACTGATGTGCGGCATAAAGGTGCTTTTCAGCAAATCGTGGGAAATAGCTGAAGAAATAGCAATCAACAGGCCGGCTGCAGTGGATAGCGCCGCTGCCAGACCGCCAGCAGCCACCAGTGCAATCACCCAGTTAGGTAACTTGGCAATTTCTGGGTTCGCCAACACCATGATGTCACGGTCGACTTTCACCATTTCGTTGCCTTTCCAGCCGAATTCTTTTTCAGCCATGGCAGCGAACTCTGGGTTTTGGTCGTTGTAGTATTGGATGCGACCGTCGCCGTTTTTATCTTCAAATTCTAAAAGACCTGTGGTTTCCCAATTGCGGAACCAATCGGGACGCTCGTCGTACACTAGGTTGCCCTGTGGATCACCGATGTCGAAGGCTGGGTCTTGAATGGTGTTGGTCAGGTTTAAGCGCGCCATTGAGCCCACGGCTGGTGCAGTGGTGTAGAGAATGGCAATAAACAACAGCGCCCAACCGGCAGAAGTACGCGCATCCGATACTTTAGGCACGGTGAAAAAGCGAATAATCACATGAGGCAAGCCAGCAGTGCCCATCATCAGTGACAGGGTATACATCAGCATGTTGAAGGTGCCGCCTTTTTGCGCGGTGTACTCAGCAAAGCCTAAATCAACCAAGGTTTGATCCAGTTTCACCAAAAGCGGCGTACCATCGGCGGTATCACTCAAAAATCCTAACTGTGGCAGTGGATTGCCGGTCAGATTTAGGGAGATAAACACAGCTGGCACGGTGTAGGCGAAAATTAACACACAGTATTGAGCGATCTGGGTGTAGGTAACGCCCTTCATGCCACCGAGCACGGCGTAGAAGAACACAATGCCCATACCGGCGTACAAGCCCGTCGCGTAATCAACATCGAGGAAGCGCGAAAACGCCACGCCGATGCCTTTCATCTGGCCGATCACGTATGTAAGAGAAGCGACAATCAGGCAAATCACGGCAACGATGCGGGCGGAGCGTGAATAGTAACGATCGCCGATAAAATCCGGCACGGTAAATTTGCCAAACTTGCGCAAGTAAGGCGCCAAACACAAAGCCAGCAGCACATAGCCGCCGGTCCAGCCCATTAAAAAGATGGAGGCATCGTAGCCTTTAAAGGCAATTAAACCAGCCATGCCAATAAACGAAGCTGCCGACATCCAGTCAGCCGCCGTGGCCATGCCGTTGGCGACCGGGTGCACGCCACGGCCAGCAGCATAGTATTCGCCTGTGGTGCCGGCCCGAGCCCAAACGGCAATGCCCATGTAGAGCGCGAAGGTCGCGCCTACAACGATGTAGGTTAAGGTCTGCAAATCCATGGTGTTATCCTCACTCAGTCGTCATCAACGCCAAACTCGCGGTCGAGTTGGCGCATTTTTTTGGCGTAGAAAAACACCAGGAAAAGAAACACGTAAATGGATCCGTTTTGCGCAAACCAGAACCCGAGCCCAACACCGCCAACGGGAATCACGTCGAGCATTGGGCGCAGCAAAATGCCAAAACCGTATGAAGCAACGGCCCAGATCACCAGCAGCGTGAGCATGAGATTAATGTTTTTGCGCCAGTAGGCATTTCGATCGTCATCGGACTTGAAAGCCATAGCCCCCTCCTAATTTTTATTAGATGCCATTTCAAGCTAGGGGAGTGTGGGCGGCTTAAGAAGATAGACCTTGGTATTAACCCTAGAGTGATCGAATTTTCTTAACTATTTATCCTTTAAAATCAATATCTTATAGGTTTTGCTCGGGCGCTCTATAACGACGTTACAAGACCTTGGTAGTAGATTGCTAAGCGGCGTTGCGCCCGGTTAAACGATATGGGATGGGTCGGTTCTCTCTGATATGCAACGACGCATGGGTTGTTGGGCTAGCCAATGAGAGTGAGCTGGCAGGGGGGTGAGTCTGATTCCGATTCGGTAGCTATATGACGGTGAAACGTCATAAAAAAAGGCCTCTGGATAGAGGCCTTTAATATTTAGCGCTTGTCGTTTAATAAAATGGCGGATAAACCTGAGCCGTTGCCAACGGCAATGGCGGTGCTAACGCTACCGGCTTCGATGGCAATGGCATCAAGTCCAGCAATGGCGGGTTCAGTGGTGCCATCGGCTGCGATGTCGACGGTATAAGTACCGGCCGGCAAGGCGACGTAGCCAGTATCTTGGCCAAAGGTGACATCGGCAAAGTTAGGCTGTGCCGGTTGCGTGCTGCCTTGGCCGTAGACAAAGATGTCGACCGGGTCAGCCGCAGCGGCGGATGAAGCGTGCACTAAGCGCACGTCGCCGTCGGTGCTGGAGGCATTATTACGTTTGTCCACCAAGGTGATCAGTTGCGCTTGGGCCAATGCGCCTGTGTCGCCTGCGGCTATGACGGTATAAGACTCACCGCGCTCTAGGGTCAAGGTGGCGGACAAATTGCTAAAGGCATCTTGCAAGGTGCTGTCTGCGCCTGTGACTGCCACATCCAACTCACCTGCCATCACTTTGACATAGCCTCCGCTGGTATCCAGAAAGGAGAAGTCGTCCAACAGCTTATTGCCGCCTGCGTATACATCAACGTCGGCGGCATCCACGGCGTGCACGACGCGCACTTCTGCGCTGTTATCCAGCACTGGCGTGACGCTATCGCTCCAGGCTAATAAGGTGACGGGTGAGGCGCCTCTGCTGCTGGCGACGGCAACGGCGGTAATGTCGCCAGCGATGGCCAGGCTGCCTGAGTCATACACGACGGTATCGCTGCCAGCGCCCGTTAGGCGTACCTGGTAGTCACCCATGGCCACATCAGCCAAGGATGCATTGGCATCAAATGGCACGTCGCTCAAGGTCGCTTGGCCCAAATCGGCACCGTTGGCCGTGACGTAGACATCGACATTGCCTGCAGTGGGGGCGGCGTGCACCACGGTGACATCCGTGCTGCCATTGTTATAGCGAGCGGTGTCATCCAGCACTTCCAGTTCCAAGTTGGCCACTTGGTTTTGCGCGATCACCGAGTAACGGCCGTCTTCTTCTAATGTCAGGTTGGCCTGCAGGGCAGTGGTGTCGGTGCCTGCGACGCGCAGAGCGACATCACGGCCGCCGGCCTCCACTTTCAAATAACCAGAGCCTTGTTGAAAGCTCACGTTTTCTAGCACGGCTTTGCCATCGACCAGCACGTCGACTGCCGGCGCATCCGCCGATGCGTGAAGAACGCGAAGGTAGGCGTAGTCTTTATCCTTGTCGTCATCACTACCGCAGGCGACCAGGCCGAGTGATACCGCAGATACGGCGATCAGTTGAGATACTTTCATCATCTATAACCTCCAGTTGTCCTGTACTGGGTTGTATTGTTGTGTACAGGATTTGAGTAGATATATTGTTGTACAAGAGGTTCAGAAAGTTGTGCGAGGCTACCAACTTTTGTAGAAAATGTCCTATTTGGCAGCGTCGTTTCTATGCATAGGCTTTGCTGGTACGCGACTGGACAGGGGCTGGACAGGTGAGGGGGGCTTTATATAATCGATTCGGCCTGTATTGGGCAAAATGACAATAACAACACTGATAATCTCTGGGGGCTCACCATGTTTCGTTCGTTTTTTTCTCACCTTGTAGCCGTGTCGGCGTGCTTTGCATCCGTTTCTCTGTGTGCTGATCCGGCCGAAGGCCGCTGGGTTACCATTGATGATGAAGATGGCTCACAAGCCAGCGTGGTGGAAATTCGCGTTAATAAAGAAGGTCTATTAGAAGGTACCATCGTTGAGTTGCTGCGTCCTGATGATAAAGGTAAAACCTGCGAAGAATGCCCGGATGATTTTAAGGACCAACCCATAGAAGGCTTAACCTTTATGTGGGGCTTGGAACATGAGGGAGAGGGCGAATGGCGCAGTGGTCAAATTCTTGATCCTAAATCTGGCAGTATTTATAAGTCGAAGTTAGATGTTGCTGAAGATGGCCAGTCCCTTGAAGTGCGTGGCTACATCGGCGTGTCTTGGTTGGGCCGTAGTCAGGAGTGGTTGCGTTATCAGCCTGAAGACGTAGCTACTACTCAGCCTTAACCTGCATGCACAGAGGCCGCCGTGGGTGGCTTCTTTAGGTTAATTGCACATTTGTTACGCGATTTTTTGCGTGCTTTGGCGCAGTCATTAAATAAAAGGATATATCGATGAATAAACACAGGGTGGTGCTTACGATTGTTTGCGCCTTAACCGCCTGCGGCGGTGGCTCTTCGGGTTCAGGCTCAGCCTCCAGCGAATCTGCTGTGGCTGACACCAGTATTGATGGCCAGTGGCGGGTGAATATTAATGACCCGAATGGCTATGACGATTATTTATTGCTGGTAAATAGCAGTGACGTGCAGGCGATGCTGTATACCCTCGACTATGGCAATAGCTGTTATTTCGAAGATCGCTATGAGTTAGCCGCTATCAGTTCGTCGCGCTGGTCGCTGTCGAAAGATGATCAATCTATTCAGTTGGTCAACGACGCTGGCGAGTTATCCTTGGCAACACCTGCTGGCAATGTTTCTATGGCCAGGCCTCAAAGTGCCGTATCGCTGAGCGCATACTCGCCATGTGGGACGGATACGAATGATACCCCCGAACAGCCGACGGCTGATATTTCCCTGTCGCAGCTTGCGGGCGTCTGGCAGCTTGGCGATAACACTCAATATGTCAGTGTGCAGGCGTCGGGCGAGTACGACCATTACCTTTGGCAAGCGGCGGAAGGCTGCTATGACCTGAGTGAAGGGCAAATCATCAAATCCGGTGCGGCGACCTTTACCGTGACGACGGCTAATCAAGGCCAGCTGGCGCTGTCGCTCGCCAAAGACGGTGATGTCTGGCGTTATCAATCGGATCGATTTAGTGGTGTGCTGAAAGCTGCGAATATTCGCGCATCTGAACTGAATAATGTGTGTGTTACTGCTCCCATTCCTGAGCTGCCTAGTTTATCCAGTCGCGATACCAATTTTGGTCACACAGATTTGCCCAGCGTTTATGGTGTGTGGGAGGCGGATACTTTGGGTGAGTTGTCGACCCTCTACTATTTTTATTCACCGCGTGTGGTGACGCTGTTTTACCGCAATGAGCAGGGCTGCTTTGACGCTGGTCGTGAGTATATGTTGTTTACCGAGGATAATGGCTGGTTCAACTTAAGCCCTGGCGGTGAGGTGAGCGACGACTTTTATGGCTTTAATCGCGTAAGCGATAGCGAGTTATCTCTGTTTAAGCATTATGCCGATGAACAGCGCACCACCAGCCATAACTTGACGGCTTCTTCCATAACCTCTGATGAGCTGTGGAATGGTTATTGTGTGCAGTAAAATCTTGCCGCCCAGTGCTGAGCACTGGGCGGCAGTGCCTTAGAGCGTTAACAAGTACTGCACTAAATCATCTGTATCGCTGCCTGGTTGCGCGCACCACGGGTGTGGCGCAGCCGGCATGCCAATTGGCGTTGCAGTGCCCATTTCATCCGGGCCATATTCGCTGCGCATTTTCTGATAGTCCCAATAATAATGCTGATCGTCCCAGGGCACTTCGACAAAATATTTGTGCCGCTCAATAAAGCGGTTGCGCTGATAGCCTTTGTCGAGCTTGGTGATATAGCGCGATTTGGGCATGCGGAAAACATCGCCTTTGCGATTTAAGTCCGGGTGAGTCTCTATATGATCCGGGCCGCCCAGGGCAGGGCGCACTGGAGGGTGCAAGGTATAGTACTGGTTGTACAACTCACTGCCGGGCTGGCAGCGTTCGGCCGCTACTAAGTCTTCGAGGTTGCGCACATGGCCGTCGGACAGCAAACCGCGATGCTGCGTCCAGTACAAGTCACGCAAGAAGGTGACGCGCACCGATTGGGTTTCTTTTTGGTAAATGGTTGGGGTAAAAAAGCGTCCTACTTCATCCAAGCGCAGCATTTGCTCATTGGTATGCGCGCCCAGTTGATCGCGGTGGCAGCTGCCGCAATCACGAGCGTAAATGGCCTGGCCGCGTTCAACCGCGGCGGTGATGCCGGGGTAGTGCTGCCAGCCGGTTTGCACAAACTGCCCCTCGCTTAACGACGGCTCCGTTGTTTGCTGGGCCAGTTTATTGTTGGCTTTAAGCCAGCGATACAAGCCGACATTGCGTAAATCATCGTCGTTTTGGTCGAGGGTGGTCATATAGGCCGTTAGCGCTTCTAGCCACTCTTTTTTCATCGCTCCCTGAGCGCCATCGGGTTCTTCAGAGTGAATATAGGAACCTTCAAATCCGACATAGGATTCGGTGTGCGACAGCGAGCGGCGAATGGCCATATAGTTAGTAACGTTGGGAATGGCAATGGGTGAGAACTCATAGTCGTTATCGGTGTGGCTACCTTCACCATTGACGCGCACAACATTATGCTCACCGGCCCCTGCGGGGATGTGATACAGCAGCATGTCTTTGGCCACCAGTTTATTGCCGGGCGACCAGGCAGGCCCTTCTTCTAAGCCATATATGCCGTCGAACTTATCGACCAGGGTTTGCAGCACCGTCCACTTCATGCTCCAGCGCGGATTGGGTAAACCAGGAATGACCTTGGTGATGTGCTCACCTGGTGTGGGGGAGTAACTGATGCGATAACCGTGACAGGAGGCGCAGTTAAAGCCAATCCATTCGCCTTTACCTTTATAGGGCTCATTGGCTTCGGCGTAGCGATAGCCGACCCAGCCAGAATCTCGGGTATTGCCCTTGAATAAAGCAGGCTGCTTGGCCAACAGCCCAGGAATGGGGGTTGGCATGGGGTATTCGGGAAAATACACATCGTCCATGGCAGCATCGGGCACCTGGCCGCGCACGCTCGGGTAGGCGCCAAACAGTTTTAACGGGTCGGCTTTGCCGCCACCGATGGGGTCGTTGGCGCGATACTCAAAGATGGCATCCCAATCGAGATTACGCACGCTGTGGGCGACACCAATGTTGTAATCATACGACCAGAATACCTTTTCACCTTTGTCGGCCAATGCCGCAAAGTCCGGGTTGTCGACGTCTACTTCAATGGGTGTGGTGGCTTGGCTTTGGCTCAGGGTCGAGACCACATCGCAGTTGTGCTCAAAGTTGTCATCAATAATGCGTGAGGTTTGCGCATCAATCACATTATGAGCCGCGCCGGGTTTTAACAGTGACTCGTTATAGCCGGTGCGCTTTTGCACCTGCACGATCAGAGGCCCCGAGCTGACATGGTCAGGCACACGAAACTCAATGCGCTCACCGCTCCAACTAAGAATGTTCTTATCCCAGCGGTCGACCACCTCAGGCAGTTCAAAGTTGACCTGATCTTTGAGCGCCAGCTCTTGTTTGAACATGTGCA
The DNA here is from genome assembly GCA_965233665.1 of Bacterioplanes sp. GTDB lineage: Bacteria > Pseudomonadota > Gammaproteobacteria > Pseudomonadales > Oceanobacteraceae > Bacterioplanes. Next base: position 28,107 of record CBDDTG010000064.1, on the reverse strand, counting down.
AGTCGGTTTCCAAGATGCGAGTATTGCCGATCATGATTTTACTGAAGTCGATGTCTGGCCCCTGGCCGAAGTCTTGCCCCACCAGGCGAATGTGATCGCCAGGTTTGAAGGTCGGCGCGGTTGGGCTTAATGGGGTCCAGCTGAGCTGATCATTGATCCAAATCTGCTCAATGAGCGGTGGTTGGCGGTTTTGGGCCGATTGCAGGCGCTGGGCTTCACGTTGAGGGTCAAAGTCACACAGCTCTTCTTGATGAGGAAACTCGCCGGGTAACTCCAAAATACAGCCAGAGAGTAGGGTGCTACTGAGTAGCAGTGCCCTTAATTGTGAGGCCCTGAACAGGGAAGTGGCAATCCAAGTCATGGTGTCGGTTCCTTGATGAGTATTGTTATGTGCGCTGCCTCAGCGGCGGCGCTTGCCAGCATAGAGAGTGTCTTAGCACCACAATGGGCAATTCGTTTAAAGGTAATGAATTGCAGTCCCCAGGCCTGGATTGCCCTTTTTGCATACCACTCCTAACTACCTAGCGGCTAGTGCCTTGGTTGATGTGGTTTTTACTGTGGTGTTTGGGTGGTTGTTAGAAAAACATACGGGTGTGCTTAAGGAACTGAGGTTGGCGTTTGGTCCGGATTGAGAAATTTGCTCATCTGTCGGCTTAGGCATTTCCCCAGGAGGCCAGTGACGCGTCTGTCAGGCGTGAAAATAATCTACTCCGAAGGGGTGAAAATACGAAAAAAATTCGATTTGGCATTCTTATTTAGAAGTTTGTTATCAGATTGGCGCTTCTGGTGTCGGTCATTTAAGACAAAGGCAATAAAAAGAAGCGATTTCCCATGAAAAACAGTAAGATGCGCGCTGCTTAAAGGTAGGTAGATCTGCTGCCGTTATTTGACAAACAACCAGCGTTCCTGTCATAAAACTGCAGCGTTTCTGTCAAGTAACAGACTTGTAATATAACTACCTTACCCTGCGCGGGTTTATTTGGGGGCCTGGTAACAGGCAAAAGAAGATTGACACGGGTAACAACTATGCCGATGCAACTGCGAACTCGTAATATTCTGGCAGCTGCAGTGATCAGTGCCGGAGTAGCCTTCGGTGCGCACGCCAACACAGTCGACAAAGCACTGGAAGATGGCGCTAAGCGAGTCAACAAGGCTCAGCAATCACAGCAGCGAATTGACGCCGTAGACGACCAGATTCGCTCAGCTGAGCGTGAATATCGCGGTCTGGTAAAAGAGATCGATGGTCTGAATGTTTACATTCAACAATTAGATAAACAGCTCAACAGCCAACAACAAGAACTGGATGAGATCGAATCCAGCATTCGCCAAGTAAACCTGGTTCAGCGCCAGATTACGCCGCTGATGTTGAAAATGATTGGCGCTATTGAGCGCTTTGTCGATGCCGACGTACCTTTCCTGACGGACGAGCGCCGTGAGCGCGTTGAAGGCCTGAAATCTCTGATGGGTCGTTCTGACGTCACTATGGCGGAGCAATACCGCAAAGTGCTGGAAGCCTACCAGGCGGAAGTCGATTACGGTCGTACCATTGAATCTTATCGTGGCACCCTTGAGTTGAATAATGAAGCACGTGAAGTTGACTTCCTGCGTGTGGGTCGTGTGGCACTGATTTATCAATCGCTGGACGGTAAAGAGCTGGGTGTATGGAACAACAACCTGCGTGAATGGCAGGATCTTGATGCGTCCTACAAGAGCCGCGTGATGGCAGGTATTCGTATCGCCCGCGAACAGGCAGCACCTGATTTGATCAAGGTGCCGGTAGCAGCGCCACAGGAGGCCAACTAATGAAATTGAAAGCATTAATGGTCGCAGCGGCGCTGGCCATTTCGACTCCTTTTGTTCAGGCCGACGAATCTCTGAGCGTCGACGACCTGTTAAACCTGGTTAAAGAAGGCCAAGCGCGCGACAACCAAGAGTTTCGTCAGCGTTTGCAACGCTTCAACAGCTCGAAAGCAGAGCAGCAGAAGATGGTTGCCGATGCCAAGGCGGAGCGTACTCGTTTAGAGCAACTGAGTGCCAAAAAAGAAGGCCAGTTCGCTGACAACGAAGGCAAAATCGCCGAAGCACAAGAGCGCTTAACCGAGCGCATGGGTTCTTTGAAAGAACTGTTTGGCGTACTGCAGCAAGTGTCTGGCGACACCAAAGCGGTATTCGAAGGTTCGGTGGTGAGCTCGCAATTGCCAGGTCGTGATGAGTTCTTGACGGACTTGATTGCTACGGCGGGTTCTTCTTCTAAGTTGCCGTCCATCGAGCAGTTAGAGCGCTTGTGGTACGAAATGCAGCGTGAAGCTACCTATTCTGGCCACATCGCTCAGTACCAAGCCCCGGTTGTTCTGCCAAGTGGCGATACGGTTGAAAAAACCGTGACGCGTGTCGGTGGTTTCAACGTGGTGTCTGACGGCAAATACTTGAACTGGGATTTGCAGACTGGCCGTTTGGTTGAGCTAGATAAGCAGCCTGGTGGTCGTTACACCGGTCCTGCAGGCGAGCTGCAAACCGCTGGCGGTGCTGACTTGACCGGCTTCTGGATCGATCCATCACGTGGTCAGCTGCTGAAGATTATGGGTCAGTCTCCTGAACTGGGTGACCGTGTCGACCAAGGCGGTGTGGTGGGTTACATCATCATCGGTCTGGCCGTGATCGGTATTTTGCTGGCGATCTGGCGCATGATTGGTCTGCAAATCGAGCGCAGCAAAGTCTACAAGCAAATGAAGTCTGACCAAGCCAACGAGAACAACTCTTTGGGTCGTGTGATGGCGGTCTTCAATGCCAATAAAGGTGCGGATACTGAAACGCTGGAGCTGCACCTGGGTGAAGCCATTGCCGCTGAAGTGCCTCGCCTGACGCGTGCCATTGGCTGGATCAAAATCATCTCTGTCGTGGCACCGCTGCTGGGTCTTCTGGGTACAGTGACCGGTATGATCGACGTATTTGAAACCATGTCTCTGTTCGGTACCGGCGATCCTAAGTTGATGGCAGGTGGTATTTCGCAAGCTCTGGTAACCACAGTTCTGGGTCTGGTAGCAGCCATTCCATGTGTGTTCTTACACACTTTGGCGTACAACCGCTCACGTGAATTGATGATGATTCTGGAAGAGCGCGCGACCGGCATCCTGGCACGCCAGGCCGAGCAACAATCAAAAGCGGCATAAGTTATGTTCGTTGAACTGTACGAACCGGTTTACCTATTTATGGAGCGTGGCGGAGACGTTCTGTACGGTATTTTAGGTTTGATCTTTGTGCTGTGGCTGTTGGTGCTGGAGCGCGTGGCTTACTTCACTTTTGTCCACAAGCGCTCTGTGCGCACGGCGGTTCAAGAGTGGGAGGCCCGCTCTGAGCGTCGCTCCTGGCATGCGCATCAGGTCCGTCAGGACCTGATTAGCAAGCTGGAGTATGACCTGAGCGCCAACATGACCACGATCAAAATGTTAATTGGTATGGCTCCGCTGTTCGGCTTGCTGGGCACCGTCACCGGCATGATCGAAGTGTTTGATGTGATGGCCTTTATTGGTAACGGCAGCCCGAAAGCCATGGCTTCCGGGATTTCCAAGGCCACCATACCGACCATGGCAGGGATGGTAGGTGCGTTGACCGGGGTATTTGCCCAGTCAGTGCTGGACCGCTACATCAGCCGTGAAAAGATTCATCTGGAAGATCAATTAACATTTGATCACTGAGTGAGTAAATAATTATGAGACGTGGTTTTTCTAACCTGACGGCGTCCGAAGAGGAAGGCCAAATTGATATCACGCCGATGTTGGACGTGGTATTCATCATGCTGATCTTCTTTATCGTGACGGCCTCGTTTGTTAAAGAGTCTGGTATTGAGGTAAATCGTCCGGATGCCAATACCGCGCAGTCTAAGCCGCGCGCGAACATCCTGATCGCCATCAATGACCTCAACGAAATCTGGATCGATAAGCGCCGTGTCGATGAGAGCCAGGTGCGGGCCAACATTGAGCGTTTGCACGCTGAAAACCCTCAGGGAACGGTGGTCGTGCAAGCGGATGAAGAAGCCAAAACCCGAGTGCTGGTGGCTGTGATGGATGCAGCACGGGCCGCGGGTGTGTACGACGTATCCCTGGCAACAGAGAGGTAATCATGCAATCTGCCTTTGTACGCTTTGGCGCCTCTCTGGCCATTGCTGCGGTTGCAACCTTCGCTGTCTTCTGGGTAATGCAGAGCCTCATCAGTACCGGAGGCTCGGTATTAAACGAGCAAGACTTCGGTCGCATCGAAAGCTTTGTTATGCAAAAGCCCGATGACGAGGTGCAAACCAAAGAGCGCAAGCCGCAGAAGCCGCCGACGCCACCGCAGGAGCCACCTAAGCCAGATATGCCTAAGCCCGACGTGGCCAAAGCTTCTGCCGATGGCTTTGATGTGGGTGGGTTTGATATTGGTGCTGATTTGAATGTGGACGCCGGACTTGGCGGCGTGAACACCAGTGATGGTGAGTACCTGCCCATTGTAAAAGTCGCGCCTAACTACCCGCGTCGCGCTGCTCAGCGTGGCATTGAAGGGTATGTTGTGGTCGAATTTACGGTGACCAAGTTGGGTACGGTGAAAGACCCAAGCGTGGTCGAAGCAGAGCCGCCAGGCATCTTTAACCGAGCAGCACTGCGCGCCGCATCCAAGTTCAAGTACAAGCCTAAGGTGGTCGATGGTCAGCCCATCGAAGTGCCTGGGGTGCGTAACATCATTCGCTTTGAACTGGAAAAATGACAGGAGGTAAGCCATGAAACACTTAGTGACTGTCATCGCTGCTGGCATGTTGTCGTGCTCGCTGTTGACGGTGGTGCCAACCACCGCCGTGGCCGCTGAGGGCGATTCGTCTCGCAGTGAAAAGCGAGTTAAGCGTATGCAAACCATGCGAGAGCAGGTCTTTAAGCGCTTGGACACAGCCCGAGAGTTGGCCGATGAGCAAAAGTATCAGGAAGCCCTGGAAGAACTTCAGGATCTGTCTGATATGCGTCGTAACTCCTATGAGAAGGCCATGACGTACAACATGTTTGCTTACGTCTACTTCAACCAGGAAAAATACGTCGATGCCATTGGCGCCTACGAAAAGCTGGTCGCGATCGAGGAGATTCCAGAAAGCCTGGAGCAAAATACCTTGTATAGCCTGGCCAAGTTGCACTTGGTGCAGGAAGACTACAAGAAAGCGCTGGGTCCTTTGAATCGCTGGTTTGGCTTGGTTGAAAAGCCAAATGCCGAAGCCCACGTGTTGCGCGCACAGATCTACTTTCAGCTCGATCAGTACAAAAAGGCTTTGCCAGATATCAAGTTCGCCATCGCGGATGTTAAGGCAGACGGTAAAAAACCACGCGAGAACTGGCTGATGCTGGAGCGTGCGATCTACTACCAGAACCGCGACTATCCAAACCTGGCGCGCTGTCTGCAGGACTTAGCGACCTTGTATCCGAAAGGTCAGTACTGGGTGCAGTTGGCGGCTGTGTACAGCGAGCTGGGCAAGCCGATGAAAGAACTCTCGACGCTGGAGACGGCTTACGATAAAGGCTTGCTGCAGAAAGAAAATGAGCTGGTGAACCTGGCTCAGGCGCTGTTGTCGCAGGAAGTGCCTTACAAGGCTGCGCGCGTGATCGAGAAAGGCCTCAAAGAGGAAAAAATCGAAGCCAGTGCGCGTAACCTGTCACTGCTGGGCGATGCCTGGATGCTGGCCAAAGAATACGACAAAGCGATTGTCGTGATGGCAAAAGCAGCAAAGGCATCGGGCGAAGGCGATGACTACTTTAAGCTGGCCCAAATCCATACTGAGCGCCAAGAATGGAAGCAAGCGCTGAGAAACGTCAATCAGGCATTAAAGGACGATGAGCTGAAGAACGCTGACAGCGCTCGTATCTTGAAAGGTCTGGTGATGTTTAATATGGATAACCTGGACGGTGCCGAGAAGGTCTTTGCGTCAGTGAAGGCCAGTGATCCTGATGATAAGGTCGCTAATCAATGGCTGTCTTACATTAAAGGTGAAAAGCAGCGTCGCGCGTATATGGCTGAAGTGCGTTAAGCACGTCGCCGTATTGGTTGATAAAACGGCTCGGGTCTTTCAGGCTCGGGCCGTTTTTTTAGATAAGAGAGTAAGGAATGGCGTTTAAATCCATCGATAAAGATCGCTACCAGCGGCAGGTGTCACGCTTGCAATGGGGGCTGATGGCCAGTTTGTTTGTCGTCGGATTGGGTTTGTCAGAGTTGTATCATGGGTTGTGGCCTAGCAATGATGGCTTGTGGCTGAACCTGGCCGCGGTTGTTTCTGCCGTCGCTGTGCTGTCATTGGCGGTTTATCTGTTGCGTCAGCAGCCGTGGATGGCCAATGTGCGTTACGTCTTGGCGCTGAAAGGTGAGTTGAACCGTATTTACCGGGCCAGTCGTAAACTGGAAGCCGCACTGGCAGAGGATAATACCGATGCGATCATCGTGCGCTACTACAGTTTGCACGGTTCTTTATATGTGTATCAGCTGGAAAACAATACCCTGACCCTTGAGGAGCTAACGGCGCAGATACGTGAGTTGGACGCTCAAATTGAGCGGCTGGGGTTAAGCGTTAGCCTCGACGATTACCAACGCGAGCGTTTGCAGCGGTTGTAGCCACGCTGGCTGCTCGGGGCCGGCGGCTGCCGTGCGGATGTACACCCCGGTCAAGTTATGTAAAATGCTGGATTCCGAATTTCTGGCAGAGCAATAGCGTCATGATGAAGTACGTATCGACCCGCGGAAGTGCCCCTGAACTCAGCTTTGAAGAAGTGTTGCTGACCGGCCTGGCGGCCGACGGTGGCTTGTATGTTCCCAAGGATGTCCCGCACTTCAGCTTGGAAGAAATAGAATCATGGCGTGACCTGCCATACACCGAGCTGGCCCATAAAGTCATTTACCCATTTGTGGAAGGCTCGGTCGACCAAGACGCCCTGCGCGACATGATTGAGCAGGCTTACTCTGTGTTTGGCCACAAAGCCATTGCGCCTCTGCAGCAGCTGGATCACAACGAATACGTGCTGGAGCTGTTTCATGGCCCGACCTTAGCATTTAAAGATTTTGCACTGCAGCTGTTAGGTCGTTTGCTCGATTACGTGCTAGAGCGTCGCAATGAAAAAGTCGTCATTATGGGGGCGACCTCAGGTGACACAGGCTCGGCCGCCATTGAAGGCACCAAGGCCTGCAAAAATGTCGATATCTTTATTCTGCACCCGCATGGCAAGGTATCCGATGTACAGCGCCGTCAAATGACGACGGTGCAGGGTGATAACATTCATAATATCGCCATCGAGGGTAACTTTGACCAAGCCCAAGATATGGTCAAAGCCAGTTTCCGTGATCAGCAATTCTTGCGCGGTGAGCGCAAGCTGGTGGCGGTTAATAGCATCAACTGGGCCCGTATCATGGCTCAGATCGTGTATTACTTTTATGCCAGCCTCAACCTGGGCGGGCCGCTGCGTTCGATGGCGTTCTCTGTGCCGACGGGGAACTTTGGCGATATTTTTGCCGGTTACATGGCGCGCAAGATGGGTCTGCCCATTGAGCAGCTGGTCATTGCCACCAACAGCAACGATGTTCTGCACCGTTTGATGAGCAGCAACCTGTATGAAGTGAAACCTTTGCATCACACCATCACGCCGTCGATGGACATTGCGGTGTCGAGTAACTTCGAGCGCTTGCTGTTTGATCTGTACGATCATAACGGCGAACAAATGAGCGCCTTGATGGAGCAAATGAATCAGCGCGAACACAGCGTTGAGTTGGATGCCGATCGCCTAGCTCGTGCGCGCGAGGTATTTGATAGCCACGCCGTCGACGAAGCCACCACCGTCAGCACCATTCAGGCGGTGTATAACGAAACGGGTTATTTGCTCGATCCTCATACCGCCATCGGTGTCGAAGCTGCACGCCAGACGCGTCGTAATCCGGGTATTCCAATGATCACCTTAGGCACTGCGCATCCGGTGAAATTTGAGCAGGCCATCCAGCAAGCGGGTTTCCCTACGCCTGAGTTGCCGCATCATTTGGCAGACTTAATGAGCCGTGAAGAGCGCGTTACTGTGCTGCCAGCTGAGTTGGATAACGTGCAGCAGTTTATTGCCGATACCGTGTTTGCCTAACAGGCACGCCACTGTCTTTGGCAGTGGCGCTATTTCCATGTCTTTACCTGATGCCGCCCTGCAGGCCTTTCGCGCTTTTGATCAGTTGCGTGATGCCATTTACCTCATTGACCCTGTGAGTGGTCGCTTACTGCTGTCCAATCGCAGCGGCTGTCAGCAACTGGGGCTGAGCCAAGCTCAACTATCACAGCAAACGGTATTTAGCCTGCAGCGCGATGTTGTCGATCTTGAGCATTGGCGCGCCATCGTCGCGGCGATTCGAGAAGTGCCGGACTACATTTTTTGTGGTCGTCACGTTCGTGCCGACGGCAGTGAATTCACCGTTGAAGTGTTGTCGCATCTGGTTACTTGGGGCGAGAGCGAGTTTTTGTTGTCGCAAGTACGAGACTTGCAGCGCCGCGATGCACTGGAACAGCAACTGCGAGACCGTGAGCCATTGCTGAGCTTTGCTTTGAATGAAGCCACCGATGGCATGTGGGATTGGAACATCGCCACCGACGACGTGTTCTTCAGTCCACAGTTGAAGCACGTGTTGGGTTACGGCCCGTATGAAATGCGGCCGCACTTGAGTAGCTGGGAAAACAACCTACACCCAGACGATCATTCTCGAGTAATGCAGCGGATTCATGACCATGTGCAAGGTCTGAGCAGCGACTATCAAGCGGAATATCGTATCGCGACGCGCAGTGGTCAGTACTTGTGGGTGCGTGATCGTGGCCGTGTCTGTTTGACCGACGACCATGGCCGAGCTGCGCGCATGGTTGGAATGGTGCAAGACATCAGCGAGCAAAAGCAGTTGGAGCAGCGTTTGCTGGCATTGGCATCGCATGACGATCTCACTGGCTTGCTCAACCGCCGCGCCGGCTACGATCAGTTTGAACAGCAATTGCAGTTAGCCAGTCGCTACCATACGCCGCTGTCGGTGGCGCTGTTGGATATCGACCACTTTAAGCGGATTAATGATCAGTATGGCCACCAACAAGGTGACCAAGTGTTGCAGCGGGTGGCGGAACTGCTCACCGAGCGGCTGCGACGCACGGACATTTTGATGCGCTGGGGTGGTGAAGAGTTTTTACTGTTAATGCCACATACCCATTTGATGGATGGACACCACTTGTGTCAGCAGTTGTGCCAGCAGCTGGCTGATGAGCATTGGTCACACAGCGCTGAGGCGGTTACTCTGAGTATCGGTTTGACGTCGGTGCAGCCCGGTGGTGGCAACATCGCCGAACTGGTACATCATGCCGATCAAGCGCTGTACCGCGCGAAAGCCGCTGGTCGCAATCGCATTGTTGTGGCTGAATAAAGAAACAAGGTTCACTAATTAGGAGTGCTATGCAGTATCTGGAATGGCAGGATTATCGCCAGGGTTGGATCTTTCGTCACCGCGAGCTACCGGTAGAAGAGTCCGATCTTGCTCGTATTCGCCCGTTGAATGCCCACAGTGCGGAGCAGCTGTGGCGCCAGCAGATCAGTGCTGAAGCCAGTCATGCTAGCCATTTTCTCAGTGACGATTGGCCAGCACGAAATGGCATTTGGCAGAGTCAAAAGCTGGATTGGCAGCAACGTTGGGAAAGTCAGAATGGCGATATGCCAGAGGAGCTGTTGCAGCACTGTGACTGGCAGGACAATACCGTTATTTATTTCTGTTACGACGTCCACCATGTGGTTGAAACGGAATGGGTATTATTTAAACGTTATTGGAAAAACTTTTTATTCTTTGACGATGGCCCGCTGCTGCTGGGTAAGCGTCGCACGCAAGTTGCACAATTCTTCAGTGATGGCCAGTATCAGCTGGGTGAGCGGCCGTTAAAATAACTGCAGTCTTGATATTTCGAGCCTTTGGTGTGGCGTCTTATTGAGATTTAAGTCGCCAAACACAGTCTTCATAACCTTAAATGCTAAGCCGTGCTCGCTATCGTTAAAAATTCTGGTTATGCAAGAAGGGTTCTGCTGATGCTCGTTAAATACGATTCATTGTTATTTTAATCATGTTTAAAAGTTATCGTTTATAGCTGATACCTTTTATTTATTGGCGGTCTGGGTGTTTGCGGCTTACACTCTCCCGAAATATGCATGGAGTAGGCTTATGCAAGGCGACAGCAAAGTTATTGAGCATTTAAATCAACTGCTGAGTATTGAGTTGACCTCAATTAATCAGTACTTCCTGCACGCTCGGATGTTTAAGAACTGGGGCTTGCAAGAGCTGAATGAGAAAGAATACAAAAAGTCGATAAAAGATATGAAGCAAGCGGACGCTTTGATTGAGCGTATCTTGTTTTTAGAAGGGCTGCCGAATCTGCAAAAGCTCAACCGTTTGCGAATCGGCGAAAGTACAGAAGAAATGCTGCGCTGCGATCATGAGCAAATCACCGAGCAGCTGTCGGTGTTGCGTGATGCGATGGCGTATTGTGAAAGCGTCAAAGATTTTGTCAGTCGTGAGTTGTTGCGCGACATCCTTGAGTATGAAGAAGAGTATCTGGACTGGCTTGAAACTCAGCTGCAGCTGATTGGTGACATCGGTATCCAGAATTATCAGCAAGCCATGATGGAGGAGTGAGCATGAAAGGCGATCCACAAGTTATTGCAAAGTTAAACGAGCTACTGGCCGGAGAGCTCAGTGCCATGGACCAGTACTTCATTCACTCCCGCATGTATGAAGACTGGGGGCTGGCCAAGCTGCACGAGCGCATCGATCATGAGTTTGAAGACGAAAAAGAGCATGCGTCAAAGCTGATTGAGCGTATTTTGTTCCTGGGCGGCACCCCTGACATGGTCACTCGTGTGCCGTTGAATATTGGCAAAGACGTGCCCTCCATGCTGCAAAGCGACTTGGATCTTGAGTACAAGGTCATCGTCGACTTGCGTGACGTCATGGCTTTGTGTGAGCAGGTGCGTGACTACCAAACACGCGACATGCTGCAAGTGCTGTTGGACGACACAGAAAACGACCATACCCATTGGTTGGAGCAACAACTGGGGCTGATTGATAAGATCGGCCTGCCCAACTACCTGCAATCGCAGATGTGATTCCCACCGCCTACCTCTGAAAAAGCGCTCGTGTAATGCACGGGCGTCGCTTTCTGCCCTCTATATTCGCTCTGACTTGTGGTTAAATGCGCGCAGTTTTTTGCGTGGAGTAGAGCATGATTCACAAAGCCTGGTGGTGCTGGCCAGTACTGCTCAGTGGCTGTGCTTACTGGCCATCAGCTGAACACCGATCGCTGACGTCAGCCACTGTAACCGATAGCTTGGCACAACAGCAGCAACAGCAAACCGAACAGTTGTCGCAACAGTGGCAGCAGGCTTGTAGCGGTTGGCAACAGCAGCTGAACAGTCTCAGCGAGCAATTGCAGCAGTTGCAAGTAGCCCCCGTGCCTGAGTCTGCACCGGCGGCGACCCCGCAACCTTGTCTTGTGGCTGAGCCCGAACAAGCGGAGCAAGGCGACAAGGTCATCGTTGGCGCAGTTGAATGGCTGTATTTGCCGGCTCTGGCTCAGTATTTGCCCGGCCGTATCGACAGTGGAGCCACCACGTCATCGCTCAGTGCCACCAAAATGACTCCCTTCGAGCGCAATGAAGAGCGCTGGATTCGCTTCACGGTGACCCATGATGAAATCGGTGGGGCGGTGGAGTTAGAAGCACCTGTGGTGCGCTATGTGCGCATTCGCCAAGCCTCCAGTGATGAACTAGAGCGCCGTGCCGTAGTCAATCTGACCGTGTCATTGGGCAAGGCGCTGCGCCAGGATACTGAGTTCACCCTGACCGACCGGCGCGACATGGATTATCCGTTATTGCTTGGGCGCGAATTTTTGCGCGATGTGGCGCTGATTGATGTGGCCCAAGAATTTATTCATCCCAAACCGCCGGTGAACAAAGCCGGCCCTGTCGAGGGAGAAAGCAGCGAATGACGGCACGCGGGCCTGTGTGGCTGATTGTGTTTATGTTGGTCATTGGCGTTGGTCTGATTCTTCACCGCCACCTGCAATACGATGTGCCTTTATTGCCGGGTGAAAGCCAAACCCTGTGGTTGGTCGAAGCGCGCATCGACTTTGTTGCCGATGGTCAGCCGGTGCGCGTTGAAATGGCCAGGCCGACGCCGCAACAAGCGCTGGTGCCGTTGCAGGAAACCGGCGCATCGCCCGGTTACGGCCTCAACTTTGTAGAACAGCCTCATGCCCGTGCTGTGTGGACGGTGCGAGAGGCGCAGGGGCCGCAAACCCTGTTCTATCGCAGCGAAATTTTGGTAAGCCCTGGTCAAGCCGAAGTGGCCATGCCGGCACCCATGTTGCGTCAGAGGCAGTGGCCAGCGCCTTATGCCAATGCCATTGACGACTTGCTGCAGCGCGCGCGCAGCACGTCGGCGGATAACTTCAGCTTCAGTCGTGAGCTGCTGAAACTGCTGGCGGCGCCGCAGCCGCTGCAGCACGTGGTGCTGTTGAAGGAAAAATACGGCTCGGACATGGCCTTGCTGATTGCCGATATGCTGCAGCAAGCGGGCATTCCAGCGGCCGTAGTCTACGGTTTACAGCTGGAAGACGGCCGCCGAAACCAGACTTTAATGCCTTTGATTCAAGTCTGGCAGGGTGAGCACAATGAAATTTTCGCCGTGCCTGGACGCGCGCCCAAAAGCCTGGCGCCTGAGCAGCTATTGATCTGGAATCCAGGTGGTCAGCCGGTATTGGATGTGATGGGGGCGCGTCACTCGAACATTCGCTTTTCTATGATTCGCCAACAAGATGCAGCTTACGGTGCTTTATCTGAGCAATTATCAGGTCAGTACGATTTGTTTAATTTCTCGATTCACGCCCTGCCGATTGAAGAGCAAGCGGTATTTAAGACCATATTGTTGCTGCCCATTGGTGCCCTGATCGTTTGCATTTTGCGCATCTTGGTGGGGCTACGCACGTCTGGCACCTTTATGCCGGTATTGATTGCTTTGGCCTTTATGCAAACGTCGTTGGTGACGGGCTTGATTGGCTTTATTTTGGTCGTTGGAGCAGGGTTGCTGGTGCGCAGCTATTTATCCAACCTCAATTTGTTACTGGTGGCACGAATTACGGCGGTAATACTGTCAGTGATTGCCATTGTCGGTGTTTTCAGTGTATTGGCGTATAAGTTGGGTTTGACCGAGGGGCTGAAGATTACGTTGTTCCCCATGATTATCCTGTCTTGGACCATTGAGCGCATGTCGATCCTATGGGAGGAAGAGGGCGCGCGTGAAGTGGTGGTGCAAGGTGGCGGTAGCTTGCTGACGGCGGTATTGGCGTATCTGGCCATGAGCCATGTTTGGATTCAACATTTGACCTTTAATTTCCTCGGTCTGCAGTTTGTGGTGTTGGCACTGGTGCTGATGATTGGCTCCTACAGCGGTTATCGCTTGTTGGAGTTACGCCGTTTTCGTGAGTTTGCCAACTGATGTTGCGTCGTTGGCAAGCGATTCGTCAGCGCGGCATTCTGGGAATGAATCGTCGCAATCGCGAGTACATCGGTCGCTACAACGACCGCGCCCTGTATCCGCTGGTGGATAATAAGCTGCGCACCAAGCAGCTGGCTGAGCGCTTTGATATTCCCACGCCCAAGTTGCTGCATACCGTCACAACCCAGCACGATGTTTACCAGTTGCATCAGTATTTGCCCCAAGGCGAAGGTTTTGTGATCAAGCCGGTAAAGGGCAGTGGTGGCAAAGGCATTGTGGTGGTGGATCGAGTTGAGGACGATGTTTTTATCAAAGCCAGCGGTGCGCGCATGACGCTGACGGATCTACGCCGCCACGTGTCCAATACCTTATCTGGCTTGCACAGTCTCGGCGGCAGTCCGGATAGCGCCATTATTGAACAGCGCGTGATTGCCGATTCTGTCGTGCAGGCATACGGCTATGAAGGCTTGCCTGATATTCGAGTGATTGTTTGCTGTGGCTTTCCGGTGATGGCGATGACGCGCCTTCCGACGCGTGAATCTGACGGCAAGGCCAATTTGCATCAAGGGGCCATTGGTGTGGGCTTGGATATGGCCTCCGGTCAGGCCATCAGTGCCGTACAACATGGTCAGCCGGTTATTCTGCACCCAGATACCGGCAAAGCGCTGGAAGCACTTCAAGTTCCAGGTTGGTCGGATTTGCTGACCTTTGCGGCAACCTGTTATGACATGACGGGGTTGGGCTATTTGGGGGTTGATTTGGTAATCGATGAGCAGCGCGGACCGCTGTTGTTAGAGCTGAATGCTCGGCCGGGGCTGGCCATTCAAGTGGCCAATCAGACGGGCCTGCTACCGCGTTTGCGCGCAGCGGAGCAGCGCCGACAGGAAGCGCTGCGTTGGTCACCCGGCCGGCGAGTTGAGGTGGCGCAGTCTTTGTTTGCTCATTCGAGCAACGCGTCTAGCCCAGAGGATAATTCGCTCATCTCATCGAGTTGATCGAACAACGGCTGCTCTTTAAGTCCAAGTTGGTGGGCTGTGTGGCTAGGAAAGCGATCAATGATTTCATCTTCCGGCCAGTGCTCGACCTGGGCTCGGCGCAAATAGCGGGCCAAGTAAATGATGCCTGCGGTATTGCTGAAGGGGAGCTCTAAATCAGGGTTGTTCTGTCCTGCTAGTGCTTCCTGAATGCCAGTGGGAAACTTCCAGCGACGTGCCAATTCAGCCCCTGCTTCGGCCGAGGTGAACCCCAGTTGTACCTGTTCCAGCAGGTGACGGGTGCCGCCCAACTTGACCGACTGCTCAATGCTGTCAGCGGCATCTGGCATTTGATGGTGAATTAATAATTGGCCAATGCTATGCAGCATGCCGCAAGTAAAAGCGGTGTCACCATCGCCATCTGGGGTGAATTGAGCTACCCAGCGTGACAGCGCCGCCACAGCAAAAGCATCGCGCCAAAAAGCCGCTTGGTCGAACCGTGGAGTGGGTTTAAACGCGGATGTCATGCCAGACGCTAATACCATGGTGCGCAGCGTGCTGAACCCCAAAAAAGTCACCGCATCTTCGGCGCTGCAGACTTCGCGACTGATGCCATAATGGGCGGAGTTGGCCAGGCGTAGCACTTTTGCCGTTAAGGCTTGATCGAGTGACACTTTTTTCCCTAAGGCATCAATGCTGACATCATCGTCATCAAAGCTGGTGATGATTTCCTGCACCACCTTGGGGATGTGGGGCAAGGCAGTGTCGTTATTAAACAGATCTGACAAGCTCATGGCTCTTCCTTATGCGTCTGGTGTTATTCCATCAGCATAGGGCGGGTTTGTGTATCTGGCGACTTATCAGCAGGCGAGTCAGAATAATTGACCTTGCTCGCCGGGAGCAGGCGGTTCGGGGGGCGCATCATCGGTGAGGTTCGGGAACAGCTCCTGCTGTTGCGAGGGTGATTCGTCTGCATCCAGGGGGGCGTTCATGGCTTTTGCTTGCAGGGCTTTGCGCCTTCGCTTGGCGCACAAGTTGATGATGAGCTGTTGCTGAAACGGCGTGAACTCATGCCAATGAAAGCGTTCTTGGCGACTGCGCAGGCAGCCTTTGCAATAACCGCGGTTATTGACCTGGCAAATTCCCCGACAGGGGTTGGGAATAGGAAACAATTCGCCCTGATCCAGCATCGACATGCATCGCCTGTGGAAGTGATTGGGCTGATTATCTAAGCATTGAGCGGGAGGGGAAGCAAGAAACCCAGCGGCGGGCGCCACTGGGTTAGGAAAATTAGACCGGAGTCACGTTTTCCGCTTGAGGGCCTTTTTGACCTTGAACCACTTCCATGGTTACAGTCTGACCTTCTACCAGTGTTTTACGGCCGTTGCCGTTGATTGCACTGAAGTGAACGAATACGTCTTTACCGGAATCTTGAGCGATGAAGCCGAAGCCTTTTTCATCGTTGAACCATTTGACGGTGCCTTGAACTATATCTGCCATGCGTTTTTCCTAACAGTTGTGCCATTATTGGCGGGTATTACTTGAGCATACGCTGTTGTTACTGGTTCGAATGAGTGCCTAGTAGCTGCAGCCATGCATTTCTATCGACCAGTATCATGCATATCGTTCAAATATGGAGCACTCGTCAATACCACCGGTGTTAACCGACACGGCCATAGTAGCCCAGTTCCCTGAGCATACCAAGTAGCTTTTGCGTTCATTCGTAAGTTTTTGGCGTTGCTGTTGACCGAGAGTCGCTCAGCTGTGTTGCAATTTGATGACGGGTGCGCCATTGCCAGTAGCTGGCCAAGGCCGATCCGCTCAGGTTATGCCAGATGCTGAACAAGGCTCCAGGAAGTGCAGCCAGCGGGCCGTAGTACTTTATGGCCAGTGCCACTCCCAAGCCGGAGTTTTGCATGCCGACTTCGATGGCAATGGTGCGTGCTTCGACTTTGGTTTGTCCGCTCCAGCGTGCGATGCCGTAGCCAATCGCCAAACCCAAACCGTTGTGCAGTGCCACCGCGGCAATGGCGGGCAGTGCCAGTGTGGCGACTTCATCGGCGTTGAGGGCAACGATGATGGCAATAATGAAGAGGATCACGCCACTGGCCAAGTCGGCCAAATAGCGTTGTAGGGCCTGGCGCAATTGCGGCAAAAAACGGCCGACCAGCAACCCTGCAACAATGGGCAAAAGGACGATTTGTGCCAACGTCAGCAACATCGACAGTGGCGCAACATTGATCTCTGTGCCGGCGTAAAACCAAACCAGATAGGGCGTTAACACCACGCCCCACAGGGTCGAGAGCAAGGTCATGCTCACTGACAATGCGACATCGCCACCGGCTAGATAAGTAATCACATTAGAGGCGGTGCCGCCGGCGCAGGCACCGACCAAAATCAAGCCAATTGCTAGCTCGCTCGGCAGTTGCAGCAGGCTGGCTAGCACCCAGGCCAATAGAGGCATGACGCTAAACTGCAACACCACCCCCAGGGCTAGCGGCTTGGGCTTATTCCATACGCGGCGAAAATCCTGCCAGCGCAGCGTCAGCCCCATGCAGAACATCACCAGCATGAGTAGCGGCACAATGGCGTCGCCCCAGCTAAGCAGGGGGGCAGGTTCGTACCAAGCCAAAACGCTGACGGCAATGGCAAGTAACGGAAATAAACGGCTGACTGATAACATACGCTCTCCTGACGGTTGCTCGGCGTTATACCGTCTGCATGCATTGATCTCAAGCGAGGAAATATGGAAATCGATTTTGCTTCACTCAGCCCTAATCAGCGTTATCACTGGCTTACGCAAACGGTTATTCCACGCCCAATTGCCTGGATTCTGACCCGTCACGACAACGGCGAGCTGAACTTGGCGCCCTTTTCTTTTTTTGCGCCGGTCTGTTCCGAGCCGCCGACATTAATGGTGTCGATTGGCCACAAGGCCGATGGCAGCGTTAAAGACAGCTGTGCCAATTTACGCCATGGCAAAGCCGTGGTGCACATTGCCAGTCGCTCACAACTGCTGCCGCTCAACCAAAGCGCTGCCAGCTTGCCTGCCGGGGAGAGCGAATTGCAGCAACCGGAGCTGGCCGATTTACAGCTGCTGGATTGGCCGGGTGCCGATTTGCCGCGTATTGACGCTGCGCCAGTGGCGTTTTTGTGCCAGTGGCAGCAGCAACTGAGCCTAGGGGCGGCGAAGCAGAACATTGTCTTTTTGCAAATCGAGCGGGTGTTTTGTCGTGATGAGCTGGTGACTGAAAAAGACGGGCGTCACTACGTGGACGCGGCACAGTTAGACCCGCTGGCTCGTTTGGGAGGCAGTGGCTACGCAGCGCTGGGAGATTTATTAGAGAAGCCCAGGCCTTGACGGTGTTGGCAGGGCGTGTGGCGAATAAAAAGTAGGCGCCAGCTCTAGGGCTGGCGCCTCACAGTTACAGCCAGATCCACTTGAAAATGCTGAAGAATATAATCGCCAGTAAGGCGCCCGCGGGCAGTGTCACCAGCCAAGAGATGAAGATCGAGCCAATCTTGCGGTGATTCAGTGCACCGGCGCCCATGGCCAGGCCGACACCCAGCACCGCGCCGACCAATACCTGAGTCGTTGATACTGGTAAGCCCGTGCCAGAGGCAACGACCACTGTGGTGGCCGACGCCAGCGTAGCGGCAAAGCCGCGACTGGGCGTCAATTCTGTGATGCCAGTGCCAACGGTGGCAATGACGCGATGGCCAAAGGTCATTAAGCCGATCACAATACCGACCGCGCCCACCAATAGAATCCACACAGGCACAACCGATTTGGCAACGATTTCACCGCCATTAGAGACCACGGTGTAAATAGCGGCGACAGGGCCAATGGCGTTGGCAACGTCGTTGGAGCCGTGAGCAAAAGCCATGGCGCAGGCGGTAAAGACCATCAAAATGGCAAATACTTTTTCTACATTGGCTAAGTGATCTGCCTCGGATGCTTCAGGGTCAGCATGCACTCGGCGAACGAAGAAGGCGCCGACGGCCATGATGATCAAGCCCAGTACAAACGAGTAACCCAGCGCTTGGCTAAAGGTGATGTTCAGCCCCAAGTGTTTTAAGCCTTTGGTCAACGTGACCATGGCAATCACGAAGCCCACCAAGAAAATATAAAACGGCACTAAGCGCTTGGATTGTGCAAATGGGTTGTCACTGTCGTGAATCCAGTGCTGAACCGACTTGTACAATACAAACGAAATACTGCCCGCCACCAAAGGCGATACCACCCAGCTGGCGGCAATGTTGCCGACTTTGCCCCATTTCACGGCTTCCATCGATATGCCAACGGCAGCGAAGCCGACAATGGCACCAACAATGGAATGCGTGGTGGACACGGGCCAGCCGCGAATCGAAGCAATCATCAGCCAGGTGCCGGCGGCCAGTAATGACGACAGCATGCCAAATACTAATAAGTCAGGATTGGCGCCGATGACCTCAGCATCAATGATGCCTTTGCGAATCGTCGCCGTTACCTCACCACCGGCTAAAAACGCACCGGCAAATTCAAATACAATCGCAATTAACACTGCTTGCTTAATGGTGATTGCTTTGGAGCCTACGGATGTACCCATGGCATTGGCGACATCATTCGCACCAATACCCCAAGCCATGAAAGCGCCAAAAATGCAGGCCAGGATGACAAATAATGTGCCCTGGTCAGCGATTAATTCCATCGTCTGTGTCCTCGGATTTGAAGCGCGCGCATTCTAACTCAGCGAACCGTGAGTTCATAGCCGCCTGATAGCAGGTTTGTGGCTGCCACAACTGACGGCAGCCACCAGGCGATTATTCCTTATGAAACAGGCGTTAGTGGAATCAGTTGCTGGTCACGACGAACACCGTAGCGGCGCATCTGCCAAAGCCCCAGTGCCAGAAGGCCGCTGCAGCCCAAAACCCAGCTAAATGCGGTAAGCGGATGCAGGCTCAACTGCGACAGTTGGTAGCAAATGACGGCGCTGCAGTAGGCCAGCGCTGTGCTCCAGCCAGCGACGAATAACATCCAGCGCATGCCCGCTTCGCGCACCATGGCGCCCAGTGTGGCAACGCACGGTGTATACAGTAGGACGAAGACCAAATAAGCAAACGCTGCCGCCGAGCCACCGAAGGCTGTCGCCATGCTATTAAATGTATCGGCTTGCACGCCTTGTTCTGCTTGCTGGTCGGCGCCAACAATGGATAGGCCCAGTGGGTCGAGCCAACCGTCCAGGGCGGCGGCGAGGTTTTCCGGAATCGTAGCGACCGCTTCTTGTAGGCCGGCGACCAAATCGAATTGGTGGTGCTCGGAGTTAGCGGGTGAATACAAGGCATCCAACGTTCCGACAACGGTTTCTTTGGCGAACAGCCCAGTCACAATGCCAACCGTTGCTTGCCAGTTATCTTCAGCGATGCCCATCGGTGCAAACAAAGGCGTGACCACGCGCGCCAGAGCAGATAAAGCAGAATCGTCGCGGTTTTGGTTGCCAAATGAGCCGTCAGTGCCGATCGAGTTAATAAAGCTAAGTAGCACTACCACCATTACGATGGTTTTACCGGCTCGGGTGCAAAATGCCTTTAGTTTTTGCCAGGTTTTCCACAGCACACCTTTTAACGTGGGCACGTGATAGGCCGGCATTTCCATCACAAATGGGGTTAGGTCGCTGCGAAAGAGTGTCTTCTTGAGCGCCAGGCCAGTCAAAATGGCCATGGCAATGCCGAGTACATACAGTGCAAACACCACGCTGGCGCCATTTTGATGGAAAAACACCGCCGCAAACATGGCGTAAACCGATAAGCGGGCGCCGCATGACATAAAGGGCGCCATGGCAATGGTTAATAGCCGATCTTTGTGGGTATCCAATGAGCGAGCCGCCATGACAGCCGGTACGTTGCAGCCAAAACCAACGATGAGCGGCACAAAAGATTTCCCAGGCAAACCGACGCTGCGCATTAACCGGTCCATCACAAACGCGGCCCTGGCCATATAGCCGGAATCTTCAATAAAGGACAGCACCAAATACAGACCGGCAATGACGGGCACAAACGTCGCTACTAATTGAATGCCGCCGCCGATGCCATCGGCCAATAAAGTAGCAAGCCAAGCCGGTGCGGACATGCTATCCAGCAGCCAACGGCTGCCATCCACAAAGATCGTCGCCGCGGCTATATCAAAGAAGTCGATAAACGCCCCACCAATATTAATGGCGAAGGTGAACATGAAATACATGACCAAGAAAAAAATCGGTATGCCGAGCCAGCGATGCAAGACCCAGCGGTCGATCTTCTCGGTGAGGCTGGTGGTCTGCTCGGCGGTGTGACACACATGGGCAAGCATATCGGCCAGTCGGGCATAGCGCTGGCTGGCAATGCGGGCATCAATGGATTGCTGTTGTTGCAAAGGTTGTTGCAAAGAGTGTCGCAGCTGCTGAACACGCGGCTGAATGTCAGCGGGCGCTTGCTCTGGCTGATGCAACCATTGCAGTGCATGAAACCTCTGTGCTTTGTCTACAGGCGAGTGGCGGCACAGTTGCGTGATGGCCGCTTCCAAAGTTGCATCATTCAGTGTTAACGGGCTGCTGGCACTGAGGCTGTTAAGCTGAAGGTCGATTTGTTGTTGCAGCGCTTCGGTGCCTTTGCCGCTTGTAGCCACCATCGGAATAACCGGTACGCCCAGCTGCTGGGCCAAAGCATCGCAATCGATGCGTTTGCCGTGGCGGGCAGCAACATCCACCATGTTAACCACGCATATCAGTGGCACCTGCATATCCAGCAATTGCGATGTTAAATACAAATGCCGCTGCAAGTTATTGGCATCGACAATATTAATGATGAGATCGGCTTCGCCATTAATAAGAAACTGCCGCGCAATGTGCTCATCGGCGGGTGTTTCGTCATCGCTGCTGTCCAGAGAATAGGTGCCGGGCAAATCAATCAAGGTGCACTTTTGTAGCTGACCTTGAAGCTGGCCACTCTTACGTTCAACCGTGACGCCTGGCCAGTTGCCCACAACTTGGCGAGCGCCGGTTAAGGCATTAAATAATGTTGATTTACCACAGTTGGGATTGCCGATTAGGCCAATGACTGCCTCGGACATGCATACCTCGATGTGTTGTGAGCGGGCGTGGACAGAGCTGTGCCGATTAAGCGTCCAGCAGGCGTACCTGGATTAACTTGGCCTCTTGCTGGCGCAAGCTGATAGAGCCGCCATTGAGTTGAAACTGCAGTGGGTCGCCCAGTGGCGCGACGCGACACAGCGCAATTTCGGCACCGGGCACCAGGCCTAATGCCAGCAGTTTGCGTTGAAATGCGGTGATATCAGATTGAATGTCGCTGATGCGAGCGCGCTCGCCAATCTTGAGGTGTGCCAGGGTGGTCATGCGATCAGGCTCTGCCAGAAAGAATGGGAATAATAATCTTTACCAATTCTGTCAGCAAGTGTCAGGTTATGGATGGCTTGTTCCAAATCAATAACCAGTCAATAGGGAACTTTGGTGTTCTTCCTGCAAATGCTTTTCCTGCATATAGAAGGGCTGAGACTAACGAGGTGGCGTGCCATCCATAGCGCCAAAGAAGTGGTAGTCACTTTGCCGGTTGGAGGAGGCACAATGGCGTTGTAATAAGAAGCCGTCGTGGTGTTTAGAAGCTGGCAACGGATTGTTCACCGGTTTGATATGCTTAGACGGGTGTAGATTCGTCAGTATGCATTGAATAATACCCATCTTTGCCCGATACTTTATTGGTCTTGGTTAGCGCCTGCTAACCATTCGTCTAAAAGATAAACATACGGTCAAATAAGCATCAGGCCGTGGGTTGGTGTATCTGTATTGCAACAGTCAATGATTAAACCAGATGGGTTTGGCTGTGTGGTAGGCAATGCCGGTATGCCGTTTGGGCCATTTCATTAATTGTACTATTTGAGGTAAACAGTGAGCGTATTCTCCGAAGATATCGATAAGAAAATTCAGCTGCATAAGCAAAAAATAGAAGAACTGGAAGCACTGAAAATTGAGCAAGAAAAGAAGCTCGAGGGTATTAAGGAGTTCGATAATATCGTTAAGCGTTTGTGCAACCAAAACGGCTTGTCTGAGCATGAGCTGTTTGTTGCTCGTGCCGCTGAAATTGAAAAATGGATTGTCGGTATGGCGAGTCAAGAAGCGCCGTCATCGATTTATCCGAATTTGCAAAAGCACTTCGAAAAAGTTGCCAACAAAAAAGGCACCAGCAAGCCGAGTTCATTGCCGAAGCCTAAACTGGCAGTAGGTACTTACAAAAATCCAGCAACGCACGAAAAAGTTGAGAAAATTAAGCGTAACCCTAAGTTGCTGGATCAATGGATTGACGAGTACGGTTTTGCCACAGTGAAGACTTGGAAAGTCGATTAAGCCAAACACGGTTTAAACAAAAAAAGAGGAGCCTTGGCTCCTCTTTTTTTATGGGCGGCGCTGCGGCGTTGTTGGCACAGCGACGGTCATCGGTTAAGCCAAAGCAAACTGCAATTGGCGTCGGTCGGCATCAAGCTGGTGGACGCGCACACGAACCGTTTGGCCAAGAATAAAGCGCTGATCGTCTTTGTAATGGCTCAGAGTCTTGGTATCGAACGTCCACTCTTTGCGTTGCTTGCGGCGATCAATAGTGCCTTCGATGCCGGTATCGTTGAGGCGCACGGTAAAGTTTGAGGCATTCATGTGCACCAGCGTGGCTTCAAAGGTCGCATCTTCTGGCTGTTGAGCCAGCCAGCGCAACTTTAACCAGTGCTCGGTTTGGTTGGCCGCTGAGCGAGCCAACATTTGCTGCTGCTGGATGTGCTGCAGCACCTCGGCTTCTGGCAGCGTGACTTCTTGCTGTTGTAGCAAGGCGGCAATCAAGCGATGTACCAGCAAGTCGTTGTACTTACGCAGTGGCGAGGTTGCCGTGGTGTAGCGCTGAAAGCCCAAACCAAAGTGCGGCGCGTCTTCGGTACTGATCAGGCTGCGCTCCAACTGGCGACTGATGATGGTACGCAACGGCAGCTCACCTTCGTGTTTGGCGGCTGTTTGCAAATGCTCGATGTATTGATCCAGCTCTTGCAATTGTGGCTTTTGCGGCAGCTCTAAGTGTTCTTTTAATAAGCTCGTCACTTCGCCTAAGCGTTCGGTGCGAACGCCGGCATGGCTGATGTATATCCCTTGTTGCTGGCTGGCCAGCCAATCGGCCACTGCACGGTTGGCTGCTAGCATGCACTCTTCAACCAAGCGGTGTGCTTCATTGCGCTCTACTTGCACGATGTCTCGAATCTGGCCTTCTTCATCAAATAGCAGTTTGTAATCAGGGCGCTCTTCCATCACCAAGCAGTGTTGCTGACGGTATTGGCTCAATGCCTGGGCACAGGAGCTTAGGTGTAACAAGTGGCCATGCAGTTCGGCGCCGATGTCGGCTTCTTCGCCGGCAATCAATTGAGCGACTTGGTTGTAGGCCAGTTTGCCACGGCTGCGAATGCGGCCACGGAATAAATGAGTGCTCTCAATTTGGCCGCTGTCGGCCAAGCGCAGCTCGATCACCAGCGCTGCGCGTTCTTCGTTTTCGTTCAGTGAGCACAACTGCTCCGACAGCTCCGTTGGCAGCATGGGTAGCATTTGCTGCGGGAAATAAACCGATGTGCCGCGCGCTTGCGCTGCTTGGTCAATGGCGCTGCCGGGAGCTATGACGGCGGCAGGGTCAGCCACTGCGACCCACAGCGTCCAGCCTTGGCTGTGTGCTTCGGCATACAGTGCATCGTCTAAGTCACGGGTGCCAGCGGAGTCGATGGTGACGAAAGGTAGGTGAGTGAAATCTTCGCGTTGCGCCAGCAGCTCACTTAGTCCTTGCTCACTCAGGGCTTGCACTTCGGCGTTGACCGCTTCGCTAAACTCAGCGCTGAGACCGAATTTTTGTAGCATATAGCTGTGCTCAATGCCTTTAGCATTGGCGGCGCCGATGCGCTGTTCAATCACCGCTTGGGCGCGACCTTTGGGAAAAGGGTGCTGACTCATGCGAGCGTACACCAGGTCACCGTCCTCACATCCCTGGCGTTTGGCGGGGGGTACAAATATCCAGCGATTCATGGTGCCGTGATCGGGCTCCACAAAGTGGCCTTTACCGCGCACTAAATAACGGCCGAAGAAATCATCCAGTTCCGTGCTGACCAGCTTTTCAATGACACCCTGTTGCTTGCCTTCGCTGGTGGTTTCGACGCGAAACTCGATGACATCACCCGGCAGGACTTTATCCATCTCATCGGGCGCGAGAAAAAACTGCTGCCCGTCATCGGTGTTCACAAAGCCAAAACGCCCGCTGGTGGCGCGTACGCGGCCCTGAAAGCGAGGCGTGCTATCGTGTATTTCTTGTTTCAGGGACTTCAATTGGGTAAGGGCGTTTTGATCAAGCATCCGCTGGGGAACCGTGAGGAAAAAATGAGGCGCAAGTGTACTGGATCTGCTGCATAGGGGCCAGCGCCCGGGCAGAGGGTGTTTTTTTACAAATAGACGTAAGGCTGTTCGCCCGAGCAAACAATAACGTTAACATCCATGTGCTTGCATGAAGCACAGGTGGCCCATGGCCACCGATTTTAATCACAATAAAGGGGTATTTCATGACGCAACCGACTGGCGTGAGCCGCCGCAGCTTTCTCAAATCTGTTGCCTTGGG
The DNA here is from genome assembly GCA_965233665.1 of Bacterioplanes sp. Lineage (GTDB taxonomy): Bacteria > Pseudomonadota > Gammaproteobacteria > Pseudomonadales > Oceanobacteraceae > Bacterioplanes. The sequence continues at coordinate 2,935 of CBDDTG010000064.1, read as the reverse complement.
CGCAGGTGCGGCCACCGTGCCGGCAGCTTTGACCGGCTGCTTTGGTGACGATGATGACGACGATCGCGATTTAACGGTATTTGTATTTGGTCATGGGGTGGCATCTGGTGATCCTCTGGCGGATGCGGTGATTATCTGGACCCGGGTAACGCCGGATAACGCTGACGGTACTGAAGCCGGTAGTGAGGCCGAAGTCGCTTGGGTAGTGGCACGCGATGAGGCCATGACCGACGTGGTCGCCTCGGGCAAAGAATACACAGATGCCGAGCGTGACTTTACCGTTAAGGTCGACGTGACTGGGCTGCAACCTGGCACCACCTATTATTATCAATTCGCTGGTAAAGACAGTGCTGTTTCGCCGGTTGGGCGCACTCAAACCCTGCCCGCTGGCAGTGTTGACAGCGTGACGCTGGCGGTGTGTTCCTGTGCTAACTATCCTGCCGGCTTCTTCAATGCCTATCGCGCCATGGCCGACAGCGACGCCGATGTGGTGCTGCACTTGGGCGATTACATTTATGAGTACGGCTCGAATGAATATCCCAACCCGGATGCCCAAGGTCGTCAGCCTGAGCCGGTCAGCGAGATCCTGACGTTGGAGCAGTACCGCGCGCGCTACGCCCAATACCGAAGCGATGTTGATTTGCAAGCCGCCCACGCCAGCAAGCCATTTATTTGCGTTTGGGACGACCACGAGCTGGCAAACGACACCTTTAAAGACGGTGCTCAAAACCACAATGAGGGCGAAGGCGAGTTTATCGCTCGACGCAATGTGGCCCAGCAGGCTTATCACGAGTGGCTGCCGATTCGCACCGGGGCTGATCGCGGCAAAATTTACCGCAGCTTTGATTTTGGCAACCTACTGAGCCTGCACATGGCCGATACGCGCATGCTGGCGCGCGATAAGCCGCTGTCTTACGGCGACTTTATTGATGGTCAGGGCAATATCGACATCAATGGTTTCAGTGCGGCATTGGCGGACAGCAGCCGCACCTTGTTGGGTGCAGAACAGCAGCAGCAAGTGGTTGGCAATATGATTGATTCAAGCGCTACGTGGCAGGTGCTGGGTCAGCAGGTGTTGATGGGCCGCATTATGGTTCCAATCGAGCTGTTATCAGGCTTGGGTGAAATTCAGGCGATGCTTGAGGCGGGGGTGGATGCCAGCGCCAAGCAGGCCGAAGTGGCACAGTTGTTAGCGGAGTTAGCGACGCTGAAAGTCACCGATCCGACTAACCCACGGGTGACCGCCGTTGCGCCTTATAACCTGGATGCTTGGGACGGCTACTTCCCAGCTCGTGAGGAAATTTTACGCCGCGCCCAGTTGTTGGATAAAAACTTGGTGGTGTTGGCGGGGGATACCCACAATGCCTGGGCCAGCGAGTTGTTTGTCGCCGACGACAGCGGCAATGTTCAGCGTGACCAGGGTGCTGTGGGGGTCGAGTTTGCTACCTCATCGGTAACCTCGCCCGGTTTTGAAACCTACGTTGGCTTTGGCGATAACGCCCAGCTGCAAGCTGGTTTTGAGCAAGCGGTCACCACCTTGGTCGATGATTTGAAATTCCTCAATGCTAAATCACGCGGTTTTATGCGGGTGGAGTTCACTCACCAAGAAGCTAAGTGTGACTGGGTCTTTATCGACACCATCGCCAGCAAAGAGTACACAGCAACCACGGCTAAGTCGCTGAAGGTGCGGCCGGGCAAAGGTCAGCGCCGTTTGCAAGAAGCTTAAGTTAGCTTGTGCTAGAAGCCGGGCATTCGCCCGGCTTTTTTTATGCGCCGCCGCTGGCTTGATACAGCCGAACGCTGCGAAACTCTTGCGATTCATCCAAGTCGGGCAGGGTGCACGCCGGCTTTGCACCCAAAGGTACATAGGGTGGAAAGTCGAAGTCTTTGATGCGTGAATCGGCCACCAATACTTGGCTGGCGTGTTGGCGAAACAGATTAAGCAGTGGCAAGTTTGCTCGGTCATACAGCACGTCGGCGGCAATCAATAAGTCGATATCGTCCGGCGTGTTGTCGAGTAAGTTTCCATGCAAGTGCCAGTTGGGTTTTGACCATTGATTGAGGTGCACATTGGCTTCGCAGGCAATCAAGGCTTGTGGGTCGATGTCACAGAAAATCACCTCTTTGGCGCCGGCCATCAGGGCCGCTATGCCTACCACGCCAGAGCCGGCGCCAAAATCCAATACCCGTTTGCCCAGCACCCAATGTGGCTGTTGCAGCAGTTGACGCGCCAACACCAAACCACTGGCCCAGCAAAATCCCCAGTAGGCAGGAAACTTCTGAATGCGCTCGACCTCGTCGTCAGTAAAGGGGCGTTTCAGCAGCTCGGGGTCGAGGAGCCACAGCTTAAGGCCCTGGCAATCGGGTAGGGTTTGAGCGCTGACTCGGGCATCGTCGAGCATTGGCTGCAAAAAACGGTTGAGTTCGCCGGCCAGGTTCATGCTTGGCTGGCTCCCAAAGCAAAGCAATCGCCGGGTCGGGCCACTTGATAGCCGGCCTGGCGCAGTTGCTCGCCGTCTTGCTCATTGGCGTAGTGATACAGCACCAGTTGTTGGCGCAGCGTCTCGGGGTACTCACGCGCTAAATCATCCAAGCCCGTGTGGGATGGGTTGGCGTGCAGCCCACAGTCATGAAACAGGCGCTCGCCACCTTTTAAACAATGCGCCATGACCTCTGGAATGGGCCGAGTGTCGCCGCTGTAAAACAGTGTGCCGGCTAATTGTAAGGCGTAGCTAGAACCCGGAGCATGATGACGGGTAGCGTGGATTTGCCAATGTCGCTGCTGCCAGATAAAACCATCGGTCACAGGCAACAGCTGGAACGCTTGCCAAAAGTTGTGATCTCCCTCCGCCATGGTGCCCGGGTAGGTTGCCAAGCGTTGATGCAGGGTGGGGATGATCGCCAACGGCGCGAACAGGGGGATTGGCTCTGCACC
>CBDDTG010000063.1:0-81159 GCA_965233665.1 Bacterioplanes sp. | reverse complement strand
CGTAGAAGTAGAGTGAACGGCTCACTGGGTACTCACCACTGGAGATGTTTTCAAACGTCGGCTCAGTGTTATTGATCAGTGAACCTTGAACTTTATCGGCATTTTGCTCCAGGAAGCTAAAGCCGAAAATGCCCAGTGCCGCTGGGTTAGTGACCAGCTTCTGCACGATCAGGTTGTCGTTTTCGCCCGCTTCGATGTAAGCACCGTCTTCACGCATGCCGTGACAAACCGCTTTGTACTTGCTCTTGTCGGTTTTTTTCATCGCTTTGATGAAAGGGAACTGCTTACAACCGCCTTCCATTGCCAGCTCAACGAAGGCATCACGTGTACCTGACGTTGGTGGTGGGCCCAGCACTTCGATGTCACGTGCTGGCAGAGCTGGATTGACGTCTTTCCAGGTTTTGTACGGGTTTTCTACCAGCGTCTCGCTGCCATCCGGGTTAGGAATGTTTTTGGCCAGCGCCAAGAAGATGTCTTTGGTGGTCAGCTGCATGCGCTCAGCTTCAGCCGCGTTGGCCAACACGATGCCGTCGTAGCCCGCTTTGACTTCAATGATGTCGTTGACGCCATTTTTAGCGCACAGCTCAATTTCTGATTGCTTGATCGCACGTGAGGCATTGGTGATGTCAGGAGTAGAACCACCGACACCGGAACAGAACAGCTTCAAACCGCCGCCAGAACCCGTTGATTCAACTTTGGGCGTCGGGAAGTTGGTGGATTTACCAAAGCGCTCCGCCACTACGATTGAAAACGGATACACAGTCGAAGAACCGACGATGCTGATGTAGTCACGCTCGGCGTGAGCCTGACTGCCAAATACAGACGCAACCACGGCGGCGCCAGTTAACAAAGCTTTTTTCATCACAGTGTCCTTAATAGGGTTTGCCGGTGTTCCGGGTTAAGTATTTCGATGGCGGCCATTATTTGGCCGTAATGTTACAAAAACATGACAAGGACGCTTTTTGTGACAGTTTGATGTCATTTGTATGACAGCCAAGGCCCACCCTGCCTGGGCTGACGCCACCTCGGCTCAGCAGCAACAGCGCTGTAATTGAGCCGCCGCAAGCATATGTGACTTAGGCCAACATACCGCTAAAGTTGGCTGTACAGCCTCAGCAAAAGCAGTACACTCTGCGCCAAACAACAACAAGCTCGGGTACACCATGAACGCCGTCGATGACAACCAACCCACACCGGATGGCGAGTTAACCCTCCGCCTCATCCCCTCACGCTGTGATGCCAACAGCCACGGTGATATCAGTGGTGGCTGGGTGGTCGCACAAATGGACCTGGCCGCCGAAAGCGTTGCCAGCCAGGTCGCCAAAGGCCGCATTGCCACAGTGGCATTGGAGCAGGTTGCCTTTATGTCACCCATTCGTATCGGCGCAGCGGTATGCTTTTACACCCGCTTAATCGACATTGGCACCTCGTCTATTCGCATTGGCATTGAGGTATGGTCGCGCAACCCCAAAGAAGACCACCGCCGCAAAGTGGTGGATGCCGAGTTTGTCTACGTTGCCATTGATGAAACCGGTCGAATCCGTCGAGTGCCGCGCTGACAGCCTCGCTCTGATCGCGAACTGCCGTTACAATCATCGCGTTTCGATGCCTCTGGGGCTGTCAATCAGCACGACGACAGCCCAGAAGCCATCTCTATTTACTGATCAGACAAAGACGATTCCCATGGGCAGAGCGTTTCAAAACCGTAAAGAATCCATGGCCAAAACGGCCGCGGCAAAAACCAAGGTCTACTCCAAGTACGGCCGTGAAATCTACGTAACGGCCAAAGCCGGCGGTACCGACCCCAGCGGCAACCTGGCCTTGCGCAGCCTGATCGACCGCGCCAAAAAAGACCAAGTGCCATCGCACGTGATCGACAAAGCGCTGGATAAAGCTTCCGGCGCCGGTGGCGAAGACTTTCAACCGGCACTGTATGAAGGCATTGGTCCTGGCGGTGTGATGGTGCTTATCAGTGCCTTGACCGACAACGGCAACCGCACCTTTGGTGAAATCCGCGGCGTGTTCTCTAAGTGCAAAGCCAAGCTCGGCACTCAGGGCTCGGTCTCTCATATGTTCGACCACCGTGCCATGTTCGTATTTGCCGGTGACGATGAAGAGACAGCACTGGAAACCTTGATGATGGCAGATGTGGATGTCGCTGACATCGACTGTGAAGACGGCATGATCACCGTGCTGGTGCCACCGACTGAGTTTTTCAAAACCAAAACTGCGTTGCTAGAAATGGACGACAGCCTCGACTTTGAGGTGCAGGAGATCACGTACCTGCCGACCATGGAGCATCCGATCAGCGGCGACGATGCCGAGCAGTTCGAGCGCTTTGTTGGCCTGTTGAATGATCTTGAAGACGTGCAGGAAATCTACCACAACGGCCAGTTCGACTGACCGCCGTGGCACTGGGCGGTGCTATTTCAGCGCCGCCCGCAACTCCTTGATTACTGGTCGAGTATCAGGCCGTACCTCACGCCATAAGGCAAATGCTTCCGCTGCTTGCTCAACCAACATGCCTAAGCCATCGAGTACGATGGTCGCTCCCTGGGTCATGGCCCATTGGTTAAACACCGTCGCATCCGCGGCATACATCATGTCGTAGCAAACGCTGTGACCAGCGACAATATCATCGCTCAGCGGTGGCACATCGCCGCTCAAGCTGGCCGATGTGCCGTTGATGATGACGTCGAACTCGCCCGCCACATCGGCAAAACCACAACCGCGAACCGGCCCTAAATCGGCAAAATCGGCTGCCAGCGCTTGCGCCTTTGCCACGGTACGATTGGCGATGACCAGCTCCGATGGTTGCTGCTCTAACAGCGGCTGCAACACGCCACGCACAGCGCCGCCAGCGCCCAACACCAACATGCGCTTGCCACTGAGCTCCAGGCCATGATTGTGGGTCATGTCAGTGAGCAGGCCGACGCCATCGGTGTTGTCCGCCAGAATCTGACCGTCGTCCTGCATGACCAGCGTATTGACCGCCTGGGCTCGCTGCGCCCGCTCGGTGTGTACATCGGCGTAGCGAAAGGCGTTTTCTTTAAACGGCACCGTGATGTTGAGGCCTTTGCCATCGCGTCGAAAAAACTGCTTTACCGCATCGTCAAAGCCATCCTCAGGCACCAACATGGCGGTGTAAATCAGCCCTTCGCCCGTTTGCTCAGCAAAGGCAGCGTGAATCTGCGGAGACTTGCTGTGGGCGATGGGATTGCCCATCACCGCGTATAAATCGGCCATTCTTCGTCCTTAAACCCAATCTTTGTGGGGCAAAAATTCTGTGTACAAGCGCTCTTCCCATGACCCTGGCTCGGGCTGCCAATCGTAATCCCAGTGGGCGACTGGCGGCATCGACATCAAAATCGACTCGGTACGGCCACCGCTTTGCAAGCCAAAGATGGTGCCGCGATCAAACACCAGGTTGAACTCGACGTAGCGCCCACGGCGATAGCACTGAAACTTGCGCTCGCGCTCGCCATATTCATGGGCTTTGCGACGCGCCAAAATAGGCACATAGGCATCGATGTAGCCATCGCCAACGGCGCGCATAAAGGCAAAGCTGCGGTCAAAATCAGGTTCGCCCTCATCCCAACGATTAAGGTCGTCAAAAAACAAGCCGCCCACGCCACGGGTTTCGTTGCGATGCTTGAGGAAGAAGTACTCATCACACCAGCGTTTGTAACGCGGGTACACGTCCTCACCAAACGGCTGACACAGGTCCTTCGCCGTCTGGTGCCAGTGCACCACATCCTCTTCAAACGGATAAAACGGCGTCAAATCAAAGCCACCGCCAAACCACCATACCGGCTCCTCGCCGTCTTTTTCTGCCACGAACAGGCGCACGTTGGCATGCGAGGTGGGTACATACGGATTGTGTGGATGAATCACCAACGACACCCCCAATGCCTGAAAGCTGCGTCCCGCCAGCTCAGGCCGTGATGCGGTCGCCGAAGCTGGCAGTTGTTCACCGCGCACATGAGAGAAGTTCACGCCACCCTTTTCAATTACCTGACCGCCCGCCAGCACTCGGGTACGCCCACCACCGGTCAGGCCGCTGGTACTGTCGCCTGGCTGGCGCTGCCAATCATCGTGAATAAACTGGGCCGCGCCGTCTTCGGCCTCTAGCGCCGCGCAAATGCGGTCCTGCAGATCCAGTAAATAGCTTTTTACCGCAGCGACATCGCACTGACTCATGACAACTCCTTAGCGCACACGCCGGCCATCCAGCGTGTGAATTTCAGATGGAAGAATGCGCCCGCCGACATCGCCGTGGGCATAGGTCACCGCCGAGCCAAAATACTGTTGCACCTGGGCCAGGGTGCGGGCCGGCGCTTCACCGGCAGGATTGGCCGAGGTAGAAACCAATGGGCCTAGCTGGCGGCACAACTGCTGCACGACGGGGTGAGCACTGACGCGCACGGCCAAGGTGTCATGTTCACCACGCAGCCAATGCGAGACGTCGGGCTGGCACGGCAATGCCCAAGTGACTGGGCCAGGCCAGCTGGCCAATACCCGAGCTTCATCCGCGGCCGCTAACGGCAACAACCATGGCTGTAACTGAGAAAAGTCCGCCGCCACAACCACCAAGCCTTTTTGCCAGGGCCGTTGTTTAAGCCGCAGCAAACGCTGCAGTGCAGCATCGTTGTTGGGGTTGCAGCCTAGACCCCATACCGCTTCGGTGGGGTAGGCAAGTAGCGCAGCTGCATTGAAGCTGGCCTGCAATTGAATAAGATCAAGGCCTGTCGGCCCGGGCGGTGGTTTGTTTTTCATGCCTGTGCAATCGCAACTCAATGGCCGAACCCTAACCGATGGCTGGCGTCGTCACAAGTCGCCAATGCCAGCTGCGTTATAAGTGTTGCAGTCCGTTAATCGCTGACCAGCATGTAACCCTGACCGCGATACGCGACAATGCGATTGCTGTGCACGCCATCGATGGTCAGCTTGCGCCTCAGGCGGCTGATCAATACGTCCATCGCTCGGCGGCGCTTCCAAGCATCATCGCCCTGTGGGCCATACAAGCAATGCAGTAACTGTTCGCGCTTCACCAGTTGGCCCTGGCTGGCCAACAGCCGCAGCAACAAGTTCAGCTCCTGCTCGCCTAAAAAAACCTGCTCGCCGTTTTTGCTTAGTTCGCGCGTTTCGACATCGAGGCTAAAGCCAAGAAAATGAATGCCATCTTCTGGCTCGGGCATCGGCAAGCGCCGCAGCAAGGCATTGATGCGCAGCAGCAGCTCGTCAAAGTTAACCGGTTTGCAGACGTAATCGTCGGCGCCAGCACTCAGTCCTCGAATGCGATCCTGATCGGCATCGTGTACGGAAATTAAGATGGTGCCTACTTCTCCGTGCACTTCACGCAGCAAGCTGATGGATTCGCCATCGGGCAAAGAAACGTCTGAAATCAGCAGTTGCGGTGGATAAAGACGCAAGCTGCGGCGGGCATCCGCCAGATTTGTCACGCAGCGCACACTAAAACCTTGTTGTTCCAGAAAACGCGCCAGCGATTGCTGCAGAATAAGATCATCTTCAAGCAATAGGATTTGCGTCGGTGCTGTCTGATGCGGCAAAGGTATGCTCCCTGATGCGTTCGATACTGAACTGCAGCAGCCGCTGCAAATGGTGGCGTTGCCATGATTGTATCGGGCCGGACTGATCAAGCAAATTTAGAGCCAAGGTCATAAGACGGGCAAGCCCCAAACTGCTGCTCTGGCTGGCAATTTTGTGCAAGCGTGAGCGTTCGTCATCGCTGTCCGCGGCCAAAGGTAGACAATCCTGCAGCGCAGCTAACGCCTGCTCTAATTGCTGTGGCCAGATGTCCGTCGGAATATAGCGCTGACTCTGCTGCAGTACCGTCCAATCGAGAATGGGCTGTTCAATTTGCTGCTGCAAAGGTCGCAGTGCGGCGGCCAGCATGGAAAGGGTTAAAGGCTTGGTCAATACCACCGACAACCCGGCCTGCTGCAACTGCCGCTGGCGCAGCGGACTGTTGTCTGCCGTAAACGGAATCACCTCGATATGCCGCTGCTCCTGTTGCAACCAAGGCAACAAGCTAAGTCCATCGCCATCAGGAAGATTCATATCCAGAATGATGATGTCGATATAGTGACTGCGACAATACTGGCGCGCTTCTGTCAGGCTGCCAACGCTGCTGACCCAATGACCCAACTGTTGTAGCTGACCGGTAAGCAAATCGCGGTTGAGCACCACATCCTCCACCACCAGCACCGCCAGCGGCTCGTACAGCGGCGCCTCGAACTCCACTTCAGGTTGGTCGGCGTGCTCCAGGCGCAATTCAAAGCTAAAACGGCTGCCCTGCCCCAACTGGCTGTCACAGAGCAATCGGCTACCTAACTGGCTGAGCCACTGCTGTGTTAACGCCAGGCCGAGGCCAGCGCCATCGCTGCTGCGTACTTCTTCCGCTCGGGTAAAGGGCTGCAGCAAACGCGGCATATCCGTATTGGCGATGCCCCGACCAGTATCGATCACGGCAAACTCAACTTTATTCTGCTCTTTTGCATTCACACTCAGCACGACTTCGCCTTGCTCTGTGTATTTAATGGCATTGCTGATCAAATTGGTGAGCACCTGACGCAGTCGCACACTGTCGATTTGCCGGCAACCTAGGGAGTGCGGGCAATCTAACTTAAGCCGCACATCCGGGCGCTGCACTAACGGCTGTAAGCCAGCCAGCAAACAGCGCAGCCAGTTGTCTAACACCACGGCTTGCTGCGCAGTGCGTGCTTCGGCGTGCTCCTGTTCCGATTGCATCAACACTTCGCGCGCCAGCTGCGACAGCCCCATGGCGTGGTCAATGATGGCGCTGCAATCCTGACGAATGCCCGGTTCGGCGCGCCGCAGTTGCATGCCTTCGGCAATGCCGGCAATGGCATTCAACGGTGTTCGCAGCTCGTGACTAAGAGTGGCTAGAAAACGGCTTTTAATACCAGCATTGTGCTGCGCTTGGCGCTGCAGTAGTTGCAACTCCAGCTGGCGGTCTTCCTGCAGCAGTAAGGCGTAGCTAAGCACCAAGCCATAGGCAACGAAGTAACCCACACTCGATACCGCCAGGTTGATCAGCCGCCCTTCCATAATCGATTCGAAGGTAATGTCTGTGAGCACCCCGATTAGGCGTGCCGACATAATGCCTACCATCATGGCCGACATAGCCAACAGCAAGTTAACGCCATAGCGACCACTGCGCAGACCAAAACGCCGCCATACAACAACCGCCGCCACGGAATACACGACGATGTACATCAGGCTGTAAATGATGATGCGTGCGCGAGTATCGAAGTCCACCCAAGTGAAGTAGTTGAACGGCACACTCACACCCAAAAAAAACAGCAACGCCAAACGCCAGACACGGCGCTGAGCGATGCCGCTGTAGAGCATAATGCCGGTAAGGGTGAAAATGCTCCACAGCATCAAGCAATGGTTGGCAAAGGTAACGCCCCACCAAATATACCCCTCTAGCTGCAGCGGTAGCAGCAAAGGCCCCATGGGCAAGCAAACTGACGCCAGTAGCCATGGGCGCATGGCCGGTTGATGGCGATTGAGTAAATACAGCGGCCATAAGAAAACAGCACAGGCAATCGACATCATGGCAAATGCCTGATAGTGAAATGCGGGTCCCATCCTTCTTCTCCCTTTGAAGAGCAGCAACCTAATGCCAGCCTTGGTCAAAAAATCGTCACACCAAACAGGACATATTGCGACAGGTTGTTAAACCCAGCAGATGTAACACAAGGTAACACTCTTAACCCCTGATGGCGGTCATTACATGCAATACTTTGTGCAGATATTCATCAGCAAGGCCGTATTTGTCTAATGATATTTACGGCACACGACAATTAATTGACTGATTGAGTCGGCATACACAGACATGCTGGTGCCACCTGTAGTAGAGGCAGCATGCATGCAAAAGGGATCATTGCTATGCACTCTGTAGTTTCGCAACCGCATTCATCAAACTCTTTCGCCGCTGTCGCAACGACCGAAGAAAACACACCGCCACCCATCGTGCATGATTCGTTAAATCAACTTACCGATGTGCTGATAAAACGTGGCGATTTGGCCCGCCTAGAACCCGCAGCGATCGCCGTATTGTTGGCCGTGCGCTATGCCGTGCAACGGCAGGAAGATCAAGATTATTGTCCACAGCCTGAAACCCTGAGAGAACTGACCGGCTTGGATGAAAACCTGATTCGCCAAGGGCTGGAGGGACTGTACCGTCACGGCTACTTAAACAGCGAAAGCTATTGGCTTGAGGGTGAGTCACACACTCGCTATCGCGTTCGTGAGCGCCAGTTGTTGATGGATGAACAGGGTCAAGTGAACGGCGAAATCAGTTGGGATTTAAACAACCCATCGCAGTTGTTCGGCTTGCATGAATTTCGCAATTTGCTGGCCAGCGGCAGCCTTGGCAATGCCCAAGTGGTTCATATTGAACGCTTACAGCTCAATATCAGCAGCACTCGCGATGACGCCGTCAGTGTGTTTCATCAAAGTGCCGCAGAAGAGCAAAACCTGGTGCAGCCACTGACGCCAGCCACGCAAAGCATTTTGGAAGACTTTCAACAAGCGCAGCAATTGCACAGCTGCGACGCCAACACTGCGCATGAAAACGAGCAAGCAGAGCCAGCTCAACAGCAAGCCTCTGCCGCACCCACAGCAGAGGCCCCAAGCAGCACCGCCAGCAATGAGTTGCTGAACGAATTTAAAGGGGTGTATCAGCAATACGTCGCCCGCATGCACCAGGAGTTTTCTCGCGCTCTGCAAGCCGCAGAGCAGGCATTGCAGGATGCCTATCACTTGAAAGTAGAGCATCAGCAATGCCAGCCACGCCAGCCCATCGGGCTGGGTTTGTTACTGCACGGTGGGCGCTGGTCGCGCGAGCTGCAGCACTGGCAACAAGAGCAATTGCAGCTGGATAACAACTACGACACCAGCCAGGCAGAGAAGCAGCGACTTATGAATGCGCTGATTCCTGGCACGCAAGGTGAGCTGCCGCTCTACATTCAGGAAGCACTGGAACAAATCCAACAGGATCACCCGCACCTGCGAAATTTGGTGCAGCAAAAACTGCAAATGGAACTTTGACCGCCACTACAAGGAATGCCACGTGGAATCCAGATCGGCCTCTGTTTGGCCTGTACGGGCGCTTTGGTGCCTGGCGTTGCTGCTGTATTTGTGGCTCGCCAGCTTGCCATTGTTGCTGTTGCCGCAATATCTGCTGGCCGGGTGTGCGTTGCTGGCGTTTTACCTGCTGTCGCGCATTACCACCACGCCGCAGGCGATTCATCGCCAAGGGAACAGTCCGCTACGCGTATTGGTGATTGTATTAGCGGTGTTTTTAACCCTGCGCTACTTTTTTTGGCGCACCTTTAACACCCTGCCCACCGACGACCCGTTTAGCCTGCTAGCCGGGCTGCTGCTGTATTTGGCCGAGCTGTACGGCATCCTCATTTACCTGCTAGGGGCCTTCGTCAATATCAACCCTTGGCGGCGTGAGCCGGTGCCGCTGCCGCAGGATCAAGCGTTGTGGCCGACCGTCGACATCATGGTGCCAAGCTACAACGAAGACGCCGATATTCTGCGTATTACTCTGACTGCCGCCCGCGATATCGACTACCCCAAAGAGAAGCTGAACGTGTACCTGTGCGATGACGGCGGCACCCTATTTCGCCGCTACCACCACAGTGACCCCAAGGTTCGCGCCGAGGCTCATAAGCGCCATCATGAACTGCGCCAGCTGTGCCAGGAAATTGGCGTCACCTACCTAACGCGAATGCAAAATAACCATGCCAAAGCCGGCAACCTGAATGCCGCGCTGGAGCATACCCACGGCGAGCTGCTTTTGATTTTGGACGCCGATCATGTGCCGACGGAAGACTTCCTGCAAAACACCGCAGGTTGGTTTTTAAAAGACCCCAAGCTGTTTTTGCTGCAAACGCCGCATAATTTTCTTAACCCAGACCCGATTGAGAAAAACCTGTCGACTTACGACAAAATGCCCAGTGAAAACGAGATGTTTTATGGCGTCATCCAGCAGGGTCTGGATTTCTGGGGCGGCACCTTCTTTTGTGGCTCGGCAGCGGTGCTGCGGCGCGAGTACCTGATGCAAATCGGCGGCATCAGTGGTGACAGCATTACCGAAGACGCCGAAACCGCCATGGACTTGCACAGCCTGGGTTACCACAGCGCCTACATCAGTAAGCCGATGGTGGCCGGGCTGCAGCCGGAGACCTTTACCGGTTTTATTAGCCAGCGGGTGCGCTGGGCGCAGGGCATGATGCAAATATTTTTGCTCAAAAACCCTTGGACCCGACCCAAGCTGTCTTTGGCCAAACGCTTGGCGTACACCTCCAGTGCCGGCTTTTGGTTCTTTCCCTTTGCCCGCGCCATCTTTTTAGTGGCGCCGCTGGCCTACTTCTTATTTGGCATCAATATCTATTACGCCAATCTGCAAGAAATGCTGGCCTATGCCCTGCCGCACCTGATGGCGGCCTGGGGGTTATCCAACTACTTTTTCGGCAAGGTGCGCTGGCCGTTTATTTCTGAAATCTACGAGACCATGCAGTCATTGTTCGCGTTGCCGGGCTTGCTCAAGGTGTTTAAAAACCCGCGGGCACCGTCGTTTATCGTCACGCCCAAAGGCGAGTTTCTCGAACAAGACTTTATTTCTCAGTTGGCACCACCGTTTTACTGGTTCTTGTTACTGTCTTTAATCGGCTTTGCCGCGGCCATTTATCGCTACGCCTACTATCCCCTCGACCGTGACGTCGTCATCGTCGTCAGCGCTTGGGCGCTGTTTAACTTCGTCATGCTGATTGGCGCTTTGGGCGTGCTGTTTGAGCGCAAACAACGCCGGGCTGCGCCGCGCATGGTGCTGCCCGAATCTGTGCCACTGACCTTCATAAGCTCAACCTTGCCACCGTTAAAAGTCGCCTGGGTGCACGACGCTTCCAGTAGCGGCGCCGCCTTCGAGACCTGGTTTGACAGTGTGCCGGCACTGATTCAAGGCCAACGTCTGCGGGCCTGTTATCGCCTCCCCGGCGCTCAGGGCTGGCAAGAAATACCCGTATTGGTGCGCAGCGTGCGTCATGTAGGCAGCAAAGCTCACGAACATCGCTATCGCCTTGGCGTGCACTTTGACCCGCGCACGGATGCCGAGCACAGCGCAGTGGTGCGTCTGCTGTACAGCAGTAGCCGCCAGTTGGAGCACAACCTGGCGCGCCGCCATCAGCGCATGACCACCTGGCGTGGCTTGCTGTTTGTGTGTGCCACGGCACTGCGCTTCGGTGTTGAGCACATTCGCTTTGTGTTGATGCAAACCTTTGGAAAATCCAGGAAGTCCCATGAGAACTAGCAGGCTGCTAATGCATTGCGCGGCAAAAGCCGTGCGCCAACCCCGTCCCAGTTACTGGCTGCTGAGCCTGGCCTTGTGCCTGCCGCTGTCCACTCAGGCATTGGAAGGTGTTATTTATAGAGACGGCGAGCTGGTGGCGCCGTTGTCAGCGTTTAAGGGCGACGCTGTTCCCATGGACCTGCGCGGCGCCAGCGCCCGACAAACGCTGAGCATTCCTGTGCCTCACCGCTTAGACATCGATCAAGCCAGCCTCCAGTTGAGCTTTACCAACTCCATCGGTGTGGTGGAGGGGTCGGTGCTGGGCGTCGAGTTCGATCAGCGGCCGATTGCGCAATTGCCACTGCGCGGCAGCAAGCCGCGCACCAATGCCCGCATGAACCTGCCTCTACCCGAGATGGCGCCCGGTTATTATGAACTGGCCTTTGAGGCGTCACAGCATTACAGCAGTGGTTGCGAAGATCCCACGCGAGCCTCACTGTGGACCAAGGTCGACATGCAACAGTCGCAGCTGGTGGCCAAAGCAAAGTTACGCCGCCTCAATCCGGTATTAAGTCAGCTGCCGCAGTTGGTGGACCCAAAACTCTGGACTTACTACCGCCTCAACGTGCTGACACCGCCCTCGCTGGCCACCGCCACGGTGTTTGAAGCGGGCTCTTTGGTGTCGCAAGGCACGGCGTTGCTGCTCGATTACGCTCCCATGGGCGTGCAACATCAGCCGCTGGTTCAGGTTGATGGCAAAACCCGTGATCGTCAGGCCAACAACACCGTATTAAGCGGCATAGATTTTAGCCAAGTCAGCGCCGGCGATGTCGTGGTGTTGGGTACTCGCGACAGCCTGATGCCGTATTTACGTCAGGATGAACTGAACCGCATCAATCAAGGCTATTTGGCGATTTTCCCGCGCCCAGACCAACCCGAGTATTTTGTTTTGTTGGTGGCCGGCAATAGCGAGGATCAACTGCTGGAGGCGAGCAAAGCCCTGG
This sequence comes from Bacterioplanes sp., assembly GCA_965233665.1. Taxonomy (GTDB): domain Bacteria; phylum Pseudomonadota; class Gammaproteobacteria; order Pseudomonadales; family Oceanobacteraceae; genus Bacterioplanes. The sequence goes on along the minus strand of CBDDTG010000063.1, from coordinate 68,805 downwards.
CATCAGGCCAGCTGCTGTTGCCTTATGCCGAGCGTGCCCAGTTGGATGGTCTGTCACTGCCTAAGATTCACACCCGCCAGGCACGCGGTTTATTGATGCCAGACAGCGAGCGCAAACATCGCTTTAGCGAATTTGGTTTTCGTTCCACCAGCATGCAGGGCATGGGCGCGACCGGCATTCAGCTGATGTTCTGGTCGCAACCCGACCCCTTTGCACCGCTCAAAGACACCATCGACCTGGAAATCAATGCTGCTTATTCCCCCGGCATGAACAGTGATTCGGTGCTCAATATTTTACTCAATGGCCGCTATGAATCGGCGTTAGCACTGGCTGACCCCAGAGGCGGGCGCTATGAGCGCATGAAAATCAGCATTCCTTACGCGCATTTACAGCCGGGCTGGAATGAGCTGCTGCTGGTGGCCGATATGAAGCCGACATTTATGGGCGGCGAGTGCCAACCGATTACCGACAGCCATTTGCACACCACTGTGTTCGAGAACTCCACCATTGCCCTGAACTCACGCGGCGACGTTACCATGCTGCCGGATCTCGATCTGTTGCAACGCACAGGGTTGCCCTTGGCGCATGAGCCCGATGGTCAGGCTTTGCGGGTGGCGCTATCCAGTACCAGCAGCGGCACGCTATCGGCCGCTTGGACCTTGTTAGGCAAGCTGGCGCAACTGAATCGTAACGCCCTGGTGGCCGCCGACTACAGCCTTAACCTAGCTGCCAGCGACGGCGATGAGCGCTCAACCTTACTGGTAGGCGTCGACAGTTCATTGCCGCCGGCGGTGAGCGAGCGGCTGCAGTTTCCCAATCTCAAACAGAGCAAGCAACAGCCACAGCTGCAACAGGAGGCGCAGACCGAAGTCACCTTTAGCAATATGTTGATTGGGCTGCTGCCGGAGTCCTGGCAAAACTGGTTTGGCCTGCAACAAAGCGAGCAACTGCAACGCATTTACGCCACAGCCGAGTTAAACGCAGATTTTCGCCGCGAAAGCGCCATGTTGCTAATGCGCGACCCAGAGCAAAAGGAGCGCAGTATTGTCGTAGTGACCAGTGCCGATAGCGATAAACTGGCGCAGGACGTTGCCGCCCTGGTGCAGTTTGAGCCCTGGAGTCGTATCGCCGGCGATACCGTATTGTGGAGTGCCGATTCCGACCGCCCTGGCCTGGTGCGCAGCGCCCGCCTAAGCAAACCGCTCGACGAAGACAGCATCGGTATGCAGCGCAGCATTGGCTACTTCTTTACCCAGCATCCCATGTTGTTCCTGCTATTGGTGGTGGTCACCTTGGCCTTGCTGGTGCTGCTCACTCATTACTTGCTGGTCCGCCGCCAGTTGCGCCGTCAACACAACCCAGGCGACTGACGATGCGTCTTGCCATGGTTTTGCTATGCACCTTGTTGCTAGCGGGTCAAAGCTGGGCGGCCAGTTGGCTGCCGCGCCAGCAGCCGTCTTTGCTACAGCAACACTGGGACAGTTTCAGGCATTGTTTTATCGACCCGACTGGGCGTGTGATTGATACCGGCAATGGCCACATCAGCCACTCCGAAGGTCAGGGCTATGCCATGCTGGCGGCATCGGCGGTGGGTAGCGAGGCACAGTTTGAACAACTGTGGAGCTGGACGCGCCAGCACCTGCAACAGCGCCGTGACGATCAGTTGTTGATCTGGCAATGGCAACCCAAGGCGCCCCACACACCCGACCTGAACAACGCCAGCGATGGCGACATAGCCGTTGCTTGGGCTCTGTTGCGTGGGGCACAGCGCTGGCAACGGTCACAGTGGCAGCAACAAGCTCTGCAATTGTTAGCCGCCATCGAACAACACCTGCTCCGCACTCAGGGCGAGCAAGTATTGCTGTTACCCGGCATTGACGGCTTCAGTCATGACGACGGCCATGAGTACAACCTGGCTTACTGGCTGTATCCGGCCTTGCGCAGTTTTGCTCAGCATCAGCCAAAAGGCCCATGGCAGCCTCTGATCGACGCCGGTTTGCAGTTACTGCGCGATAGCAGCCAGGCCAATGAATTGGGTTTGCCCGCCGACTGGTTATTGCTCAGTCACGACAACCAGCTGCAACAACAGGGTGAACGTCGTGGCCGCTTTGGCTTTGAAGCCATTCGCATTCCGCTGTACTTGTGCTGGGCTAACGCCTGCGAGCAACTGCCCGACAGCGTGCGCTATTGGCTGGCACGCCAGCCACAGCCACCGGCTTGGATTCGCCTCGATGGCCAGCAACAGGCCAGCTATCCCCTATCGCCAGGAGCCATGCAGATACGCGAACTGGTGCTCACAGGGCGCAGCACAGCGCCACCGGCCCAGTGCACCCCTGAGCAGCCCGGCGATTATTACTCCGCCGTGCTGGCCCTGCTGGCTGTCATGGCCAGCGATGAACAACGGAACGCCCCATGATGAAGCGAATGACCTTAATAGCGCTCATGCCAACCGTTTGGTGCGCAGGTATTGCAGCCAGCGAGACCTTGGAAGCCAGCGCCAGCGCTCAACTCATACAAATTGAGCAGCAACCTCAGCAAGTGACTGTTCTGCCCGTTGAAGCGGCCGACGGCAGCGGCGCAGCAAATGATTCATCGCCGGCCGCGAGCAGCTCACAACTGACGCCTGTTTCAGGGCCTATTTCAGAACCGGCCTCGACCTCGCAAGCCAACACAGCGTCGGGTAGCTGCCCTGGCATGCAACAAGGCTGGAGCACGGCACGTAACTTTCAGCAGCGGGCCATGCCGGAGGCGGCATTGCAGACCTTTGAACGCCTGTTAGACGACTGCCCAGACGCCAATGACCGCCTAGCGACCCTGTACCAAGCGCGTGATGTTCTCGGCCGCGAGGCCGCAGTGCCACTGGCTCAACAGCAGTTACAGCGGCTGCAGGCAGAAGAACCACGTAGGGAGCTGCAAACCTGGCTGCACCAACAACGCAACGACAAGGCGCTAGCCCTGTTCCGCGCAGGTAACTATGGCGCCGCCAGCCGCTGGTTGCTGAGCTATCAAGACGACATTCAGCAGCGCCGCGATACAGGTATGGCGCGCTTATTGGCAGACAGCCTCACCCGCCAGCAGCAATACGACGCGGCCCTTCGCTGGCGCCAGCAAGCGGCAGCGTGGTCCGGCGGCCAAACCGAAGACATGCAGGCGCAAATATGGCTGCATATTAATCAAGGCAACCTAGCAGCGGCAGAACAATTGAGCCGCTATGCCAATGGTCGCCAGCGCTATTTGATCGCCAGTCAGCGCGCCAGCCGAGCGTTTAAGGAAGAGCGCTACCAAGACACACTCGGGCATCTGGATAACGCCAAGCGTTGGCAGCGTCAGGAAAATACCGATCACAGCAGTATGCGCGCTTGGTCGCTGTACCATTTACAGCAATTTGCCCCAGCCTACGCCTTGTTTAGCCAACTGTATCAGCGTCAGCCCAGTGACGATTTAGCCAAAGGCCTGTTTTACAGCGCCAGCCACAGCCAACAACTGCAGGCCGCGTTACAGCAGCACAACCAAGACGGCTTGATTAAAACTCTGGCAACCGACCCTCTGGTACGCGATTTAAGCGGCGAGCGCGATTTAAACGACGAGCATCATCCGCTGGCGATTCCCGAGTATGATCCGCAAACCCAGGCTATGGTGGCACAACTGCGCCAGCAACTGGCCGGTGAGCAGGCCGCACAGTTGCTGAACAGCGACGACCCCGAGCACATTCATCGCTTGAGTCTTAACCTGCAGCGCTACACCGAGCATCAGCAAGATGCCGGTTTGGCACGGGCGCTGGCTGCGGCTCATGGTCAGGCCGCCGATCACATGCAAGGCCAACCGCGTCAGCGCCAGCTGCAGCAGTCGATTGATTGGCGTCAGCGTGCCATTGCTTGGAGTGAGAGCAACGGCGAGGACCGTTTGGCCCTCGCCACCGCGTTTATTCAACTGCAACGTACCGAAGAAGCTGAGCAGTTATTGCAGCAGTTGGTGTATGAGCAGCCCGATAGCCCGGCACAACGCGATTTACTCTCGGCCTTACTCAGCCAGCGTGCCAGCCAGGCTTTCGACGACGAGGATTACGAAGGCAGCCTGCAGCAACTGGATAAACTCGAACACTACCAACCACTGAATGCCGAGCAATGGCGGCTGCGCGGCTGGTCTCTTTATCGCTTACAAGATTACGGCTACGCCTTCGATGCGTTTCAAACGGCTTACCAACTGGATGACAACAACCCCGACAGCGCGGCGGCCTTGATGTTCAGCGCCTATGCCGATAATAGCCTCGACGCCGCCGCGGAACTGGCGACACAGCATCCAGGCAGTTTGCGCCCACTGCTGGGCTATCAACGTACCTTTGATGCCGCCCGCGATGGCGTGGATGCCGACTATTTCGATCTCGACGCCAACGGCCGCATTGTGTTGCAGCCTTGGTCGGGTTCGCGCTGGGTCAGCACTCAAGGCATGCGTTTGGAGCAGCGCAGCGGCGAGCGCGGCACCAGTCAGCTCACCACCTTGCGCATGCCGGCGGTGCAACTGCACTGGCAGCCACACTATTCACGCCACCAATGGTTTGGCCAATTATCTTTGCTGCAGCTAAACAGTGGCGATAGCACCGACACCAGCCCGCTGGGCACGCCAGAGTGCCTACTGGCGCCAACAGAAGACCCCTGCCCGCGCCGAACAACCGACAGTGGCAGCCAAGGCTTATTGCTCGAGCCCGGCCTCAATTACCGCTACCAGGGCAGTTGGCTAGGGCTCGACCTGGGCCTAGGAACCACGCCGATGGGCGCTGAAGTAGACGCCCGCTGGACCGGCCATGCCGGCTTTAATATTGGCGATGAAGCGGCCGGCATCGCAGTTGCCGGCCAGCGCAGCGCCAAGCGCGACAGCATGCTGTCCTATGTCGGTGTGGAGGACCCCTACGGCTCAGATGCTTGGGGGCGAGTTTTGCAAGACCAGCTCAACATCAGCGCCTATGCTCAGCTGGCACAGCACAGCGACGTGCTGGCCAGCCTGGATGTCGCCGAATACCAGGGCGAAGATGTGCGCCGTAATCAGTCGATTAATTTTTACAGCCGGCTGAGCTTTCTCGCCGCCATGCCACGCGGTGAACTGGCGTTTGGCCCAGAGTTACTCACCAGCCGCTACCAACGTAACCTCAGTGGTTTCAGTCGCGGTCATGGTGGCTATTTCAGCCCGCAAATGCTGGTGCGCATGGGTGGTTTTGCACACTGGCAGCAACCGCTATCACGCCGCACTTACTGGCGCAGCCAGTGGTCGCTGGGTTATCAGGTGCACCATCAGGACTGCCTGAAAGCCTGGCTCAATAACAGCAGTCAGTGCTATCAAGACAGCAGCGATGAAGCCGGAGTGGCCGCCAGCGCTGACCTCGCACTGCTGCATCGCCTGGGGCGCAGCCAGCATCATATTGGCAGCCAATTGCAGCTCAGCATCAGCCCGGAGTTTGAGCAGTGGTCGGTGTGGGTGTTCTGGCAATACGCCAGCGACGGCGATACCTTGCAGCAGCTGCTCACCAAGGCGCTGCGCTCACCGTAGACGCACAAAGCCACCGCCAGATTGGCGCAGCCAGCCGGCCAGTTCCAGCTCCAACAACTGCGGCAGCAGTTCAGCCACACTGAGCTGACTGCGCACCGCAATGGCATCGACTGCGGTTGGCGCAAAGTCGACACAAGCGACCAAGCCAGGCTGTGATTGATTACTGATGCCTGGTTCAGCCTCAGAAGGCGCCGACTGCAATGCCAGAATGCCCAATTGCTGCAGCACATCGTCGGCGCTTTGCACCAAGGTGGCACCCTCGCGAATCAACTGGTGGCAGCCCTGACTGAGCGGATTGCTCACCGCACCCGGCAAGGCCATGACTTCACGTCCTTGCTCCGCAGCTTGGTGGGCAGTGATCAGCGAGCCACTGCGCAATGCCGCCTCGACCACCACCACACCGCCACTCAAACCGCTGATGATGCGATTGCGCGATGGAAACTGCTGCGCACGTGGTGCCGTCCCCGGAGCAAACTCCGATAAGATCAAGCCCTGGCTAAGCAGTGAATAAGCCAGCGACTGATGCCGCTTGGGATAAATAATGTCAGGGCCACAGCCCAACACTGCAATGCTGCGGCCTTGACGGATGGCGCCCTCATGGGCAGCACCGTCAATGCCGAGTGCCAAGCCAGATACCACGGTCAAACCCGCAGCCGCCAAACGTCCGGCACACTGCTGCGCCCATTCGATACCATAGCGGCTGGGGTTACGACTGCCGACCATGGCCACCGCCGGCTGCTGCAAAGCCTCTAGCTGGCCGCGGTAATAAAGAATGATGGGGGCATCCGTTAATGCCGCTAAAGATTCAGGGTAAGGCGGCACGCCTGCCAGCAACACGCCGCCATCCCTGTGCTGTCGCCATTGCTGCAGCTTCTCAAAGCCCTGACTGAGACTGGCATCCGCACACCAGCGCTGCGCCAGCTGCGCACTCACACCGAGATGAACTAAATCATCGCCAGAGAGCTGGGCTAAATCACGTGGATCAGACAGTTGCTGACGCAACTCATTGAGGGAGGTATTTCCGAGGCGAGGCAGGCGGCGCAAACGCCACCATGCCAATAGCTGCTCGTCCGTGAGCATAGGCAAATCCTGCTAGGTTATTTAGGGAGAAACGAACTGGTCGCCCACCCGCAAGGCTTTGGTAGCACGCATAATTAAGCCGTAAGACATTTTTTCGTAGGTGCGGAACACCATCATAATGCCAGCACGCTCAGATGGCAGACGCACGTACTCGTCTGCTGCCCGGTCATACACCACTTCACCGGCTTTATTGATCAGCAACACACTGCCAGCTTCCAAGCCATCGCGCTCGCCACGGTTCAGTACCACCACATCGAACTGACCAACCTGGCTGACACCGCCCGATACCGCCAGAATCTGGCCGCTGACGTCTTGCTTAGGTGATTGCGGAATAAAACGCGACATCAAACGACGGTCTTCGGTTTGCAACAACAAATCACCGACCGAAACGTGCTGATTGGTGCGCTCCAGCTCCAGCGTTAAAATGTCGTCATTCACCGCGGTTACCCGGCCTTGGCCAATGTCCAAAGCCTCTAAGCCCAGCACTTCTTCGGTTTCCGGGTCACGATAAACCTGACCACGGCGATAAATTGAATAAGCCGCAGCGACTTTGTTACCAATCTTGCCGCGGGCATACACTGTGCCGCCAGCGCCCATCAACAGGCGACCTTCCTGACCGGCCAGCACCCGTGGTGCGTTATCCAATTCTTTCGGTCCCACCACCCGGTGATCACGCAAGAAACCGCGAATGGCATCCATTGGAATGGCTGGAATAGCCGACTCAATCGGCTCAACCCGCACCGTAGGGTGCATTTTCATGGTGCCAGGTTCTGAGCCAGGCGATAATTTGATGGTGCGCGCACTGTCGCCACGCTTGACCACAGTCACCCGTCGCTCACCGTTAACATCAATCAGTGCCAGCATATCGCCAGGGAAAATCAGGTGCGGATCTTCAATTTGACGATTGAGGTACCAGATTTCCGGCCACTGCCAGGGGTCATTAGTGAAGCGCTCGGAGATGTCCCATAAGGTATCGCCGTCTTTGACCTGGTAGCGCTCTGGCGCGTCTGCTTTTAACGGCAGCGCCGCGACCGTGGTCGACAGACACAGCAAACCGGTAAGAAGAACGCGCTTGATGGTTTTGCTCATCCTGTATTCCCTTTATCATGAACGCATCTGACGATGCGCAGTCGACAGCGCTGCGGCGGCAAAGCCGCTCCTGCCTGACGGCCGGAACCGCGCACTTGCTTTCTGTATCGCCAGCCAGTTTAGCAAGTCAATTGCTTGCAGTTCTATACGCACAGACAATCTATCGATAGAGACATTATGGCCATACTCGATATTCTCGAATACCCGGACCCACGCTTACGCAATGTCGCGCAGCCTGTTAAGACTGTAGACGACCGAGTGCGACGCATCATCGACGATATGTTCGACACCATGTACGACGCACCTGGCATCGGTCTGGCAGCCACACAGGTCAATGTGCATGAGCGCATCATCACCATCGACGTTTCCGAGGATAAAAGCGAACCTTTGGTGTTCATAAACCCGGAAATCACCGTGCTGGAAGGCGAAATAGAGAGTATGCAGGAAGGTTGCCTGTCTGTGCCGGGTTTTTATGAAGAAATTTCCAGGATTGAGCACTGCTTGGTAAAAGCACTAGACCGAGATGGCCAACCATTTGAAATGGAATGCCGAGGTCTGTTAGCGGTTTGCATCCAGCATGAGGTCGATCATTTGGAAGGCAAGCTCATGGTCGACTACCTGTCGGCGTTAAAGCGTAAGCGCATCAAAGACAAGCTGGATAAAAAGCACAAACTCGAAGCTCGCCAAGGACAGCGTTGATATGGCTTTGAAACTGATTTTTGCCGGCACGCCGGATTTTGCCGCTGTGCACCTGCAAGCCTTGATCGACAGCGAGCATGAGGTCGTTGCTGTTTACACTCAGCCTGACCGGCCAGCCAAACGCGGCAAAAAGCTCACTCCCAGTGCGGTTAAAGCAGTCGCTTTAACCCACGATTTGCCCGTTTATCAGCCACTCAACTTCAAAGACCCGGCCGATGTTGAGCAACTGGCCGCGCATCAAGCCGACGTCATGATTGTGGTCGCCTATGGCTTGCTATTACCTGCCTCCGTGCTCAACACGCCGCGCTATGGCTGCCTCAATGTACATGCCTCGTTGCTGCCGCGCTGGCGCGGCGCCGCGCCCATTCAGCGCAGCCTGGAAGCCGGTGATAGCTGCACCGGCATTACCATCATGCAGATGGATGAAGGTCTGGATACCGGTGACATGCTGCACAAACTGACCACCGTGATCAGCCAAGCAGACACGGGCGGCAGCCTGCACGATCGCTTAGCCGAGCTGGGTCCACCGGCGCTGCTAGACACCTTGTCTGCGCTGGAAAACGGCACCCTACAGCCGGAACAGCAAGACGACAGCCAAGCCTGCTATGCGCGCAAACTCAGCAAAAACGAAGCCCAGCTGGATTGGCAGCAACCAAGCTCTGAGCTAGCCCTAAAAGTGCGCGCTTTTAACCCAGTCCCCATGGCGTATTCACTGTTAGGCAATGAGCGTATTCGCATCCTTGCCGCCGAGGCGGTGCACAAACCGCACACCCTATTGCCTGGCACCATTGTTCGCAGTGCCAGTGATGGCGTGGATGTCGCTTGCGGTCAAGGCCTGCTGCGCCTGACGCACATTCAATTGCCGGGCAAAAAGGCCATGACCATCGCTGACGTGCTCAACGGCCAACCGCAACTGCTGCAACCCAACTACGTTTTTAGCCCGGTAACCGAATCGTGACCTCATCTCTTTACGGCGCCGCACGTGCGCCGCTTTCCGCCCGTGCCGCTGCCACTCGGGCGCTGTCCCTGGTGATGCAAGGGCAATCTTTAAACCAAGCTTTGCCTGGCTTGGAGCAACGCGTTGACGAAACCGATCGTGGCTTTTTACGCGACTTAACCCTGGGCAGTTGTCGCTATTTTCAGCGTCTCAACGCCCTCGCCAAGATGCTGTTAAAAACCCCCTTTGACGACAGCGACCAAGATTTACACGCGCTGCTGATCATTGGCTTGTACCAATTGCACGTGCAAGGCAAGGCCCCTCATGCGGCCGTGCATGCCACGGTGGGCGTCTGCGATGAGTTGGGCAAGAGTTACGGCAAAGCCGTGATCAACGCTTGTTTGCGTCGTTTTGGCCGTGAGTATGAAAACCTCACGCCGCCGTTAGACGACAACCCGGTGACGGCCACCAGTCACCCTAAGTGGCTGGTCAAAATGCTCACCAAGGTTTGGCCCGAGCAAGTCGACGCGATTTTACAGGGCAACAACGACAAACCGCCCTTGTGCTTGCGCGTCAATGCTCGCCAGGTCGGCCGTGATGAGTATTTGCAGCAACTGCAGCAAGCCGGTATCGATGCTGCACCCGCGCCCTACAGCGATGTCGGTATTTATTTGGCCCACAGCCAGGACGTAACGGCTTTGCCAGGCTTTGCTGACGGTCATGTGAGTGTGCAGGATGAAGCCGCCCAACTGGCAGCACAGTTGCTCCAGCCACAAAACGGCGAACGCATTCTGGATGCTTGTGCCGCCCCCGGTGGTAAAACCTGTCACCTGTTAGAAATGGCCGACGCCCGCGTTACTGCCGCCGATATTGATGAGCATCGCCTGCAGCGAGTCAGTGACAATCTGCAGCGGTTACAGCTAGAGGCCGAACTGCAATGCGCTGACATGCTTGAGGCAGAGAGCTGGCCAAGCCAGCATTACGATGCCATTTTATTGGATGTGCCCTGCTCAGCCACCGGCGTGATTCGTCGTCACCCAGACATCAAGCTGCTGCGCCGACGCGAAGACATTGCCGCCCTGGCAAACACCCAAGCGCAGTTGCTCGCTCTGGCATGGCAAGCACTGCGTCCTGGTGGCCGGCTGCTGTATGCCACCTGCTCGGTATTGCCACAGGAAAACAACGACCAGATTGAGCGCTTTGTGGCAGAAAACGCCGATGCGCAGCTACAAAAACTGGACAAAGCCTGGGGAAATGCCTGTAATGCCGGTCGCCAGCTGCTACCGCAACAGAACGGCCACGACGGCTTCTTCTACGCGCTGCTGCACAAGGCGGACTAGCCAAACCGGTGATCCCGGAGCAATGACAGAGGTCGTCCATGAAAATCGTGATTCTCGGTGCCGGCCAGGTAGGCGGCACTTTGGCAGAGAACCTCGCCAACGAGCAGAATGATATTACCGTTGTCGATACCAGCCAGGAGCGCCTGCGCGAGCTGCAAGACCGTATCGACATCAAAACCGTCGTCGGTAATGCATCCCATCCGAAAACATTGGAAGAAGCCGAGGCCGACGACGCTGACCTGTTGATTGCCGTCACTAACTCCGACGAAATCAACATGGTCGCCTGCCAGGTCGCTTTCACCCTATTTCGCACGCCGAAAAAGCTCAGCCGTATTCGCTCTAATGCCTATACCAAGCAGCAAAGCGTGCTGTTTAGCGAGGCGGGCTTCCCCATTGATGTACTGATTTCGCCGGAAAAAGTCGTCACCGACTACATCAGCCGCTTGCTGCAGTACCCAGGTTCGCTGCAGGTGCTGGATTTTGCCGGTGGCCGTGTGCAGCTGGTGGCGGTGAAGGCGTTTTATGGCGGCCCCTTGGTAGGCCAGCAAATTCAAACGCTGAAAGAGCACTTGCCCAATATCGATGCCCGTGTGGCCGCCATTTTCCGTCGCGGTCAGGCCATTGAACCCGTCGGTAGCACGGTCATTGAGGCCGACGACGAAGTGTTCTTTGTCGCCGCCAAAGCCAATATTCGCGCAGTCATGGGCGAGCTACGCCGGGCCGAGGATTCCTACAAACGCATCATCATCGCCGGCGGCGGCAACATTGGTTACCGCCTGTCACGCGCCTTAGAAAAAGATTACCGCCTTAAGCTCATCGAGCATTCACGCAGCCGCGCCCAATTTCTGAGCGAGAACCTGAAAAACACCGTGGTGCTGTTTGGCAGTGCCACCGACAAAGCGTTGATGGAAGAAGAAAACATCGAAAACACCGATGTGTTCTGCGCCCTCACCAACGACGACGAGGTCAACATCATGTCGTCCCTGCTGGCCAAGCGCTTAGGAGCGCGCAAAGTGATGACGCTGATCAACAAAGCTGCCTACGTCGATCTGGTGCAAGGCGGCATGATCGACGTCGCGATTTCGCCGCAACAAGCCACCATTGGCAGTCTACTGACCCATGTTCGTCGCGGTGATGTGGCCAATGTGCACTCTCTGCGGCGCGGCGCGGCAGAAGCCATTGAGGCAATCGCCCACGGCGACAGTCGTACTTCCAAAGTGGTCGGCCGCACCATCAGCGAGATTACCCTACCGCCTGGCACCACCATTGGTGCCGTGGTGCGCGGTGATGAGGTCATCATGGCGACGTCGGATGTGGTGATTCAGTCTGAAGATCATGTGATCTTGTTTGTGGTCGATAAGCGCCATATTCCCGATGTTGAACGCACCTTCCAAGTGGGCCTCGGATTCTTCTAGAGCGTAACTATGCACTTTACCGTGATCGCCCGGGTGCTGGGCATTTTGCTGATGCTATTTAGTTTGACCATGGTGCCGCCCATGCTGGTGTCCATGTGGTATCAGGATCAAGCGACGCAAGCCTTTGCTATGGCATTGCTGCTGATTTTTGGCATCGGTTTTCTAAGTTGGCTACCAGTGCGCAGCGTGCGCCATGAACTGCGCACCCGCGATGGCTTTGTGATTACCGTGTTGTTCTGGCTGGTGCTGTCACTGACGGGCTCGTTCCCATTTATGCTGGCGGACAACCCGAACCTCAGCTTTACCGATGCCTTCTTTGAGTCGTTATCGGGCTGGACCACCACGGGTGCCACTGTCATCACCGGCATCGACCATTTGCCTAAGTCTATTTTGTGGTACCGCCAGCAACTGCAATGGCTGGGTGGCATGGGCATCATTGTGTTGGCCGTCGCCATTTTGCCGATGCTGGGCATTGGCGGCATGCAGCTGTTTCGGGCTGAAACGCCAGGCCCGATCAAAGATTCCAAGCTGACGCCGCGCATTGCCGAAACGGCCAAAGCCTTGTGGAATATCTATCTGATGTTGACCATTTCCTGTGCACTGGCTTATTGGCTGGCCGGCATGGATGTGTTTGATGCCGTTGCCCACAGCTTCGCCACCGTCGCCATCGGTGGTTTCTCCACCTACGACGCCAGCATTGGCCATTTCGACAGTGCCGCCATCGAAATGATTGCGGTGGTCTTTATGCTGATCTCAGCCCTCAATTTTGGTCTGCACTTTTTTGCCTGGCACAACAAAACCCAAGCCTTACTGCACTATGCCCGCGACTCTGAACTGAAGTTCTTCTTCTTTATCATTGCCGGCGGCATTTTGTTAACCGTGCCGGCACTGTACCTGACCGAAACCTACGGCTGGGCTGAGTCCGTGCGCTATGGCATTTTTGAAGTGGTTTCGGTGGCGACGACCACCGGCTTTGGCACCGCAGACTTCTCCGTATGGCCTATTTTCCTGCCGGTATTGCTGTTTATGATGGCCTTTATCGGCGGCTGCGCAGGCTCCACTGGCGGCGGCATGAAAGCCATTCGTGTATTGCTGATTCACAAGCAAGGCGTGCGTGAAATTCGCCGTCTGGTGCACCCCAACGCCATTATTCCCGTCAAGCTTGGGCCTACTGCCGTTAATGAGCGCGTGCTGGAAGCCGTGTGGGGCTTCTTTGCCCTCTATGTCATTACCTACATGGTGATGATGCTGGCACTGCTGGCCACCGGCCTCGATCACGTCACCGCCTTTTCAGCCGTCGGTGCTTGCTTGAACAACCTTGGCCCAGGGCTGGGCGATGTGGCAGCGCATTATGGGGATATCACAGATACCGCAAAATGGATTTTATCGCTGACTATGCTGTTGGGGCGGCTGGAGATTTTCACCTTACTGGTGCTGATCAGCCCGGCTTTCTGGCGGAGCTAGCTTATGACCGATTCCCTGCACGATCCCACTTTTGTAACCCAAGTGCGCACTCAAATGCTGGCCTTCGCTCGCTCACAGCTGAATCATGAGCAAGAAGCTGAGGATGCGGTGCAGGAGGCGCTGACCGGAGCTTTCAAAAATGCCGAGCGTTTTGCCCACCAAGCGGCACTAAAAACCTGGATTTTCACCATCTTGCGCAACAAAATCGCCGACCTGTTGCGCAAGCGCTACCGCAATTTGGAAAGCGATTCGTACGATGAGTGTAATGAATGTGGGGATGGCGACGACTCATGGTTTGATCAGCGCGGACACTGGCACAGCGAGCGCAAACCAAGCGCCTGGACAGGCACCGACCAACAAGCGCTTAGCGAAGATTTTTGGCAGGTGTTTGACCATTGCTTAAACCACCTACCCGCTGATCAGGGGCGCGTTTTTATGATGCGTGAAATGCTGGAGCTCAGCAGTGCAGAAATTTGCCACAATCTGGCACTGTCCACCAGCAACCTCCATGTGCAGCTGCACCGGGCGCGGCTGCGGCTGCGCGAATGCCTAAGCAGCAATTGGTTCGAAGGAGAGCATCATGCTGAACTGTGAACAAGCCACTCGCCTGCAGTCGGACGCCATGGAGCGGCCGTTATCCATGCGTGAAAAAATGGCGCTTAAAATGCACACCACTATCTGCAGTGCCTGCCGTCAGTTTGGCCGCCAAGTGGGCACACTGCGCGACCTTACCCGTCAATACCGCGATCGCCCTGATCAAAAAGACTAATCGCGCACCGATATGTGAACCAGTGCGCGTTTCCTCCGCCGGCTGATTTTTTTTGCTTAGCTGTTGTAATGAACGCGAGCCTTTGACGACAAAGGCGGTACGCAGGCTTAACTGTGTATGTGAGCCCTAGCTCAACCCGTTTTAATCAACATGAGAAAGCCTTATGAAAAAGTCATTCAAGCCCGTTTCTGCCTCTTTAACCGCAGCCTTTTTACTGAGCGCCGCGGCCGCCAGCCAAGCAGCCACAGCGCCCGCTGATAATCCTTTTGCGTCACAAACGCTGAGCCAAGGCTATCAACTGGCCGATAAGCATGCTGAAGGTAAATGTGGCGAAGGCAAGTGCGGCGGCAAAGCCGAGTCTGAAGGCAAATGTGGCGAAGGTAAGTGCGGCGGCAAGGCCGAATCTGAAGGCAAATGCGGCGAAGGTAAGTGCGGTGGCAAAGCCGAGTCTGAAGGCAAATGCGGCGAAGGTAAGTGCGGTGGCAAAGCCGAGTCTGAAGGCAAATGCGGCGAAGGCAAATGCGGCGGTCATAGCTGATCACGCCGACCGGGGGAGTGATTCCCCCAGTCTTCCCCTTCACGCTGGAGCATAGAATGAACCCATTGTTACGCCTCTATCAGCCGGCCCACCGACGGCTACAACAAACGTCCATTGCAGAGGGCTTAGCGCCCTTGCTGTTGCGACTTTATTTGGCCCCGGTGATGCTGCAGGCCGGTTGGAACAAACTCAGTCACTTTGACGACACCGCCGCCTGGTTTGGCAATCCTGACTGGGGCTTAGGCCTGCCCGCGCCTGAGCTGATGGCCGCCTTAGCGGCCGGCACCGAGTTTTTTGGCGGCCTGCTGCTGCTGTTGGGATTGGCAGTGCGCTGGATCAGCATTCCCTTGATGGTCACCATGTTGGTGGCGGCATTTGCCGTGCACTGGCCCAATGGCTGGTTGGCCATTGCCGACGCATCCAGCTGGCTGGCCAACGATCGAGTATTAGAAGCCGCCGAGCGCCTAGAGCGGGCCAAATCGATCTTACGTGAGCACGGCAACTACAGCTGGCTCACCGGGCGTGGCTCGGTGGTCATCCTTAACAATGGCATTGAGTTTGCCGCCACTTACTTCGTCATGTTGCTGAGCTTGTTCTTCACCGGCGGTGGACGTTACACCAGCATCGACTATTGGCTGGCCCGGCGCTTTAACTTGTTACCAAACCAGCGTTAGCGAATTTTTGCCACCCGGTACGGGTTCTTGCCGTTATCGGGTTGGCGCTTAAAGCGTTTGTAAGTCCACTGATACTGTTCTGGCGCATGCTGCACACAGGCTTCAATCGCCTTGTTAAGCGCCGTCGCAGAGGTCACCGCGTCTTCGGAATAGATATCGTCGTCAGGTTTTACAAAGTGAATATCGAAGCCCTCACCATTGGGCAAGCGGCGGGTAAAACCAAACAGAGCCACGGCATCGCTGCGCTGCAGTAACTCGTGGCAGAGCTTGGGCGTCAGAGCTGGCATGCCCATAAACGGCGCAAACACACCGCTGCGAGGGCGCGGCTCCTGATCCGGCAAAATGCCGACAAACTCACCGCGTTTAATGGAGCGAAACAGCTCTTTAACGCCAGCGGATGTGGTGGGCACCAACCGTATTCCCGTCTTCTGTCGGCTATTCAGCATCCAGCGATCGAGCACCGGATCTTTAGCTGGCCGATACATGGCCACCACGTCGGTCTGCTGGGTGATGTAATGGTTGAGCACTTCCCAGTTGCCCAAATGCGGCACACAAAACAGCACCCCTTTTTGCTCTGCTAAAGCTTGCTGCAAATGTTCTAGGTTGTGGACATTGCGTACCAGCGACAAGCCCTTTTCTGGGCTGGCTCCCCAAAGCACGCCCATTTCCATCGACACCATACCAGTCTGACGCAGCGTCTCGGCCCACAATTGTTGCCGCTCTTGATCGGGTAAATCCGGGTATACCAGCTCTAGATTCAAGCGCGCCACCTCGCGTGAGCGATTGCGAAACCGTGACATCAAATACCCAATACCCGCCCCCAAACGCTGCGCCCAACGCAAGGGAATCAGCCCTGATAACTTCAAAATGGCAACAATGATATGGCCCATCCACATACCCCTGTAAAGCAGAGCCGGCAGTGTACGTCACCCGCCCAAACTGAGCCACCGATGCAGACCTGCTCTGCTAGACTCAAATCAATCTCAACATGGCGGCACTATGATCAACCTGGAAACCGAACTGGCGTCCCAGCGCATCCTTATCATTGACGATCTGGTCGAGGCGCGCACCTCATTGAAAAAGATGATGGTAACCTTGGGCGCCGGCCACATTGACACGGCCGTAGATGGCAACGAAGCCATGAAGTTCTTGCGTGAATACGACTATGACATGGTGCTGTCTGACTACAACTTGGGCAAAGGCAAAGACGGTCAACAAATCCTCGAAGAGGCTCGCTACAGTCGTCGCTTAAAAGCCACTTCTTTGTTCGTCATGGTCACTGGCGAGAACGCCGTCGATATGGTGATGGGTGCGCTGGAATACGACCCAGACGCCTACTTAACCAAGCCTTTTACCCTGAACATGCTGCGCGAGCGGCTGACGCGTATTGTTGATATAAAATCACACCTGCTGGGAATAAACCAAGCCATTGATGACGGTCGTATTAGCGATGCAGTTACAGAGGCAGAATCTGTTATAAAAAAACGCCCAAAGTTATTGATGCCGCTAACCCGTATTCTGGGCCGCCTCTATACACAACAGGAACGTTATCAAGATGCTATTCGTATTTATTCCGCCTTGTTGAATATTCGTTCCGTGTCATGGGCGCGGCTCGGCCAAGCCATATGCATGCATTATTTGGGGGATTCGCACAGTGCCATCGCACTGCTTAAACAAACGTTATCAAAGCATCCTCTTTACGTGCAGTGTTATGACTGGCTGGCCCGTATCATGTTGGAGCAAGGCCACCCACAAGAGGCGCAACAGTTTCTGCAGAAAGCGGTCGATATTTCCCCCAAAGCGGTATTGCGGCAAATGGAACTGGGGCAAATAGCCGTTGCCAACGAAGACTATGCCACCGCTGAAATGGCCTTCGATGCCGCTGTGCGCCTCGGGCGTTTTTCCTGCTACAAAAATTCAGATAACTATTTGCATTTTGCCCAAGCAGTGCAGTCACGTATTTCACCCGAAGGCGGTCGTGATAGTCGTCTGCGTGCAGATAAAGTTATGCGTTACGTTGAAGAGCTGCGCCAAGATTATGCTGGCAATACTGGAGTAATGTTCGACAGCAGCATCGTCGAGGGCAAAACATTTCACCGACTAGGCCAAGAAGAAAAGGCTCGTAAATCTGCCAACCATGCCGAGGAAATTCTTGCTCGCATCGAAGACCCCAGCCTCGATCAACAATTGCAAATGACTGAGGCATATATAGAAACCGACCAGCATGTTAAAGCCAAAAAGCTATTACGCAAGCTACAAAAGCAAGGATTAGATGAAGATGCCATCCAGGAAGAATGGCAGCGCCTAGAAAGTAAACTTAACGAAATTACCGTCAGAAAATACACCGCTGAACTCAATGCCAAAGGCGTGGATTGCTATGAAAAAGGCTTGCTCGAGCAGGCCGTCGAAGCCTTTGATGAAGCCGCTGACTTTGAAGAGGCAGGTGTCAGTGTGTTACTTAACGCGATTCAAGCCAAGATTAGCTTTATGGAAGAAAAAGAAATTCGCGTTAGCTATTTAAAAGACTGCCATAAAATGTTTAAACGTATCGGCCCGATTGGCGATGCGGATGAGCGCTTTGAACGCTACGACCGGCTAAAAAATACTTACTTACGCTTAAAGCGAGCTGCTGGCTTATGAAGTTTGATCAGTTAGTGGCAGCCGTCATTCATGATTTAAAAAATCAGCTACAAGCTTTATTGGACTATGAGCGCGAAGCAATCGAGCAAGTCCCAGAAAATTACCATCAACATCTTACCCCCATTTTGCAGCGAACCAATCGCTTAAAAAATGACACCCTGCAGCTGGTTAGCTTATTTCGTTTAGGCGAACAGCGTCACTTCCCGCTCGACGATGCCTGGCCAATGGACACGGTTAATGACGCCATCGAAGCCACCTCACTGCAATTTCCAACCATTAAGTTCCACAATCAAATAGATGAGCAATGCCAAGGGTTTTACAGCGAAATGTTGCTGCATTTGGCCATCATCACCCTCATTACCAACAGTGCACAAGCTGGCGCCACTGAAATCTGGTTTAAAGCCAGCGACGAGCATGGATTTACCATCACAATCGAAGACAATGGGCCAGGCTTTCCTCCCGAAATCCTTAACGGAGAGTGGGACTCCAGCAAGCGCGAAGGCAGCGGCCTAGGGCTGTATTTTGTCGAACTGATTGCCGACCATCACCGCCAAGGCGAACAGCACGGTCAACTCGACATCGCCAACCGCACTCCCAAAGGGGCACTCGTGACGATTCGTTTGCCGTAGCATTGCCAATAAACTGCAAAGTTCAAAAGTACTAATTGACTGGAATATCACTGTGAATCATCATTCGGCCCACGAAGAAAATCACGGATGAAATTATGATTTCCTACAATAAAACCTCTTTATCAATCATTGCCACTGCACTATTAACTGCATGTGGTGGTGATTCAAGCAACTCTAGTCAGCCAACAACAGGGCCGGATCCAGTAGAACCCCCTACTTCAAGCACCTTAAGCTTTCGTGACAGCGCCACGAGAGTGTTCTTGACGGGACAAACAATCCTCAATCCTGCTATTTCCACCGCGGCAAATGAAGTTACATATCGCTCTAGTAACTCCAATGTTGCTCGAGTACTGGGTGATGGCAAGATTGAAACCTTGGCACCAGGCAGCGCGACCATATATGCAGACAGTGCCAATGGCAGCGCCAGCTGGCCAATTGAAGTGGAGCAGCCCCATGTCATCAGTGCCTGGATCAGTGATAGTGGTAGCGACCTATTTTTGGATAATCTCCCCAATAATAGCCGGGTATTCTCTGCTGCATCCGAACAATGCATCGCTGTAGACAATAGCAGTTGTGGCAATTGGCTGACTATCGACGACAACGGCTGGTCTTATGATGAGGAACTGACCACAAATACGCCTCGATACTATTCAGTCGTTCACGATGATCAGATACGCCAGCTTCAAGTAAGCAAAGAAACGCTAGAAGCAAAACTCACCTATTCGTTTAATGGTAGCCTTTGGAGTTGGGATATTCGCTCTCAAGGTCATGACTCTGCAAATATGCTGTGGTCTTCCCAGCGGGGCAGTATATGGCAGCCTGAAACAGCACAGTTACCAAGTACGAAACTGTTAGAAGGACATATCGCACTCTACGACAATAAAGTCTGGTTATTGGGTGCTTTTTCCACTGATACTGCTCAAAGTTGCAGCAAATATACTGACCTGAGTTATGAAATTTGGTCATCCGACAATGGAAAAGACTGGACTTACGTTTCAGACATACCGGAAGGGACGCCAGCCGATTATGCTTTTTTGTCATATGATGACCAACTATGGTTAGTCGGCAACAAGGTATTTAAGTCAAATAATGGGGTTGATTGGCAGTCGATTGATGACCCAAAGGTGCAGCCAACTCCCGAGGTCGGCGGAACTGTTGAAGAACTAATGGTCAATACAGCTAAAACAACTGACTTATCCCTTCCAGAAGACCCATATTATCCTGCAGTTTTTATTCATCAAGGGAAATTATGGTCGAAGCACTATCATCAAGGACAATTGCCAACTTTGGTATCCTCTCTGGATGGAAAAAACTGGCAAATGGAGCACGGTCCTGCGCTGCTTCAACAATCCCAAAAGCTGGATGCTGTTGAACTGGATGGGAAAGTCTTGCTCTTTAGTTTCACAACACAAGATAACTTGATTAGCGCGAGACAAGAAGATAGAAGCAGTCGCTGCTTTGTCGATCCAATGCTTGCAAACGGCGATATTGCCGGCACATCGAGAAAGCTTGAAGCCGTAATGGTTGACGGTGATATTCTTGAAATCAGTGAATACACGGAAGGCGTACCCACCGTCTCTCATAGTGCATTCCTTGAAAGTGACTGGGCTTTTATCAATCACAACCATCAACTGTATGCAGTTGACTCGACAGGACAGAGCTTGGCACGAGACTTTGCCACGCCATGGGAAAAGCACGCAGTGGCACTTCAATCGAGTGGAAACTTGTATATAGATTGGATCAATCAAACATCCGATTTAAATATTACTACTGCTGACCACATTGCAACGGTATCTGACGGCAACCGGCAGTTATTATTTGCTAATCATCATGATGCCGAAACTGGTAGCCACATTGCTATTTATCAGTACCAGGAACAACAGTGGCAGAAACTGCCATTAGCCACGCCAATCACACCAGAAGGTTCCAGTATTCAGACGGCATTCTTCAACGAGCATTGGTGGCTATTTGTACCTGCAGCTGACGACCAGACAACCGTGTTTATCTCAGAGGATGCAAGTACCTGGCAGGTACTGACGCTGTTAGATATCGAAGCTGCCTCAGTAGAAGCTTTTGATGACAAGTTGTGGCTGACAACACGCATTCGCGACCAAGAGCGTAGCCAATTAATGACCAGCATCGATGGCAAGAGTTGGCAGACAATGAACGCTCCTTCTCCTTGGTTCAGTAACACTGGTGCCGAGGCCCAAGACTCGGAATTACCGCTAGTGCTTAAGTTGATGCAATCAGACAACCAGCTATGGCTCTCTGCATCTGAGTGCTTACTCGACATAATTGAGCACTGTGAAGAGCGCACCTATCTGCTCAGCGAAGCTGGCAACAACTGGGTGCCGTTAGAAGGTACTATTGCAGCGGACTATGCCTTCGATAAAGCCTTATTCAATAGCCAAGGCTGGCGTTACTCACCTGCATCTCATCAAGAATGGCTAACGGAGAGCATGACAATTATTTCTCTCCCTTAGGTAGTACTGCAGAGCCTGCTGCCTAGTTCATGCAGCGGGCTTAGCCATTGGATTGAATGACTTTCGGCCTTTCAGTTAATCTCCTCATTATAGCTACTAGCTTAAAATCTTACGCTGATCAATAGCCCTGATTCAACAATGATCTTAATGATAAAGCTGGTACCTTATGCAAGATACTCATTGTTCATACTTTTCTAGGATAAAGATATGCGTTACAAACTGCGCCTAGCTAGCAAAATTTTTATTGCATCAAGTATCGCTATTTTGTTTGGCTGCGATAGCGACAAAAATAGTAGTACACCCGAGCTACTTACTTTCCATCATAGTGAAAAAGAATATTTGATGGTTGGGCAAATAGTTGTCAACACAACTTCGAACCATGAAGTAGAAAACATAAAGTACACGAGCTCTAACGAAAATGTCGCCAACGTTTCTGATACTGGTGTCGTAACTGCCATTTCCGAAGGGAGTGCGACTATTTCCGCCAGCAGTGGTGAAAGTACCGCATATTGGGATGTGGAGGTAGCTCAACCTTATCCTATGACCGTGTGGTTTGGAGAGCAAACAAGCAGTATTGACACACGTCAGCTACCTGACAACACCCGCTACTACCATACTCACCAGGAGCAATGCAGTTTTTCTGAAATACAAAACTGCGCCACTGAGCTATACCCGATCGATGGTATCATTACTAGTCCTGACTTACACAACACATTTCTATGGGTTGTTCATCATAGCAAGGCCTATCGACAGTTTCTTACAACAAAAGACTTTCTACCCCATAAGGTGCCCTCAACCTTTTCTAAAGATGGAAAATTCTTAATTTACGAGGAGAAGGATAGCGAATTATGGGCGACACGAGATGGCCAAGATTGGTGGCTAGAAAGCGATAATATCGCGCTTGCTTATGATGAGAGTAGTCAAACAATGATGGCTCTTAATCTCATTGATTCTACACAAGTTCAAGAGCGTATTTTTCTACTGTTACAAGGCCCTAATCAAGTACAGCTATTGGCTTCAGAGGATGGTTCTGATTGGCAAAACATAAACTTACCAATTGCTACGAATCTCTTTACCTCTGCATCTGGCTTGATCACGGCTAATGACCAGCTTTTTTTACATACCTCAGAGAAGCTATTTCGCTTAGAAGGTGATCATTCCTGGAATCAATATAAAGCTCCTGAGTTTTTTAATAGTATTGTTGAAGACTTTAGCTACGCTGGACGTTCATGGGTACTTTCAGGAAACGCTATGAGACCCGATTACCCTATCGAAACCATTTCTATTCACCACAGCATTGATGGTATTAATTGGGAACCACTGAGCAATAGCGAAATCTCCATCCACACTTCAAAAACTTACCCACATCTCATTACCATGATTGAAGATGGCTACGCACGTGTAGCTGTATATAGTTACGATGTGATTTCACCCCGCTACAACAGTCGCTGGCACTCAGAGAATAGTAACGATGTACTCACCATTAGCCCTAGCGGTGATGTTACCCTCTCCAACAAGCAATGGGTTGATAACCCTGGACAGCAGTTCTCTGCCGACTATGCCTTTTGGAACGGTCACTATATTAATATTGGCCGGTCAAATCACTGGCCACAAAAAACCACAATGCTTTCCTACGATGGCTATCATTGGCATAAGCGTCAGCATAACCAATATGGCCTTGATGCATCTACTTGGTTGGGGGGAGATGACCAGCACTATTCTCCTTTAAACGGCTACGCTTACTCAGGTGATGGCGAATATCACTTTAAACGCACCCGCGATGGTATTCATTGGCAAATACTGCCCGAGCTTCCTGAAGCAGTCCTTGAAGAGGACTATGAACCTATGGATATTCGATTCATTGGCGAACATCTTCTGGTTAAGAGCCAAGCATTCAAGCTTTCTCAAGTTGGTGAGGAGTATGCCTGGCTATCTAGCCAGACTGAAAATCTAGACAAGGCCATTTTGTCGAACCAGAAAGGTTGGTTTTGGCCACGCCAGCAACAAGGGCAATGGACTCTGATACAGGGAAACTCAGCAACCCCAGCAGCAGATCTGCCATTTGTACCGAACACGCAGCAGTTGCTTTACACCAACAGTGAGCGCCTGATCTTGCTAGAAGCTGGCAACTCAAACACTGTCTGGGTCTCAGAGGATGGCATCGACTGGCAGTCGCTCCCTCTGGCAAATATTTATACTGGTGTCGATATGACCGTGTGGGATTGCAAAGCAGGGAACGTCCACGATGCCTGTACAGATGCCAATGACCTTCTAGTTGGCCCCCAAAACGGCAGGGCACATTCCTATATGCTTGATGGTTATGTGATCACTCCAGACGAGCTGATTTTTCATGAACCTGCCCCGCTACCGACTGTAACCCGTACCGGCCCAGGTCAAGTGGATACTGCACGAGCCCAAGGCTACGATATCTTTTTTAAGTCCATGCATTGATGCCAACAGCCCGCTTCCAGCGGGCTGTTATCCCGCCTCACCGCTGCTATAATCCGGCCCTTTATTTTCCATGCGCGCGCAGGCGCCAAGCCAAGGTGAACCGTTGTGAGTCAAAGCCGCCACGATATTAAAACCTTTCAGGGTCTGATCGCGGCCCTGCAGGAGTTCTGGTCCGATCAGGGCTGTGTCATCAATCAACCTCTCGATCTGGAAGTCGGTGCCGGCACTTTCCACGTGCATACCTTTTTGCGTGCGGTAGGCCCAGAGACCTGGAACTCAGCCTATGTGCAGCCCAGTCGCCGTCCTACCGACGGTCGCTACGGCGAGAATCCGAATCGCCTACAGCACTACTATCAGTTTCAGGTGGTAATGAAGCCATCGCCGCTCGATATTCAAGAGAAGTACCTCGACTCGCTCAAAGCCTTGGGTATTGATCCGCTGGTGCACGATATTCGTTTTGTTGAAGACAACTGGGAAAGCCCTACTCTGGGTGCCTGGGGCTTGGGCTGGGAAGTATGGCTCAACGGCATGGAGGTGACACAGTTCACCTACTTCCAGCAAGCCGGTGGCCTTGAGTGTTACCCCGTGACCGGTGAAATCACCTATGGTCTGGAGCGTATCGCCATGTATCTGCAAGAAGTGGACAGCGTGTACGACCTGGTATGGACCTACGGTCCAGATGGCAAAGCCGTGACCTACGGCGATGTGTTCCATCAAAACGAAGTCGAGCAATCGGAGTACAACTTCGAGCACGCCGATGTCGACTTCCTGTTCCAGGCCTTTAACCAGTATGAAAAAGACTGCCTGCGTTTAATCGACGCCGGTCTGCCGCTGCCTGCCTATGAGCAAACCCTGAAAGCCTCACACACCTTCAATATGCTCGATGCCCGTGGCGCTATCTCTGTCACCGAGCGTCAGGGTTATATCCTGCGGGTCCGTACCATGGCGCGCGCCGTTGCCCACGCCTACTACGACAGTCGTGCAGAAAAAGGCTTCCCGCTGGCTGAAGAATCCATTCGCCAGGAAGTGTTGGCCAAATGGCAGGCCGCCAAAGATAAAGATGCTCAGACCCAGGAGAAAAAGTAATGAGCCATAACAGCTTTTTAGTCGAACTGGGAACTGAAGAACTGCCACCGATGGCGCTTAAAGGACTGGCGCAAGCCTTTGCCGATGGCATCGTCGCGGGCCTCACTGACGCCAAGCTGGACGTTGGCAAGGTCGAAGTATTTGCCGCCCCGCGCCGCATGGCCGTGCGCATTGCTGATCTGGCCGCTAAGCAAGCCGACCAGGAAGAAACCCTGTTTGGTCCGCCAGCCAAAATCGCATACGACGCCGATGGCAACCTGACCAAAGCCGCGCTGGGTTTCGCCTCACGCGCTGGCATAGATGCCTCCGCGCTGGTGGAAGCGCCAGAATCTGAAGGCAAAAACGCTGGCAAGCTGATGATCAAACGCACCATCGCCGGTAAAAACACCGTTGAGCTGTTGCCCGAGATCGTCCAGCACAGCCTGGAGAAATTACCGATTCCTAAGCGCATGCGCTGGGGCGCGACCCGAGTTGAATTCGTGCGCCCGGCACAGTGGTTGCTGATGCTGTTTGGCGATCAGGTGGTCGACGCTGACATGCTTGAGCTGAAATCTGGCAACACCTCACGTGGCCATCGTTTCCATGCCCCCGGTGATGTCGTCATTAGCTCACCTGAAGCCTATGAAAGCACACTGCGCCAGTCCTATGTGATGGCCAATTTTGCTGAGCGTTCTGCCTTGATCGCCGAGCAGGTCAAAGCCGCCGGCGAAAAGCTGGGCGGCGAAGCCGTTATTGACGATGATTTGCTGGAAGAAGTCACCGCCCTCAATGAGTGGCCCGTGGCCTTGGCCGGCAGCTTTGATGAAGAATTCCTGACCGTGCCAGCCGAAGCTCTGGTGTCGTCCATGAAAGAGCACCAAAAGTACTTTCATGTGATGAAAGACGGTCAGCTGCTGAACCACTTTATTACCGTCGCCAATATCGAGTCGAAAGACCCGCAGCAGGTGATTTCCGGTAACGAAAAGGTTATTCGCCCTCGCCTGGCCGACGCCAAGTTCTTCTGGGATACCGACCGCAAGCAAAGCTTGGCCAGCCGTTTTGAAAAGTTAGAAAACGTCGTTTGGGTCAACCAGCTCGGTACCATCGCCGATAAAGCCCGTCGTATTTCTAACTTGGGGCAAAAAATAGCCACGGCTATGCAAGCCGATACCAGCTTGGTCGCACGCGCCGCTCAGCTGTGCAAAAACGACTTAGTGTCGCAAATGGTGTTTGAGTTTACCGACCTGCAAGGCCTGGCCGGTAAATACTACGCCGAGCACGATGGTGAACCCGCCGATGTCTGCGCTGCCGTGGTTGAGCAATATATGCCCGCCTTTGCTGGCGACGAGCTACCGGCCACGGCCACCGGTACCGCCATTGCGTTGGCTGATCGACTGGACTCTTTGGTTGGCTTATTTGGCATCGGCCAGCTGCCGACCGGCTCTAAAGATCCCTTTGCCTTGCGCCGTGCCTCTCTGGGTGTGCTGCGTATTCTGGTGGAGAAGAACATCGACCTGGACTTAAGCGAGTTACTCGACTGGGCCATCGATAACCAGTGGTCTGCCGAACTAAAAGCCGAGACCAAAGCGACGTTAACCGAGTACTTGCTGGATCGCTTTAGCGCCTGGTATCAAGACGCCAATATTCCGGCCGAAGTCTTTATGGCTGTACGCGCGTTAGGCGTGACTAAGCCACTCGATATTGATCGTCGTGTTAAGGCCGTACACAGCTTTTATCAGCTGGAATCGGCACAAGCTCTGGCCGCCGCCAACAAGCGTGTTTCCAACATTCTGGCTAAAAATGGCGGCGATGCGGTGATCGCTGAGGTCAATGCCACATTGCTTAGCGAAGCAGCCGAACAGGCGTTAGCTGAGCAAGTAGCGGCTAAACGTGATGTCGTCACACCTATGATCGCCGCTGGTGACTATCAGCCGGCGCTTGCTGAGCTGGCTGGTCTGCGCGATGTGGTTGATGCCTTCTTTGATAACGTGATGGTGATGGCCGATGATGACGCGGTCAAAAACAACCGCTTGGCACTGCTTAAACAGCTGCAAGGTTTGTTTATTGCCATCGCTGATATCGCCCTGTTAAACCAGAGCTAACTGACTGTCTTTCCTCCCCCGCCTAGCGGGGGAGTATTTTGCTGTGAAACCTTCACAAGGACCCCCCAATGAATAAACACGCTTTATTACTCGCAATGTTAACGGCCACCTTGGGTTTGACTGCCTGCGGCGGAGGCGGCGGCTCCAGCTCAGGTGACGATACACCGGGAACTCCAGATACTGGCACTGCTAGCGGCGGTACTGATGGCGACACTGATGGCGACACTGATGGCGACACTGATGGCGACACTGATGGCGACACTGATGGCGACACTGATGGCGACACTGATGGCGACACTGATGGCGACACTGATGGCGACACTGATGGCGACACTGATGGCGACACTGATAGCGACACTGATGGCGACACTGATGGCGACACTGATAGCGACACTGATGGCGGCACTGATGGCGGCACTGATGGCGATACAGACGACGGCACACCACCCGCCAATAACGCCTTAACCATGACATTTGAGTTAGGTGACTCCCACTACCTGGCAGTGCTAGACAGCAATGGTGAATGGCAGCAAAAAACGGGTGAGTCAGAAGTCGTGGTCGACGTGGCCAGCAGCAACGAGCCTGTCACCTATCTGTATTTATGTGCCGATGGAGATAGTTCGAGCTACAGCTATATGCGCACTTTGTATTTGGCAGAGCCATCTAAAACGCGCCTGTGCCAATATGATTCGTCGGCCGAAGATGCAGGCAATGTTGTTGTGCAAAGCCAAGGAGCCGATGTCGTCGATATTATTATGAACGACATCACGACAGCGAGTTCAGATGGGGACTTTATTACCGACATAGACTTGATAGGTCGTGATGTGCCTCGTACCTACTTAGCAGTGGGTAAAAACGGCGACGACTACTTCGTTCAACGCCGTGAAGGCTTGCAGTTACAAGGTGGCGATACCCTGACCATCGATTTCTCCAGCGACGATACGGTAAAAGTCTCGCCCGTCACGGCAACGGCGGATGTAATGGAATATGGCTTGGTATACCGCACGTTGGATTCTGTTAGCCGTTTAACGCTGACGCTGGATAACAACCGTTATATTCCCATTCCTGCGGCCTTGATGCGCGATGGTGACTGGTTTGACGAATACTATCGCTTTAGCGATGAAACACGCTTTAAACGCGCCACCCAGATACCGGGGTCTGAGGGCTTTATTCAAGCTTCGCTGCCACCCATCACGCTGAGTAATGTGAGCTATAGCCAGGATAAACTCACAGCTTCTGCACCTCTGTTAGGTGATGCACCTGAGCCGCTACCTCATGGTTTTGTTTCCCTGAGCTATCGACTTGAGACCGACAGTTATGAATACTTTAGTTTCAATCAGCACATTATGTTGCCGCAGGGCCATACTGGCGTTGCCACCGTTCCTGCCGTCGACCTAACGGCACTGCCAGGGTTTCCTCAGTGGGGCATGTTTGACTATAACGGTGATCATTTAGCAGGCTGGCAGTACGGATATTCTGCCGCTTTGGCTGGCTCACTTGAGCAAGACGCAGCATCTTTGTATCGCAACTCGCAGCCGGACTAACCCCATGACCCGACTGATTATTCTCGACCGCGACGGCGTACTCAATCAGGACTCCGATGCCTACGTTAAGTCGGTTGAGGAGTGGATCGCCATCGCCGGCAGCGCTGAAGCGGTAGGTCGCTTATGCGATGCCGGCGTAACGGTAGCGGTGGCGACCAATCAGTCGGGGCTGGCGCGTGGTTATTTCAGCCAGGCCGATTTGGATGCCATGCATAATAAAATGTGCCACTTGGCCGCCCAGTATGGCGGTCAGTTTGCTCATATTGCTTGGTGCCCTCACGGCCCGCACGATCACTGTGATTGCCGCAAACCCTTGCCTGGGTTAATTGAGCAAATCCGCGCAGCGCTAAATCTGTCCCAGGCGGACATCGATAATGCTTGGATGATCGGCGACTCCCTGCGTGATTTGCAGGCCGGCCACAGTGCCAGTTGTCACACTGCTCTGGTCCGCACTGGTAAAGGCCTTAGCAGTGAAGCCAAACTGGCCAGCGATGCCAGTATTGCCGACAGCCCAGTATTTGATGATCTTGCCGCCTTTACCAACTGGTATCTGGACACCTTGTAAGCACTCACTTACCGTTTAAACGATCGTTTAGAAAGACTCTTTAGCGCCCCCGGCAACGGCTGTATGACGCGAAAATGGTATAACTCGCGCATATGTAATTCCCGGAGGCAGAATGAGAGCACACGACGGCCTAACAGCCACAACCGATCGTCCCTCAGCCCTGCATGCCCTGCGCTCGCTGTTGTTTTATCTGGCACTGATCCTGATTACCTGTATTTGGGCACTGCCCAGTTTTACCCTGGGTTTGTTCCTACCGCTGAAAGTGCGCAACTTTTTTATCATGGGTATTTATTGTCGCTTGGTGATGTGGGCGGCTAAATGGATTGCTGGCCTGCGCTGGCAGGTCGAAGGCAGTGAGAACATTCCGCAAGATGGTCGCGGCTATGTGCTGCTGAGCAAACACCAAAGCACTTGGGAAACCTTCTTCTTGCCGTTGATTCTGGCGCCCCATGTACAGGTGGTAAAAAAGGAACTGATGTATTTGCCAGTGTTTGGCTGGGCGCTCAACCTGATTCATCCGATCTTTATCGACCGCAGTAAAAAAGCCAATGCCCTCAAACAAGTGGTGCAGCAAGGCGGAGAGCGCTTGCGCGCTGGCATTCATGTGCTGGTTTTTCCGGAAGGTACACGTGTTGCCCCTGGCAAGCGCAAAGCCTTTTCTAAAGGCGGCGCCATGCTGGCGACCAAAAACACGGCCCCAGTGGTTGCCGTGGCGCACAACTCAGGTGAATACTGGCCCAATCATCATTGGGTAAAACGCCCAGGCACCATTCGCGTGGTCATCAGCCCTGTAATAGAAAATGAAGGGCAATCCACCGCCGCACTTAACCAGCACGTTGAAGACTGGATTAATAACCAAGTGGACCGCATTTCACAGCAGCCGTTTAGTGGCGAATACGTCGACACTGAAAACAGCGGCAAGCGCTTTTAAATGAATAGTTCTGCACAGCTCTGCGCGAGCGCAGCAGGCGTTCAGAACAAGGCAGTGATAGCAGGAAATGGCCAGTCGCCAACGACGTTATAGAGGCCTGCGGCCCGTGCCCTTCAGGGATCGTCAGAGCGGGGCACCGAATTATTCTGAGGTACCCTGCAGCGGGATATGCACGGATAGCTGCCCGCGCTCATCGATATGGCTGAAATAGGGTTGGTCAGCAAGGGCCATGGCCTGCTCGCTCAACCAGACCCGCCCTTGTTGTTCCAGCCAAACGTCCCAGACATAGCTCATCAAGGGCGCTAACTGCTGTGGCGACTCTATACCAGTGAAACTCATATAGCTGCCGGCGGGCAAAGACCACTGCTGCCAGTCGGAGGCTGTGCTGCTCACCGGTTGATGACATGCAACGGCTGCGGTGTAGCTCATACAGCCATCTAGTGAGCGCTCACTGACCACACCAAACACAGGTTTGTTGACCGCCTCAGGCTGTAAGCGATAAAGGCGTTGCCACAGGCCGGGAATGGCGCCGCGCTGTGATGGCAACAACGCAGCCTGCACACCTGCCAGTTGCAACCTGGGCCAATCACAACGCTCAACCGCGGGCATGGCTGGCGCTTCAATAGTCTGCAGCTGCAGCGCCGTCACACAGCGCGATGGTGGTATTTCACCCGCTTGGCGCAACTGCGTCAGGCTCATACCAAACTGTCGCCTAAAGGCACGACTAAACGCTTGCTGTGACTGGTAGCCCAACGCAAGCGCCACTGCCAACGCATCACCACCATTCAATAGTTGCTGAGCCGCCAGCGTTAGTCGTCGAGCACGTAAATAGCCCATGGGGGTATAGCCTGTACGCTGAGCAAAGGCGCGCACTAGATGGGTGGGATGGCAATGGCAGCGAGATGCTAATTCATCTAACTGCCACGGCCTCTCAAGATCGTCTTCCAGCAGAGCCAAGGCTCTGGCAACCAAGCTAGCCATAGGGTGTCTCCCTGTTTGAGAGCGGCATTATCGCCGCCCCCCAATAACAACGCTTGATCGCGATTAGCCGATTACTTACAGCACCATGGCCGCTAGCCAACCAGCGGCTAACAGTGGCAGGTTAAAGTGCAAAAAGGTTGGAATCACGGTATCACGCATATGATTGTGCTGACCGTCGGCATTCAGGCCGGCCGTTGGCCCTAAAGTGGAGTCCGACGCTGGCGAGCCGGCGTCACCCAGCGCACCCGCCGTGCCAATCAGCGCCACAATTGCCATCGGGCTAAAACCTAACTGCATGCACAGCGGCACATAAATGGCGGCGATGATAGGAATGGTAGAAAACGATGAGCCAATGCCCATGGTTAACAAAAGGCCGACCAGCAGCAATAAGAAAGCCGTTAAACCACGATTATCACCCAACCACTGCGCGGCACCGTTCACCAGAGTATCGATGTCACCCGTGGCCTTTAGCACCTCAGAAAAGCCCGCCGCTGCAATCATAATAAACCCGATGGAGGCCATCATTTTGATGCCATCGACCAACACCCCCTCGGACTCGTTCCAGCGCACTACCCCGGTGGCCGAGAACAGCATAAATCCAGCCATTGCACCCAATACCATTGAGCCCGTCGCCAGCTGGACCGCAAAGGCCACAACAATCGCCAATGCTGCCACCCACAGAGATTTAGCATCGTATTGGCGTTCATGGTGCTCGGTGGCCTCAATCGCTGCCACATCGTACTGACGCTCGCCACGGTAGCTAAACAGCGCCGCCATGGCTAAGCCTGCCAACATGCCCAGTGCCGGAATCGCCATCGCCTTTACCACAGAAACATCATCGATGTTTAAACCCGCATCGGCGACCCGCCCCAGCAAAATATCGTGCAAGTAAATATTGCCAAAGCCCACAGGTAAAAACATATAAGGCGTTACGAGGCCAAAAGTTAACACGCAGGCTACTAAGCGGCGGTCCAGTTTCAACCGGGCCATCACCAGCAGCAGCGGTGGAATCAGTATGGGAATGAAAGCGATATGAATCGGAATCAAATTCTGCGACGACACCGCCGCCAACAACAGCAAGCCCAGCAAGCCGTTTTTTAACCAAATACTGGCTTGTGCATTGCTGCTGCCCGTCATGCGTTTCAGAATTGCGTCAGCCAATAACTGTGGCAGCCCAGACAGCGAAATTGCCACGGCAAAGGCCCCCAGCAAGGCATAGCTGAGGGCAATGCCGGCACCGCCACCAATGCCTTGATTAAAAGCATCCAATGTTGCGGTTAAATCCAAACCGCCCACCCAACCACCGACAAAGGCGGCGATAATCATCGCCAACATCACATGCATGCGTGCCAGACTCAAAGCCAGCATCAACACCACTGCAATGACCACTGCGTTCATGAACATCTCCTCTTTATTCTTTGGCTCGGGTCAGCGTTAGCGTTTGCCCGAAGCGCGCGCACAGTAGCATAAAGGCAGTGGTGATTCGCGATTAACAGCGATTCCAGCCATTACTTATCGCGCCCATATAACGAGTGATAGAGAGAAATGAATGCTTAACCATTTTGCCGCTGACACCTGTTCAGCGACATGCCATCCCAGCCAACAGCCGTTATCATAGGCACCTTTGATACCAGAGTGAGACAGCACCATGACCGACATAACCCGCATGCATACCAAAGCCCGTATGAGCCGCATCGTGAAACACAACGGTGTCATCTATTTATGTGGCCAGGTAGGCAAAGACGTTACCCGTAACGACACCACAGGCTTGCCGAATCAGGACATCACCGAGCAAACACAAACCATGCTGGATAAGGTCGATGAATTACTGCTGGAAGCTGGCAGCGACCGCGAGCATATTCTGTCGGCCACCATCTATGTAAAAACCATGGATGATTTTGCCGGCATGAACGCGGTATGGGACGCCTGGGTGCCAGAAGGCCACGCCCCTGCTCGTGCTTGCGTTGAAGCCTCAATGGCGCGTGAGGAGCTATTGGTAGAGATCAGCGTGGTGGCTGCCGAAAAAGGTTAACCTCGATCACGCCAGCATAAAAAAGGGAGCCTAGGCTCCCTTTTTTATTTACTTCACTAATCCGATCAGAAATCCAGATTAGCAACGTTCAGCGCATTCGCTTCGATAAAGGCCCGACGAGGTTCAACATCATCGCCCATTAAGGTATTGAACATCTTATCGGCAGCGATGGCGTCTTCGATGGTCACCTGCAGCATGCGGCGTGCATCTGGATCCATGGTGGTTTCCCACAACTGATCTGGGTTCATCTCGCCCAGACCTTTGTAGCGCTGAATATTGAAGCCCTTTTGAGCTTCATGCAGCAGCCACTGCACGGCATTCCAGAAGTCTTCGATTTCATGGCGACGTTCGCCACGCTGGATATAAGCACCCTCTTCCAGCAAGTTCGACAAGCGCTCAGCCATGTCGGCAATGCGTTTATAGCCGTCGCCTTTAAAGAACTCTTGATCCAACAAGTGCTCTTTGGCGATGCCGTGGGTCACAACTTTAACCAGCACATTGTGGATGCCACGCTCCACGTCTTGCTGAGGTTCCACGTGGAACATGCTGCCAGAGCGGCCAGCATCGGGCAGACGCTCATTCAGAGCTTCCGTCCAGGCCAGTACCTTTTGCGCATCTTCCATGTCTTCACCGCTCAGACGTGGCAAGCTCAGCATTTCATGCAATACGTGCACTGGCACCAGGTTACCGCGGCGACGAATCACTTCCTGGGTTTCCCGGTAGTCAGCAATCAAATCAGAGAAAGCTTCATCGGAAATGGCAGGCGCTTCCGGCGAGGGATACAAGCTGGCCTTCTCCAGCGCCACATTGGTTAAGTAGCCTTCCAGTGCATCTTCGTCTTTGATGTACTGTTCCTGCTTACCACGCTTGATCTTGTACAGCGGCGGCTGGGCAATAAAGACATGGCCACGTTCAATGATTTCAGGCATTTGACGGAAGAAGAAGGTCAGCAGCAAGGTACGAATGTGAGCACCATCGACGTCCGCATCCGTCATAATGATGATGCTGTGGTAGCGCAGTTTATCCGGGTTAAACTCTTCGCGACCGATGCCGCAACCCAATGCGGTAATCAAGGTGCCCACTTCGGCCGACGACAGCATCTTGTCGAAGCGTGCTTTTTCAACGTTCAGAATTTTACCCTTCAGCGGCAGAATCGCCTGAGTGCGGCGGTCCCGGCCTTGCTTAGCAGAACCACCGGCGGAGTCACCCTCCACCAGGTAAATTTCAGACAATGCCGGATCTTTTTCCTGGCAGTCGGCCAACTTACCCGGCAAGCCTGCGATGTCTAACGCACCTTTGCGGCGAGTCATATCACGCGCCTTACGCGCCGCTTCACGGGCACGGGCCGCGTCGATCATTTTACCCACCAGCTCTTTGGCCGCTTGCGGGTTTTCCAGCAGATATTCTTGGAATAACCGCCCCATTTCCTGCTCAACCGCTGGCTTCACTTCCGATGACACCAACTTATCTTTGGTTTGCGAGCTGAACTTAGGGTCTGGCACTTTGACGGAAATAATGGCCGTCAGGCCTTCGCGGGCATCGTCACCCGTGGTCGCCACCTTGTTCTTCTTATCCAACCCTTCTTGGGTAATGTAAGAGTTCAGTGTGCGAGTCAGAGCAGCACGAAAGCCCGCCAAGTGGGTACCGCCATCGCGCTGAGGAATGTTGTTGGTGTAGCAGAAGATGTTTTCTTGGAAGCTGTCGTTCCACTGCATCGCCACTTCCACGGACATGCCATCTTCACGTTCGGAATTAAAGTGAAAGACATCGTTTAAGGCCGTTTTACCTTCATTGAGGAACTCAACGAACGATTTCAGACCGCCTTCAAACTCAAAGATATCTTCCTTGTCGGCTACGCGCTCGTCTTTCAGGTGAATGCGTACCCCTGAATTGAGGAACGACAGCTCACGCAAACGCTTAGCCAAATAATCGTAGGAAAACTCCGTTTTGGTGAAGGTTTCCTTAGAAGGCAAGAAGGTCACCATGGTGCCGGAAACATCGGTATGGCCAACTTCTTTGAGCGGGTAATCAGGCACACCGTGGGTGTACTCCTGCTCGAACACCTTGCCCTCACGGCGAATGGTCAGCTTGAGCTTTTCCGACAAGGCATTTACTACGGAAACCCCCACACCGTGTAGACCACCGGATACTTTATAAGAGTTGTCGTCGAACTTACCGCCGGCGTGCAGTACCGTCAGAATCACCTCGGCTGCAGAAACGCCCTCTTCCGGGTGCAGCTCTGTTGGAATGCCACGACCGTTATCGGATACAGAAACGGAGTTATCTGGGTGAATCACCACATCCACGGTGTCGCAGTGACCCGCCAGAGCCTCGTCGATGGAGTTATCGACCACCTCAAAAACCATGTGGTGTAGGCCAGTACCGTCATCGGTATCACCGATGTACATGCCCGGACGCTTGCGCACGGCATCCAGCCCCTTCAGGACTTTAATACTGGACGAGTCGTAACTCTGCTCACTCATTCGGTGTTCCTCTTTAAATCGGTAGTTCTCTGTGATGCGCTATCGCACCAGAGAAGATCATTCGTGAGTTGTTTTGGCCGTTGGCGAGGCTTGGTCTGTCTCCCTGACAGCACCATGTTCCACGTGGAACACTTTACTGGCCGTAGGACGCCAGATGTCCGTTAACTTTTCTTTATCGATGCTGGTAACAAAGACCTGACATTTTAAGTCTTCCAGCAGTTTGCATAAAGCAAAACGATGCTTTTCATCCAACTCTGACGCCAAGTCATCCACCAGATAAATGGTGCTGCGGCCGCTCTCTTTTTGAAACAGACTTCCCTGCGCAATCTTAAGCGCTGCCACCACGGTTTTCTGCTGACCACGCGACAGAATATCGGCAGCCGGCTGCTTATCAACCTTGATGCGCAGCTCGGCCCTGTGTGGGCCAGATTGGCTGTAGCCAAGGTTTAAATCGCGCTCTTGCTGGCGAGCGAGTACATCGCTCAACGCACTGTCCTTTTCCCAGCCACGATAATACGTCAGCTGAATTTCTAGGCTGTCGTCCAACTGGCTAAGAATGCGCTCAAATTCAGGTTTAAACCGCTTTAGATAAGACTGGCGCTGTTGATCGATTGCTTCAGCGCTTTCGATGTAACCAGGGTTCCAAACACTCAGCCACTCTTCCTGCTTTTGCTTAAGCACGGCATTGCGTTGTTTAAGTTGCTGGCGAAAGGTTTTCCAGTTCTCCATAAACCCTTGTTCCACGTGGAACACACCCCAGTCGATAAACTGTCGACGCTCTTCGGGAGACCCCGACAGCAAGCGAAAGGTATTCGGTTCAATCACTTGAACGGGCAACCAATGCGCCGCTTCCGCCTGGGAGGTCAACACTGAGCCATTAATCTTCAGCAGTTGATCGCCACTCTTTAACCGCAGACTGTGCAGCTCGCACTCGCCAAGGTGATCGTCGTCCAACTGCAGCATCAATTCCATGCGATCCTGCTGATGACTTAGCACGTGTTTAAACTGAGTGGTACGAAACGATTTGCCAGACGACAATAAGGCAATGGCCTCCAGCACACTGGATTTGCCGGAACCGTTATCACCGTAAAGAAAGTTAATCGCGGGATGGGGATTAATCGTCAGCGGCTGCAAATTGCGCACACCGCTGACTTGGAGTTGCCGGATAGGCATAAAAAAGAGTCGCTTACAGACGCATCGGCATAACCACGTAAATGGCGTCGCCGTTTTCCGGTTCTTCCAGCAAGGCACTGGCCGTCGCGTCGCCCATGGTTAACTTGACCTGTTCGGTATCCAACACCGCCATGACATCTTGCAGATAAGAAACGTTGAAACCAATTTCCAGCTTGTCGCCTTGGTAATCCACGGCAACGGCTTCTTCGGCTTCTTCCTGCTCTGGGTTGTTGGCAAACACCT
The DNA here is from genome assembly GCA_965233665.1 of Bacterioplanes sp. Classification (GTDB taxonomy): domain Bacteria; phylum Pseudomonadota; class Gammaproteobacteria; order Pseudomonadales; family Oceanobacteraceae; genus Bacterioplanes. Next base: position 31,937 of record CBDDTG010000063.1, on the reverse strand, counting down.
TCAGCAAGTCGGTATCCAGCACCAAGCGCACGCCACGATACTTCTCGTTAGACAAAATCGCGGTGCGTTGGAAAACCTGACGCAGCTCCTGACGATCCGCCAACATAACGTTGGTGCCGTTTTTCGGAATGACTCGACCGTAGTCTGGGAACTTGCCATCCACCAATTTCGTCGTGAAGGTAAAGGTTTCCGTCACCAAGCGCAGATGCTTGCTGCTTAAAGCCACTTCAACGCTGGCCTCTGGATCGGTCATTAACTTGGCCATTTCCAGAACGCCTTTGCGCGGCACGATCATTTGCTGTGCGGTATCTGGACCCGCAATATCCACATGCGCCATGGCCAAGCGATGGCCATCGGTAGACACAGTGCGCAATTGATTCGCTGATACATCGAACAGCATGCCGTTGAGGTAATAACGCACATCCTGCTGCGCCATGGCAAAGCTGGTACGATCGATCACGCGGCGCAGTTTGCTCTGCTCCAGGCTGAAGACCTGCTCATCCACGGTGCTGTCAACGTTAGGAAACTCAGTCGCCGGTAAGGTGGATAAAGCAAAGCGTGAACGACCAGAGCGCACGTTAACGCGTTGGGCGTCTTGCTCCACTTCGATCTGGGCGCCGTCTGGCAAGGTGCGGCAAATATCCATCAGCTTTTTCGCCGGCACGGTAATTTCGCCTTCCTGGCCGACTTCATCCAGCGTCACCCGACCGATCAGCTCAACTTCCAGGTCGGTGCCTGTCAGCGCCAGCTGCTGTCCTTTCACCTCCAGCAGCACATTCGACAGCACGGGCAGCGTTTGGCGTTTTTCTACCACACCCGCCACCAGCTGCAGTGGACGTAGAAGGGCTTCCCTAGAGATAACGAATTTCATGGTTCTCCCACTCAGTCTAGGTTGTCAGTGAGCGCAACAGGTTTTTGTAATCTTCCCGAATGTCTGCGCTGGATTCCTGCAATTCTTTGATTTTACGACATGCGTGCAGCACTGTCGTGTGGTCACGACCACCAAATGCATCGCCAATTTCTGGCAAGCTGTGATTGGTCAGTTCTTTACTCAATGCCATCGCTACCTGACGCGGACGAGCGATGGAGCGGGTGCGGCGTTTAGATAGTAAATCAGAGAGTTTGATTTTGTAATACTCCGCCACCGTGCGTTGAATATTATCAATGCTGACCTGCTTATCTTGCAGTGCCAGCAAGTCTTTCAATGACTCTTTAATAAAGGGCAACGTGATTTCACTGCCGGTGAAGTGCGAGTTCGCCACCACCCGTTTCAGTGCCCCTTCTAGCTCGCGCACATTCGAGCGAATTTTCTGAGCAATAAAGAAAGCGGCATCGTCTGGCAAGTGCACGCCGGTTTGTTCAGCCTTCTTCATCAGAATTGCGACCCGAGTTTCCAGTTCGGGGGGCTCAACCGCGACGGTCAGACCCCATCCAAAGCGGCTTTTGAGGCGCTCCTCCAAGCCGTTAATTTCTTTAGGGTAGCGATCACAGGTCAGAATCATTTGCTGCCCGCCTTCGAGCAAGGCATTAAAGGTGTGGAAAAACTCTTCCTGGGAGCGCTCTTTGCCAGCAAAAAACTGAATATCATCGATCAGCAAAGCATCAAGTCCACGGTAAAAACGCTTGAACTCGTTAATGGCGTTTAGCTGCAGCGCCTTCACCATGTCTTGCACAAAGCGTTCAGAGTGCACATACAGCACTTTGGCATTGCCATCTTTCTTTTGCAGATAGTTACCCACAGCGTGCATCAAGTGGGTTTTACCCAAGCCGACGCCACCGTATATAAACAGTGGGTTGTAGGAGCCGCCGGCGTTTTCCGCTACCTGCCGTGCTGCGGCATGGGCGAGCTGGTTGCTCTTACCTTCAACAAAGGTTTCGAAGGTGAAGTTTTTGTTCAAAAAACTCTGATGCTTTAAGCCACCTTCAACCTGCACATTGCGCTCACGACGCGCAACCGGCGCCGGCTCAGGCCGTGGCGCAGGTGCGGCTGGCTGCTGTGCAGGCAAATCATCCAGCAACTCACCTTGCAACGGCGCACTGGTGCGCGGCGCTGCAAAACCGTATTGCTCTTGGCTGTTGGAGCGAGGTGCAGGCCTGGGGGGCGGTGTCGCTGGACGAGCAGCCGCTTGCGGGCGAAACATAGGCTGCGACTCACCCACGGCCAACTCCACGTGCGTGATGCGACCACCATTGAGTTCGGACAGAATTTCCTGAATGCGTTGCAGGTACTTATCCTTCACCCAATCTTTCACGAAGCGATTGGGCGCACTCAGAACCAGCTGGCCTTCATCGCTACTGGCGACTAACGGACGGATCCAGGTGTTGTATTGCTGCGCTGGTAATTCGTGCTGCAGCTGACCCAGACATTCTTGCCACAAAGCGGTCACGGCTACCTCAATTCAGGAAACAGGATTCAACAGACTGTGCTCGGCCAATCTTGCCACTATATATAGGCACGATTACGACGCTCTGATAAGCAACGGCAGCGGGCGATCCACACTGGCGCGTTTGTGCGCTGAAGATAAGCACACCGCAGCGCATTCACCGAGCCGTTGGCACAGCCTGATATGCCAAAACGAACCGGGCATTCTACTGCATGGCAACAAGGTTATCCACAGCGATTCACACGGCCAAACTAGGATTGCCGTTCATCGCTTAAGAAGCGCAAAAAAACTCCGGCAAAGCTGTGGATGAGCGCCAGGAAAACTCTGAACAAATGTGGATAGACTGAAGGGAAAAATTTCCCATGTGTACAACAGCGGTTTTCGTCCACCGTTCATACGCCGGTTTTGCGCAGCTCATACCTTGCTTATACCAGGGTTAATAAGTATGTAAGGTATTGTTTTATAAGGATATTTTCCAGTTAACCACAGAATTGCTTGGTACTAAGATTAAAAATAACGAACTACTCCTTCCTTTCCTTCACACACATTCACTTTCATTCATTCTTTTTCACACAGGGGGATAACTCACGCTGACAGCCAACAGCTTGAGTGATCAAAATTCAGTCATTGCCTTCGCTGGTTCTTTCTCATACAATTGCCGGCCTTAATTTTCAGGCCCACGGGTAGCACTGCTTTGGTGACACTCAGGGTCAGAGTTTAATTCTCTTAACCGAGTGACTTTGTTATGAAACGTACATTTCAACCAAGCGTTCTGAAGCGCAAGCGTACTCATGGCTTCCGTGCCCGTATGGCGACCAAAAACGGCCGTCAGGTTCTGGCTCGTCGTCGTGCAAAAGGCCGTCACGTACTGTCTGCCTAATTGCGCCTTTGCTGCCGCTCATCAATGCCTGATTTCGGATTCACACGCGCCTCACGGTTACTCAAACCGGTCGAGTTTAAACGGGTGTTCGATCACACTGAGTTACGCGGCAGCACACCTCACCTGCTGGTGTTAGCCAGCGCCAATGACAGTGATCAACCACGTCTTGGTTTTGTGCTGGCAAAAAAACAAATCAAGCTGGCTGTTGCCCGCAATCGGGTACGGCGTTTGGTGCGCGAGTCTTTTCGTCACCACCAGCATGAGCTACCGGCTGCCGACTACGTCGTGCTGGCTCGGGGCGGTCTGGTCGCACTGGACAACCAGCAGATTCGTGAGATGATTGACGCCCTTTGGTTCCGATTAAAGCGTCCCAGCCATGGCAAACGAGCACAAGGTCAACGCAAACAGCGACCCCAGTCTGGGCGCTAACTGCCTGTTGTTGCTCATCCGCTTTTATCGACTTGCCATCAGTCCCCTGATTCCCAGTCGTTGCCGTTATTATCCGACCTGTTCCAGTTACGCCGATGAAGCGATCCGCCGGCATGGTTTTTGGCGCGGTGGCGGCATGACGATCAAACGCATTTTTCGGTGTCATCCATGGGCTTCTCATGGTTATGACCCGGTACCTGACTCCCATTCACCTAACTGTTGTCAACGGAAACCCTAATCATGGATATCCGCCGTACGTTGATTTTTATTGGTCTAGCTATCAGTAGCTATTTTCTGATTCTGGCCTGGAACGATGACTATGGAAGCAAACCGCAGGACAATCAGCCGATTGCGGCCGTACCGTCCTCACAGGAAGCGCCATTAGCCGCAATTGATGGCGATAATAGCCAAGATGCCGATGCCCCCGCCGTTGCCACTGCGCAACCGGATGTGAACGAACAACCACAGGCCAGCGGTGAGTTGATTCAGGTGATGACCGATGTGCTAAACGTCACCATCGACCCACTGGGCGGCGAAGTCGTTGAAGTGCTGCTGCCAGCCTACCCGGTATCGATTGAGCAAAAGGACGTGCCGTTTACATTGCTGGAGCGCAACAGCCGTCGTACCTATGTTGCGCAAAGTGGCTTACTGGGGCGTGATGGCATTGATGCTCAGGGTAAGGCGCTGTTTAACAGCGACAGCACCCGCTATGAACTCAGTGACGATCAGCAAACCTTGGAAGTGGTCCTGACCCATCGCAGCGACAAAGCCGAGGTGGATAAAGTATTCACCTTTACCCGCGGTGAATACCTGGTGGATATCTCGTACCGCATTCGCAACCTGTCTGAGCAGCCTTGGCAGGGCGTGTTTTATGCCCAGTTAAAGCGCGACGGCTCTGGCGATCCATCTCAGGGCAACCAAATGGGCATGCAGTCCTATTTGGGGGCGGCGTTAACCACCTCTGAAAACCGCTATGAAAAGGTGACCTTCGATGATCTGGAAGACGGCGCCTACAAACAGGTCGAAACCGGTGGCTGGGCGGCGATGCTGCAGCACTACTTCCTGTCGGCATGGATTCCAGCTAAAGATGAGCAACACACCTATAACGGCCGTTATGTGAAGGGCAATTACCTGTTTGGCTTTTACAGTCAGGCCACGGAAGTGGCGCCAGGTGACAGCGCCAGCGTTGGTGCGAAACTGTATGTGGGCCCGAAAGATCAGGACCGCTTGGCGGAAATTGCTGAGAACTTGGACCTGACCATCGACTACGGCTGGTTGTGGTGGATTGCCCAGCCTTTATTCTGGTTATTAAGCTTCTTCCATGGCTTGGTGGGCAACTGGGGTGTGGCGATCATTTTGCTGACCATTAGCATCAAAGCCTTGTTCTATAAGCCTTCGGCCATGAGCTATCGCTCGATGGCGAACATGCGCAAAGTTGCGCCGAAGATGCAGGAGATTAAGGACAAATACGGCGATAACCGCGAAAAGCTGGGTCAGGAAATGATGAAGCTGTATCGCGACGAAAAGATCAATCCGATGGGCGGGTGCTTGCCTATTTTGATCCAGATGCCGGTATTTATCGCCTTGTATTGGGTTTTGATGGAATCCGTAGAGCTGCGCCAGGCGCCGTTCTTCCTGTGGATTGAAGACATGTCGATTAAAGATCCGTACTTTGTCTTACCGCTGATCATGGGCGCGGCGATGTTTATCCAGACGAAGCTTAATCCGACCCCGCCAGACCCAATGCAGGCGCGAGTCATGCAGTTTATGCCGATTATCTTCACCATTTTCTTCCTGTGGTTCCCGGCGGGTTTGGTGTTGTACTGGGTGGTCAACCAAGCGCTGTCGATTGCACAGCAATACGTGATTACCAAGCAGATCGAAAAACAGGGCTAATTCACTCGCATTGAATAGCCCAAGCAGGCCCTGACGGGCCTGCTCTCCCTGCCTTCCTGCGTTACAATCAGGCTTTTTGACGGCCTGCTCCCCATGACTGAAGTCCTCCATCAAGATTCCATTGCAGCGATTGCTACGGCGCCTGGGCGTGGCGGTGTCGGCATTGTCCGCATCTCTGGCAGCAAAGCGGTTGACGTCGCGCAGGCTGTTCTAGGCCACGCTCCAAAGCCCCGCTACGCGCACTACGGGCCGTTTCGCAGTGTTGAAGGCGATGTCTTGGACGAAGGCATTGCGCTGTTCTTCCCCGGCCCCAACTCCTTTACCGGTGAAGATGTGCTTGAGCTACAAGGCCACGGCGGGCCGGTGGTGTTGGATTTGCTGCTGCAGCAAGTGGTGGCGCTGGGCTGTCGTTTGGCACGTCCTGGTGAGTTTTCTGAACGCGCTTTCCTGAACGACAAGCTCGATTTGGCACAGGCTGAGGCCATTGCCGATTTAATTGACTCGGCGTCAGAGCAGGCGGCGCGCTGTGCTTTGCGTTCGCTACAAGGTGAGTTTTCACAGCGTATCCACAGCTTGCTCGATCAACTGATTCATCTGCGAATGTATGTGGAAGCAGCCATCGACTTTCCGGAAGAAGAAATCGACTTTCTCTCCGATGGTAAGGTCGAGGCCATGCTCAGCGAGGTCGAACAGGCTTTAAACGCGGTGATGCGCGAGGCCAATCAGGGTTCATTGCTGCGCGAAGGCATGAATGTGGTGATTGCCGGCCGACCCAATGCGGGCAAATCGTCGCTGTTAAACGCCTTGGCGGGCCAGGAGCGGGCCATCGTCACCGACATTGCCGGCACCACGCGCGACGTCTTAAAAGAACATATCCACATTGATGGCATGCCACTGCACATCATCGACACTGCAGGCTTGCGCGATGCGCCGGATGAAGTCGAGCGCATTGGCATTGAACGCGCCTGGGCGGAGATCGAGCAAGCGGATCGTGTGCTGCTGATGATCGACAGCAGCAGTGATGAAACCGACCCTCTGGCGCTGCTACACGCTCTGTATGACGGCCAACAGCAGGCCAATGAGCTGGCTGAAACCCTTTGGCACTCTGGCCGGCTGACGGTGGTGCGCAATAAAGCCGATTTAGCCGGGCTGGCTGTGGGTACATGCGCGGACGAAACCGTACCGACCTTGGCTTTGTCCGCCAAGCTCAATCAAGGTGTGGATAACTTACGTGAGCATCTAAAAGCCGTGATGGGCTTTGATGCCGCCTCAGAGGGCGGCTTTCTGGCACGTCGTCGTCATATTGAAGCGCTGCAGCGCGCAGGCAGTGCCTTGGATGCCGGGCGGCTGCAGCTGCAAGGTATGGCGGCTGGTGAACTCTTGGCCGAAGACTTGCGCATGGCGCAGCATGCGCTGAATGAAATTACCGGTGAATTCAATGCCGATGATCTACTGGGCGAGATTTTCGGCAGTTTCTGTATCGGCAAGTGACCCCAAATACCGCTGTATCAGCTGTTGATAACGCCCAGTGCGCTTGAGCTCGGCAATACCTCGGTCGAAATCATCGCGCCACTGGCGGCGGCTGAACGCCATTTGGTAGTTCACAGGTTCAAACAGTGGAAATATATCCACAGGTTGCTCCGCGCCAACATAGTTCTGCTGTTGGCGATAATAGTTAAAAATATTGATATCAAGCACAATCACGTCCACGCGTTCACCGAACAACATGGTGACTTGCGCCGCCTGACGGGCAATTTCTTGGTAGTCCGGTGATTGCTGAATGCTGCGATAATAATCCGGCCCGAGATAGCGATGAGCGTTCTGAAAGGCCAGAATGCGATGTTTGGCCAGATCTTGCTGGCTGCTCAAGGCAAGCTGATGCTTAGCTAAGGCGACGGCAACATTGTGATAGCGGATATAGGGCTTCGATAAATACGCGTCAGGCCCAACAGTGGCAGAGGTGACGGTAATCGCGGCCTGTACTTTTTTTAACTTGAGCAGCTCTGGCACGCGGCGAAAAGACACATAGATAGGCACGACGGTATGGCCCTGACTGGCCAGCGCTTCGCGCACGATATCTAACTCAAAACCGCTGTTCTCTTCGGCGATTACATACGGCGCCAATGCCAGCCCGACCGCGACGCGTATGGTGTCGCTGTAACTGGTAGGCGTCAGCGTCAGTAATGTGGTTAACGCGCTCAAAATCAGCCATTGCTGCATACACTGCCCTCGCTGTCTCAGACCCTCATTATAGTGAAGGCGTGACAGAGTCACTCTTGTGTAAGGTGTCTTACCTGACGAGAGCGGGTTACCAAGGTCGGAGCTTTGAAAGGTCAGCTTTGGCAGCAAAAAGATGACCCGCATCAAGTTGATGCGGATCATTCTCTAAAGTGCCTTAAACCGCTTTGAACTGTTGTTGTTCGGCCAACCATTGGCCCAGCAGTTCACGGTTGTCATGATCCCATGGGTGAAAATCACGACGAAAATAATCCAAATAATCGCGAAATATTTTTCGCAGCATGCCCGGTTTTACAAAATAAAACTGAAAACCACGCCACCAGGTTTTTGGTTTAAATAATTCGCCGTCCTTCCACAAAAAAACCATTTGGTACAGGGTTGTTCGCAAGCAAAACATGATGGTGACACTGATCATGGTTAATACCCTTAACCAGTATCGACCCACGGCTTGTTGGTAAACATCAAATGCCACGGCTTTGTGTTCCGTTTCTTCAATCGCATGCCAACGCCACATTTGTTTAAACTGTGGGTGCATGCCTTCTGTGGCTTGAGGATCGGTTAACACTTGATGTGCCATAATGGCGGTGAAGTGTTCTAGGGCGCAGGTGATCGCTAGGCGGTGCGATTTAGGCACCCATTTTTTCATCCAGATTTTTTCTTTCTTTTCGATGCGATTTATTTTGTCGATGGGATAACCCCATTTTTTTAAATAATCGTTGTACTGCGCATGCTCATGACCATGAATTGCTTCCTGTTTAATAAAACCTTTAATCTGATTAAGTAAGCGCTCATCGGTAATTTTATGTTGGTGGTCGCGCACGGCATCCATAAACATGCGCTCACCTTCTGGAAAAAGGCAAGATAAAGCATTCATGTAAGTTGAGCGAAACGCATCACCGGCAAACCAATGGCGAGGAATGTCATCTAGCTCAAACTCAAAGTCCATTTTACGGCCGGGAATATCAATACTGGCGCTGATGTCCTGAGCGGTTGTCATAACTGCACCTGTGCTGCTGATGAAAGTGAAAAGGTATTCGACACTTTAGCTCTGGCACTCATGTCTCAACAGGTGAGCTTATGACAGTTTTATTGATACCAACGGTGTGTAACTGTCTATAAGCCACCCGCCAGTGTCTTGAGTCAGACGTTGGTATATTTTCAGAGCGAATAGAAAGGCGCTGTTTGCAGGAAATATCAGGATCTTCGCCCTAGGCGCTGAACCTTACCCACAAGCGACAATGGCTTTGACAACGAAGCCTGGTGACGTCGGCAGCGGGCAAGCGCAGCCAGCTGTGAGGTGGGTAAAGGCCATCAGCGTCTTGCAACGTGCCAGACAGCACAACAATTTCCGCACGTTTAGCCGTGGAGGGCAGTCCCTCCCCTGCAGCCAGGGCTATATACCAGGTTTGCTCGGCACCATAAGCATGTAGGCAATGACTGCCGTGGTGCTCATCGATATGGCTTCTAACAAGTTCGCCATCGTTCGGGTCAAACTGATTGAGTTTGACGAAAATCAGGCAGCCGCCTGCAGAAAATGGAGCATGTGAACTGCCAGGAGGGTTACGTAAGTAGCTGCCCTGGGGAAAATCGCCACTGCCGTCGCTGAAGGTGCCCTCCAGCACCAGAATTTCTTCGCCCAGTGGGTGTGGGTGCGGTGGAAACTGCGCTCCAGGCAGATAGCGCACCAAGCTTGTTACCTGCCCGTGCTCGGGTGCTTCACGCTCCAATGGCCAGCGTTCGATGGGGGCTTGCGGCGCACTTTGCCAAAGCTGGTCGCCCGGTCGCACCACGGCGCGCTGCTGGCGCAGTGGCTGAAACACCATTACAGGCTACTGAGGGTTGTCAGCCAAGCTTTGGTGGCTTGCAAGCGTTGTTGCTCGTCTTCGCCACGATCCAACAACAGTGAGCCTTCTAGCGCACTGACAATGACTTTGGCCAGCTCGTCGCGTGGCAAGGCCAATAAGCGCGCATTGGCGAGGGTATCGCTCACCCATTGCTGCAGTTCGGCAAAAAATGCCTGTACGGCCTGGCGATGATCTTCATTGAGGCCATCAATGCCAGCGGCATAGGCCTGACACAAACACTGCATGTCGTTGGCATGGCTGTCGCAAAACATATCGGCCAGTGTACGCAAGCGCTGCCGTGGGCTACTGACCTCATCACAACGCTGCTGTAGCTCCGCAAAAAAGTCGCGGTGATAGTCTTTAACCAGTTCCAGCAACAAGGCATCGCGACTTTTAAAGTGGTAATGCACTGAGCTGGATTTAATGCCCGCCGCTTTGCCTAACTCGCGAAAACTGGCAGCAGCCAGGGTTTTATGGCGAATCTGCTCGGTAGCAATGGTTTTTAGTTGATCGCGCATTTCAGACATCCGGCACTCTCCCTGCGGACAAAAAGAACTAACAGCTGTTAGTTATGCACGCTCCAGAACAGAATGCAACGGCTGGATATGACAATTTGTTAAAAAACGACCAACAAACTTATCCACAAGAAAAGATGCCAGCTTTCCAGGTGACCTCAAAAACCTCGAAGGCGAAATTGTGGCCAGGCAAAAATCGGTGAAAAAGCAGAGTTTACTGTCGTAAATGAGCATTTTGAGACGATTTTTAACGCAGCCATAATGAGAAAAAGAGGTCTTATGGGGTTTCCTGATAGAAAGCTGGCAATTATGTGGCCTAAAAGGTGTAAGTCGCAGATAAGCCGATGGTACGAGGCGCAACAACCGCCGCATAACCGTTGGCTGAATAGCGGGAAGGGCCAGAGCTGACGGTCTTCGCTTGCTCATCGTTGAGGTTATTCACAAACCCACTGAATAACCAATGCGCGGTTTCGTAATTGATACGAAGATTGGCGAGCCAATAATCACCGGCTTGGCTAGCACGGCTATTTTGATAATCACCATAGTATTCCGCCACATAATTGGCCGACACATCGATATCCACAGCACTGGTTAACCAATAGCGAGCGCCGGCACTGGCGGTGACTTCAGGAGCGGAGTTCAAATCATTGCCATCCACATCGGCAAAGCCGTCACTGCTGTCTTCGATGCGAGTTTTCAACAAGCCTAATGCACCGCGCAGCTGCAGATCGGCACTGAGGTTGGCTTGCAGCTCTGTCTCTAAGCCGTAGCTGTGCGCGGCATCGATATTACTGATGCGACGTTCGCTATTGCTGGCTTGGTAGTCTCGATAGTCATTGAAGAACAGGTTGCTGCGGACACTGATTCGGCCTTCGCTGAAAGATGCGCGGCTACTGAGTTCGTAAGCGTTTACTGACTCTGAGTCATAGTAATAATAGTCACCGCTGTTGAAATCCAGCGCCCCACCGCCCTGGTTATAGCCACGTCGTGCGCTCACAGCGACGGTGTGGTGTTGGCTCAGGTCGTAGTGCAGTTCTAACTTGGGCAGCTGAATGGTTTTATCGCGGTCGAGGGTAGCGTCAATTGCCTCACCTCGGCTTTGCATGCTGAAGTCGCGTTGTTGACTCTCTTGCTGAATTCGGTGACCTAAAATCAGCCGCAAGCTGGGCTGTAACTGATAGTGCAACTCGCCATACAGGGCGGTGGCACTGCTGCTGTCGTCGCCGGCATAAACCGACGCCCCTTGGCTGTTGAAGTCTTGCTCACGCTGGTGATGGTTCAGGCCAATAAAGCCACTGGCGGCACTGCTCACCGGCTCAACATGGATGCGCGCATCGAGGCTTTGATCGTCCTCTTGCATGTGCACTTGGCTTTGCTGCGCTGGGTCTGCTTCATAGCTGTCAAAAGCCCAATGAAAATCGGTATTGCTGAGCAACATTTCAGCCCGAACGGCTGCATTGAAACGGTATTTAACGGTTAGGCTGACAACGTCTGACTCCGTGTCCATATAGCGCTGGGTTACAGGTATGAAATCCCACGGATCTTTGCCATCAAAAAACTCGCGCCCGCTGTCGCCTTTTTCTTCGGCGGTGACGTAGCTTAATAAGGCAGAAACGTCGCCGTTGGGCTGCCATAACAGCTTGCTACGAATGCGTTGTGACTGCAGTTCGTTTAGATCAAACGGCGCTGGGTTACTGTCGTGCTCCAGGCCCTCATTAAAAGTGTCACCGTCTAAACGCTGTGCCGCGATGCGCAGGGCCAGCTGGTCATCGACCAAGGGCGCATTGATCATGGCAGAGGTATCGATCATGCGCGCACCCACGCGAGCCTTGGCTTGCCAATCGAACTGCGGATCAAAGGTTTTCACATAGACGCTGCCCGCTAGGCTGTTCTGGCCGTGAGTGGTTGACTGTGGGCCACGATACACCTCGATTTGTTCAATGTCCCAAAGGCCTGTGTCGCCAGTTAAATCCGCCACAAAAGGCTCTGCTACACCATCAACCAGGCGCGATACACGGGCTTTTGAACCGCCGCTAAACGAGCTAAAACCCGTCGCTGAACCATTGCCTGAAACGCCGCGAATATTAGGCTGCGAGCCAGATAGCATCACCAAGTTGGGAGTTTCGCTGATGGCAGCAGAAACACTCAGGTGCTCCAGGGTTTGCAGCTCTTCTGCATCAATCACCGATACCGACGTGCTGGTATTACGCAACGAGCGTTGCGATTTCTCACCGACGACGGTGACGTTGTCCAGCTGGGTGGTATCGGCATAGGTGTTATCGACATAGGTATTGAGGCTGGCGCAGGCAATGGCAGCCGCCAGCGCCTGAGGAGGAAAACGGTTCATGCAGATTCTCCATGTAAGCAAAGCCGACGCGGATGGCTGGCCGGCGGGCGGCAATCTAGCACAGCGCGCAACGCTTACAAATGAGAACTATTATTTTTTATTGGTTTTGTCAGTACCACATAACGCTTTGCCTTTTACGCATAATCCGATTGCACCTACAGCCGCTGCGAGGTTGGTCGATACTAGTTAGAGACTTCAGAACAATTCAGCTCAGCTCAGCTCAGCTCCGCTGTGACGGATGCCAAACGGGTATGAGAGCCACAATGACGACGGAGTTATTCACAGGCAGTTTGTCGTTTGGGTCATGTGTCATCTTGGCATCACTACCTTAGAGAGGCTGAGCCGGTATGCTATTTATAATTTTGTCCACAATGAGGATGTCATGGTGTTGATTCGATTTGCTGCTTTCTCTGCCTCTGCGCTGTTGTTAGTCGGTTGTCTGGCTGCGCCCGACGACGACGATGACGACGTCACTAACGATCAAGGCGACAGCGTGACGGTGACCACGCAACAGCTCAACGGCTTTTGGAACGGCGAGTTTGACGGCGTGAGTGGCCTAAGGATGCTGGTTTATAACGGCAACGCCTATGCGGTGGACGCGGCGCGTGGCTATTACGGCACTGTCAGTTTCACCGAGCAAAGCCAAACCGCCACCATGACGCTGGAGGCCTTTGCGCTCAACAGCGGTTCTGATACCGACGCCGAGCAGCTGGTGGCCGATGGCAGCAATCAAGACTACGGCTTTGATCTGCAGTTGGCCTCGGTGGCCGCCGTTGACGATAGCTTGGTCGGCGCGTTTACCGTGAACAATGCCACCAGTGGGCGGGTACAACTCACCGATGACGGCACTTGGGACAACAACAGCGCCATCAGTCGCATTACCCCTGTGGGTAAGTGGACAGCGACGGGCTATGAGCTGTTTATTAGCCGCACTTCACCGACCAGTGCCACATTTACCGGCCTAGGTGTGGCCGATGACAACAGTGGCTGCAACTTCCGCGGTACGTTATCCACACTTAATACCAGCTACAACCTTTACCAAGCGCAACTCAGTCGTCGCGACAATTGCATCGGTGCGGATGTGGACAGCGACAACCCGTTGAGCGGTTATGCCGGCATGAATGCGGATGGCGAGTTGGAATTTTACCTGCGCGAGCAAGGGCGCTTGCTGTTTATGACGTTTGCTGCGCCGGCAACGAACGACGGCAGCGATGATGGTACGGACGGCGGTACCGATGATGGTACGGACGACGGTACCGATGACGGTACAGACGGCGGCACCGATGACGGTACAGACGGCGGCACCGATGATGGAACAGACGGCGGCACCGATGACGGAACAGACGGCGGTACCGATGACGGTACAGACGCTGGCACCGATGACGGTACGGATGAGGCTAGCGATGCCGCATAACTTGTGAGTAAAGCTGTGAAAAGTGTGCAAAAAACCCGGGCATAGCCTGGGTTTTTTTATATCCACACTGCGTATAAGTGTATGAACACTTTACTTATCCCCATTCATCCAAAGCTTTATCAACAGCCTAAGGTGCTGAAACTTGGGCTTTTTACCCAAACTTGTGGGTGGATCGAATAACTCTGATCACAGGGATAAGCCAATTGTGGATAACGTGCATAACTTTACTGGTCAAAAAACGCACTAAGCGCTGCCAGAAAGCCTTCTTCGCTGTTATAATGCGCGCCCTTTTGCGGCCTTGCGGTAAGGCCTCGGTAATATTTTTGAGGTGAATGGTGGATTATCCGGTTCGTTATGATGTGATTGTGGTCGGCGGTGGACACGCAGGTACCGAAGCTGCGCTGGCAGCGGCGCGTGCTGGCAGTAAAACCCTGTTACTGACGCACAACACGGATACCGTCGGGGTGATGTCCTGTAATCCGGCCATCGGTGGCATTGGTAAAAGCCACCTGGTGAAAGAAATTGATGCCCTGGGCGGCGCCATGGCGCGGGCCACGGACAAAGCCGGTATTCAATTTCGTACCCTGAACAGCCGTAAAGGCCCAGCGGTGCGCGCTACACGGGCGCAAGCCGACCGCGCCTTGTACCGCGCCGCCATTCGCCAAATTGTGGAAAACCAGCCCAACCTCGATATTTTTCAGGCCGCTTGTGACGATTTGATCGTTGCCGGCGACGGTATCGGCAGTACTGTGCAAGGCGTAGTGACCAATACCGGCATGCGCATCTTTGCGACCAGCGTGGTGTTAACCACAGGTACCTTCCTGGGTGGAGTTATCCACATCGGTATGGAAAACCACAAAGGCGGCCGTGCCGGTGATCCGCCGTCGATCGCCTTGGCTGAGCGTTTACGGGCGATGCCGTTTAACGTCGGCCGCTTGAAAACCGGTACCCCTGCGCGCATTGACCGTCGCAGTGTCGATTTTTCGGTCATGCAAGAACAGCCAGGTGATACACCGCTGCCTGTGATGTCCTTTATGGGCTCGGTGGATGAGCACCCTGAGCAAGTGAGCTGCTACATCACTCATACCAATGAGCAAACCCATGAGGTGATTCGCAATAACCTCGACCGCTCGCCTATGTATGCCGGAGTGATCGAAGGTGTTGGCCCGCGTTACTGCCCGTCGATTGAAGACAAGGTCATGCGCTTTGCCGATAAAGACAGCCATCAGGTATTTGTTGAGCCTGAGGGCTTAACCAGCAATGAGCTGTACCCCAACGGCATATCCACATCGTTGCCATTTGATGTGCAATTGCAGCTTATCCACAGCATGCGTGGCTTTGAAAACGCCCATATTACCCGCCCTGGCTATGCCATCGAATATGACTTTTTTGATCCTCGTGATTTGCGCCATACCCTAGAAACCAAGTTTATCCACAACCTGTATTTTGCCGGCCAAATTAACGGCACCACAGGTTACGAAGAAGCCGGTGCCCAAGGCCTGCTGGCCGGTGTAAACGCCGCCCTGCGCGCCCAAGAAAAAGACATTTGGGTGCCGCGCCGCGACCAATCTTACATAGGCGTACTGGTCGATGACCTTATCACCATGGGCACCAAAGAGCCCTATCGCATGTTTACCAGCCGTGCTGAATACCGCCTAGTGCTGCGTGAAGACAATGCCGATTTGCGCCTGACTGAAATTGGCCGTGAGCTGGGCCTGGTCGACGATCAGCGCTGGGCCGCCTTTAACGCCAAGCGTGATGCCATCGAAGCGGAAAGCCAGCGCCTGAAAACCAGCTGGGTGCAACCCAACACCGAAGCCGCCAAGCAGCTAGAAGCGTTGGGCGAAGCGGCTATTAGCCACGAATACAATCTGCACGATTTGCTCAAGCGACCAAAGCTCACTTATGCCGATGTCGCGGGTCTCAAAGGTGAACCTGTGGATAACCCGCAGGTAGCGGAGCAGGTCGAGATTCAAGCCAAATACGACGGCTATATTGCCCGTCAGCTGGAAGAAATTGAGCAGCTGCGCCGCTATGAAAACACCGCCCTGCCGGAAGACCTCGACTACGAGGCCATTGGCGGCTTATCCAATGAAGTAAAACAAAAGCTTAACCAGGTACGCCCGGCGACCTTGGGCGTGGCATCACGTATCTCCGGCATTACCCCGGCCGCCATCAGTCAGATTCTGATTCATCTGAAAAAGAATAAGCTGGCTAGCCAGATGACGGCTTAATCGCCTAAGGTTTTTCTAGCCTGCGTTGCCAGGACCTCCCTGGCGCTGTATTCCATACTGTGAATAACGCGCTAGGGGCTGGCTGATTGACTTGGCAGGCTACTTATTGCTGTTGTGTTCTGAGCTCGTGCCATTGCTGAAATCTTTAGAAGAATCTATACGGGTAGACTGGGTCTCTGAACCATCATTCAGATTTTCACGATTTTTATGATGCCACCATTTATGCAGCGCTATTGTAAAAGGGATCAATGAGAGCAGGGAGAGAAGTAAAGAAATAAAAAACCAAACGGTAGCTCCCTTTTCAATGTATCCCGCCAAACTCAATGCAAGAAACAATGGAAAACCCGTGAGCATAGCCTTCAATCGAGAAGGGTCATCTACATCTAAAGACTTATATAAATTCCCAAAATAGCCATCGAAAAAAGCGAAAGTATTATAGGGTTCATAGTGACAGTAAATACGCTCATTCTTACCGCGTACCGTTGCTAGACAATAAAAGTAAACCGCAAAGGGAAGAATCAGCCAGACAGGATGAATGAATGCAAATCCAGTAGTTAATGCAGGAACACCGTATGCTAACTTCCACTCATTTTGTATCGCTATCTCAAATTCCTCTTTCCTACCCTCTTTAACCTTCATATAGATATTAGGCTTAACCTCACGAGTGAAGGGAAAGTAGTACCAATAATCATCAACTAACTCAAAAACCTTGCCTATATCAAACATAACTATCACGGCTCCAATGAAACGGCTTAGAAAAGATATCCTTATTGTATCTGTTTCTTTTCGGGCTGTATCCTAAAGGGTATCGAGATGATTCGCCCAGCTGCGTTCGGGCTTAATCAGTTAAGGCTGCGCGCCCCGGGGGGGAGCCGTACCCTCTAGCAATCCTGCTCCCGGCCGAGGTGGCGCTTATCCGTAAGCCTACTTGCCCACGGGCGGCCCGCAAACAGGTCGATTCCCACGCCCGTTTGCTTGCTCTGCGTCCATACAGCGCAGCCTGGTCACCTTGCAGACTAACGGCGCTCTCTAAGTCCGATTGGGCGTCGAGCTGGCTGTCTTGTTTTTTGTGCTGATAGCTGACAGTGATACCAAGGAGTTTGGGGTGCATGTTGTGGTAGTCGCCATTGATACTGGGTAGCGATAATCGACCAATCCTTTACAATGAATTCCTCTTTTTTCTCTATTAATTTTTTTATATAAAGTTAAAGACTAATAATATGGCTCATTACTTGGAATCCTTTGATAGCATAGAAATACATAGCTTGAGAGACGTCGGACTGGGAGGTAAGCAGGTAATCGAGAAGATTTACTTCTCCAGTGTCAGCTTTGATTGGGGAGATTTCGAGAGTATAGAATTCAGAAACTGTGCTTTCATTGGATGTACTTTTAGAGAGTCAAGATTTCAGGGTTCAGTTTTTACCGATTGCATATTTTATGAAAGAAACGAATACCGCAACTGTGAATTTATCGAAACTAACCTTGAAGGTGCTAGTTTCGTAGACAGCGATATGACGGCTGTCGATTTTCGCCAAATCGAGGGGTTTGGAATTGAATTTAAGAGTTGCTCATTGCAAAACTCGAACTTCTATAGACCAGACTTCTCAAAGTCATTCTCACGCTCCATTTGTAAAACAAGTCTAGTCATGCAGGATTGTGACTGTAAGGGAACTGAATTCGAAGAAGTACATATCGAGAACATCAAGCTAATAAAAAATGACTTTACTGCATGTAGTTTTAAAAATGTATCTCTTGAAGGATGTGACTTTATAGAGTGTCAGTTCAAGCCAAGTGCATCAACAAATTTGAGTTTGTACCGTTCAGATCTCCGTAGTTCCGACATTTCAGGATTGGACCCAAGCACTGATCGAATGCAAGGGGTGTTAATAAATGAATCTCAAGCACTGTCTTTAGTGGAATATCTTGGAGTCATAGTCGCTTAGTGAAACAACCATAAATAAAAACGGCCTGATAGCTACGGTAGTTTTTCGAGCATCCCGAGATTCGTCACATATGCCTGCACGTCGGCTTGATACGCATCAAGTCGTTGCTACCGACACACTGTCAAATTGATGGCAAATGATGATCGGGAGTATAACGATGAGCGGTGAACAACCACTGGTGCAGCAGCTGTTGGATCAGTTGCAACAGCAAGCCAATACAGACGCACAACTTAACCTACCCTACGCCGAAGATCTGCTTTTTGCCCAGCTAGTCACACGGTTGGCTCAGCGTCGCAGTTATGCGGATTTACAGCATCAGCTCGACTATTTGCTCAATTTTGAGCAGTGCAATCTCAGTCACGACTGCCTAGTGGTTACGCGCGGCTGCTAATCGCGGTTAACAGCTCGGTTAACACCGGCGGTGCAAACTGCCTGGGCACGGTAATGGCGTAAAAGTTCTCGTGCACATCCGGCAAGGTCATATACGGCACCAGCAGGCCGCTGGCGATTTCGTCACGCACAACAACCTCGGGCAGCAACGCCAAAGCGCCGCTGTCACGCGCTAACAGACGCAGCATGGCCATATCGTCGGCTTCGGCCAGTACATTGGGCCGATATTGATGGCGGCTGCAAAAGCCATCAAAGGCAGCGCGCAGCTCGGTTTGCGCTGTGGGTAAAATCCAGCGTTGCTGCCCATAGCCGTGTGGAAAAGCCCCCTCTGGTTTGCCATCAGGCGGGCCGACAATGGCCAGTGGTTGATGCGATAAGCGCTGGCTTTGCCATAGCTGATCGCCGCTGACCGGCACTTGGGTGTTGGTCAGCACCAAATCAAACTGATGGCGGGCCAGGCCGTCGAGCAAGTTACTCATGCCGCGCGCGTGCAAACTAAAGCGCACCTTGCGATCGTGCAGCAAGGGCGAAATAAAGTTCTCGATAAAGTTACGCGACATGGTCGACAGCATGCCAATGCGCAACTGCTGAAACTCAGGCTCGACGCCATGGCGCATAAGGGATTCCAACTCTTCGCCTTTGCGAAAAATATCCTCAGCGTAAGTGAGCACTCGCTTACCGGCGGATGTCAGCAGTAATTGGCGGCCACTGCGCTCAAACAGCTGTACCTCCATGCTTTGCTCAAGTTGGCGAATCTGCGATGACAGCGCCGACTGCGACACATGCAGCTGCTGGGCGGTGCGGGTCAAGTTGCCACTGCGGGCCACCTGCCAGAAGTAATACAAATGGTGGTAGTTCAATCGACTCATAAAGATGCCTTAACGCTGTTTTTCCTACCGACTGGCACTGTTGAAACCGCTAGCAGCCTGTTGAAAAAGTCTTTTCGGTTCAGGCTTTCGGTCTGGTTCGGAATCAAGGCGCCATTTTGAAGGTGTGTGTCCACCCATCGAGAAATGGGAACACAGAGTCCGGGCCAGCCCGAATGCCCCGTCGGGCGAGGCCTGAAACGCACATCTGCTGCGCTTTGCCTCTAGGAAAGGGAGCCACCCTGTCCGTCGAGAAAAAACACACCAGCTGCACATTCAGGTCTCGCTGAGCATGCAAAGACTTTTTCAACAGGCTGCTAGGCCCGACGCCACAAATAGCCATCGTTCTTAATAATAGAATAATTCCTAAAGTTATATCTATTTTACTGATTCAGTGAGGGTGTCGATACTGACAGCGTTCAAAAAACGACCATTTTTAGGCAGGAGGCACCATGAACTGGACGCTGACACACACTCTCACCACATTGCTGTTGCTGGCGATCCCGGCACTGTTCGTGATTGGCGCAGTGCAAAGCCGCAGACAACGCGAGCGCTGCCATTTACCTTTGGCTATGCCACTGACGGCGCTGGTGCTGACTGGCGCATTGGCGGCGGCCTACGCCGCGGGCAAGTTGCAGCCCTTTGCCTTGCTGCAATTGCAGCCATTAACCCTGGTGATGCTGGCGCTGATCAGCTTTTTAGCCTTGGTGATCATGCGCTTCTCGCAACGCTATATGGACGGCGAGGCCAACGCCTGGCGCTATGCCCAGTGGCTGCAGCTCACTCTAGCGGCGGTCACCTTGGTGATTATCAGCAACCATTTGGCCTTGCTGTGGCTGGGTTGGGTGTTGATCAGCTTGGCCCTGCATAACCTGCTGATGTTTTACCCTGAGCGGCCGCGTGCGGCGCTGGGGGCACACAAAAAATTCCTGCTGGCGCGGCTGGCCGAAACCTGCTTATTGCTCGCTTTTGTACTGCTGTATCAGGTGCATGGCAGTGCGTATTTGTCGGACATTGTCGCCGCCTACGGCTCTGCCCCGGCCTTAAATGGCATGGAGCAAGCCGCCATGCTGTTAATCGCCACCACGGCACTGATCAAGTGCGCGCAGCTGCCGGTGCATGGCTGGCTGATGCAAGTGGTGGAAGCCCCCACGCCGATTTCCGCCTTGCTGCACGCGGGTGTCATCAACTTGGGTGGCTTTTTGCTCATCAGCTTTGCGCCATTGTTGCTGCTGTCGCAGCCAGCCCAGTGGCTGCTGTTGCTGGTGGCCGGTATCAGCACTGTTTTGGCAGCCTTGATCATGGCCACCCGCATCAGCGTTAAAGTGCGACTAGCTTGGTCGACCAGTGCGCAAATGGGCCTGATGTTGGTGGAGTGTGCCCTAGGTCTGTTTGAGCTGGCGCTGCTGCACTTGGTGGCACACTCGCTCTACAAGGCGTATGCCTTTCTCAATGCCGGTTCAGCGGTGCAGCAATATCTGCTGCAGCAATGGCTGCCCCAGCGCGGTGCGCACTGCGCTAACTGGAGCCTGGCCGCTGCCATCAGCTTGCCGCTGGTGGCGCTGGCGACCTGGTTGGTCGCGCCCCAAGGGCCCTACAGCCCTTGGTTGCTGCTGGCGCTGGCATTGACCGTGTTGCTGGCCCGTCGTGATCAGGTCAGCTTGGCGCGCTGGAGCATGTTGGCGGTGGCGCTGTTGGCTGCGTACAGCCTGCTGAAGCTGACCAGCGCCACGCTGCTGGTGGATTATCAAATTGCGCTATCGGTGTGGAACGATGTCTGGGTCGCTGGCTTGGTGGTCGCCCTGTTTGGCCTGCGCAGCTGGCTGACCAGCAGCCGCAGCGCCGCTGCGCAGCGCTTCAACCTGTATTTGTACGCCGGTTTTTACCTCGACGAATGGTTTACCCGCACCACCTTGCGGTTATGGCCAGCGCGCATACCTAAGCGCGCCAACGCCAAGCGCGCTGCGGGCAAGCAGCACTCTCTGGCCCACTCTCTGAGCAACCCGGAATAAGGAGCGTTACATGACTCAAGTCGCCGCACACAGCCAAGCTTCTGCCCTGTTACAGGCCGTGACCTTGGCCGGACAGCGCATCGCTCCGACCTGGCCGTTAGATCAAATGATTGCCGTAAACCCTTGGTGGGAAATGCGCGATCAACCACTGGCCGATGTCGCCGCTCGGCTGGAAGCCTTAGCCAGCGCTCAAGTACTGATGCCAACAGAGCATTACGCTGCCTTGTGGCAGCGCAGTGCCATCAGCGCCCAACAACTGAGCCAAGCCGCCTTAGAAATCAACTACCAAGGTGACCAAGACAGCCTGGTCACTGCCTTGCAGCAACCGCCGCAATTGGGCCACTGGCACAACATCAGCGACTGGCTTGATGGCAGTCGCGACCGCCAGCATGAGGTCGCCTGGCGCGATGAAATTACCCATCAAATCAGCCAGTTTTGCGCCGCCCGCTACCAAGACGATGGCGCCGTGCCCGCCACCGACAGCCTGTATCGCGATTGGCTCGACGTCACCTTAAAAGATCGCGGCATCGCCATCTTAATGGGCAGTGCCGGCCTGATGGATGCCTTTAAAGCCCTGCCTCAGGATCATGAGCAACTGCTCGTTGAAGCCTTGACCGAGCTGGAAGTCACCGAGGCAGTGGCCACAGATTACGCCCATGCCCTGCTGCTCGACATCAACGGCTGGGCCTCTTGGCTGGCCTACGAGCGCTGGCAAACACGGTTGGATGGCAGCGAACAAGACGATTTGCCCCAGCTGCTGGCCATTCGCTTGGCCTGGGAGCTGGTGCTGTGGCGCTATCATGCCCAGCAGCAACCGCAGCAGGCCCGCCAGTGGCAGCATCAATGGCGTCAGCAGCTGACGTTATTGCCGGCACTGCTGCGACAACATCAGCAAGCTCAGGCACCGCTGTGGGTGTGGCAGCGTGCGGCGGAACTGGCGTTTCAACAGTCGCTGCAACAACAGCTGCAGCAGCCGCAATCCTGGCAGGCACAAGCGCGCTCGGAGCGCCCAGTCGTGCAAGCGGCGTTTTGCATCGATGTGCGCTCCGAAGTCATGCGCCGCGCCCTAGAAGCACAAAACGACGGCATTGAAACCCTAGGCTTTGCCGGCTTCTTTGGCTTGCCGCTGGAATACGCCCCTGCCGGCGGCCACAGCGTGCGGCCACAATTGCCTGGCCTGCTGCGCGCCGCCATTCGCGTGACCGAAGCGGGCCCCGACGGCCAAGCATTGGGCGAGCGCCGCCAGCAGTCGCAAGTGGGTAGCTTGCGCTTTCAGCAGTGGGGCGGCAGCGCCAGCTCATCGTTCAGCATGGTAGAAAGCGCGGGCTGGTGGTCGCTGTTTAAGTTGTTAAAAAACAGCTTCTGGCCCGCTGCCGGTGACTATCACCCGTTAAATGCGCTGGAAGCGGGTGATGGCCCTTGGCTGTTAACCCAAGGTGAGCGCCCACTGACGCTACAGGAGAAGGCTGACTTGGCCCACGGCATTCTCGGCGCCATGGGGTTGGTGCGCTTTGCGCCGACGGTTTTGCTGGTTGGCCATGGCAGTCACAGCCGCAACAACCCTCATGCGGCCGGTTTAGATTGCGGTGCCTGCGGCGGTCAGACCGGTGAAATCAACGTGCGGGTATTGGCGCGCTTGCTGAACGATCAAACCCTGCGCGCAGAACTGCGCCAGCGCGGCCATGATATCGGCGACGATGTGGTGTTTATCGGCGCTTTGCACAATACCACCACCGACGACATCACCCTGTTCGAAGCCAGTGCCGACGCTGAGCTGGCGCACTGGCTTAAAGGCGCCCGCCAGCAGGCCCAGCAAGAACGGGCCCGAGCGCTTGGCCTGCAGCCAGAATCGAGTGTGTTGGATGAGCGCATTCGCCAGCGTGCCCGCGATTGGTCAGAGGTGCGGCCAGAATGGGGCCTGGCCAATAATGCCGCCTTTATCGTTGCGCCCAGAGCGCGCACACGCGCCCTGAATTTGGCTGGCCGAGCTTTTTTGCACGATTACCACTGGCAGCAAGACGACGGCTTTGGCGTGTTAGAGCTGATTATGACGGCGCCCATGGTGGTGACTCATTGGATCAATATGCAGTACAACGCCTCGGTCAGCGACAACCTCAAATACGGCAGCGGCAATAAGGTGCTGCATAACGTGGTGGGCGGCCATTTGGGCGTGTTTGAAGGCAATGGCGGCGATTTGCGCATCGGGCTGTCGCTGCAATCCCTGCATAACGGCAAGCAATGGATGCACCAGCCACTGCGCATCAGTGTTTATATCGATGCCCCGCGTGAAGCCATGGCGGACATAGTGCAGCGCCACGATAACGTGCGCCAACTGGTGGATAACGATTGGTTGTACCTGTTCCGCTTGGGCGACAACGGCAGCATCGAACGCTTTTATCAGGGCCAATGGCTGGCGTTGGATCAACCTCAACAGGGAGCAGCATAATGTCGATGACGCATTTGCAGCAGCTCGAAGCCGAAGCCATTCACATCATTCGTGAAGTGGCGGCCGGTTTTGATAACCCCTGCATGTTCTATTCGATCGGTAAGGACTCCACCGTGATGCTGCATCTGGCGCGCAAAGCCTTTTACCCAGGGCGGGTGCCTTTTCCTTTGCTGCACATAGATACCACCTGGGAATTTGCCGAAATGGCACAGTTTCGCGATCGTCTGGCGCAGCAATACCATCTCGATGTGCGAGTGCACACTAACCAGGAAGCCCTGGCAGCTGGCGTGCATCCGATTGAATCTGGCTCGGTGAAATACAACGATCAGATGAAAACCGTGGCGCTTAAGCAAGCCGTAGATTATTACCGCTTTGACGCTGCACTGGGGGGAGCGCGCCGGGATGAAGAAAAATCCCGCGCCAAAGAGCGGGTGTTCTCGGTGCGCACCGCCACCCACCAATGGGACCCAAAGCAACAGCGGCCCGAGCTGTGGTCGATCTACAACGGCCAAATTCGCCGCGGCGAATCGGTGCGGGTGTTTCCACTTTCCAACTGGACCGAGCTGGATATCTGGCTCTACATCCTGCGCGAAAACATCGACATCGTGCAGCTGTATTTGGCCAGACCGCGGCTGAGCTGGATCGACGACGCCAGCGGCCAGATTCTAGGTCTAGACGACAAGCGCATGCTGCCCTATTTGAGCGCTAGCGAGCGCGCCAGTGTGCAAGAGCGCATGATTCGCTTCCGCACTCTGGGGTGTTATCCACAAACCGGCGCGGTGGAAAGCGAGGCCGATACGGTGGAAAAAGTCATTGCCGAAATGCTCGCCAGCCGCACCAGCGAGCGCCAGGGCCGCCTATTGGATACCGACCAGGTCGGCTCGATGGAGAAGAAAAAGCGTGAAGGCTATTTCTAAGGTGGCTTTTTCTGAGGCGGCATGGCCACAACGCATTACCCTGCTTAGCCAGCATCAAAAACAGGCCTGCATTGCCCCAGCGTTAGCGCCGTTGGGCATTGAAGTGAGTGAATACCAGCAGTTTGATACCGACCAGCTGGGCACCTTTGTCGGAGAGGTAGAGCGCACACTGAGCCCGCTGCAATGCGCGGCGCATAAAGCCCGTCTGGCGTGTGAACTCACCGACAGCGACTGGGGTTTAGGCAGTGAGGGCAGCTTTGGCCCAGGGCCGGCGGGCATTACCTGGAACACCGAACTGCTGGTGCTGTATGACCGTCGCCACGATTGCCAGCTGGTGGCCAAAGCCCAAGGCCCGGTGGCGGTGAGCGTGCTGCGGGCGGCCAGCCCGCAAGAGTTAGAGCAACGCCTGCAAGCGCATCCGAATCAGGGCTGGATATGGCGTCAGCCTGACGTTATCCACAAAGGCCTGTATGATGCCGCCGCGATTAGCGCTCTGCTGGCCGAGAATGGCGCGTGGCCGCTGGTGCTGGAGCCAGATTTCCGCGCTTTGCACAGCCCAGAGCGGCGCCAGCGCATCGCTCAGGCCGCCAGCAAGCTGGCGCAGCAGCTGCAAAGCCTGTGTCCGGCTTGTGACTATCCGGGCTTTGCTGTGGCGCAGCGCACACCTGGCTTGGCCTGTGCGGTATGCTCCGCGCCGACCCAGCAGGTGCAACAGCAAGTGTGGCACTGTAGCCGCTGTGAGCATGAATGGCAGCAACCGATTGAGGGCGCTGCAGACCCTTTTTATTGTGCGTTGTGTAACCCCTAAATGGCTGATTCTCCCTCTTCACTGACGACCCTGCGTTTATCCACCAGCGAGCAAGACATCGCCCAAGCGCTGGCCATTTGGCGCGCCGGCGGGCGTGTGGCGGTGCCCACCGAGACTGTGTATGGCTTAGCGGCGGATGCCAGCAATGCCGCCGCCGTGAATGGCATTTTTGCCGCCAAGCAGCGCCCGGCGAATCACCCTTTGATTGTGCACATCGCCAGCGCCGAGCAGCTCAGTGATTGGGCCAGCGACGTGCCGTTGGCGGCGCAAAAGCTGGCGCAGGCGTTTTGGCCAGGCCCGCTTACCTTATTGCTGCCCAAAGCCGCGCATGTGCCGGCGGAAGTCACCGGCGGTTTGCCCACGGTGGGCTTGCGGGTGCCCAGCCATCCGCTGCTGTCGCAGTTATTGCACGCCTTTGGTGGCGGTGTGGCGGCACCTTCGGCCAACCCGTATAAATCCCTGAGCCCAACGTCTGCCGAGCAAGTATTGGCGGGTCTGGACGGTCGCATTGAAGCGGTGGTGGATGGCGGCCCGTGTGAGTGGGGGCTGGAATCGACCATCGTGGATGTTTGCGGCCCGACGCTGCGCATCCTGCGCGCAGGCCCCATTACTCAGGCGCAAATCGAGCAGGTGGTGGGTCAGCCGGTGGACATGCCCCAACAGCACACGGCGGTGGTGCCAGGCAATGTGAAGGCTCACTATCAGCCGCGCACGCCATTGCGCTTGGTCGCTGCCGATGCACACGCAGAAAACGGCATTGGCCTGTTGGCGCACGATGCAAAATGGCTGCAGGCATTCGCAGCCACCAGCACCCGGTTATTGCCAGCGGATGCCGTGGGCTATGGCCGTGAGCTGTATGGCGCTTTGTATGAAATGGATCAGCGCGGCTTTGATGAGCTGTGGCTATTAACGCCACCGCAACAGCCACAGTGGCTGGCTATTCACGATCGCTTAAGGCGGGCAGCGTCACGCTAACGTGCAGGCCATGAGGCTCGTTATCGAGCAACTGCAGCCGGCCGTCGTAGCTCGCCACGATATCTGCCACCATGGCCAGGCCCAAACCGCTGCCGACGTGCTCGCCGTGCTCATCTAAACGCGTGCCGCGTTGCAGCAAATAATCACGTTGCTGCGCGGCAATGCCATCGCCTTGGTCACGTACGTCCAGTTGCCACTCTGCCCCTTTCTCGTCGGACAGCCCCACCGACAGCTGTACTTGCCCCGTGCCGTCATTGCGGGTGCCGTATTTACACGCATTGTCCAACAAGTTGCCCAGCAGCTCGAGCATATCGTCGCGGTCATGCGGCATGACCAAACCAGGGGCATAAGCAAACTTCAGCTCAGCCTGTGGATAAAGCTGTTGCAAAATATGTTGCAGCGCTGGCAGTTCGTCGTCTAACTGGGTTTGGCGCCCGGGGGATGGCATGCCGACAATGCGCGCGCGCTGTAGCTCGCGCTCGGTTAACTGCTGCAGTTGCCGCAACGCCTGAACTTGCTCTGCTTGCTGATCAGGGCTGAGCTGCTCGGCCAACAGCTGCAGCTGCTGCAGCGGATGCTTCATGGTATGGGCCAGATTGCCCAATGCATTGCGCGAGCGCTGAATGCGTTGCTGCAAGCGTTGTAATAAGTGGTCCAGCTCCGCTGCCAGGGGTTGAATCTCCTGTGGGTAACTTGTGCGTACATCGGTTAAATTTTGCCTTTCACCTTGCTGCAATTGCTGCAAATGCCGCTGCAAGGGGTGTAGCTGGGCAAATACCTGTTGTAGTTGTCGTCGTTGCCACAGCAACAGCAGCGTGACGGCAGCGGCCAGTAGCAGCAGTGCCAGCAGGCGGTAGCGGTTGAGTGTGGCTTGCAGGTCGCTGATGTCTTCAGCTACCCACAGGGTGAAAGCCTGGCTGTCGATTTCCAGCGAGCGCGCTAGGTTGAGCCACACCTGATCGCCTAGGGCGCCGTTTTGCTGCCAGCTGCGCTGCTGGCCTGGGGTCAGCTCAAAGTGCTGGTCAAAATCCGGCGGCTGGCGGTCCCACAGGGAGCGGCTGACCTGCATTTGGCCGTCGGCACTTATAAGGGCGTAATAATGGCCAGAGTAGACCCGTTGAAACAGCCCGCCCAAGCGTTGCTCATTGATCTGCCAGCGGCCATCGGCGTCGACTTCAATGGCGGCGATAAGGCCCTCGGCATCGTGATCAAGGCGATTCAATACATAGTGCTGAGTCAGTTGGCGTACGCCTAAATCGACCAGCAGCAGCAAAGGCAGGGTAATCGCCAGCAATGACATCAACCATTGACGCCTCAGCTGGTGCTGCAAAGAACTCATGCAGGCTCCTCGGCGCGCAGTTGATAGCCCTGGCCGCGACGAGTCACGATAAAGTCACGGCCAAAGCGCTGACGCAAGCGGTTGATGTAGACCTCAATGACGTTGCTGTCGCGCTGTTGCTCTTCTTCATACACATGCTCGCTGAGGCGGGTTTTTGAGTGCACTTGCTGTGGGTGCAGCATCAGATAACGTAGTAAGCGAAACTCGATGCCGGTGAGTGCGACGGCTTTGCCATCCGGCCCTTGCGCCAGTTGCTGCTGGCAGTCCAGTTGCACGCCAGCCCAACTTAAGCGCTCGTCACTGCGGCCCTGAGAGCGACGGCTAATGGCTTCTAACCGCGCCAGCAACTCGGCACTGTGAAACGGCTTGCCGAGGTAATCGTCGGCGCCAGCACGCAGGCCGTCGACTCGCTCATGCCAGGCATCGCGAGCGGTTAAGATCAGCACGGGAAAACGGGCGCCCTGCTGACGCCAATGTTGCAACACCTGCAAACCATTGCGCCTTGGCAAACCCAGATCCAGCACCACCACATCGGGCTGTAGCTCAAGCCCCAAAAACTCGCCGTCGACGCCATCGGCAGCGGTTTCCACGGCGTAGCCGGCCTGACGCAGCAGTGGCACTAGGGCGCTGCGCAGTTGTGCATCATCCTCTACCAGCAATAGCTTCATGGGTATGCCTTAGTCGTCGATTTCATCTTCCAGCCAGCGGCCATCTTTGGCATCGATGTAGGTCTCATGGCGCAGCCCTTGCTCGTCTAACCAGGTCAGCTCGTAAACCCAGCGGCCGTCTTCTGACTCCAGTTCAGTATCTAATAGTTTTCCCGGCATGGGATTGACGCTGAGTAGTTGATCCAGCGATTTAATGATGCCGGCGCTGACCAACTCCTGCACTTGCTGCGGGCTGTAATCGTCCGCCCAGGTTGGGCTGCTCAGGGCGATCAAAGCGCTAAGGGTTAACAGTGTTTTCATATTATGACTCCGTTATCTATGTTCGTTATTGCCGTATCAAGCGGCCGCTTGCACGTGAGGAATGCTGGCGCACGTTCACCGGTTACACCAACGTTGGTGCAACGTTATGCACTGGCTTGTCTGCGCCTTTCCCCAGAGGCGCCCTAGGGCACTTCTGAATAGTTCGGTGCCTGCTCTGGATCACCAGGGGGCTCCAGATCTGCCGCTCTAGCCAGCTACAGCAAAAATCGGCGACACAGAGCTGGAGTTCTCTTGCGATCCCCGCAGGGCGCGGGCGGCAGGCTTCCATAACATCGTTGGCGACGTTGAAAAGGGCTGGCCATTTCCTGCCATCACCGCCTTGTTCTGAACGCCTGCAGCACTCGCGCAGAGCTATGCAGAATTATTCAGAGGTGCCCCAGATTAAAGTGGCTGGCTTAAACCAGCCTTAAGGAACTTCTCAGCTGTCATCCTGATTAGCGCTGATGATGCGAGCAGTTATCCACAGCCTAATGAGCCACTCATGACTTTCATGACACTAAGGCCTATCTGACGGCGCAGCTTCTAAGCTGTTACTGCAGGCGGCTCTTCAGCCCATCACTGGGGTTAGCAAAAACGGCCGCTTCTACTTTCAGGAGCTTTTTATGTTGAAACTTACATCCATCATTCTCTCGACGCTTTTGGCCGTGGCTGCTCAGCCCGCCTTGGCAGCTTGCCCAAAAGACCAGGTACGCATCGGTTGGGAGCCCTGGGCCCCCTACTCTGTGCAAGAAAATGGCGATTACACTGGCCTAGACTTGGACATCGCCAAAGCCGTACTGGCGGATATGGGCTGTCAGGTGGATTTTGTGCAGCGCCCCTGGAAGCGCTTATTGCTGGAAATTGAACAAGGCAAGGTCGATATGACTGCCAGCGCTTCGCGCAATGCAGAGCGCGAGCAATATGGCTTTTTCTCCGAACCTTATCGCACAGAGTCGGTGGTGCTGTTTGTGGGAGCGGGGCAATCGGCCAACTATGGCGCCATCAATGGTTTAAAAGACATTGCTAGCGCCGATTTTGATCTGGGTGTAGCGCGTGGTTACTACTACGGCGAGGAGTACGCAGCCTTAGAAAATGACCCCAGCTTTAAAGACAACCTGCAAAGTGCCGGTGACGACGTGACCAACTACAAAAAACTGGCGGCAAAGCGCCTCGATGGTTTTTTGGCAGACCCCTTCTCTGCCGCTGCGAGCCTGAAAGAGCTGGGCTTAAGTGACAAAGTGGAGAAGCACGCCACGATTTACTCCGACAACATCTACTTTTTGATCAGTCGCAAATCTACCTCTCAAGCATTTGTCGATGCTTTCAACCAGTCTTTATCCGCGATGAAGGCAGATGGCCGTATTCAGGCGATCATTGATCAATATTTGAACTGATCGTTTTTTGAACTCACGTGTTTTTGCAGGCTTTTTTGCTCACAAAATGATCAAGCTGAGCGATTTTCTTTTTTAGCCCCATTTTTGGGGCTTTTTGTTACCCGGATTTTTTTCTGTTCGACTTATATATGAAAAGTTTTCTTCATTGTAGAAAATTAATTAAAATTAGGTTGATTGTGTAAATAAATAATTTCTTTTGAAAATTTCACTCAAACTTTTAGGGCAGCTAATTGGAAAGTACTTTTACTGGTCATTTATAGTTTTAATACCAAGTAAACTGAAGGGTAGATATGCGAAATCAAATGCAATGCTGGAGCGGGTGTGAGCAGAAGGGCTCCTGCTCACGAGAATATTTATATTTATATTTATATTTATATTTATATTTTTATTGGTCTGGGCGATTCTGCTCTGGGTCCCAGGGTTGGCTTTCCGGAAACTCAGGCGCACTTTTGACGGCTTTGCGCAAGCGATAAACGACGAGAATGACTGCAAAAATGCCACCAAGTTCCATATAGCCGATCTCGAACTCAGAAGGGTTAAACATCAGTGCTGAAAATCCTATAAAAAATACGCCCATTCCCATCAATAAATACATCAAGTTGAAGGTAGGGGCCCCTGGGATGGATAGCTGCATACCGCTAATATCATGCTCCAAGCGTGCTTCTTTAGGGTTATCGTGCTTTAAGCGAACATTGACGCTATCGCCCACCTTTTTTCCATCCGCTGAACCCAAATTATCGCCCTTGACACACCACCATTGATCCTTGGCGAAGAACTTTACCAGTGGAATGTAGAGGATGTGATTGCCATCTCGACTTCTAATGACTTCCTCGCTAATAGTAACAACCTCACCGGTAACGACAGAGGAGTTTTCTAGGTACTTCTTATCTCTGATAACGACATACAGGCCGAGCAGCAAAAAAAACAAACCGGCAAGACCAAACATCAAAAAAATCATCGCATTATCCCTATATATGATTGCTTTAACACATCAAAAGTGATGTGACTGACCATGCCATAATTGTTGCTGCTATGCCATGCTGAATCAGCCGAATATAGGCAGGTCATCCCACACATTTGATGACTATGAAGGTTGTGACTGTCGCATTATAAACACAGATGTTCAATGAACGGGGTCACACAGTAAAATAACGGAAAGCGATCTATGATTTGAGTATGATGGTATGAGCATATTGAATAAAGGGTTGCCAAGTGATTGGCCAGCACTAGGCTGGCCAATCAAGCAGTACAAGATACTACTTTGAGTAATTTTTTTTGATTAAGTCTCTGGTCATTGAGGAGTAATACATTTTTTGTTTTCCTCGTAAGCAATTGAGTTCTTTATCTTTATTTTCGCTCTCGCATTCAGCAATAATTTTATCTTCATTGTACAGCAGGAAGTATGTCTTCATGTCATCGACGGCGCGCTCTGCTTCGCTCTCACACAAAGTTTTAATATCTTTATCACTGTACTTCGATGCCATTTTAGGTGACTTAACACAAGCAGACTGCAGCGCAGTTTTATAAGGCGTCATACTGGACTGCTGTTCTGGCTTAAGCCCTCCGCTCATTGAGCATCCCCAAAGCGTAGAGATACCTACGGCCAATACCAAATTCCTAACTATTTTTTTCATATTCACTCCTGAAATAATGAACACTGATATCGTTGCTTCCATAGACATGACAAAGCTTGAGTCT
>CBDDTG010000062.1:0-3970 GCA_965233665.1 Bacterioplanes sp. | reverse complement strand
GCAGGCAAAGACTACTTGCCACGTGCCGCGGCGCTGTTGGATGTGAACATGCTGTCAGAAGTCATCGCTGTTGAAGATGCCGACACCTTTGCGCGTCCAATTTACGCAGGCAACGCCATCGCGACAGTAAAATCAGCCGATGCCATCAAGGTGATGACCGTTCGTGGCACCGCTTTTGATGCCGTTGCAGCCGAAGGCGGCAGCGCTGCTGTTGAAACCGTTGACGTAGTGAAAGACGCTGGCACTTCTGCATTTGTTAGCGAAGAGCTGGCCAAGTCGGATCGTCCTGACCTGACCGCTGCGGACGTGGTGATTTCGGGTGGTCGCGGTATGCAAAACGGCGACAACTTCGAAATGCTGTACAAAGTGGCCGACAAGCTCGGCGCAGCGGTCGGCGCATCACGCGCTGCTGTGGACGCAGGCTTTGTTCCTAACGACATGCAGGTCGGTCAGACCGGTAAGATCGTTGCGCCAAACCTGTACGTTGCCGTGGGTATTTCTGGTGCCATCCAGCACTTGGCTGGTATGAAGGACTCTAAAGTCATTGTTGCCATCAACAAAGACGAAGAAGCTCCAATTTTCCAAGTAGCCGACTACGGCTTGGTAGCAGACCTGTTTGAGGCTGTGCCAGAATTGGAAAATGCGCTGTAATATCAACAGCTTAGAAGAACCCGGCCAAGGCCGGGTTTTTTTATGTCACGCGCTTGTCATTTTGCGGTAATAAGGTAACGTACCTCAACCCAAGCAACACACAAGGACTCTGCTTTGAACATCACCGTTGTTGGCACCGGTTACGTCGGCCTGGTTACCGGCGCATGTTTTGCCGAAATGGGCAACAGCGTGGCCTGCGTCGATATCGACCAAGACAAAGTAGAAAGGCTGCGCCAGGGTGATATTCCCATCTACGAACCTGGCTTGGAGGCCATTGTCGCCAACAACAGCAAAGCAGGGCGCCTGACCTTTACCAGTGAACTGAGCACCGCCATGGCGGATGCTCAGCTGCATTTTATCGCCGTAGGCACGCCGCCAGGCGAAGACGGCTCAGCCGATTTAACCCATGTATTGCAAGTAGCTGAAGAAATTGGTCGACACCTAAACGGCTACGCCATCGTGGTGAATAAATCGACGGTGCCCGTGGGCACGGCCGATCAGGTGCGCCAGGTGATTGATGAACAGCTGCGCGTACGTGGTCGCACCGATGTGCAGTTTGACGTGGTCTCCAACCCAGAATTCCTGAAAGAAGGCGCCGCCATCGAAGACTTTATGCGCCCGGATCGCATTGTCGTGGGCGTTGAATCAGATCATGCTCGCCAAATAATGGCCGAGTTATATCAAAGCTTTTCGCGCAATCACGACAAAGTCATGTTTATGGGTGTGCGTGATGCCGAGCTCACCAAGTACGCCGCCAACGCCATGCTCGCCACCAAGATTTCGTTTATGAATGAAATCGCCAATTTGGCCGAACGCATGGGCGTCGACATTGAGCAAGTACGCAAAGGCATCGGTTCCGATTCGCGCATTGGCTACAGCTTTATATACCCAGGCTGCGGCTACGGCGGCTCGTGCTTTCCGAAGGACGTTAAAGCCTTGATCCGTATGGGCGAGGCTTTTGATTATTCCACCGATGTCTTAAACGCCGTTGAAGCACGCAATGTCGCGCAAAAAAGGCGCTTGTTTGAGAAGCTGGCTGAGCGCTTGGGCAGTGAACTCAATGGCGCCACCATTGGCATTTGGGGCTTGGCGTTTAAACCCGGCACCGACGATATGCGCGAGGCCAGCTCCATCGAACTGATCAACGCTCTGGTAGCCGCTGGCGCCAAGGTACGTGCCTACGATCCGGTTGCCATGGACGAAGCAACGCGCTACTTTCCCGCCGAATGGCTGGAGAACGGAACTATGACACTGTGCGCGCATCAATACGATGCTTTAATGGACGCCGACGCCATGGTGCTGGTCACCGAGTGGAAACCGTTCCGACAGCCCGACTTTAACGCCATGCGCAAACTACTGAAACGCCCGATCATCATTGATGGTCGCAACCAGTATGACCCGCACAGTTTGAAACAGCAGGGCTTTGATTACACCGGCATTGGCCGGGACATTGCCTGACACGGATTGATTCATGACAGCAGTAGCTATGCCAGACACCTCATCTCTTGAGCTGGAACAACCGGCCGACGCCATCGCCGGGCCGCAGCGTGAGCAGCGCTTACCTTACAGCTTTGCCCGCCGGTTTGGCGTTATCGTCGAAGGGCGTGATGAGCAATTGACTCTGGTGCACAAGGAAGGCCTCTCAGCCGCCGCCTTAATGGAAGTTCAGCGCCACTTAGGGCGTCAGTTTCGGTTAGAAACCGTCAGCAGCGACGAGTTTGATCGTCGCCTAGGGCTTGCCTATCAAAGCGATTCTTCCGAAGCGATGGAAATGGTCGAAGGCTTAGGCGAAGACATGGACCTCGCCAGCCTTGCCGATTCAGTGCCCGAAACCGAAGACTTGCTAGAGCAAGAGGGCGATGCGCCGATCATTCGCTTGATCAACGCCTTGCTGACTGAGGCCGTAAAAGATAACGCCTCGGATATTCACATCGAAACCTATGAAAAACGCTTGGTCGTGCGCTTTCGCGTCGACGGCGTGTTGCGCGAAGTCGTGCAGCCCAAGCGCGCTTTGGCAGCGCTGCTGGTGTCGCGCATTAAGGTCATGGCCAAGCTCGACATTGCTGAAAAACGCATTCCGCAAGACGGCCGCATTGCACTGCGCATCGGTGGCCGCGAAGTCGATGTGCGGGTGTCGACCATGCCTTCCAGTCATGGCGAGCGGGTGGTGATGCGACTGCTCGACAAACAAGCCGGGCGCATGAGCCTGGGCCAGCTGGGCATGTCGGTGCGCGATTTAAATACCATGCGCGACATCATTTCCAAGCCGCACGGCATCATTTTGGTAACCGGCCCAACAGGCTCGGGTAAAACCACCACATTGTACGGCGCGCTAAGCGATTTGAACGATGCTAGCCGCAACATCCTGACGGTGGAAGACCCCATCGAATACAGCCTTGCCGGCATTGGCCAAACTCAGGTCAACACCAAGGTCGACATGACCTTCGCCAAGGGCTTGCGAGCCATTTTGCGACAAGACCCAGACGTGGTGATGATCGGTGAGATTCGCGACCTAGAAACGGTAGAAATCGCCATTCAAGCTTCGCTGACCGGCCACTTGGTATTATCAACGCTGCACACCAACACCGCCGTCGGTGCGATCACGCGCTTGCAAGACATGGGCGTCGAGCCTTTCCTGCTGTCCTCCAGTGTGGTGGGGGTGATTGCTCAGCGCTTGGTACG
Source organism: Bacterioplanes sp. (assembly GCA_965233665.1). Classification (GTDB taxonomy): domain Bacteria; phylum Pseudomonadota; class Gammaproteobacteria; order Pseudomonadales; family Oceanobacteraceae; genus Bacterioplanes. The sequence continues at coordinate 637 of CBDDTG010000062.1, read as the reverse complement.
GGTATTGTGTGAAGACTGCAAGCAACCAGTGCCGGCCGATGGCTCCGAGTGCGAGCTGCTCGGCGCTGACCCGCAGCAGCCACCGATCATTTATCACGCCAAGGGCTGTGATAAATGTAACCAACTCGGTTACCGTGGCCGTCAGGGCATCTACGAGATCATCAAGGTGGATGAGCAACTGAAAACCCTGATTCACGATAAAGCCGGCGAGCAGGAGCTTGAGCATCACGCCCGCCAACTGGGCCCCAGCATTCGCCAAGACGGCATTCGCAAAGTATTAGCCGGCAGCACCACCATTGAAGAACTGTTGCGGGTTGCTAAGGGATAAGCATGGCGGCATTTGAATTTCAGGCGCTGGATGCCAAAGGCAAACAGCAAAAAGGGGTATTGGAGGGCGACAGCGCTCGCCAGATCCGCCAAAAGCTGCGCGACAAAGGCTGGATGCCATTGTCGGTGGACGCCACTAAGTCTGCAGCCAGTGCCGGCAAAAGTGGCGGCAGTTTTATTAGCCGCTGGCGCCAACGTGGCCCATCGCTGTCGGTGCCAGAGCTGGCCTTGCTGACGCGCCAATTAGCCACGCTGATTGCAGCCGGTCTGCCCATCGATGAATCACTAAAAGCGCTGGCCGATCAAACCA
>CBDDTG010000061.1:0-20087 GCA_965233665.1 Bacterioplanes sp. | reverse complement strand
CACTGGCCGACGATGGCGAGATTTTGATGTGGAACCAAGCCATGCAAGAGCTCACCAGCATCAGCTCAAAAACCGTGACAGGCTCGCACTTAAAGCGCCTGCCCAGCCCCTGGTGCGAGTTGTTGCTGGACTTTATCGCCAGTCCGCAAATGCACGTGCACAAACAACGCATCGACATCGGTGCCAGACCGCGCTGGTACAGCTTGCACAAAGCACTGATTCAACCTTCGGGCGGCCAGCCCGGTGGCATGGTGGTGCTGATGGAAGATCAAACCGACACCCAGCTGCTCGAAGAAGAGCTGATGCACAGTGAGCGACTGGCCTCCATTGGTCGCTTGGCGGCGGGCGTAGCGCATGAAATCGGCAACCCCATTACCGGTATCGACAGCCTGGCGCAGCTGATTCGCTACGAAACCGACAACCCAGAACTGGTAGAGATGGCCGGCCAAATTCAAGAGCAAACCCAACGCGTCAGCCGCATTGTGCAGTCACTGATGAACTTCGCTCACGCCGGCAATCAATCGAGCGAGCACGAAGCCGTGCCCATCTGCCAGTGCGTCGAAGAAGCCATGCAGCTACTGCGGCTAAGCAAGCGCAGCATGGACATTCAGTTTGAAAACAGCTGCGACCCAGAGCTGCAGGTGCTGGGCGACGCCCAACGCTTGGTGCAGGTGTTCGTTAACCTGCTCGGCAACGCGCGCGATGCCAGTGAGCCAGGTGATTGCATTCAAGTCACCAGCGAAGCCGACGAGCATCAAGTCATTTTGCGCGTCATCGACGAAGGTCACGGCATCGACCCAGACACCCTGGATCGCATTTTGAACCCTTCTTTACCACCAAGGATGTCGGCACCGGTACGGGCCTCGGCCTGGCGCTGGTGTACAGCATTATTGAAGAGCACTACGGCAGCATCAGTATTCATAGCCCGGTCCGTGACGACCGCGGCACCTGTGTTAAAGTGAGCCTGCCCCGATTACAACCGTCTGAACAAGAGTTGGATTACAGCGCATGAGTCATATTTTGGTCGTCGAAGATGAAACCATCATCCGTCAGGCGTTGCGTCGCTTACTGCAACGCCATGACTATGAGGTGACAGATGTCGATTCGCTAGACGCCGCCCGTCAGCAATCCCTCGACCAGTTCGACCTCATCATCAGTGACCTGCGCTTGCCCGGTGGCAATGGCACTGAGCTGATCTCTTTGGCCGGGCGCACGCCGGTTTTAATCATGACCAGCTACGCCTCCTTGCGCAGCGCTGTGGACTCCATGAAGCTCGGCGCCGTGGACTACATCGCTAAGCCCTTTGACCATGATGAACTGGTCGACGCCGTGCGTCGCATTCTGGCAGACAGCAAAGCGGCGGACAGCAAAGCCACTCAAACCACCTCTCCCGCCACCGGGCAAGAGCAGGATTACCCCGTCAGCGGCATCATTGGCAGCTGCGAGGCCATGCAGCTGTTGTTTCGCAAGATCAGTAAAGTGGCGCCCACCGATGCCACGGTGCTGATTCAAGGCGAATCCGGCACCGGTAAAGAGCTGGTCGCACGGGCATTGCATGCGCAAAGCCAACGCAAAAACGCCACCATGATTTCCGTTAACTGCGCCGCCATTCCCGAAACCCTGATCGAGTCCGAACTGTTCGGCCACGAAAAAGGTGCCTTTACCGGTGCCACCGCCCTGCGCCAAGGCCTGGTAGAAGCTGCCGACGGCGGCACTTTGTTTTTAGATGAAATTGGCGAGCTGCCGCTGGAGGCCCAAGCTCGCCTGCTGCGCGTATTGCAAGAAGGCGAAATTCGTCGCGTAGGCTCAGTGCAAAGCCGCAAGGTGGATGTGCGTTTGATTGCCGCCACCCACCGCAACCTGCGCGAACTGTCGCACAAGGTGAGTTCCGTGAAGACTTGTACTACCGCCTGAATGTGATGGAGCTGCACCTACCGCCACTGCGCGACCGTGGCGAAGACGTGGTCGAACTGGCCCAAGCGCTGCTCAGCCGCCGCTGTGAAAAATGCAACTCGCGCCCATGCAGTTCAGTAGCGATGCCTTGAACACCATTCGACGCTATCACTGGCCTGGCAACGTGCGCGAACTGGAAAACGCCATCGAGCGTGCGGTGATTCTGGCCGATGACGATCAACCCATCAGTGCCGACTTGCTCAGTATTGATCTATCACCCGATAGTTACGTCAGTAACACCTTAAAAGAGAATTTGGTGCAAGCTGAGCAGCCAGGTAACACGGAAAGCGAGCAAGGCGATTTGTCACTGGACGACTACTTCGTGCACTTCGTGCTGGAAAACGAAGCCCGCATGACCGAAACCGATCTGGCGCGCAAGCTGGGCATCTCACGCAAGAGCCTGTGGGAGCGTCGCCAACGACTAGGGATTCCACGTAAGAAAAAGTAACAGACTCGCCGTAACAGCGGGCACAGATTTCGGTCATAGCCCGCCACCTCCGTAACAACGCCCCCTCGACACGCCCTCAAGCAGCGCTTTCAGCCCCTCAATAAATCAGCATAAATCATTGATAAATATAGATTTTTCAATATTTTATAAAAAGTTGGCACGCTACTGGCTTTAGCTCAGTCAAGAATTACAAAGAATTGCCTGCAACAATAAAAATAAAACGCAGGCGGTGAACAGGCCGGACAATAACAACAACAACCGGCCACGAGTGGATAACAATAATAACAAGCCCCAACTCACTGATAGCCGATGGATTTACCTACCAGGTAGTAGATAAATCCATCGGCTTTCTTGTTTTTGGCCGATCCGCACACACCCGCACCCAGCAACTCACAGCGAACAACCAGAGCACAACAAGACCTCCGCTGTCGGCCATTGCTCAGCAGCGCTGCTCCCCACTTTTTAGCTAACAGTCGATAGAGACGCTCTGCTGCGCATGACCACACCAACCAGGCCAACGTGTTACAACCTGTTACCCGGTGGCGCCCAGGTGTTACCTATTTGGCCTGTAACTGGTAACACTTTCGTCTAAATAACCCTGTGAAAATTGACAAGAAAACCTAAGTTATTGATTTTAAAGGTTTTTTGAAAACTGGCACGGCACCTGCTAAGTAACCTACAGCAACGGTAATGCAGCAATAAAAATAACAATCGCAGCCCGAAGCAACGCGGTAACAATAACAACAACAGCCGCGGAGAGATCCCGAACAACAATAACAACGGGGTCAGCAAGAGAAGAATGACTGTTCTGAATAAGCAGCAGACACAACAATAAGAAAAACAAAGGTGTTTCTGACTATTCAAAACAGTTGCTCGAACGTCTGAGCCAGGCCATAACAACAATAACAACACGCCCGACAAAGCCGCTTATGCGGCTTTTTGTTTTTCTGGCGCGACGAAACGTTTCCTTTCCCCAGGCTGAAGGGTACACTCGCGGGCCTCGACATAGGCAACAGAAGACCCCGTGAAGCGGCTTATACCCTTGATAAATCCTTTAAAAGCGCCCGGGCGCGCGCTGAAAAAATGGCTGACGAAACCGTCGTCAAACGCCCCTCTGACCATTATTCCCCGTGATCATCACAGCATCAGTCGCAGTCAGATCAGTGAAAGCGCTTTGAAAGTGCTGTACCGGCTGCATAAGGCCGGCTATCAGGCGCTGCTGGTGGGCGGTGGCGTGCGCGATACCTTGCTGGGCATGCAGCCAAAGGATTTTGATGTGGCCACCAATGCCACACCGGAACAAGTCGCCAAACTGTTTCGCAACTCCCGCTTAATCGGTCGCCGCTTCAAGCTGGTGCATGTGGTGTTTGGTCGCGAAGTGATCGAAGTCGCCACTTTCCGTGCACCGCCCAGCGAAGAGCATTCCGCCAAACAGTCGGCTACGGGCGATCAAGGCATGATTTTGCGCGACAACGTCTATGGCAGCAAAGATGAAGATGCCATGCGCCGCGACTTTACCGTCAATGCCCTCTACTACGACATTGCCGACTTTTCTGTGCATGCCTATGCCGGTGGCTGGGACGATTTAAAACATCAGCGCCTGCGCTTAATTGGCGACCCAGAAGTACGCTACCGCGAAGACCCGGTGCGCATGCTGCGCGCCATTCGCTTTGCCGCCAAACTGGGCTTTAGCCTGGAGCAAGAAACCGAGCGTCCAATAGCCATGATGGCGCCGCTGCTGCAGCAAATACCGCCGGCACGCTTGTTTGAAGAAATCCTCAAACTGTTTTTGCATGGCCAAGCCGAGCAAACCTTTGAGCAGTTGTTGCACTATGGCCTGTTTGCTGAGCTGTTCCCGCAAACCGCTGAGCAACTGCAGCACGACGACTTCTGTAAAGCTTTGGTGCGTAACACCTTTGCCAATACCGATGTGCGCATTCGCTCGGGCAAATCCGTGACGCCGTATTTCTTCCTGGCGGCGTTACTGTGGCCCACGGTCAACCAGCGCATGCAGCAACTGCAAGACAAAGGCATGCCACCTCAGCAGGCCCTGCATAAAGCCGCTGAACGTGTGATCGCCCAGCAGGCACGCACCATTGCCATTCCTAAGCGCTTCTCGATTCCGATGAAAGAAATCTGGGAGCTGCAACTGCGGTTGCCGAAAACGCGCTCGCGCCGCTGCGAAGAGCTGTTGAGCCATCCGCGTTTCCGCGCGGCCTACGACTTTGTTTTGCTGCGCGAGCAATCGGGCGAAGACCTAGAAGGCCTTGGCCAGTGGTGGACCGACTTTCAAGCCCAACATGGCCCGGTAACACCGAGCCGCAGCGACGATGACAAACCGCGCAAGCGCCGACCGAATCGCCGCCGCTCGCCGCGCCGCAACTAATGGGCGAAGTTTGCTACATCGGCTTAGGCGCCAATCTCGATGACCCGGTCAAACAGCTGTGCACGGCGCTAGCAGCGCTGGCACAGTTGCCCCAAAGCCACCTCACGGCGGTCTCGTCGCTGTATCACAGCAAACCGCTGGGGCCGCAGGATCAGCCCGACTTTTACAATGCCGTCACAGAGTTACAGACCGAGCTGGCGCCGCTGGCACTGCTCGATGCTTTGCAAGCACAAGAGCAGCAGCAAGGTCGTGTGCGCAAACGGCATTGGGGCGAGCGCTGCATCGACCTGGACATCTTGCTGTTTGGCCAACAGCAACACCGCTGCTCACGCCTGAACTTGCCACACCATGAGCTCACCCAACGCAGCTTTACCCTGCTGCCACTGGCAGAAATTCAGCCACAACTGGTGCTGCCAGGCGGTGAAGTATTGAGCCAGCTCACCCCCGCCTTTGATGGCGAGCTGCAACGACTTCAGCATGCAGATTACCAAGCCTGCTGCCAGCAGTTGCTGGCGCGCTGACTTTAGCTTTGGGACTGGTGTTACCCACTTGAGGTTATTCCTCACGCCGTCCAGGCAGCCCCTGCGGGCACAGCCATTGTCAATTCAGGCAACCGGCTAAGGCGCGGAAAACCTAGACGCGAGGGCGAGTCCAAAACTTTGATTGGATGTTCCGCGAATACCGATACGAACAAAAAGCGGCTTTACACCCAATGCTAAGGAATACTGGATTTAGTGAGAGCGCAGACACTTGGCACGCTCCCCTACCCGACTTGGCTGTGTTTTCTTCCGGTGGTAGGTTGCAATGGCATAGTCTATTTGGCCACTGCAGTAATCCGGCTGAATCACTGGCTGTCGGTGAGTTAATTCCTTACATGACAATGCTGTCGCAGGCGTCTTGTTGAGTAGCAGCTTCTATACTGAACAAATGTTTAATGATAGGTATGGCTATGTCTAAGCCATCTTCACCACAGTCACAATCGTTGCAGCAGCCAGACCATCATGGAGTGTGCCAGTTTTGCAGCCCACAGGGCTGGCACTGCGATCAACAAGCGGGAGAAACAGGCTTTTGCTTTTGGCACGACCGAGCGGCCAGTAAAGATGGTCAACATTTGTCTGCTGCACTAGAGCACTGGGTTCGTGATGGTAGGCCCATGGATGGCATGCAGTTGGCAAGAGCAGACTTAACCGATGTCGATTTGGTTAATCATGGCGCCGAGCAAGGTTATTCCTGCCGCAATGCCGATTTATACCGTGCTAATTTAACTGGTGCTCACCTGTTTCGCCTGGATGCTCGCGGCAGCTCCTTGATGAAAGCGGACTTATCAGGGGCTAACTTACATTGCGCTGATTTACGCGACTGTAATCTGTTAGGCAGTATTTTTTCCCATGCAAGGATGGAAAACGTTCAGTGGGGGAAGCGCCTCCATCAGGAGGTCTGTGCTCAGCAATGTTTAGTGGCGGGAGATCATGAACGTGCTGATAGCTACTGGCAAGAGGCGGAAGAAGTCGCGCGTAATATTCGCAAGCAATGCGAAAAGCAAGGCATGTTTGAGCAAGCCGGTGTATTTTTTCAAAAAGAGATGATGTTTCGACGGATGAAAATGCCGCTTATGAGCGGACGTCGATTCATCTCCAAGGTGGTTGATGTCTTTTGTGGTTATGGCGAATCCCCTGCGCGCGTAGTTATCTTTTCAATCGCCTTTATTTTTTTGTGCGCCTTACTTTATTTTGCCTTCGGTAATACCAGCGGCGGTGACGATTTACGATTTTCCACTGAGCTTGGCGTTATTGGAAACTGTGCAAACTTCCTTAATGCACTTTATTTCAGCGTCGTGACTTTTACTACTCTTGGCTATGGAGACATTGCACCGATTGGATTTTCCCGATTGCTGGCTGCACTGGAAGCATTTTTAGGTAGCTTTACCATGGCGTTATTCGTGGTGGTTTTTGTTAAAAAGATGACGCGTTAGCCGGTTTTTCAGCAACCTTATAATGGCTCAATTGCGTTGATATAGTTAAAACCACATGGACATCCAACCTAAACTGCTAAACAAGACAGTAATTCGTAAAAACGCATCACACAGACTTAATTAGAACGCCCCTGCTCAAACAACACATTCGGTTGACAGGCCGATACCATCACTGGAACATTCAGATTTAGGGTGGGTGTCTCTGTAGTTAACGCAGGGAGAGCGCCTATATATGTCCTTTTGTTGTTTTCCTTGTTGCTTGAGACTCCAATTTCAGTCTAACTTACATCATCCAAAAATCGCTTTAGTAATCTCTGACCCGCCATACATTTTATTTGAAGCCTTTTGGCGACTTTTATCTATAATCAGCGCCTTGATCATCAAATCATCATTTCCCATAAGACTAAAACCCTCCGGAAACTGCAACAGAAGCAATGTATGCTCTCCTTCAACATATGCATCGGTTCGATGCCAGTCTAGCGCCACATCTTCCGGCCACTTACCTTCTAAAAATAACCCTAGAGGCTTTAACAGATGAGGGAATGATTCAAGGTAGTTGCAGGTTTCAAATAAATCAGATTCTGGACCATATGCACTGACCAGCTCTTTATCAACGACGATATCCTCTGTCGAGAAAACCAGAATTTCTTCCAGCGTTCCCAGTGCAACCGACGACATATAAAACTTACAAAAATCACTCTCTCGATTTTGGATGGACTCCACCTTCGTATAATCGCTTAAAACATAACGCGCCATTGCACTGTCACGCGTATTGCTAGAGAGAATACCCACTGAAGGGTAACCAAGCTTCTCCTCCTCCGAACTATAAACTAGCGCCGGTATACCAGACAGCACCACAAGCAGTATCAACAAACCAATCTTCATTCCATATACCTTCTTAATGACTATTGGCATTGTCGGACAACGGAGCTATCCCGTCACTAATTGTATAGCTATCTTCGGATGAATTCGGAATCAATGGAATAAAGTTCTCCCGCATGCTATCGACCTCAAATAACACTTCATTTTTCACCTCTTCACCTTGAGCGCGAATTTCTGACTCAGTCGGTAATGTGATATCAATACCACGGCTATTAAGGAGTTGCTGCCCTTTTTGCAAGGCATCATCGTATGTTGTCGTCACTGGAGCCGGATTTGGAGCCGTCTCATCAATATTTCTACGACAAATGGTCTCACGCAACAAGAACAAACCGGACAACCACAACAAGAAAACCGTCCTATACCTAACCGCGCTGAGGTCTTGTGGTCATCGCCGCTATCACTGCGCCAAGTCGGCCTGAGATGGCGCCGACAATCCGTGCAGGCGACCAGGCTGGTCAGCAAGGATGCTGGCCAAGCAAACGGGGTGCGGGATTCGCCCTATTTGCGAGCCGCCCGTCGCCAAGCGGGTTGGCGGTCTAACCACGCCATCTTGGCCGGGAGCGGGATCGCCAAGGGGGACGGTTCCACCCGGGGCACGCAGCTTTGGCATTCAAGCCAGTGCGCAGCCGGGCGAATCACTGCGATTTCGCAAATTCAAACGCCCTGGTCACCGCAACGCCAACTCAAACGGCCTACCAAGGCATGGCAAACCGAGGCATTAAAACCGCGCATTTAATAGATGCTCTATATAAAGCCGCCAGCAAGGAAAACTAAACACCTACACCCCTCAACTACCCCACCCAAGTTGCCACCACTCTCCCCTTCTCTTGCGTTCCGACTTTTTGCGCACGTAGCTTCCACATTTGCCCCTGCGGTTCAATATTGACAATGCCTCGCCAATCCGGACTATACGCAGCTCAACGTCACCCGGTCGGCCACAAGCCAGACCGATTTACCGGAGAAGCAGGATGACAACCATCACCATTCCAGCGTTGGCGAAACTCAAAGCCGAGCGCGAGAAAATTGCGGTACTGACCGCCTACGATGCGACCTTCGCCCAGCTGGCCGCCGAAGCCGGTGTCGAGGTCATTCTGGTGGGTGACTCGTTAGGAATGGTATTGCAGGGGCACGACAGCACCCTGCCCGTCAGCCTCGATGACATGGTTTACCACACCGCCTGCGTCGCTCGCGGCAACGCCCGCGCCAGCCGCCCGGCTCTGATCATGGCCGACTTACCCTTTATGGCCTACGGCACGCTAGAGCAGTGCTTAGACAGCGCGCGCAAAGTCATGCAAGCCGGTGCCCATATGGTCAAGGTAGAAGGTGACGATTGGCTGGTGCCGATGATTACAGCGCTTACCCGTCAAGGCGTGCCTGTGTGCGCACACTTGGGTTTAACCCCGCAATCGGTCAACAAGTTAGGCGGCTATAAAGTACAAGGCCGCGACAGCGCTGCCGCCGACGCCATGCTGGCGCATGCCCAGGCGCTGGAAACCGCGGGTGCCGATTTATTGGTATTGGAATGCGTGCCATCCGAGCTGGCCGCGCGCATTGCAAAAACTCTAAGCATTCCCGTGGTGGGCATTGGCGCCGGCGGCGATACCGATGCTCAGGTGCTGGTGCTGCAAGATATGCTGGGCCTTAACAGCGGCCATGTACCTAAGTTTGTGAAAAACTTTATGACCGATGGCCGCACCGTGCAGCAAGCATTGGCGGCGTATGTCGAGGAAGTCAAAGCCGGCACCTTTCCCGCCGCTGAGCACGGATTCGCCTAATGCACACATTGCACACGGTTAAAGAGCTGCGCCAGGCCGTGCGCAGCGCCCGCGCCAATGGCAAGACCATTGGCTTCGTGCCGACCATGGGCAACCTGCACGCCGGCCACATCAGTTTGATCGAGCGCGCGCGCCAGCACTGCGATTTTGTCATCGCCAGCGTGTTTGTGAACCCGCTGCAGTTTGACGACGCCAGCGATTTGCAGCGCTATCCGCGCACTTTGCCAGACGATCAAGCCAAGCTTGAAGCGGCCCAGTGTGATTTGCTGTTCGCCCCGAGCGTTGATGAAATGTACCCCAATGGCCAGCCGCAGCTCAGCACCGTGCATGTGCCAGCGGTGTCGGAAGGTTTGTGCGGCGGTAGTCGCCCAGGTCACTTCGATGGCGTCGCCACCGTGGTCACCAAGCTGTTTAATCAAGTACAGCCCGACCAAGCTTTTTTTGGCCAGAAAGATTGGCAACAAGTGGCGGTGATTCGCAAAATGGTCGCCGACCTGGACATGCCGTTGGAGATTGTCGCCGTGCCAACCGCTCGTGCCGATGATGGCTTGGCGCTCAGTTCGCGCAATGGCTACCTCAATGACAGCGAGCGCCAGCTGGCACCCGTGCTGTATCAAACACTGCAGCACATGGCGCAACAGCTACAAAATAACCAACCGTTAACAGCCGTGATTGACAGTGGTAAACAACACTTGCAAGACGCTGGTTTGCGGCTGGATTATCTGGAAATAAAGCGCCAGCATGACCTTAAGCAAGCGGGCGCAAACGACCGTGACATTATCATTCTGGCCGCCGTATTCCTTGGCCCTGCGCGCCTAATTGATAATCTGCCACTGTCATTGAATCGGGCGTTTGAATAAGGCATACTTCGACGCCTTATGCCCATGTGGCTAACTTTTGACCAATTCCATGCCCAGGCATGACGCCAGGCTGAGAATAGTCCGGACAGAAACGAAAGGGTTTACCATGCAATCCATCATGCTCAAAGCCAAGCTGCATCAGGCTCGAGTTACGCACTCAGTGCTGAACTACGAAGGCTCTTGCGCCATTGACGGCAAGTTGCTGGATCTCGCGGGCATGCGCGAATTTGAACAGATTCAAATTTACAACATTGATAATGGCAAACGCTTCACCACCTACATTATTCGTGGCGAAGAGGACTCCGGCATCATCTCAGTCAATGGCGCTGCCGCGCATTTGGCCGATGTTGGCGACCGCATCATTATCTGTGCCTACGGCAACTATGACGAAAACGAGTTGGCGTCGTTCAAACCCAAAATGGTGTATATGAACGCCGACAATACCGTCAGCCACACCAGCTTCGACATTCCGGTACAAGTGGCCTAAGTCACTAGCCTCGAATGCCAAAACGCCGCTCTAATGCGGCGTTTTTTTTATTCTGGATCTGTATAATCAAAGGCCTCTGGACAGTACGGGACATTTCCATGGCCTATCAAGGAAGCCTGACCTCAGTACCCGCCTGGCAAGCGCTGCAACAGCATTACCAGGACATTAAAGATCAGCACATGCGCGACTGGTTCGCCCAAGACCCACAGCGCTTCGAGCGTTTCCATGTTGAGGCCGCCGGCCTGACCCTGGACTACTCCAAAAACCGCATCACTGAACACACCCTGCAAGTCTTGCTGGAGCTGGCGCAGCAACGCGGTTTGCCCGGTGCCATCAGCAACTTGTTTAGCGGTGAGCACGTCAATCGCAGCGAAGACCGCCCGGCTTTGCATACCGCTTTGCGTAACTTCAGCGAGCGCGAGATTCTGGTCGATGGCGTCAACATCATGCCGGAGGTGCGCCACACCGTGCACCGCATGGAAGAGTTTTGCTGGAAGATTCGGCGCAACCAATGGCGCGGCTACGACAACCGCCCTTTTACCGACGTTGTCTCGATTGGCATTGGCGGCTCGTTTCTCGGCCCTAAGCTGGCCTCGGGCGCGCTTAAGCCGTATTGGGATTCTGGCCTTAGCATTCACTATTTGGCCAACATCGATGGCTCGCACATCACCGAAATTCTCAAGCGCCTCGACCCAGCCACCACCTTGTTCATCGTGCAGTCCAAGTCGTTTGGCACCCAAGAAACGCTTAAAAACGCCACCGCGTGCCGGCGCTGGTTTTTAGACAACGGCGGCTCTGAAGACGACCTTAGCCGCCACTTCACCGCCGTTTCCGCCAACATTGCCAAAGCCACCGAGTTTGGCATCGCCGAAGAGAACATCTTCCCCATGTGGGATTGGGTCGGCGGGCGCTATTCGCTGTGGTCGGCCATGGGCCTGCCGCTGGCGTTGGCCATTGGCATTGATAACTTCCGCGATTTGTTGCGCGGCGCCTTTGCCATGGACGAGCATTTCCGCACCGCCCCCTTGGCCGAAAACATGCCCGTCATCATGGCACTGTTAGGGGTTTGGTATGTGAACTTCTTTGGCGTTAACTCCCACGCCATCTTGCCCTACGACCATTACCTGCGCTCGCTGCCCGCGCACTTGCAGCAGCTGGATATGGAGAGCAACGGCAAGTCGATTACTCTCGATGGCAATCAGGTGGATTACCACACCGGCCCGATCATTTGGGGCGGTGTTGGCACCAATGGTCAGCACGCCTTTCACCAGCTGCTGCACCAGGGCACGCACTTTTCACCCTGTGATTTTATTGTGCCCATGTGCAGTCACAATCCGATTGATAATTTCCACGCCATGCTGGTGTCGAACTGCTTATCGCAAAGCCAAGCATTGCTGCAGGGCAAATCTGAGCAGGAAGCCATCGATGAGCTGGTGGCGGCTGGCATGAGCCAAGCCGAGGCCATCGTATTAGCGCCGCAGAAGGTGATTCCCGGTAATCGTCCTAGCAACACGCTGTATTTCCCTAAAGCCACGCCGCACAGCGTGGGCGCTTTGATTGCTCTGTATGAGCATAAGGTGGCTGCCCAAGGCATGCTGTGGGGCGTTAACTCGTTTGACCAATGGGGAGTGGAGTTGGGCAAGCAGCTTGGCGGGCGAGTGTTGTCGGCATTGGAAGGCGGCGCCATCGCAGCCGACATCGACGGCTCTACCAATGGCCTGATTCGCGCCTTCCATCGCATGCAACAGCAACTGTAAGTTCGCCAACCTCTGTTCATTAAAGTCTGGCGCGACTACCATTGCGCCATTCGAACAGGGGAACATCATGACGCATTCACAGGTTCATGCCATCGACTGGCAACAGCAGCACTTGCGCCTGCTAGACCAGCGCTACTTGCCGCATCAGCAACAGTACATTGACTGCTTTAACGCTGCCGATGTGGCCGATGCCATTCGTGCCATGGTGGTGCGCGGTGCGCCCGCCATTGGCATTGCTGCCGCCTACGGTTACGCCTTGGAAGCCTTACATGGCGGTGACTTGCAGCACGCCTATCAGCGTCTGGCCGAATCGCGCCCTACCGCAGTCAACTTGTTTTGGGCATTAGAGCGCATGGCGGCACTCAGCCACGCCGGGCCCGAGCAATTGGTGGCCGAAGCACGCGCTATTCACCAGCAAGACATCGCCGACAACTTAGCCATGGCGCAGTTTGGTGCTTCTCTGTTGGGTGAGCACAGCCGGGTGTATACCCATTGCAATACCGGAGCGTTGGCCACCGGCGGCCACGGCACCGCGCTGGGGGTGATTCGCTCTGCCTGGGCGGATGGAAAAATCAGCCAAGTGTATGCCGGTGAAACCCGCCCCTGGCTGCAAGGCGCACGCCTGACCTGCTGGGAGCTGATACAGGACAACATTAATGTGCAACTGGTGTGCGATGGCGCTGCGGCGCATCTGCTGCAGCAGCAACGCAAGCACAGCCAAGCCATTGATTGGATCATCGTCGGTGCCGATCGCATCGCCGCCAATGGCGATGTCGCCAACAAAAATCGGCACCTACAGCCTGGCCGTTTTGGCCCGTCACCACGGTGCCAAAGTCATGGTGGTGGCACCGTCGAGCAGCTTTGATTTAACCCTGGCCAGCGGTGATGACATTGTTATTGAGCAGCGCCCTGCAAGCGAGGTCACCGAAACTGCAAGGCCAGGCCATTTGCCCCAGAAGGCTGTCAGGCGCTCAATCCGTCGTTTGATATCACCCCGGCCGAGCTGATTACCGCCATCGTCTGTGAGCAGGGGGTGATTCCAGCCCCTTCACGCGACACCCTTGCTGCCTTGTTGACTCGCTAGGACGTGCTTGTGACCAAACAGACCACAACAACGCCTCATACCTTGGATGCCAGCACTGACATCAGCAGCCAAGCCGAGCAACCTGTGCCAGTTATCGCATCGCATTTATGCCAACGATTGGTCGCCGGCCACCAGCTCTAATTACTCCCTGCGCTTGGGGCCACAGCACTGCCTGATTACCACCTCTGGCCGAGATAAAGGCCAGCTCACCGCCGAGCAATTGATGCAGGTGGATATGCACAACCGGCCGCTGACGACGGGCAAGCCCTCCGCCGAAACCGCCCTGCACACGCAGCTTTATCGTGACTTTGCTGAAGTCGGTGCGGTACTGCACACCCACTCGTTTTACGCTGTGTTGTTGTCACGCCTGTGGCCGAGTGATGAACTGATATTGCAAGGCTGGGAGCTGCAAAAAGCGCTGGCGGGTGAAAGCACCCATGAAGACCAGGTCAACATTCCACTGTTTGCCAATAGCCAGGATATCGACATCCTGGCCCAGCAGGTAAGTGAGCGCTTACAGCAGCGCCGCTATGCGCCCTGCTACTTGATTCGCGGCCATGGTGTTTATACCTGGGGCCGCGACGCTGACGAGTGCTTTCGCCACTTAGAAGCGTTAGAACACCTGTTTCGCTATGAACTTGAAAGGCTGCGCATTGAGCGAGGTTCGCCATTATGACTACCATCCGCATCTACCCGGATAACGCCCCCACCAACTTGCTGTTTACCACCGACGACAGCCAGAAAATTCGCCAGCGCTTGCAAGACATCGGCGTGCAGTTTGAGCAATGGCCGATCCAGCCAGAGCTGCAACCGGGCTGTGCCCCCGAGCAAGTATTGGCGGCCTATCAAGACGACATCGAACGGCTGCAACAGCAGCATGGCTATCAGGCGGTCGATGTCATCAGCCTGGATGCCAACCACCCAGATAAAGCAGCACTGCGACAAAAGTTTCTCAGCGAGCATACCCACAGCGAAGACGAAGTGCGCTTTTTTGCCGCCGGCGAGGGCTTATTCACCCTGCACCAAGACGGCAAAGTGTACGAGGTGCATTGCGTCGCCGGCGATTTGATCAGTGTGCCAGCAAACCACCCCGCATTGGTTCGATATGGGCCCGCGCCCTAGGTTTGTAGCGATTCGCTGGTTTACCAACCCAGAAGGCTGGGTCGCCCAGTTTACCGGCAGCGACATTGCCAACCTGTTTAACCGTCTGGAAGAAAACGCATGAGCATTGCCGCCATCGTCACCGACATCGAAGGCACCACTTCCTCCATTGCGTTCGTTAAAGAGGTGCTGTTTCCCTATGCTCGCCGCCACTTACGCCCCTTCGTTGAGCAGCAGCGCCAGCAGCCGGAAGTGTTAGATTGCCTGCAACACAACCCGCGTCTTGCTAGAGCAAGAGCAACTGCCAGCCGACAGCGATGAGCAGCTGATCAGTGCGCTAGAGCAGTGGATCGATCAGGACCGCAAGGCCACGCCGCTGAAAACCCTGCAGGGATTGATCTGGCGCCAAGGCTATCAGCAAGGCGACTACCAAGCTCATATGTACCCGGACGCCACCCAAGCCTTGCGTCAATGGGCGAGCGAGCTGCCTTTGTATGTTTATTCATCCGGCTCAGAGCAAGCGCAAAAGCTGTTTTTTGCCCACAGCTGTGATGGCGACTTATTGCCGTTATTTAGCGGTCACTTCGACACCCGCATCGGCGCTAAAACTGAGGCCAGTGCCTATGAGCACATCGCCGCCGAGCTGCAGCAGCGCCATCAGGTAAAAGCGCATGAGATTTTGTTTTTATCCGATATTGAAGCCGAGCTGGATGCGGCGCGAGCGGCCGGTCTTAAAACCGTGTGGGTGTGTCGGGGGGAGCAGCCTGCCAGCGCACGCCACCCGGTGGTGACGTCGCTGGCTGAGATAAATTTAGACAACCTGTAACGGCGTTAGAAGTTCTTGCGAATGCCGAAGACGACTTGAATGTCTGAGTCGTCTTCGTCGTTATCCATGCCAAACGGTGTTTGATCGCTGATAAAGTCCAACGCCACAAACAAGTCGATGCTGTGAAACTCAGGGAAGTCACGCGCCAGCTCAGCGCGCAGGTTAAAGCCCTTATCGTCGGCATCGTCTTGCAGCCACACGCCCGCCATGACGTCCAAATACAAGCGGTGTTGTAAGTACTGCTCGTAGCGAATTTCCGGATACCAGGTTTTTTGCTTGATGCCGCGCGCCACACTCAGCTCCCAGCCTTTGGCCGGGTTAGTGGCCAAGCGAAACTCGGTTTCATCCGCCAAGCTGTCGACCAAATAGTTGTAGGTCACCACGCTGGTATCGAGGTTAAAACCGCCAAAGCGATGGTTGTAGCCAAAGTAGGCATCCATCTCGACGGGAATGCCTTCCGCCTGCTCGGGGGCATCGATGTTCGATAGCCAGATGCCGGCGTAGGCGTCGCCGCGCCGCACATCCATGCCGCCTTGCAGCGCAGGGTCATGATCCGTGCGCGTAAGACCACGGAACAAATAATCGGAGACCAACGCCAGGTTGTAACGCTGTTGCGCTTCCGCGCCCAGTGCTGCCAATAACAGCACACTTGTTAGCAGTGTTCTCATGCCAGTTCTTCACTCTCTGCAAAGCGTGTGGTGAGGGCCTGAGCGAGTCGCTCGGCAACTTGGTCAAACACCACGGGCTGATCGGTTTCGGCCACCATTTGCGTCATTTGCATGCCTTCATAGCCGCACGGGTTAATACGCGCAAATGGCTCTAAATCCATATCAATGTTCAACGCCAGGCCGTGAAAGCAGCGACCTTGGCGAATGCGCAGGCCGAGGGAGGCGATCTTGCGCTGCTGCACATAGACCCCAGGGGCATCCGACCAGTGGTGCCGAGTCAATATGCCAGTGCTGCAAAGCATCGACAATGGCTTGCTCAATCAAGCTCACCAGCTGGCGCGGGCCCATGCCGCGGCGCTTAATATCAATGAGCAAATACACCACCAATTGGCCTGGGCCATGATAAGTCACCTGGCCGCCACGATCCGACTGCACCACGGGAATATCGCCCGGCATCAGCACGTGCTCGGCCTTACCGGCCTGACCCTGGGTAAACACGCGCGGGTGCTGCAATAACCAGATTTGATCCGGTGTATCGGCGTCACGTTGCTCAGTGTACGCCAGCATTTCTTGGTAGACGCTGTCGTAGGGCTGCAGACCTAACCAACGCAGTTGCAGCGAGTCGGTTGGCGTGGCCGTCATTTACATCACCATGTGCACAAAGCTTTGCGCCGTTAGGTCGGTGTGGATGCGTTGCAGCTGATCTGGGCCGGTGGCGCGAATATAGACGGTAATGGAGCGAAAACGACCGTTGCGGCTGTCGCGTACTTGCATGCTGGTGGCATCAAAATCCGGCGCATGCACACGAATGATATCGATCACCAGCTGCTCGTAATCATCCACGCCGGTGCCCAATACCTTGATGGGATAATCGTCGCAGGGAAACTCAATCTTAGGGGGCTCTTGCTGGCTCACACTCACTACCTCGTAAAAACATCAAAGCCGGCTAGGAGCCGGCCAAGTGCGTATCAATTCGCCTATCAATCTGCCTATCAGTGGGGCCTTGCTGACGAACTTCAAGCGCCGGCAAACAACCGCGCAAAGAACAATTGTACCTTACCCCACATACGCCCGAAGAAGCCTGCCTCTTCCACCGTGGCCGAGGCCAACAATGGACGCTGGGCTAACAGCTCGCCATCACGGCTGATGGTCATGCTGCCAATCGCCTGACCTTGCTGCACCGGCGCTTCTAAAAACTCATCAAAGGTAATGTCGACATCCAAATCACCCTCAGCACCACCAGGCAGGGTCAGAAACAAATCATCTTCTAATACCAAGTCGATTTGTTCACGCTGCCCCAGCCAAACGCGCTGATTTTGTAACACCTCACCGGCTTGGTAAAGCTTGTGGGTCTGATAGTACCGAAAGCCATAAGCCAGCAGCTTTTGGGTTTCACGGGCGCGCGCTTCTTCGCTGCGCGTTCCCATGACGACGGCAATAAAGCGGGTGTTTTCATGCTTAGCCGACGCCGCTAAACAATAGCCGGCTTCGTCCGTGTGGCCGGTTTTTAAACCATCCACGGTGAAGTGACTGCTACGACGCCACAGCAGCTTATTGCGGTTAGGCTGGCGAATGTCGTTGTACTCAAAGTATTTCTCGGCGTACAGAGAGTAATACTCAGGGTGATCGTTAATGATGTGACGCGCCAATACCGCCATATCGCGAGCCGTGGAATAGTGCCCTTCGACAGGCCAGCCCGTGGCGTTAAGGAAGTTGGTGTTGTTCATGCCAAAGGTTTTGGCGTATTGATTCATCCACTCGGCATAGGCTTCTTCTGAGCCGGAGAAATACTCCGCCACGGCCACCGACGCATCATTGCCTGACTGCACAATAATGCCACGCAGCAAATCGATCAGCGGCACCTCGGTGCCCTCGCGCACAAACATCTTGGAGCCGCCTTTGCGCCAGGCTTTAACGCTGATGGGGATTTGTGTGTCTTCGCTGACATTGCCCAGCTGCAGCTCATGCACGGCAATGTAGCTGGTCATCATCTTGGTCAGACTGGCCGGCGGGCGGGGTTTATCTGCCTCGTGCTCTACCAAAATCTGGCCGCTGTCGGCGTCCATCAAAATGTAAGCATCGGCAGCCAGCTTGGGAGCAGCAGGCACAATCACACTGGCCAATGCCGCATTAGAAAACAAAAAACACAGAACAATCAGAGGTAAACGCAGCATAGTTCTACAAATTTGTGAAGATATATCTGGCAGATTGTAACACGATGACCAGCGCTGTCAGTGTCAGGTCTGGTAAAGCGTGATGGGAGTGGCATCGCCACTCTCATCAATGTCGAACACTCAGTCGGCCGCTTTGCGTACCAGGGAGACTTCGCGCGGGGGATGCAGGGTTAAAAACGGTTCTGCCTGAGCCAGGGTCTCGAAGCTGTGACGTAACCGGAAACTGTCGTCCAAACGGCGCAAGCACAGGGTTAAGCGCACCGTCAGCCAACGGTAATCGGATTTGTCTTCGGTATGAATCACCACCGAGGCGTCGTTATCGAGAATTGCACGACAAATCGGCTCCAGAGTATCACCGATATCACGGTTGCGGTCGCTGATCATGCCGCCGTTGAGGTCATATTTGGCCAGCGGTGGCCGATCTTCTTCGGCTTGCTCCCACAGTTCACGAGCAGACTCGACTTCTTCCGGCGATGCCGGCTCTGCTTGCGCGACCACAGCGCTGGATTGCGGCTGCTGGGCAGCCAACTGCGCCGCTTTTTGAGCTTCAGCTCGGCTTCGACGCTCTTCTTCTTCGCGTCTTTTGCGCTCAGCAATCAAGCGCTGTCTTTCTGCCTCGGCCTCGCGCCGTGCTTGCTCTAACCGGCGCTGGCGTTCGCGTTCTAAACGGGCGCGCTCTTCAGCCGCAGCGGCGGCAATGCGGCGCTGGCGTTCGGCTTCTGCCGTCTGATCTTTTTTCTGTGCCTGTTTTTTATCTTTCTGTGCCACTTGCTGCGTGGTGGACGCCAGTTGATCCAGCCGCGCTTGTGCCTGCTCTAAGCCGGGCGTCAAGGACGCCACTTGCCACACACGTTGCAAATACAGGTTGGCCTTATCAACATCGCCGTTGTCCATGGCATCATCGGCTAACCGCAAATAGGCGTCGCCCCACTGATACATCAACGGAATGACGCGATAGTCGAACGGCGCCTGCTCACGAAACGCATCAATGCGCTCTAGGGCGTTATTTCCTGCAGGCGTCGACAGTCGATTGGCAGCGATGTCGGTTTTGATTTGCTGCAGCAGCACATCCAGATCGGCGGCCTGCGCAGCGCTGCCCAAGAGCAGGGCCAGAACAAATGTGGTGAATTTCATAAAAGCAGCGTCTGTTATTATCGTTTTCATGGTGGGTGACTACCGGTAAGATGAAAACATTAGCTGGACGATGTCAAGCATTGGACAGCTTCCGCCAACCCGATCTCGCCCGGAGTGATTTATGTTGCGCATTGGCGCTCTGCTATTTGCCTTGCCCGGCATTCTGCTATTAACCCTGTATGGTTTGGAAATGTCAGCACTCAATGACTGTAAAGAGCTAGGCCAAAGTCTTGATTTCAACAGCGGCCAGTGCAGCAGCGCCGAGCAACAATACAGCAGTTATTACCAGCGTCACGCTTTGTTTGTAAACCTGATGATGCTGGCCTCGCTCATTGGTGCCCTGATGATGACCTGGGGCATGATGGTGAAAGGCATGACCCGGCCCAAGCACTAGGGCACCTCATAAAGCCCTTTTTCTCGTTGTGACTTCGTTAAAAATCGTCTCGTTCGCGAGTGCGATCAAAATGCTCATTTACTAAGGTGAACTCCGCTTTTTTGTCGATTTTTGCCTAGCCAGAATTTCGCCTCTGAGGTTTTTAGAGCCCCCGATAGAGGCTAGCCGCAACAGCGCTTGAACTTG
>CBDDTG010000060.1:0-63984 GCA_965233665.1 Bacterioplanes sp. | reverse complement strand
ATCACCGCGATGCAAATTCTCCGAGCCGTCGAAATCCTGCGGTGTTTGGTCGGTGATATCCTGGTAGGTCATATTGACGTGGGCGCTGTAGCTGTCTTGGTAATCGACGGTGGTCGATAGCTCCAAGCCTTTGGCTAAGACTTCACCTAAGTTTTCGTAGCGGCCGCGAATAACTTCGGACGGGTTGTAATAAATAAAGTTACTGGCGTCGCGATGAAAGGCGTTTATCTCTGCTCCTAAATACCAGGCATTGAGCATGGCGCCATAGTTGGCGCTGAGGTTGGTGTTGGTGCTTTGCTCCGGTTCTAACTCAGGGTTTGGCAATACAAACTGACCGTTGCCGAGCATCTCGTTGGGCTCGGCGATGCGGTAGGCTTTTTCACGTGAAAATTTAACCGTGGTGCTGTCCCAGGGTTGATATTGCAACGCCAGGCCGAAGCCGTTGGCACTGCCGGTTTCTTTGCTGGTGACAAAGCGTTGGTTGAAACTTTCTGTGCGTACTGAACTGACTTCTCCTTCATAGAAGTAGTGCTTCCAAAACACCGTGCTGCGCAAGCGCTCATCAAAAAATGTCTGGCTGCTATCCAGGGCGAATACGCTCTTGGTGAGCTGATTGGTACCGGCTAATAGGGTGGAGTCGGGTTGCAGTGAGTCATCGCCGGAGCGATCGGTGCGATTAAACGACAAAGCACTGCCAAGGCTGACCTGATCGCTTAGGTGATAGCGGCCAGAAAAGTTGGCGCGCAGTAAATCGTCGCTGACGGTTAAGCGGCTGCGATTGCCTACCTCGCCCAGTTGCTCACTTCTTGGCGTGTAAGAGCCATCCCACTGATAACGGCGCGACGCGGTATCGACATAGGACTCGTCGACTTGGCCCTTGAGCAAATAGCTGGTGAGGGCAAAGTCATCGCCGCTGAGTTTATACACCAGGGTCGACAGCCAAGTGCGATTGGTGCTGTGGTACTGGCCATACACCTGATTCACCGTGGTGGTGGGGTGCTGCAGCTCATTACGATTCGCTGCGCTGGTCAGGCCCAGTGATAATTCATCGGCCCAAGTGCGATGGGCCAGCCCAAACTTGGCACTGAGCATGTGTGAGCGGTAGGCGTCATGAAAACGGCGCACGCTGCCGCTTTGTTGCACGTTGCCCAGCTCGTCGGTGACCGGTGCATTATCGATTTCGTAGTCATTATCCGAGTGGTTAAAAAAGCCACTCAAGCGCACAAATGCACCGCTCTTGATATGACTGTGCTGACTGTTAAAAGAGCTGCGCAGGGTATTAAAGGAGCCGTAGCTGGCGGCGCCGTTAAAGTAATCTTCAGCGCCAGCTGGGGTAATAATATTTACCGCACCGCCCAGAGCGTCGGCGCTGAGCGAAATGGGTACGACGCCTTTGTACACATCTAAGCGTTCTGCCACGTTGACGGGCAGGTCGCCAATGCGCAGCGCGCTGCCGAACGCTTCCATTGGAATGCCGTCGAGAAAATAGCGCACTTGGTTACCCGACAATCCGTTAATCGACAGCTCTGAGTCCGAACCCAGTGCGCCGCGCTGGCGGACAATAATGCCGGGGCTGCTATTAAGGATTTGCTGCAAGTCTTTGCTGAAGTTAAAAAACTCCGCCGTATCGATGGCATTCAGGTTGAACCCGGTGTCTGCCACGTCGATGGAGGTTTCAGGAGCGCTGCCTGAGGTGACGGTGACGGTTTCTAAATCAGCATGGTCGGGCTCTTTCGCCGTCACGTGAGTAGCAGCGCCGAGCATGGGCAAGCACAGGCAGGACAGCAGTTGATGTACAGACAGGCGATAAGATGGCATTGAGCAACAGCCCCAATCAGTCAAATTAGGGCTGGGGAGTTTAATACAAAGGCTTATGCAAATGATATAGATTATCGTTTATATTTTGAGCGAAAGCATGCAAGGCTTAAACTTGATCATGTCGCAGTGACAGCGCAGGCCGTTGTGCATTAAAGCCAAGTCTGGGGCACCTCTGATTTAGGTGTAATGAGTGAGGCAAGCGGGTGGCGATAGGGATAAAAAAAGCGCCGGCCACCCTCATAGCCAGCGCCGATCATCAGCACAACTGATACGGCATAGCCTACGTCAGTTAGACGTAGCAAGCCTGTGACGGGATGTCGCAGCTGAGCCAGACGTGCGTATATTTTCAGGGCGAATGGAAAGCGCCACTGCAAAGTACTGCTGGCAGCCGAGATCTTTTCAAAAAGGGCACAGGGTGGTTATTTATTGAACCGCTATCGGCCTTCTGCTACTATCCGCACCCCTTTATCTGCCGCTGGCTTGCTGGCGGCAGACTCCTTGCCTTACCGGATGGGCCGGAAGGCTATAAACCCATAAGGAGTTGACAATGCGTCACTACGAAATCGTTTTTCTGGTACACCCAGATCAAAGCGAACAAGTACCTGCCATGGTAGAGCGTTACACCAACAGCATCGAAGCGTCTGGCGGTAAAATCCACCGTTTCGAAGACTGGGGTCGTCGTCACCTGGCATACCCAATCAACGACATCCATAAAGCACACTACATTCTGATGAACGTTGAATGTTCACAAGAAGTGCTGGACGAGCTGACTACTAACTTCCGTTACAACGATGCGGTTCTGCGTAACATGGTTATTCGTCGCGACGAAGCTGTGACTGACCTGTCGCCAATCAAAGCGGCTGAAAGCCGTGAAGATCGTCGCCGCGAAGCTCGCAGCGAAGAGCGCGCAGCTGAGCCAAAAGCTGAAGAAGCCGCGGACGCTACTGAAGCGGACGCAGAAGAATCTACTGCTGACGAAAGCGCAGAGTAATAGGAGTTTTAGTCATGGCACGTTTTTTCCGTCGTCGTAAGTTCTGCCGTTTCACCGCTGAAGGTGTTTCTGAGATCGACTACAAAGATCTGGATACTCTGAAAGGCTACATCACTGAAACTGGCAAAATCGTACCAAGTCGTATCACTGGTACCCGTGCTAAGTATCAGCGTCAGCTGTCTACTGCGATCAAGCGCGCGCGCTACATCGCATTGCTGCCGTACACGGATCAGCACGACAAGTAAGTTCTAAGCTGCCTGCGTCGTTCACGGCGCCAGCCGCGTCGATGTGGGTAGCGAATTAGGATTTTAGTGATGAAAGCACTGGCTCAATGGGCCATGTCCGGTCGCACACAGGCAACTGTGGTGGCCGGAGTTGCGTTAGCCGTACCATTAACCTTCTGGGTGGGTGCGGCCATCATTGCGTTGGTGATTCTGCGTCAGGGCCTGAGTGAAGGTAGCCAGGTGTTGATGTGGGCTTCGCTACCAGCCATTACCTGGCTGGCCATGGGGGATCCAACCCCCTTGCTGACGGCACTGGGAACAGCGCTGTCGGCCTTGGTTTTACGCAATGCCATACGCTTAGATTGGGCGATCAGTGCCACCGTGCTGTTTGGTATCGGTGTGTATGTGAGCCTGCCGTTGCTGATGTCCGAGGTGATGCCTCTGGTGGTCAGCAACAGCGAAGCCGCAGTGGCGGAGGCGTTAAAAAGTCAGCCTGAAGCGCTGGCCCAAGTCACGCCCTTCGTAGCCCCCTTGATCAGTGGTGGGCTGGCGGCACTGTTTGTACTGATCATTAACCTGTGTCTGTTATTGGGACGCTACTGGCAGAGTGCCTTATACAACCCAGCTGGGTTTGGCACTGAATTTAAGCAGTTGCGGTTGCCCGCGGCAGTGGCAGTACCGAGTGTGTTGGTGCTGTTGATGGCCGGGCAGTTACAGCCTCAGTTCGCCGGGCTGGTGCCGATATTAACGGTGCCTTTGTTTCTGGCTGGGCTGGCGCTTATCCATGGCGCGGTCGCGAAAACCGCTGCCAGTCCGATTTGGTTGACGGTCACCTACCTCAGCCTGCTGTTCTTCGGGCCATACATGTACACATTACTAATTTTCGTAGCGTTGCTGGACAGTCTGATTGACATCCGTGCGCGACTAAAAGACACGGCGTCGGATGATTAACCGCGCCCTGTAATGAGGAATTGAAGATGCAAATTATTCTGCTGGAAAAAATCGCCAAGCTGGGCGAACTGGGTGAGCAAGTAACCGTTAAGCCAGGTTACGCGCGTAACTTCCTGTTCCCACAAGGCAAGGCCGTACCTGCCACCAAAACCAACGTTGCTGAGTTTGAAGCACGTCGCGCTGATCTTGAAAAAGCCGCTGCTGAAAAACTGGCATCTGCTGAGTCACGCAAAGAGAAAATCGAAGAAATCGAGTTGTCTGTTGCCGTTAAAGCGGGCGACGAAGGCAAGCTGTTCGGCTCTCTGGGCAACCGTGACATCGCTGAGCTGGCGTCAGAAGCAGGCGTAGAACTGGCGAAAGCCGAAGTTCGTATGCCACAAGGTCCTATTCGCAACGTTGGCGAATACGACATTGCTATCCACCTGCACGCAGAAGTGGAAGCGACTCTGAAGCTGCACGTTGTAGCTGAATAAGTCGCTCTGTCACGGCCATGAGTCGTGACAGATGATGCAGGAAAAGGCACTATTGGGCTGCCCCAATGGTGCTTTTTTTTGCCTTTCATTTTCCCATCACTTGGTGATCGACACGGTTATGAACGACGAGCACGAAAGCGCATCTCTGCGTACCCCACCGCATTCCGTTGAAGCTGAGCAATCCGTGTTAGGCGCATTGATGCTGGACGAACGCGCCTGGGAGGATGTGTCCGAAAGTCTCGAAGACAACGATTTTTATCGCCATGACCATCGGCTGATTCTCCGCGCCATCACTCATTTGGTGTCGCAAGAACAGCCTCTCGATGTGGTCACCGTGGCCGAAGAGCTGGAAGAGCGTTCTCAGCTGGAGAAAATAGGCGGCGCCGCCTACCTGAGCCAGCTGGTCGATATGACCCCCGCGATCGACAACTGTGCCGCCTACGCCACCATTGTGCGCGAACGGGCGCAGCAACGGCGCTTGATCGAAGCCGCCAGCGACATGATGCAGCGCGCCTACGAGCCAGACGGTGCCGATTCGCTCACCTTGCTGTCGGATGCCGAAAAAGCCATTGCACAAATTGCCGAAGGCAACCGCAAAGACGGTGGCCCGCAAGTTGTGGGGCCAATTCTTAAGAATACCCTCGATCAGCTCGATCAAATGTTCAACCAGCCCGACGGCCTGACCGGCATCACCACGGGCTTTACCGACATCGACTCGCGTACCTCCGGGCTGCAAAAGGCGGATTTAGTCATTGTCGCCGCGCGTCCATCCATGGGTAAAACCACGTATTCGATGAACCTGGTGGAAAACGCCTTGTTGGCCACCAAGCGCCCATGCTTGGTGTTCAGTATGGAGATGCCATCGGAATCCATCGTCATGCGGATGCTGTCGTCGCTGGGGCGCATTGACCAGACCCGTATTCGCAGCGGCAAGCTGATCGAAGAAGATTGGCCCAAGCTGTCGGCGGCGGTCAATATGCTCAAAGATTTGCCGCTCTACATCGACGACACACCGGCACTGACGCCGCAAGAAATGCGTGCCCGGGCGCGTAAGGTGTATCGCGAAAACAACAATGACTTGGGCATGATCATGGTCGACTACCTGCAGCTGATGCGGGTGTCAGGGCCATCTGAAGGCCGGACACAAGAGATTTCAGAAATCTCGCGCACACTGAAAGCCATCGCTAAAGAATTTAACTGCCCGATGGTGGCGCTATCGCAGTTGAACCGATCGCTGGAACAACGGCCTAACAAGCGTCCAGTGATGTCTGACTTGCGTGAATCGGGCGCCATCGAGCAGGATGCCGATATCATTCAGTTCATTTACCGCGATGAAGTTTACAACGAAGACACGCCTGATAAAGGCGTGGCCGAAATCATCACAGGTAAGCACCGTAACGGCCCGATTGGTAGCGACCGACTGGCCTTTATTGGTAAATACACCCGCTTTGAAAATCTGGCGCACGGTTATGGCGGCGACGACGAGTATTAATGCGTCGCTGCGGTGCCAGACCAGTCTACCAACAGGAATCGCATGAAGTTTACTCCCGAATTGTCCTTTGCCGGCGGCCGGGTGCGTCCGCTAGAGGCGAGCGACATCGCCGCCATCATCGAGCTGTATCAGCACCCCGAGTTGCCTGGCCAGAGGCCATTGGACCCGCAATCAGAGCAAGCGCAACAGCAAATCGAACGCATGATCGAGTTGAGTGTGCAAATGGCGGCCACCCAGCGCGGCATGATGTGGGCGCTGGAAATCGACGGCCAGTTGCTGGGTTTGGTCAGTGCTTACGATTGGCAGCCCTCGGCACTGCGTACCATGTTGCGAGTGGATGGCTTACCGGCTTTGCAAGATGAGCATCGCGCAGCCGCTTTGGAGGTCTGTATGGACTTCTTGGCCAGCAAGTATCACCTGCGCAACTTTGGCTATCAGTGGGTGGCTGGGCAGGCTGAGGCCATTAAAGCCATGCTGCAGCAACTGGGCTTTGAACATACCGCCACCTTACGCGATGGTTGGCGCTGCAGCGATAATCGCTTCGCCGATGTTGAGCAGTTTCATCTGCTGCGCTCGGAGGCCAAGCCTGTGCCAGGGCGTTTGGGTGAGCAAGATAACCCGGGTCAAAACCTAGAAAAATCTTTCCACGCACCGGGGGAATCATCATGAATTGGAATTTTACCGCGGGCGATTTTCAGCTGCGCTTACCGGTCACGGATGAAGACGGCGATGCCGTCTATGAGCTGCTTAAAGACGCCAGCCGCCGCGCCCATTTGCCGGCCTTGCCCCTCGATGTGAGCGCTCAGGCTCTGGATGATTTGCGCCGCTGGGCACTGCGGTTTCAAACACGCGAAGCCGCCTGCTGGCTAATCGAGCAGCAAGGCCAATTGCGTGGTCGCATTGGTTTGCAGCACATCAACTGGATGACGCTGTCGGCACAGTTGTGGTGGGAACTGGATGACGACCTGACGCTCGCCGATATGCAGCAAGTCGTGCCCGCAGTAGTGGCGTTTTGCCAGCGTGAGTTGGGGCTGCACCGCATCGAAGTGCGCCTGCGCCGCGAGGCGACGAGGCATCTAGAGCTGGCCCAGAAATTGGGATTTGTTCATGAAGGCTATTTGCCGGCGCAGCTGGAGTTTGAAGGCGACAGTGTGGATTTGGAGCTGTTCAGCCAATTAGCGGCGCGCGTCTAGCGCTCTGGCTTCGTTCTGCCGCTTGCCAATGGAGCCACCATTACCGGCGAGGCACGCCTCGCCAGAGAACTTGGATGGCCCGCTGAAAGCATGCGAACTTCTGACTACTAAGCCTCGTTTTCATCACGCACACTGACCAGGATGTCGCCGTCCCAGTCTTGCTCAACGCTGACCACCATGGGCCGGCAGCATACCTGGCAGTCTTCGATGTACTCTTGCTGCGGCTCGGATGGGTCGACCAAGATGGTCAGCGGCTCGCCGCAATACGGGCAGTGAATACCATGCTCTTGTTGCTCGTTTAATTCAGGTGGTTGCTCCATCATGTTCTCCGCGATGTGGGGCGTGTTTCAATACGCGCCGTGGGGTTGATGTCTTAAATTGGATAACCCAATCTGGGCCTTCATTCTTATCGCATGGAGGCTCCAATGCGCGCTTTAGTTCCTTTTCTTTGTGCTTGCCTGACTTGGTCGAACGCCCAGGCTCAACCAGGTTTGTCGGTGCAAGTGCTTGATTGCGGCACCTTAGTCAGTCGCAATGTCTCCATGTTTAATAGCAACATAGAAACCGGCACGGAAAAAGTCTTGGCCAATAGCTGCTATCTGATACGCCACCCAGAGGGCACCCTGCTGTGGGACACAGGCATGACAGATGAGCTGGCGAAGTTGCCCGATGGCAAAGAGATGTGGGATGGCGCCTTTCACGTGTCGATGACAAAAACCTTATTGGGCCAACTGCAAGAACAGGGCGTGAGCCCGGAGCAAATCGACTATTTAGCGCTGTCGCATCTGCACTCGGATCACACGGGCAACGCCAATGCCTTTGCTAAATCCACTTGGTTGGTGCAACGCAGTGAGCACAAGGTGTCGACGGGTAAAAAAGCGCGCCAATACGGTTTTAAGCAAGGCGATTACAACCGTCTGCGCAAGGTGAAAAAACTCAATGGCGACCACGATGTGTTTGGCGACGGTAGTGTGGTGATTGTGCGCACTCCCGGGCATACCCCGGGCCATCAATCGCTGCTGCTGAAGTTAAAACAGCATGGCCCAGTGGTGCTGAGTGGTGATTTGTACCATTTTCAGCGCAATCACGATGAGCGCGCCGTGCCATCTTTTAATGCCGATGCCGGCGATACCCGCGCTTCCTTCGATAAACTCGATGAGCTGATCAAAGAAACCGGAGCCGAGCTGTGGATTCAGCATGACAAGCCCCAGTTTGATCGCTTGATGGCGGGCGGCAGTGGCGAGCAGCCCGGGCTTTATTTCTAGCCCTGGAGGTTTAGCTCTCGAGTCTAAAACTGCCACTCGCCTTTCAGCCAGGCGGTGCGGCCCGGTTCATTTACCCGAGTGGTGACGGTGTAGTCGGCAAGCTCAGCACCGGCCTTGGATAAATGCTCGCCATAGGCGCGGTCAAACAGGTTATCTATGCCAGCGCTTAAGGTAACTGCCGCTAGCGGTTGCCAGCTGGCATTGATCGACAGCAGGGCGAAGCCTGGCGTTTTGCCAATGTCCTGACCCACAATATTGCCTTGGCCAATGGCCACGCGATTTTGATCATCCACCAAGCGCAGTAACAGACCGCTGCTCCACTGACGAGCACGGTAGCTGAGCCCAAGGCGAGCTTCTAAAGGGGGTTGCTGCGCCAGTGGCCGGCTATCTGTGTCGTTTACGGCGTGCACCCAGGCAAGGGTCGCCAAGCTGTGCCACTGCTCAGTTAACGAATACTGCCAGTCAGTTTCTAGCCCCCAGCTGCGGGCATCGATAGAACGGGCGTTAGAGGCAGACGCACTGACGTCAGGTAGTTGCTCAATCAGAATGTAATCTTGATGCCAGGCATAAAAAGCCGACACAGAGCCTTTAAGTTCCGCCTGTTGCCAATGGCCGCCCAGGTCGAGCTGGGTAAGGTTTTCGCTGTTTAAATCGAATGTGCTGTCATGGCCGGGTTGTCCTGGGCTGCGGGTGCGCTCCCAAAAATCAGCGCTGCGTTGGCTATGGCCGATGCCGGCATAGCTGCTGAGCTGCTCATTCCAATTGCTCTGGTAACGCGCAAAACCACTCACTAGGGTTTGCTGCTGCTGATCGCCGCTGGTGCTTTTGTTGCGGCGCCGATCAAAGGCGTTGTGCTGATCAACACGGAGTCCTGCATAAAGCCCTTGCTCACCCGCGGGCTGGTATTCCAGCCACACCCCGGCCTGCTCATGATCGATGCTGTGCTGACGTGCGACTGTGTCTATGACGGGGGTATTCATCATGTGCATGGCTTTGCGTAGCCGGTGGCTATCGTCTTGCCAGTGGAGGCCGGCACCCCAGTGCTGCTGCCAATCGAACTCAAGGCGAGCGCCGCGGGTCTGGCGGTCTGGATTGCTGACCATTTTTTTGCCCGTATTGGCGCGCAGCGAAAAGTTATCCATCACATGGTCGATGTAATGGTTGTAGAGGCTCAATTGCCACTGTTGCAAAGGCCCAGATGTCGTTTGCTGTTGCCACAACAGCTGGTGATATTCGCGCTCAAAGGCGGCGCCATCCATGCCGCGATCGGCGTAGCGCGCTTCGCCATCGCTGCGACTGGTGGTGAGCTGCAGCAGGCTGTGGGTGGAAGGAGTCCAACCCAGTGTCATATCGCCGCTCCAGCGCTGATAAGCCGAGTGCACCTCATCGCCATTGCCATCTTGGTAGTTGTTGGCATCGCTGCGGCTGCCGTCCAAGCGTACATAGCCTAACGCCTGTGCGGCACTGAGACTGACGATTTGGTCGCTGCGGTCGGCACTGCCTTGCACGGCGCTGAGGTAACCATGCAAGCCAGATTCAGGGCGTAGATCGCGCTCAAAGCGCACCACGCCGGCACTGTGGCCACTGCCATAGCGCACGCTTTGCGGCCCTTTCATGACCACCACCTCATCGTAAGCAGCAGGGTAGATATAGGCCGTTGGTGGATCCATGCGACCACCGCAGCCGCCGAGCAGGGTGTCGCCATCCACCAAGATACCAAGACGCGAGCCGGCCATGCCGCGCAATACTGGGTCGCCATCGGCGCCACCTTTGCGAATCACACTAAAGCCAGCAATGGTTTTTAACAGGTCGGCACCGTCGTGCGCCGGGATGGGTTGGCGTGCGGCTTTGGGGTCCGTTGAAACCTGCAACGCCGTCTCTGAGCTGGGGGCGGTAATCACCACCGGGCTAAGATCGGTTTGTGCCGTGGCCAGCAAAGGAGCAACAATGAGTGGAAAACCAAGAACAAGGGGAAAGCGAAGATAAGTGCCGCACATAAATAGGATCCGCCAATAAAAACGGCGCCACTATAAAAGACCTTACTTTTTAAAAGGTGTGACAGGGTGTCGCAGTGAGCCGTAGAAGCTTGCGCTAAATCAATGGCTTTACCTGGTACGGTCTAATCCCCGACAATGATGGCCTGCTTAATAAGGTGAACAGTATGACCACGCGCATCGCCATCAATGGCTTTGGCCGTATTGGCCGCTGCATTCTTCGCGCCCTCTATGCCAACGGCTATCGCCAGAACCTTCAGGTGGTGGCCATCAACGAGCTGGCGGACATCGACTCCATCAGCTACATGCTGCGCTACGACAGCACCCATGGCCGCTTCCCAGGTACCGTGAGTGTGGCGGATGAACGCCACTTGATGGTCAACGGCGATCGCATTTGCATGCGCCACGAAGCCGACCCGCAGCAACTTGACTGGCAGGCGTTAGATATCGACCTGGTGTTGGAGTGCAGCGGCCAGATCAAATCCCGTGCTGAGGCCGAGGTGCACTTGCAGCGCGGTGCGCGCAAGGTGCTGATTTCTAACCCGGCCGATGCTGATGTGGATAACACCATTATTTATGGCCTTAACCATGACACCCTGACCGAGGGGCAACGCATCGCCTCCAACGGTTCGTGCTCAACCAACTGTTTATTGCCCATTTTGACGGTGTTAGATGAAATCTGGGGTATTGAAGCTGGGGTCACCACCACCATCCATTCGGCCATGAATGATCAACCCGTGATAGATGCTTATCACTCGGATTTGCGTCGTACCCGAGCGGCTGGGCAAAGCATTATTCCCGTCGATACCGGCCTGCCTAAGGGCATCGCGCGCTTACTGCCGCATTTGGATGGCCGTATGGAAAGCCTGCACGTTCGGGTGCCGACCATTAATGTGTCGGCGCTGGATTTGAGTTTGCAGCTCAGGCAAGCGGTCACGGTGGAAGCGGTAAATGAGCAGCTAACGCGTGCTGCAGAGCAGCGCTTCCCTGGGGTGTTGGGCATTGCCAACGAAGCCCATGCCTCCATCGACTTTAATCAGGACCCGCGCTCGGGCGTGGTGGATGCCACCCAAACCCGGGTCAGCGGCGAGCATTTGCTGAAGTTGCTGGTGTGGTTTGATAACGAATGGGGTTTTGCCAATCGCATGTTAGACACCGCTGAGTGCATGACGCGCTGACAAAAAAGGGAACGTCCTGCGGGCCCCAACCTCTGGGGCCGTCGTTGCCTTGCTGCTATACTCCCGCCCCGATTTTGACCATCTGCCAAGCGGCAATTGATGAGGTAGCTATGACTGTTTTGAAAATGACCGACCTCGACTTGAAGGGCAAGCGGGTTCTGATTCGTGAAGATCTGAATGTGCCGGTAAAAGACGGCAAGGTAACATCTGATGCGCGCATTCGAGCATCATTGCCGACCATTCAGCACGCACTCGAGGCCGGTGCCAAAGTCATGGTGATGTCTCACCTGGGCCGCCCGACGGAAGGCGAATACGCTGAAGAGTTTTCTATGCAACCCGTGGCCGAGCATTTAGGCGGTTTGCTGGGTCGCAGCGTTAATGTGATTAAAGATTTTTCTGCTGGCATCGACGTGGCCGACGGCGAGTTGGTACTGCTGGAAAACGTACGCTTTAACCCAGGCGAGAAAAAAGACACAGACGAGCTGGCTCAAGCGTATGCAGCCTTGTGTGACGTATTTGTGATGGACGCCTTTGGCACTGCTCACCGTGCTCAAGCCTCGACTCACGGTGTGGCCAAGTTTGCCCCTGTTGCTTGCGCTGGCCCACTGCTGGCAGCGGAGTTGGATGCTTTGGGCAAAGCGCTGGATAAACCTGCACGCCCTCTGGTAGCGATTGTCGGTGGCTCAAAAGTGTCGACCAAGTTAGAAGTGCTGGAAAGCCTGTCTGATATCTGCGATCAAATCATCGTCGGTGGCGGCATTGCCAATACCTTCCTGGCCGCGGCTGGCAAGCCAGTGGGCAAGTCTTTATACGAAGCGGATTTAATTCCAGCGGCGAAAAAGCTGATGGAAAAAGTCTCCATTCCTGTGCCGACGGATGTGGTCTGTGGCAAAGAGTTTTCTGAAAACGCTGAAGCGACACTGAAGTCTGCCGACGACGTTGCCGAAGACGATATGATTTTTGATATCGGCCCGGATTCTGCCAAGGCGCTGGCGGAGCAGTTAAAAGAAGCCAACACCATTATCTGGAATGGCCCGGTAGGCGTGTTTGAATTTGATCAATTTGGCGAAGGCACGAAAGCGCTGTCATTGGCCATTGCTGAGTCGGATGCTTTCTCCATTGCTGGCGGTGGCGATACCTTGGCGGCGGTGGATAAGTATGAGATTGCCGAACAGGTGTCTTATATTTCAACCGGTGGCGGTGCTTTCTTGGAGTTTGTTGAAGGCAAAACTCTGCCCGCGGTAGCTGTATTGGAGCAGCGCGCTAAAAGCTAAATTTAGCGAGCGAAAGTTAAAGAAAAAGCCGGCAATATGCCGGCTTTTTTATTGCCGCCATTCGCACAGTAGGTCTGGCAAGCCTTCTTCGTTGTCGCTATTTCCTGCTGAACACTCAAACCCATGGGCTTGGTAAAAGTCCCGCGCTGGCTGGTTTTTTCAAAGGTACGCAGCGATAAATAACCGTCTGACTGTTGCTTTGCGGCTTGCATTAATAAACTACCAATGCCTTTGCCTTGATAATCTGGATGTACGTACAGCTGGCTGATTTCGCTGCAATTGCATGCCATAAAGGCAACCACAGTGTCAGCATCTAGCACCACCTGAATAACATAGTCTTGCGGCAAAATATGCTGTAAAAAATACGTTTGCGATTCCACACTGTGAATAGGCTCAAGGCCCAGTGCTTGGCTATGGGCTTGTCGCCATAAGTTGACCACTGCTTGGCTGTGTTGTGGCAGGAAAGCCGTTATAGCGAAATTCGACATAGTGTCACTCAATAACTCAGGAAGGTGATGGCAGCGTATCATGGTTAATAATGACCGTCGTCGCTTTATGGTGACGGGCCGTCACCATAAAGCATGCTGCTGTCGCCAGTGCGTTACAGCTTGAACTGAACAAAAATGCGATACGTCACTCGTTTGCCATCACGTTTGGTGATGGGTAAGTAAATGACATCCTGGCGGTTATTCCAGCTTTTATCCATGCCAGTTGCTTGATACACCAGATAGCGGCCGGCTTCTGTGTGCTGCCAGGAAATTTCACCGAGAGGATTGCTAAACACATAGCTATCATCATGCTGAAGTTTCACGCTCGTGTTTTTCAGTTGCGAACCTTCAGGCTTCTTACGTTGTGTATTCCAATACCTACCATTTAACTGCAGCGGTTTATGCTTGCCTTTATAAGCTGAGTCTATTAAAGCAACAGGAACCGTCCAGCGATGCAAGTTCTTTTGACCGATGGCTTTAAATTGCTTTAAGTTGATACGGCGTTGGTCTAGAGAATAACCTTCAATAGTTAAGTTGATGGTTTTAATCGACTCGCCCTTATCGGCATAGTATTTATCCTCTGCTAGAGCGTAAACATTGCCAAACGGGTCTTTTTTGGCCCAACCTGAATCCCAGGGTGAGTTAGGAGAGTTAAATTTGGGCACATCAACGGCCGTATCACCGCTAAATAATTTGGCAAACCAGTTAACCCCGCCCAACAATTTAGCTGCATCTTTAGCAGCGCGACGTAAAATTGCGTCATCCACGTTTGGTACATTGCCGCTGGGTTGCCCCATGTTGGTCGCTAACTTCTTAGTCTGACCCCAGCGGCCTTGCCAATTTTCTAGATTGCGTCCCTCTAGCGCTTCAACACCGTTGCCACGATGGGATTGCCAGCTGTTCCATATCAGGCCTTCTGGCTTGTCTTGGCGATTGCGATAAACCGGTTGCGAGAATTTAACGAGCTGTCCCAAATTTTCAGACGAGGTCAGGTCAATGGTTTGTAGCCAGTCTATTTTCCAGTTTGGCTGGGTGACTGCGTAAGTATTGTAAAGCCCAACCAGTGGCTTGAGGTCGGATGCTTTGGAGGTATAGTGCAGCTTGGCCGATCCCTTTGGGTAAAGGCCATGAGTATTCAGCGAAACGGCAATGCGAGGGTGCCAACCGCCATTACCATTGGAGGCATCTACTTTTTCAAATGGTGTGAAAATTTCTTTACCATGGGCAACGGTAACGATGCCTAATACCTTACCGGGTTGGTCCTGATTATCTACAACGACAGTCGTTGTTTCCCAATCACCGTAGTGTTTTGCGGCATTACACCATTCAAAGTTGCGACGCTTTCCCGCTTGGGAGTGATGGAATTTTTGATAGATTTTTGTACGGAATATCTGACAGTCGCTCAGTGGCATCAGCATAGAATATATAAGATACAGCCGCTTTTGCGATTCTCGAACCGTCAGATAGATCGGAGTATCGTGTATCAAGTTGCGCTCACCAGTGGGCCTGTGAGATAGGGCTTCGCTACCAATGATAATGTGATCATTATCATGACGGTCTTTAACGTCAGGGCCAAGCTCGCCGGTCAGATGTGCAAAAGAGGGATGCTCTGTGATTTGATTGTTATGCTGCCATTTGATCTTCGAGTGCGAGAGCAAGGTCTCAATCGATATAGGAAAGGTTTGCTCATAGGCATGGAAAAAGTACTGCGGCGCAACTTTGTGAGCAATCGTCACAATGCCTCTGGGGTCATCTTTATTATCAATGTTAATAGTAAAGGATTGTGCGGATGCTGCTGCTAACAGAGACATCAAGGCGAGATACTTTCTTATATTCATTGCTATTCCAGATTTAGGATATGTAAGCAAGTGATCCTATCATAGTGCCAACAAACTAGATGGTTCTGGTGCCTTGCTTATTCGTGGGTATAGCAGGCATTCCCTGTTAGGTGAAGCGGTCGCTTTAAAGTTGGATTTCAGCAAGCATATCTTCACCATCGTCATCCATGCCGACTTCGATAAAACCAAAGCTGGCGTAAAAATCCTTCGCTACAGGGTTGTTGGGGTTATAGCAGATTTCGATACAAGAGAGGTTGGAATCCTGCTGGATTTCCTGCAAAGCCAATGTCATTGCCTGGCGGCCAATGCCCTGACGCTGATGTGCTTGATCCACCATAAAGTGATCTTGCCCCGATAAAACGGACACGTTAATTTTCATGCTGCCATTCGCTCGTATTCCATCGGTGAACAGTAACCGATTCCTGAATGCAGCCGTTTCCGGTTGTAGTAATTGTTGATGTATCTTGCCAAAGCATACTTCAAATCCTCAGCTGAATCGAACGTCGTATTGCGAATCAACTCAGCTTTCATTGAATGAAAAAATGATTCCATATGTGCGTTGTCTGTACATTTTCCCGGCCTGCTCAGACTATGCACGATTCCCAACTTTCGAAGCTCTCTCTGGTACTCCGATCCTCGATATTCGACGCCACGATCTGTGTGCAGCATAAGACCTTCGGTTGCACCGCGTTTGCGTATCGCATTCATTAATGTTCTGCGAGTCACTCCGGTCGTTCTTTTGCTATCAAGGCTCCAGCCAACCACTCGGCGTGAATAGAGATCCATGATAACCGACAGGTAATGCCACTGTTTTTTCACTTTCAAGTAGGTCACATCAGCCACCCAGACCTGATTCTTCTTATCTGGAACTGCGCCATCAGGGCGCAGATTCTCTCCTGATGCCAAAAAGCGTCTAAGTCCTGGCGCTCGATACGTTACCTGAGTTACCCGAGCGATCAATCCCATCTCCTGCATCAGTCGCGCCACACGCTT
Organism: Bacterioplanes sp.; assembly: GCA_965233665.1. Classification (GTDB taxonomy): domain Bacteria; phylum Pseudomonadota; class Gammaproteobacteria; order Pseudomonadales; family Oceanobacteraceae; genus Bacterioplanes. The sequence continues at coordinate 47,812 of CBDDTG010000060.1, read as the reverse complement.
CCTACTGACCTGATAGCCCTGCTTTAACAGGGTCTTCCAGACCCTTGGGCTTCCGTATCGACCTTCATTCTCCTCCGAGATATTCCGTATGAGAACCTTTAACTTCATGTCTGACCGCTTGCGTTCAGAGGGTTCTCGATCACGCCAGGAGTAATAACCACTACGAGATACTCTGAGCCATTCACAGGTGCGCTTGATACCTAGCCTTGGTCCGAACTTCTCGATGAATCGATATCTTGCTGATGTTCCTCCGCAAGAAACCGTTGCCACTTTTTTAGCAGATCAAGCTCCTGCTTCAGTTTCTTATTCTCTGCCTCAAGCTTTTTAACCTTTGAGATTTCCTTCTCTTGCTTGCGGGTAGCTTCGGTTAACTTCTTGCGTTTATCTGCCACGATCTTGCCTTCACGGTATTCTTTTCGCCATCGTGACAGCATAAACGGATGGATGTCGAGTGTATTGGCAACTTCCTGGACCTGAATCCCTTCAATCAGACTTAGCTGAACGGCTTTTACTTTAAATTCATTTGAATACTGCCAGGTCTTTCTTGGCTGAGTATATTTTGGCATTGGACACCTCATCAGTTTGACTTTGGTGTCCGTTTTATCGGGGCAAGATCACCTTGTTAGGCGACTCATAAACCCACATAAAAAAGCCCACGGCTTCATCGTTCAGATAAATGCCCCGAGTAATATGGCCATCATTGTAGGCCGCCTCCACCAATGACCACATATTGCAGGCCACAAAGGCTTCTTGCTCGGGAGCGACATCCAGGTCGCAAATTGCTTCATAGTTCTTTGCTGTAACTGGGCGTAAAGACAGCGTCATAAGCACTTCCGTCAAAAAGGGAAAGTACTGTCTAAGGCCGAGGCTGCCAAAATTCAAGCCTCAGGAATGCCCGAGGTAGGGATGCAGAAATGCCGCCACCTGATCAGCAGCACAGCCCACATCAACGCTTATGCCGGCATTTTTCAGAATACTGATGCCACGGCCATTATTGCGCGGATCAGGGTCGAGCAAAGCAACCACAACACGCTTTATACCGCTGCGTGCTAGTGTTTGGGCGCAAGAAGGTGTTCGACCGATGAAAGAGCAGGGTTCGAGAGTAACGTAGGCCGTCACTTCCGACAGCGAGCCTTGGTACTGCTTGATGGCCTGCACTTCTGCATGATCACCACCGATGGCCTGGGTATGGCCCTGTGCCACTAGCTTCCCATTTTTTACCAGTACACAGCCTACCGGAGGGTTGGGTAGGCAAGCAGGCAGTGCTTGCTGTGATAGCGCCAGTGCCTGCTGCATAAACACGGTGTCCATGATTGATTAATAGCCCGTCGATGGTTAACTGAGGGCCGTTTATTCGGCCCTGTTGGGTTAATTATCATTGTCATTGCGCTCAATGGGAAGATCGGTCAAATACTGTACAAACTCGACCTCATAGCCATCAGGGTCGATAAAGTAGCGATTTTTACGGTATTTGCCATCACCGCCGGACGGCGTGGGTTCAAAGCCTGCCGCTATCAAGCGCGACGCCAAGGCATCCAGGTTGCTGGTCACGAAGGCCAGGTGAGATAAGCCAATATCGTTGCTTTCGCGGTTTCTGTTGGCGCCGGTGCCGTTGTCGTTAAAGGTTAAAAACTGATAATTGTCGCCAAAGTGCACCCAGCGGCGCTCTGTGCCATACCAATTGCCACGCCCTTCGGTGCGCACGCGCCAGTGCGGAAATGCAGCACGGTAGAAGTTCAGGGTGCGATCGATGTCTTTAACGACGAGGTTGAGGTGTTCAAGTTGAATCATGATCTTGTCCTTTTTTATGTATTAAACGTCCTGACTGCTGACAAGATGGAATGCTAAAACCTCAACAAAGGTTGAGGTAAAGTCTGGGTGCATAGTTTGTTTTTATGGCGTTGATAGCAAGCAGGCGCATCGCCGCGCTATACTGCTGAGCTTTCTGTCACCTTGTTATCTTGTGGAGCTTGGCCATGAACTGGGCGGTGCTGGCGGCGTTTATTCCCACCTTTGCGTTGATTTCTCTGACTCCCGGGATGTGCATGGCACTGTCGATGAGCTTGGGCATGACCATTGGTGTGCGTCGCACCATGTGGATGATGGCCGGTGAACTGGTGGGCGTAGCCCTAGTAACGATTTGCGCCGTGTTAGGCGTTGCCGCGCTGATGTTGAAAGCGCCTAGCGTCTTTATTGCTTTTCAGCTACTGGGCGGCGCTTATCTGTTGTGGCTGGGTTGGCAAATGTGGCAATCCAAAGGTTCATTGGCCATACCGGAGCAGCCCGAAGATCGTGACTACAGTCGCTGGGGCTTAATTAGCCAGGGCTTTTTAACGGCCGTCGCCAACCCCAAAGGCTGGGCATTTTTAGTGGTATTTATGCCCAGTTTTATTGATGCCGAACTGCCGCTGGCACCGCAGCTGGTGATTTTGATGTCGATACAGCTGCTGCTGGAGTGGGTGTCCTTAATGCTTTACGCTGGCGGCGGCTCTGGGCTGCGGCGCTGGTTATCTCAGCGCCATTCGGTGCAGCGATTAAATCGAGTGGCCGGCACCTTAATGATGGGCGTGGGTGTGTGGCTGGCCAGTGGGGCGTTTTAATCGGCTATTTCATCCGCCACAACCCGATCACCATGGCTCGGCGGTGTGGACGTTACCAGAAAAACCACGTCTTCCTGGCTTAGGTTTTTCATTTGGTGCGCTACTCCGGCGGGCACATGCACGCCTTGCTGCGGTGTTAAGGTTATGGCTTCACCATTCACCTCTAACGTTGCCTCTCCCTCTAACACAAAAAAGAATTGCTCGGCTTTTTGATGGTAATGGCGTACCTCGGCTTTACCGGCGGGCACTCGTTCTTGAATCACACTCAAGTTCGGGCTTTTTACCAGGTGCCAGCCATCACAGCCATCGCCCCAATGGTAGTGCTCGGCGGTTTTCCTGCAAATCATCGACATAGATTATTCCACCTCTTGTAAGCGCATGCTTGCGCAGTGCGTTTGTGTGCAAGACTCCCGGCGACACTCGGAGCGATTATCTGAGTATTTAAGGCAGGCAGAGTATTCAGCTTCCGACCTGGACTGGCAGGCATGATAGCGGCTATGGCTAAGCTGCTGGCAGGTCTGATAATCGCTGGTGACGGTTTTCAAGCACGCACGATGTTCGGCATCTGCACGTAAGTCCGCGCCTTGTTTGCATTCGTGTTGGCGTTGTTGGCATTGGCTGACACACTGAATCCCGGCCTGTGAAGAGGGGGAATATAGTGATATTGGGTGGTGCAGGCCGTAGCCAGCAATAAAAATGTTAATAGTGATAATGCACGAATCATGATGCAGAGCCGATCAGCCAAAGTGCTCATTGTATCGACGGATATGATTAACGACCAGCGGGCTTGCGTATCACACGTGTATTGGCCAAACGGTCATGAAAGCCCTGATGGGTTTTACTAAGAAAAATAGGAATGGCCAGCAGAATATTAAATGAAATGAGAAAGCAGAACAGCACTGAACGCTTGAGCAGTTGCCGTGTTGTGGCTGGTTCTAGAGTATCGGCATCGACAATGACCAGCTTAAACAAACGCTTGCCAATATTGATATTCAAGGCCCAATAAATAAAGAAGCCAATGGGCACCACGGCCAACATAATCCACTCAATAGGGGGATGTTGCTCCAGCCAGCCATATTGCACCAGATAGCGTTGAACCAATCCCACCGTTCCCATGATCAGGATAAGGTCGATAATAATGGCTGGAAGGCGCAGTGCCGCCACATCGTCTTTGTGCATGGTACTTTCCTTATTTCTCTCGGCTAGCGTATTGATGTTTTCAGGAATATATATGGTATTGGCTCTTAATCGCCGCCGCCACCTCCGCTGCACCCTCCATCTGAGCCACCGCCGAAATCAAAAAAGGAGGATGAGTCCGAATCACTATGGCAGCCAGTATTGCAACCTATGTGAGTAGCGCAATGGTTGCCTGTTCGACGACAATCGAGTGAATATTTAAAACCATCTTCTATATCTAATAAATCGTCGATAGCGAACAAAAGTGGCAGCTTTGTGGGCCACTGTGGATCAATGCCAGATTTCTTACAGGCCAAAAACCAAGCGCGCTTGAGTCCACCGCTGGCCTGTGTTGGGGCATCCATAGCTTCAGTCGGCATATGGTGCAAAAATCTACCTTGGGATTTGCGGCAAAACTTCTGATACTCCTGAGTAAAGAGAATAAACTCATGCCAGGCAACATCAATGACTTGTGAAGGCATTGAAACCATTCTTCCAGAAGCTTGGTTGCAAATATAGAAATAGTCCCGTAGCCCTGTAAATACCATACTTACCTGGCTGTCACTTAGCAGGGGGTAGGCCTGTTTTACTTTATTGGCAATGGTGGGATGAAACTGATAGTTCTCGATAAATTCTAACTGCTTCTCGCGTTTTATTTGACGGCGGACGCGAATTAGCAACGCGATAAGAATTAAACAGCCTATCGCAGCGGGTATCCATAAGAGCATCTTAATGTCCTTAATCTGCCTTGCTGCACTGCAAGGAAAGTCAGAGTAAGAAGCTATTGTAACGATATGGAGAGGGCGGGCCAATGGTCAGGCATCCATGCTGACCATTGGTGGGTGCTGCGATTATCCGAGCAGACGTTCTTGATCTGCCACATCTTCATTCAACACCACGGTATGAGCGCGTTTGAAGAAGTTAAAGTCCGTGGCGGTCGCACTGGTATAGGCGCCCATCATTTTGGCAATCACCAGATCGCCGTTTTCCAGCTTGGGCAGCATGATGTTTTCAGCAATCACATCAATGCTGTCACAGGTCGGGCCAGATAACACACTGGCATACTGTTCACCGTCTTGCTTCAGGGTGTGCAGTGGGTACTTGGCATCGTCAAATATCAAACCACTAAACGAACCATAAATACCGTCATCTAAGTAATACCAGATTTGGCCTTCACGCTCAGCGCTACCCATGATAGAGGCGACACTAGTCATGGCGGGGGCAACAATAAAGCGCCCAGGCTCAGCCAACACCTTCACTGTGTCAGGCAGTTCGTTCAAAGCCGCATTAATCGGCTGGCAAAACTGCTCGATATTCATGACGTCGGTGTTGTAACGTACCGGAAAACCACCGCCAATATCCAATGTACTCAGCGCTGGCAGGCCAGCTTCTACTACCTGTTGCATCAGGCTGGCACAAGCACCGATGGCATCCACATATTTTTGCGGATTGGTGGTTTGTGAACCAACATGGAACGACAAGCCCTTAATGTGAATGTTCCACTCTTTAGCCATGCTGATAATCGCCATGGCTTGCTCTGCATTGCAGCCAAATTTTTTCGATAAATCAGCAAAGGCTTCAGAGTTTCTAAAACTTAAGCGCACCAGCAGCTCAACGTCATCACTGTAACGGCGGAATTTTTCCAGCTCGTTCAGGTTGTCGACCACAAATACTCGGGTGCCATAAGCCAGAGCGTCACGAATATCACTGTCACGTTTAATCGGATGAGTGTGGATCGTACGCTCTGGCTCTACACCTTGTTGTTGCACCAGTTCGACTTCGCCTGTCGTGGCCAAGTCAAAGCACGCACCTTCCGCCATCAAGGTACGCACCACAGCAGGATGTGGTAACGGCTTTAACGCAAAGTGCAGGGTTACGCTGGGCAGTGCTTGTTGCAAGGCGCGGTACTGCTGGCGAATAGCGTCGCAGTCGAGCAGCAATAAAGGTGCACCAAACTGTGCAACAGACGACTCAATCAGTTGAGCCTGATCCAGCGTTAATGCATCGGAAGAATATGACTGAAAATCTAATACAGAATGAGCAATAGCCATCGCCTGTCTCCAACCAGTTGAAGCACTTTTCAGTTATTTAATAAGAAAAGTGGAGTGTCAAAAAAAGCATAGGGAACTTCTGAATAATTCGGTGCCCGCTCTGGTGATCCCCGTGGGGCGCGGTCAGCAGACATCCATAACGTCGTTGGCGATGTTGAAAAGGGCTGGCCATTTCCTGCCATCGCCGCCTAGTTCTGAAAACCTGCTGCACTCTCGCAGAGCCGTGCAGAATTATTTAGAAGTTCCCTAAGTGCAGTCAAAGTCACTCTTGGATAGTTGCTCTATCGCCTTGCCACAATGGTTGTGATGTACTCGGATTGGCTATCAACAAGAAGCGAGCTGATAGTAGAACTGCAGCGTGTTAGACGCAATAAAAAACTCAGTGGTGAATGATGATAAATTTTGATCGTCAGGATCAAGGGCATCTCTGAATAATTCGGTATCCGCTCTGGATCGCCAGGGGCTCGAGATTACGTAGCCGGTTTGCCGCTCTCAAAACTTGGCGACACAGAACTGGAGCTCTCTGGCATTCCCCATAGGGCGCGGACGGCAGGCCCCCATAGCGTCGTTGGCGATGGTGAAAACTGCCATCGCCGCCTTGTTCTGCAAGCCTGCTGCGCTCGTGCACAGCTGTACAACATTATTCAGAGATGGCCTAGAAATGCCCGCCGCAGCGGGCTGAGATAAGGGTCTACTGAATGTTGGACAGCAGTTCTGGATTGGTAACCAGGTTGCGAACGCCATGAGCGTGATCTTCGTTAAAGACGTTGTTGCCACACCAGCGACCAACGGATTCGATGTTCACCTTCTTTACCTCGGGGCGCACACTCCAGCTGACCTGAAATGGCGAGCCTTTTTCGTTATAGCCAGGGCCTGTGGTGGAGCCGGCATACTGTACTGGGGTGCCGGTATCGGTGGGAATGTTCAGCGCTTGCTGATAGCCATTGCGTTGAGCAACCGCAGTCAGCTCGGTAAAGTCGGCGGCGCTATCGTCGTTAACGAGTACATACACTTGCGCTTCTACTCGTAGTTGCGGGTTGTTAATCGCATCACTTAAGCAAGCACCCAGGGTGGGCCCTGGGCTGACCTGGGCGCTGGAATAAACATAATGCAGCTCAATGGTATCGCCCGGTGCAAGCGCACCATGTGGGCTTGGGCATATGTCGTTGTTACTCGCAGCAAGCTCTTGCGCGGTTAAAGAGCCTGAGTACTGATAGCCGCCATCATAGCCGTGACCATCACCGTCACCTGCGTAGCGGGTAAATTCACCGCCTTTGTGCTCAGCGTTTTTATGGAAATGAATATTGCACAGATTCATCTGGCTGGCGGCGGGCGCTTGGCCAAATACCACCGGGTTGGTGCCCTTCGTTGAATCGATATCGCGTGGTGATTGTGGGCCAAAGCCTTTGCCTCGAGTATTTTCCGCTAGCGCTTGGCGCTGCTGGTCTGCAGTGGTGGCAGCGCTCGCCGCATTGACCATGGTGCTGCTGGCCAGCAGCAATGCGGTGATCACCGCCGTAGTGGTGTGCATGGGTTTCTCCTAATAACAGTTGCTTATGGGGGCCAAGCTTCGACTGTTATTGCAGCACATGGTTCTCGTGGTGTGAAAGGCTCGTCTTGCTTATAGCGTACGCTTCATAAATACACTGTGCGGGTCGAGTTGATAGTGGCCAAATGGACCACATTCCTGAAAACCGTGTTTGATATACTGCTGCCTCGCTGGCAGGAAAAACTCCATTGAGCCCGTTTCCAGCCACAGAGTATGGTAATCACGTTGTTTGGCTTCTGTTATTAACTGCAACAGTAAGACGCTGGCAATACCACGGCCACGTGCGGTCTCTCGAGTGCGCATGGACTTGATTTCGCCTTCACCATGATTGAGTTGCTTTAACGCAATACAACCGATGGTTTGGCCATGTTCGCGCGCCGACCAAAAGGTGAGATCATCGGCCTTAAGCGCCTGTAGGGGTAATGCGTGCACGCTGTCGGCTGGTGAATGGGCATACATATCTTGGAGGTGCTGCTGTAGCAGTTCAGGAATGCCATCATCTTCTATCGGGTCGAGAATAATATTCACCGGAGAGACTCTTAATTATTGAATGGGTTATTGAGTTGATTTTTGAGATAAAAGATTCGCAGCAGGAGCAGCAGGAGCAGCAGGAGCAGCAGGAGCAGCAGGAGCAGCACGGCAAGCTATAAATTCTCTGCGTCTAAAAGGTGACAGTGTAAACAAGAAAGCTAGTCGTTTGCCTGCCGTCATAGAAAATAACAACGTCAATGTTGGCAAATGCTGTTTTGTACAGTCTTCTTCTTAAGCTGTATCTAGCGCTTTTTGCTCGACACAGTGCTGCAAATATTCCTGCAATTAACAGCAGATATAGGCACCAGAGCTAAGGGGGCTAACAAGTGCCAAGTGAGCAGCTATGTCAGTAGCTGATAAATATCAGCTACTGATTTGGCGGTAGTGTTTTGACAGGTATGATGGCCATAATCCTTTAGCGGTACAGCATAATATATAGAGATAGAAGCATGATCATACGCCAAGCACAGCGCCAAGATATTCCCGCCATGCACCGCATTCGCTTGGCGGTTGATGAAAATCAGCTGACCAGTGCGGTGATTACCGAGGCCCATTATGTGCCTGAGATAGAAATCAGTGGCCGTGGCTGGGTGGTGGAAGATAGCGGCAACATTTTGGGCTTTGGCATAGCCAACCAAAAAACGGCATCGATTTGGGCACTGTTTGTAGACCCACCGCAACAGGGAAAAGGCTATGGCAAAGCGCTGCTAACCACTATGGTCAATTGGTTATTTGCTCAAGGTGAACGCTTGATTCAGTTGTACACCGAAGCCAATACTCGCGCCGAGCAATGGTATTTGGCAAACGGTTGGCGGTCTTTGGGGCTGCAGCCGAATGGCGATTGTTTATTGCAGCTAAGATATAACGCGCACACAGGAGTAGAGCATTTTTCGTCGGTGCCAACACTCAGTACTGAGCGCTTAACATTGCGCCCTTGGCGACAATCTGACGCTGAAGCCTTAGCGACGTTAAATGCGGATGAGGAGTTTGTGCGCTACTTGGGCGGCCAAACTTTATCAGCCGAAGACAGCTGGCGTGTGCTGGCGGTATTAGCCGGCCATTGGACCTTAAAAGGCTATGGTTTTTGGGCGGTTGAAATAACGCGAACAGGTGAGTTTATTGGTCGCGTCGGGTTATGGCAGCCACAGGGTTGGCCCGGGCTGGAAATTGGTTGGGGCATTGCCCCCAGTCATTGGGGCCAGGGTTACGCCACCGAAGCCGCTCAAGCATCGCTGGCCTGGGGTTTTCACAATTTGGATACAGAATCCATTATCAGTGTGATTCATCCCGATAACCACCCATCAAAGAAGGTGGCTCAGCGCTTGGGTGAGAGCTATAGCCATAGCCAAACCGTTAAGAACATAGAATGCGATATTTATCGAATTAGCCGCAGTGAGTATGAAATGATTCACTGCAATAAAAAGTGAACGAATACCATGAATTTACTGAACATTAGAAGCAAAGAAGACCTGGTTGCTTATCTGGATCAGGGTAATACGGTTAAATTCGTATTTTTCTGGGGCCATAAAGACAATGGCACAGTTGGAAAGAACTGCTTTAGCCAATGGTACGAAGCCGGATTTGACAGCGATGGTCATCACTATCGCAGTGCTGAGCATTATATGATGTATAAAAAGGCCAAGTTATTTTCCGACCATCAAATAGCGGAAAAAATTCTGCTGGCTAAAACTCCGGGCGAGGCAAAGTCACTGGGACGATCAGTTTCAGGGTTCGATGATAGTGCGTGGAATCAAAATAAATTTCAATTGGTGGTTGAAGCCAACCTGGCTAAGTTTGCACAAAACCCGGTACTGCTAGAGTTTTTGTTAGCGACCGATGACAGTGTTCTGGTGGAAGCCAGCCCGGTCGACACCATATGGGGTATTGGACTGGCTCAGGATGACGCCAAAGCATCGCAGCCAAAGCAATGGAAAGGAGAAAACCTATTAGGTTTTGCCTTAATGGAAGTTAGAAGCCAACTCAATGAACAACAAAGGAACATATAGGCTATGCAGGAACTGATTGCCCAATACACAGGTGCTGACGAAGACTCGCGTCTGACTCGCCAGTACATCGCTCAAATTGAATACGACACCACCATGCATGTACTGAAACCGTATTGGAAAAAGGGCAGTAAACTGTGTGAGTTAGGGGCTGCGACGGGTCGCTATGCACTGGCATTTGCCGAACAGGGTTGTGATGTGACTGCGGTGGAGCTGGCACCTGAGCAAGTTGCGCTGATGCGTCAACAGGCAAAAGAGCGCCAGCTCAGTCTGGCTATGCATGAAGGCGATGCGTGTGATGTGAGCTTTATTGACGATGCTAGCCAGGATATCTGCTTGATGCTTGGCCCCATGTATCATTTAACCACACTGGAGCAGCGCAACCAGGCCATTGCTGAAGCAAAGCGCATACTTAAACCAGGCGGTATTTTAGCGGTGGCGTATATTTCACGATTTTTTGTCGCTGGCTTATTTGCCAAACACTGGCCGAACTTGATGACACCAGATGTGCTAGATGAGCTGTTACAGCAGGGCACGGTATCTGCGATTGAAGCTGATAGCTTTTTTCGGGTCGGCTATTTTGCTACACCGGCAGAGGCCGAAAGCTGGCTAACAGCAGCGGGCTTTGGCCTTGAAAACCACGTCGCTACTGATGGCTATGTGCGCTATTTAGCCGACAGTGTGAATAATTTTAGTCCAAAACAATACCAAGCCTGGTTGCAGCAGCATTTACAATACTGCCATGAGCCGAGCTTATTGGGTTCTACCAATCATGGTTTGGTAATTGCCCGAAAGCTGTGACAAGGATGGCTGGCTCGCTGTAAAAACGCCGTTACAGTGAGCCAGGCAAAGCGGCCTGGGCCAGCAACATCACCACATAGTAGCGCGCACCTTTGCCAATCAGCACCAGGGCAAAAAACAGCCAAAAATTCACCCGCATAATGCCTGCTACCAGAGTTAAGGCGTCGCCGCCAACGGGCAGCCAGGAAAACAGCAAGCTCCAAACACCATAGCGTTGAAAATAATATTGGCTTTTTTCCAGTCTTTCTTTGGATGCAGGAAACCAGCGTTTATGCTGGAAGTGCAATAAATAGCGCCCCAGCCACCAGTTCACGCAGGCACCCAGGGTATTGCCCAGGGTGGCACTGGCCCATAGCAGTCCTTGATGATGGTCACCCATCATCAGTGTTACGAGCACGACTTCGGAATAAAACGGCAGCAAGGTGGCGGCTAAAAAGGCGCTGGCAAACAGCGAAAGATAACTCATAGTTGATACAATACGTTGTCCGTTTTTTTTACGGCATGGCTAAAGGCTGTGAATAGCCGTCTGTGCGTGGCTGACCATAGTAGATATTCCGGGTGCCACTGCACGCCCACCTGAAACAGCGCAGAGCGGTTTTCAAAAGCTTGAATAAAGCCATCGGCATCCCAGCCGACGGCCGTTAGCGGTTCGGCAATGCGATCAATCGCCTGATTGTGCAGGCTGTTTACCTTGATTTGGTGTTGGCCATAAATATCAGCCAGCCGACAGTCGGCCTCGAAATCAACCCATTTAATCGGTGCGATGCTGTTGCGGTTGGGGGTGACGTTGCGCAGTGGGCGAATATCCTGGTACAGGTTACCGCCTTGCACAATGTTGAGTAGCTGTGAGCCTCGGCAAATACCCAATACGGGAATGTTGGCCTGCAGCGCACGCCGAGCCACGTCCATTTCTAATTGATCGCGCTCTGGGTCGTAATCGGCACCGGCGTCGCCTGTCATGCCATAATGTTCAGGCTCAATATCGTTACCACCGCATAAAATCACACCACGTATATTGCCCTCAATATTGGGCTTTTCTGCGGTGACGTAGCGAGCTTTTAAACCGTGTAAGCGAACCAGCAATGAGGTCGCCCACCAGGCAGTTTTTAACCGTTTGACCGGACCTGTGATTGCGACAATGGGGGGTTCTTCAGACATAGCTAACTCTTACTGTGAGTCTAGTTCCACCAGCCAGTGCTGACATTGCACGGCCCAATCATCATCGATAAATCGTGTTAAGCGCTGTAGTTCCAGGCGAAACACCCGACACACTTTAGCAAGTTTTTCTTGATCCTGGGCTAGGTGCTCCACCTGCAGCCACTCTCGCCAAATGCTATCAATGCTCCAGCTGGGGTTGTCAATATCGCAGTTAGGTAAACGATAATGCAGCGTTGGCCGGGCCTTAACACGTTTATCCTGCACGACCGCGCGCACTCGCTGCTCATCCAGATAGGTAAATAGCGGTAGCATATCCAAACTGCGATTGCGGGTGGGGTTGGCTTCTAAATAGTCATCAATTAATTCACTTAGCGTTGGCTGGTAATTTAAGTTGATGACTTTTTCCACATAGGCTTGTGGAAAATGGTTGATATAGGGCGTAACGCGCCGCACCAAATCAATATCTTCTTGCAAAGCGATCCAGTCATAGAGGCAAAAATAAGCACGCATGTAGGCCAAAATGGTTGCGGCTTGTAAATCTGGCAGCTCCATATTTAAATGTACGCCAAAAGCAAAGCGCAGCGACTCGCGTGTGCCCTTAGCGCCGCGCTGGCGTAGCTGATGCACCATATCGTCCAGCCGATTCAGCTGTGCAAACTCAAACGGTGCCGTGACAATTTCCCAGGGAACGAACTGCTCAGCGGCTAACGATAAAAGCTCCATAGAAAATTCTTCGAGTAGGCTGTCTTCATCAGCATTGCGCCCCGCCTCGTAGGACTGAGCCAGTTGTTTGAGTTGCTGAGCATCCAGCTCCAGTACAAAGGTGCCTAAATCGCTATCGCTGAGCTCATACTCGAAGAGGCTGTGCTTGACCACGGTGCCATTAAAACAGTGCTGCATGACATCCAGAATGTCTGCCGCCGACAAGCCAGCAAACTCGATCTCCACCCCAATGCGCCTCGGGTGCTCGTCTTGCCCAACAGAGCAAGGCGGAAGTATTGTGGTTTGCGACGATAATGCCATGTTGAGATACCTGGTTGTCAGTGTATGACTGTGACCAGCATTACATATCTGCAGTTACGGTGAAAGCTTGACGCTTTAATCAACCGGTAGGCTGCTGTACTCTTCAACAAGTGAGTCGCTGAGCATCAGCAGAGCAATCAAAATTCGGGCTGGGTGTCGACGTGGCTGACGCACGTTGCATATCACGCCGAGTTTGAAGGTGGCTCAATGACGTCAAAAATGTTTATAAGGCAGGAAGCGTAGATGTCCGTAGAAATCTCAATCAAGGCAGAAGTTCAGTTTAACGAGGTAAGTGTTAGAGATCAGGTGGCTGCTTGTTTTAAAGCGGCTGCCACCAATGAAGCTTTTTCATCTGAAGAGTTTGTTGCAGGGCTTTCATCTCAATTTGAAAATACCTTCAATTTTGGAGTGGCGCTAGAAGAAGATGACATCGAGTATTGCACTGTTTCTTCTAAAGAAGAATCTGCACTGCTACTGTCGGTCAGTGGCAGAGTCGGATTTGCGTTGCTCAAAGAACTTGTTGTGCTATTTAAAGATAAAGTTGAGGCGGGATTCCTGCTGGAGTGCATCGAGTTTAGCTACGAGTTTTATGCGTATAACCCGGTTAAGGGGTGGCTAAACTGCAGTCGTTCGGTTAAAGATCAGTTTGAGGAGCTACTGGATGATTATGACGTTAAACCAGCGGAAAAGCTTTCTAAGCTGGTGTACGCCTATAAAACTGGTGTAGTCGTAGAAAACGGTAAGCTATCAAGTACAGATTTCTTTAATAAAATAGCCGATCCAAGCATTGATCCATATGACGATGGCTATATTTTTGAAATAGAAGACTCAGGAATTCGTGATAAAGACGGCGAAACTTTGATTACAGCTGCGGTTAAGTCTGGGAACGTAGACGTTGTTTTTCATCTAGTCCAGAACTTAGATCCAAGGCTCATCGCTACGGCAAACGAAAAAGGAGAAACCCCGCTTGCATTGGCCCAAGCCGGGAGCAATGAGCGAATGCTGAAGTGGGTGGAGGAATTTAGTGGCAGCTTTGCCAACTAAGTATTGTCGAAGCGAAGGGCCTGCTGCCCTTCGCTTACATTAATCTCCAAGATGATGATAGCGATCAGTTCGCGTAGTCTTTGCGGGTAAGCTTATACACAAAGGTATGATAAAAATGATTCACGACGCGCAGTGGGTTCGCCCGACCGCCTGTTCCCATCATATTATCTAACCAGATCGTTTTACTGCCGTGCTGCAAGGTGTTGTAAAAGGGCGCTTCGCTGTTCATTTGGCCATCGAAATCAGACAGTGGGTCATACTGCACATTGATGTGGGTAATGTATTGGCTATTGTCTGCCACCATGGCTTTGGTGATGCCTAAGTCTTCATAGGTGTCGGCGGTAATACCGGCAGCCTCAAAACAAGTGGTCGGTGTGGCGGTGGCTAAGCCAGCCACTTGCGCCAGGCCGCCACCAAGACTATGACCAGTAAATTGCAGCTTGTCGCCGTATTGAAGTTTGAGCTCTTTGGCGATGTCTACTGCCTGCACATATTGCGATATATCGACTCGGATATAATCGTTGAGTATTTGTGCAATATCCGTCATCCAGTCCGATACACTGAAGGCTTGAGTGCCGCGAAAAGCCATCACAAAGTTATCCAGCTCGGTGTTGTAATACAGCTTGGCATCGAAGCCATCCCAGCTTTTGGTATAGCTACGCACCACGACATATTCTTCAGTGTTACCTTTGAAATCGATGTCTGTAAACAAGTAAGGCGCCACTTTGTCGATGGCTTTGTCCCACAAGTCATCGTAAACCCGGCTACTGAGGTTGGCCATGTCTAAGGCATTGGTGTATTCCGCGCCGTAAAGTCTGTTATCGGTTGCTTGGGCATAAGCGCTGTGTAGCGAAACGATGCTCGCCAAGCAGGTAGAGATCAGTGTTTTTTTCATTTTTATCCTTATTATTTTTTAGATTGAATGCATGAAGATCAGCGCGCGGCTAAACCGGCGTGATTGCTCTTACATAAAAACCTGACCGACAAGTTAGTTGGGAGTGTAGGCTACTTTCTTTGCGCTGCTTCACAACTAATTGAGCCAGAAGGGAACATTTTTTAAGGAGTTTAGGGAAGATTAGATCAGCTGTATATTTGTATGTATAAATGGCAAATATCGCACTTAACGACGGTGTGAAAATAATTTATAGGCCTGTTGAAAGGTCGGTGTTTTCTTTAGGGTAAGCTCTGGATAAATTGGGTAGAATTTAGTACGAATGTACATGTTTAAGCGGCTGAATAGCAACTGCTAAAATATTGAACATTGTGCCTGTATAGCATTTCGCTAAGGCACCTCTGAGTAATTCGGTACCCGCTCTGGATCACCAGAGGGTTCCAGATCACCAAGCCGGTTTGCCGCTCTAGCCAGCTAAAGCAAATATCGGCGACACAGAGCTGGAGTTCTCTGGCGCTCCCCGCAGGGCGCGGGCGGCAGGCGTCCATGACGTCGTTGGTGATGTCGAAAAGGGCTGGCCATTTCAACATCACCGCCTTGTTCTAAAAGTCTGTTGCACTCGCGCAGAGCTGTGCAGAATTATTCAGAGGTGCCCTAAGTGTCTGGGCCTATTTATTAACCGTTAATCCGCCTTGTTAGCGAGCTCCTTTAATAGCCGTTGGCGATCGCTTTGAATGCGCTCGAGCAAGTCTGCCGGAGCATTGGTGTTTGCATCGTGCTTGCCACTCCAAGCAATCATTTCCAATAAAATGGGCAGCATATCTTGCCCAGCTTGCGTGAGGGCGTAGACGCGCTTGCGTTTATCGTTCGGGTCGATGTGTTTTTCAATCAAGCCATCTTGCTCTAACTGAACTAAGCGAGTCGACAGAATATTGCTGGCGATGCCTTCGTCTGAATTTTGCAGCTCTGAATAGCTGTGCTTAGCAAAGAACATCAGATCCCTCAGTATCAGGAAGCTCCACTTATCGCCAACGTGGTCGAGCACATTCGATATGGGGCAGTTGGAACGTCTTGGCATAGGGTTCTCCAGCGGTGTTGTAACACTTATTAGGCACGACTGCGGCGGATGATAGTCAGTTCGCATTTATTGTAATTTACTTGCAAAGAGCAAGCTAATAATTTAACTTGCAAAATGAAAGTTAAATTGCCCGCCAGAGTGTGGGCCAAACAATGAGGAACGCCCTATGCCAGCCCCCCTGCTTCAAGCCTCTGTTTTAATGCGCCCACACTGGACCGATAGCGAACGCGCCAATGCCACGGCGGTGATCGAGTTTGTGCAGCTGTTGATGAATGACCATGACTTTGATGCCGTGCTGCAACGCTTCGCCAGCCAGCCCTATCGCCAACATAACCGCAGCATGACGGACGGTATTGAAGGCGTGGTGAGCACCCTGCGTGACTTGGTGAAAACAGCGCCGGAGTTCTCCTACGATGTGAAGCACCTGTATGTCGACGCTGATCACGTCATTCTGCACTCCCATGCCACCTTGAAGGCCAAACATAGAGGCGACGACGGTCAGGGCTTGAATATCATGGACGTCTGGCGTGTGGAAGGCGGTCGCTTGCTGGAGCACTGGGATGCGGTGCAGGGCATTGGCTTATCGATGCGGTTGTACGGCCTGCTAACGGGCGGACAGGTGCGCAATGACAATGGTGTGTTTTAGGTATCACACAGGGCAATAGGGCAGATGCAGAGATGGCCGCTTGGCGTCGATGAGAAAGGCGATGATAACAGTAGCCACCAGCATAGGTTGCAAGAACCACAGACTTGGCGCTGCTTGTTAGCCTGCTGTTGATACCCGTGCAGGGGCTGCGTCAGAAAGACGGCTGGTATGGCATTGGGCGCGCGCCTGTGTGTGTTTCGCTAAGGCAGAGAAATCGCTAGAATAGCGCCGATTCTTTCTATCGAACTAAGGTGAACTTCATGGCTTTGATCAGCATGCGTCAAATGCTGGACCACGCCGCCGAGCATGGTTACGGCGTCCCAGCGTTTAACGTTAACAATCTGGAGCAGATGCGTGCCATCATGGAAGCGGCGGACAAAACCGACTCGCCCGTGATCGTGCAAGCCTCTGCCGGTGCGCGCAAATATGCCGGCGCGCCCTTCCTGCGTCACCTGATTCTGGCCGCGATCGAAGAGTTTCCTCATATTCCTGTGTGCATGCACCAGGACCACGGCACCTCACCGGCGGTTTGTCAGCGCTCTATCCAGCTGGGCTTTAGCTCAGTGATGATGGATGGCTCATTGGGTGAAGATGGCAAAACACCAGCCAGCTACGAATACAATGTTGACGTGACCAAGCGTACCGTTGATATGGCTCACGCCTGTGGTGTGTCTGTAGAAGGTGAGCTGGGCTGTTTGGGCTCGCTGGAAACCGGCCAAGCCGGTGAAGAAGACGGTATTGGCGCCGAAGGCATTTTAAGCCACGACCAGATGCTAACCGATCCAGAAGAAGCGGCCGACTTTGTTAAAAAAACCAATGTTGATGCCCTGGCCATTGCTTGTGGTACTTCGCATGGTGCTTATAAGTTTACCCGTCCACCGACGGGCGACATTCTGGCCATCGACCGCATCAAAGAGATCCACAAGCGCATTCCTAATACCCACCTGGTAATGCACGGCTCTTCGTCTGTGCCGCAAGAGTGGCTGGCGGTGATTAACGAATTTGGCGGCGAGATTCCGGAAACCTACGGTGTGCCAGTTGAGCAAATCGTTGAAGGTATTAAATACGGTGTGCGTAAGGTCAATATCGATACCGACCTGCGTCTGGCGTCAACCGGTGCTGTGCGTCGCTTCCTGGCGGAAAACAAAGCCGAGTTTGACCCGCGTAAATATCTGATCGCTTCTATGCAGGCCATGACAGATATCTGTATCGCGCGTTACGAAGCCTTTGGTACCGCAGGCAATGCCTCAAAAATCAAAGCACAATCGCTGGATACCATGTACGAGCGCTACCTGACCGGTGAGCTGGACGCAAAAATCAACTGATTTAGCGTTTAAGTTAAGTGATTAAAGAAACCCGCTGCATGTAAGTGCAGCGGGTTTTTTATTGTGTTAAATGGGGCAGCATGAGTGATGATGGAAAGTGAGGTCTACTTTGTTGGAAATTGAAAGAATATTTGACTTGCCCTCTGATATTCAGGATTTGATGGTTGAAAGCCAGGCAGAGGGCTTTCGCTTTCTAAAACGCTTAGTCGATGATTATCATAGCGGCGTAAACCGTTTTGATCATGTTGGTGAGTCCTTGATGGTGGCACGCAACCAAGGCCGAGTGATAGCTATTGGAGGCATAAATAACCTTCATGGGGTTGGCCGGCTAAGGCGATTTTATGTCACTGGCCAGTATCGCCGAGCTGGCGTTGGGCGACAGTTGCTAAAGGAGCTCGAACTGCATGCGGCAACATCATTCGCCGACCTTGTTCTTTTTACCGATACAACCGAAGCAAGCCAGTTTTACGAAGCGAATGGCTATACCAGAGTTAAGGAACATGATGTTAGCCATCGGAAAGCACTGAGCGCTAATGAGACAGTTGTTGCTAACTGAAGTGGCCTGTTAAGACTCGGGAGTCTGGGGCGAGAGGGAGTCATGGCGTTACAAGCAGCCATGCCTCGAATAAAAAGGCATAATAACTTCCACCAGTATGTTTCCTAGGGCGACAAAAGCTGGCACGCTTTCCCGGTTGGGTTGCCTGTATTTCCACAGGGTGGTAGCTTAAACGCCAGAGATATCAGTGTGCTAGATCTTGAGTGCCAGAACTTTGAGGTGTGGATAGTAGGCGAGCATGCTTTTCCAGGAAGGAGTGTGAAAGAAAGGAAGACATCCAATGGTAAATCAATGGCTTGGCAGAGATACCTCGAATGGTTCTAGCTGGAAAAACAGGCACGCACACTATTAAAACTGTTAGAAGCACTATGAGGAATATCATAATTTTGGCTTTTTTTGCGCTGCTCAGTGGATGTGGCCAAGAAGGCCTAAAAATGGAGCCACATGAGGTTGATTCTTGGTTTATCCACAATGAGGATAAAATTCGTTCTATCGTTGAAGACTTTCGAAGTGAGCCGTGCCTTCGAAGAGTTGAACTTGGTTCAATGGACTATATTAGACAGCACTGTGATTTAACGCTTGAGCTTCAAAGTAAAATTTCCGATGTCCAGTCTAAGCTTACAGATCTTAAAGTAGTGCTAGCCACTAGCTATTTGGCCGAGGATGGCCGGTTTAATACCAGCATTTTGATAAACCGCCAAGGTATTGCAGTTTCCGGAGGAGGTTTAGCCATTGATTACTGGTCTGCTCTTGGCCCACATTGGCAGCGTCAAGTTGAGTGCGGCGAACTAATTCCTTTGAGTCAAAAGGGCTGGTACGCAGAAATTCTGCACTCCGAACCTAGCTGCGCTTCTAACAATTCAAGCAAGAAGGACGCGGTAAACCGCGCCTCTTCTTGAGGCGTTAGGTATACATGGAAGATTCAGAGTACATAATTGAAAACCCCAAAGATGGCACTGTAACAATTGCAGGGTGTTTTCGAATCAATGGTCAAGTAATGGATACTGACGTTACAAAATGTGCTTAC
This sequence comes from Bacterioplanes sp., assembly GCA_965233665.1. Classification (GTDB taxonomy): domain Bacteria; phylum Pseudomonadota; class Gammaproteobacteria; order Pseudomonadales; family Oceanobacteraceae; genus Bacterioplanes. The sequence continues at coordinate 28,352 of CBDDTG010000060.1, read as the reverse complement.
TGTAATTCGGAAGTTATTTATTACGACGATTATGCCGCATATATTTGTGCTTACTGTAATAAGTGGTTAGAGAAAAAGTGTGGCGATGTAAATTTCAGATATTGCTTAAATAGGCCAGAAAAGCCACTTCCAAATGCCAACGAGCTAAGAAGGCTAAAGTATACTTAGTTGTAGTAGTTCAGACCCGATCTGACAGTTGCCCGTTTTTACCTGGTGCCTGTCAGGTTATATCTGGGTTAAATTCTTTTCTGCCCAGATACGTTTTCCATCCAGTAAAGTGTCCATCGGTGTTCGGCCGCAGCACATTTTACCCTGATGGGTTCGTACATTGTTGTAGTATTCCAGCCACTCGTCCAGATCTTTCTGCAGCTCACCCAGAGACTGATACAGTTTTTTCCTGAAAGCGACCTGATAAAACTCCTGTAAAATCGTCTTGTGAAAACGCTCGCAGATACCATTCGTCTGCGGTGATTTAACTTTCGTTTTGGTATGGTCAATGTCGTTAATCGCCAGATACAGCTGATAATCGTGCTGTTCTGGTTTGCCGCAATATTCCGTGCCTCTGTCGGTTAAAAGACGCAGCATCGGGAGCTCCTGAGCGGCGAAGAATGGCAGTACTTTATCATTCAGCGTATCGGCCGCTGTAATCGGCGTTTTCGTCGTATACAGCTTGGCAAACGCATATTTGCTGTAAGTATCCACGAAGGTCTGTTGATAGATTCGGCCAACACCTTTCATATTGCCAACGTAAAAGGTGTCCTGTGAGCCCAGGTAGCCTGGATGGTGCGTTTCTATTTGGCCGCTGACTTCGTCATCCAGTTTTTTGCGTTCAAGTGCAGCAACCTGATCTTCAGTGAGAATGATTCTTTCCGCTGCAACTTTGGCTTCCAGAGCTTTCAAGCGCTTCCTGAAGTTCTCCAGATCGTGACGGAGCCAGATTGATCGAACGCCACTGGCCGATACAAATACACCGCGTTTTCTCAGTTCGTTGCTGACCCGAACCTGACCATGAGCTGGGTATTCAACCGCATATGCAATGACAGCCTCTTCAATAGCAGGATCGACACGATTCTTGCGGTTTGGAACCCGGCGATTTTGATTAATCAGAGCATCAACTCAGCCTTGTTCAACGGATTGTTGGTAACGATAGAAGGTATCCAGTGACACACCCATAACCTTGCAGGCTTTGGATACGTTACCGAGTTCCTGAGCCAGATTCAGCAAACCGGCTTTGTGTTTTATGATGGGATTGTTAGACTCAAGCATAGAGAGTTTCCTTTGTTGAGATATTGATTCGACACCATTGTCAAAACGGGAAACTCTCTTCTTTTCAATCAGAAGTGTCAGATTAGGTCTGAACTAACTCAGATCATCCGCTCCTAGGGGCTTCACCGGGCGGTCGCCTCTTCGCAGCGCCCGCTGCATATCACGGAGTTAAGCAACAAATCATGAGTATATTTATCAAGTGTAAAGTCGCCATTGATAACCTTACGGAAAACATAAGAAAATCGGCCTCTGCTGTTTTAGCTCGGGTTAACTGGCTTTATGTCCGGTTGCTTTTCATTGCTGCAGGCGTAGTTCCGCAGCTATTTGTTTCTTCTAATGCAGCACAAGAAGCACCGCCGTTAACGTGGCAGTTCGTCCTCGTGGCATTCATTTTTGGTATTGTCGGCCTGCAATTATTAATTGGCCTTCAAGCGTTCAATCCTATGTCAGCTAAAGTTTGGTTGCGTCCCGCTTGGAAACACAATCCATTTAGCTTAAAACAGCCTCTGCAGTTCTTTCATTTCGGTGGTTGGTTCATGCTTGCGGGTTCTCTGCCATATCTGCCTGCAGCGCTAGAGGGTAGTGAAGAGGGTATGTTCTTGGCTTCTATACCGGCTTCCTTTGGGCTTGGTACGCTGTTTGGCGTAAGATTATCAGTTCTAATTTACCGCAGGAAATTCACCCATGATTAAATGCAAACAGAGAGCAAACCAAACAGCGCTAAAGTGGGCAAACAGGACGTCATGATAAGCAATGAACGAAAATTACTTAGTCGATACTATTTCTAATATTCCTGAGATTATGGAGCTGTTGAAGATTCTGAATGATGTGTCGCTTCCAAATCACTACTTGGCTGGAGGTTCCATTACTCAGGCTGTTTGGAACAGGAAGCTAGGAAATGATCCGCTGCATAGAGTAAAAGACTTTGATGTGGTTTACTTCGATCAAGACGAAGCCATAACTGAGAAAGAATACGAATCTCTCATCGGTTCGCGAAAGAGGAATTTGGTGCCAGTAGATGTTAAAAACCAAGCAAAGGTCCATGAATGGTACGGTAAAAAATTTGGTAATAATATAGAGCCACTTACTGAAGCAGAAGATGGTATTCGCATGTGGCTTCCCTGTTTCGCCGTGGGTGTTCGTCTTTTTGGCGGTGCTGTAAACGTCTTCGCACCTTTCGGCTTAGAAGACCAAATAAACATGGTGGTTCGACCCAATAAAACTGCTATGAGTAAAGAAAACTATGACGCCATGAATCGTAGTTTTAAACAAAGGTGGCCAAGCCTTAAAGTTGAGGCTTGGTAGTCATTAAGAAGAGAAATTGTGGGCTGTGAAAGTATAACTTTCTAGCTTGAGGTGTTGGTTCTATATGAAAAGTATAAATAGGAGCGCTATTACAGTCTATGGTACTGAAGAGTTCCTGGCCTGGGTTAAATCTCACCACAAAAATCTTCACCGATGGACGTTGCAATTGATAAATCATAATCCAAATGTTTATCTTGTGGATAAAGAGGGTCAAAATTGCTGTGGTGATTTATTTGAAAATAATTTTGATGAGATTTTTCGAGCGGAGGTTGGTGGATGTATAAATAATGGGGTTGAATGGCCAAAGTGTATCGATCTAGAATTGTTTAGATCTTGGTTTAGATGCGAGTACACGGAGGTGGTTTTCGATTTGTCAGCGAATGAGGTTGAGCGGTATGACGAGTAGGGTCCAATCTCATCAGCTTTATCAGCAGATTTTTATTTTGGCTGTTTGTTTTTCTTGGATGTGGATTCAATTGTAAATGAGATTTTTTTCAATGTTGCTGGCTATATTCTCTAGCTATGGTTTTTCATGTGATCTGACGGAGGAATACGAAAAGGCTAGGGTTGAGGCTTACCGAGAAGCCCATGAGGCTTATTGGTCTTGCGAAGCTTCTGTTCGCTCATACTTCTATTACAAGACTGTCGCTAAGTGTGCTTCTGAAGATCGAGGAAAGGACGTGACTGGTGGCTGTTTTCATCTCGCTGGGTACGAGCAAACAAGCACAGAGAAAGATTTTCAGCATTGCAAGGTATTAAAACCAGCTACAGAACAGGTTGTAGAGTATTTTGAGGCTATCGTGAGAGAGCAGAACATAACGAGGTGTTCAAGTTAGCACGTTCCGCCCACTATGAGCCCCATGAGTGCGGTAACTCGTTTGGCTATCAACTGAAAAACGCCACTTCACATGAAATCTGAGGTTTATAGTGCTTTTTCATTTGGATCACTTTGAGCGCTCCATCAGAAGATAAAGAGCTCAGGTATCAGTGATTGTGAGGTAGCGGTAATCGACCATTTTTTATGTATTGGCTGTCTTGTTAGTACCCTGTTGAATGAGCTTGCTTTTGGCTTTAGTGCTCACTTGCATGCGAATAGGTACTGTGTAAATATGGCTCTTCACCATTCTTGGTGGTCCAGATACACTGATCCTTCACTGGAAGGGTATCTATGGATGGATCAGCTCACTCTGTACAATCGAATTTTAGAGTTATCTCCACCTTGGCACGCAACCTCTGTTGATCTGAAAGACGATGAATCGGAAATTGTTGTAACGGTTGCATTTGATCAAACACAGGGGGTGGCCTGTCCTGTATGTGGCAATCAATGCACACTGTATGACCAGCGATCACGTCGTTGGCGACATCTCGACACATGTCAATATAAAACCAACATCGAAGCGTCAGTCCCTCGCGTGAACTGCCCTGAACATGGTGTGTTAACGGTTCAGGTTCCCTGGGCTGATGGCAGCTCACACCACTCAATCAAGTTCGAGAATGAGGTGTTAAAGTGGGCGCAGGAAGTATCGATTCTAGCTATTACTCGGCGATTCAAGACAAGCTGGTCTGTTGTCGATCGAATCATACAAAAAGCAGTCAAGCGAGGCTTAAGTCGGCGCTGGGAAGTAGATTGTACTCATCTGTCTGTCGACGAGACCTGTATTGGAAAAGGACGCGATTTTATTACCATTCTTTCAAATCGTAATGGTCAAGTAATCGCAATATCTGGCGGTCGCAGCGGAAGCAGTTTATTAGACTGCCTGAGCACCATTCCAATTCAATGCTTGCAAAAAACGCGGACGATCTCGATGGATATGAGCTCAGCATACATAGAAGCAACCAAACGTTTTTTCGGTAGTAAAGCCAATAACATGATCTCAATAGATCACTTTCATGTGTCCAAGGTGCTCACCTCAGCCGTCTCAAGCACTCGGCTTTCTGAACTCAAAGAACAACCCTCTCTAGATAAATTGCACTCTCATAAAACGCGTTACGTGTGGCTAAAGAGTCGGCACAATCTCAAAAAGCAGCAAAGTAATGAACTCAATCTACAACAGAGTTCTATGGAAAAAACAGCTTACGTGTGGATGCTTAAAGAAAAGGCTCGTGATATCTGGACGGGCATTGAGCCTGTAAACCGTCGAAGCTGGACACAATGGCTCTACTTGGCCAAAAACAGCGGTATTAAAGCACTGGAGTTAGCCGCAGAGACCATAAGAGCTCATCTGAAAGGTATTCTCACGGCAATGAAGTACAAGGCATCCAATGCTCGTGCTGAAGCCGTCAACAAAAATGTTAAGAACCTTGCGAGGCTGGCCCATGGCTTTAGAAATCGAGACAGGTACAAGTCGCTGATTATGTTCAGGTGCGGACAGCTCGATATGTCAATGACCCACTAGGTACAGTGAAGAGCCGTAAATATACAGTTCATCTTGAGTCCGGAGAGTACACTGACGAGCTTTTCTGGCTGGCGTACCTCTATTTTCGGGATGATGGCTTAAGCGCTGGAGCAATCAGTGAGCGAGTCTGTGGGCGCTCAAGCTTTGATACGTGGATAGTAAAGGGTCACTTTTCTCCAGCAATAAATGCGGGAAAAGAGGCTTATCTGCAAGTCAATGCTTGGCAGAGGTACATCGAAGGGTTCTAATTAGAAAATTAGACACCTACACTATTACATGGTCAAGCATTGAGTATGGATGAAATAGCACGCCTAGGGCTGGAGTTAGACAAGCTCAAATCAGTCTACAGAAAATCCTATGTTTCGGACGGTACAAGAAATGAGAACTCCGCGGAACACAGTTGGCACCTCGCTGTCTCGCTTATGGGTTTTGCAAGGTACTTGCCTGCTGAAGTGAACTTGGACAAGTGTATAAGAATGGCGCTTTGCCACGATATCTGTGAGATTGGCGCTGGTGACGTATGTGCATATCACGATACTGCAGGAAAATATGAGCGAGAGCTTTCCTATATGACGGTGCTTCAATCTCAGTTTTCAAGCTTTGGTGCCGAGGCTAAAAAGCTATGGGCCGAGTATGAAGAAGGCACTTCACTGGAAAGCCAATGGGTAAAAGTATTCGATAAGCTATTGCCATTTGTGTTAAATCTTTCCAGTAAAGGTCGAACCTGGAAAGAGCAGGCGATCACAAGATCCATGGTGCTAAAACACAACGAGTTTATTGGAGTGGTGGCTCCAGAAATTCACAATTGGATGCTAGTTGAGATAGATAAGGCAGTGGATGCTGGATGGTTAGATCCTGCTTAACAGTTCATTGCTTCGGATACGGAAAAGCCCCTTGCCGAAAAGTAGGGGCGTTAGTCACAAGGAGAGAGTAAATGTCTCACCCAGAAACAACCCATGTAAGTGAGTGGGAGCGATATATGGCAATTTCTGCCAATAATCTAGCGTGGGGTTTAACCACAAAGGATAGATCCAATCGTGAAGATGCAGAGATGCTGGACGCGGCTCACAGCGCTGCATTTCATTGGAAGAAAATTGGTACTGAATTAAATGTAGCACGAGCCAATATGCTGCTGGCAGAAGTTCATGGATTGCTGGGGCTGGGTGAAACCGCCCTACAGTACGCAAATGAAGTTTCAGAGTATTTTTCTGACAAAGACATTCCTACTTGGGAGCGAGCATTTGTCTCGATTGTGCTTTCGCGAGCTTATAAGGCCCTAGAAGATACTGACAATTACCAGGCGCACCTGAGCTTAGCTAAAGATGCCATTGCTCAAATTGACGACCCAGATGATCGAGAAGTCGTAGAAGCCTCAATGCCATCACTGCTTGCTTAGCCAGCCGAAGCTATCCAAGACCGAAAGCCCGTCTTCTTTATCGGGCATTGGGTGCATTTTCACAACGCTAATGTGTGCCAAAGTTTAGGAGCGTTTTGGAAAGCAAAGGAAATTTTGTGCTTTTAGGGCGAAATACGTGAGATACTGTTTCAGGTTACTCGTCTAAATTTGATTTGCGGCCAGTTTGGGGCTTTTCCTGGCGCTTGGTGTTATATAATAAGGAGAGTCATGAAGCTAGTTGTTTTCGATTGTGATGGAACTCTAGTTGATAGCGAGTTGCTGTGTAATTTGGCTTTACAGCATCAGCTCGCTGAAATAGGCGTGGCATGTAACGCTCAGGAGCTCCTTGCAAAGTATCGGGGAGGAAAGCTAGCCACAATCATGGCTAGCTTGGAAACTGACTTTTCTATTTCGCTACCGCCATCATTTGAAAAAGAATATCGCGCTAAGGTAAATACACTTTTCGATGAGCAATTACGGCCTAATGCAGGTGTAAAAGAAGTTCTAGAGTCACTTTCTATGCCGTTTTGTATTGCATCATCCGCACCCAGAGATAAAATCAGAAGGGCTTTGAGTGTTACTGGCTTGTCTGAGCACTTTGGCAGTAATATATTTAGCTCTTATGAAGTCGGCTCGTGGAAGCCTGAGCCTGAAATTTTCTTACATGCAGCAAGGGAAATGGGGTTCATGCCTAAAGACTGTTGCGTAGTTGAAGATAGCGTTCTGGGTTTGGTCGCTGCGAACAATGCAAAAATGAAAGCCGTTTACTATGCCCCTGAAGTGCAAGAGCATAATCAGTACGGGGCTGTTCAAATAAAACATATGTCAGAGTTGATCAAGATTGTTGCATAGCAGATCAATTAAGAGTGATCTGCTCTTGCTGGTTTTGCTCCACTCGAGTACAGAAAGCACTCGTTGGGCCTTAACGCCATGCTGTGCATAAACATCTAAGACCTTAATGGTCAAAAACAGATCTTAGGTATAATCGTCCTTTTGACGGCCACTCAGACAAGGGCTAGAGTGAGCGTCACTTCTGGCATGATGATGTAACAGATCGTTAGGAGCTAAAATGCTTAAATTTAGTACAGTTTTGCTGGGCATAGCGCTGCTCGCCGGTTGCGCCACCAATGGTGCAAACAATGCTGATGCAAAGTTTGCGACGACTGGCAGTTTTTCAGTAAAAGACTTTGCATTGAAAGTTGAGCAGCGCCATACCCCGGACATTGTATATCACTCTGAGCAAGAGATTCAGGCCTACGTTAAGGATGAAGTTATTAGGCTGATGAAGGCAGATGGCATATTTTCAAAAGATGATGGCGCTCATGCTTTAGATATCTCAGTAGTCTATAAAAGACGCTTTGTTGGCGATGCTTTCCCTACTTCGACAGACTCCCTAGGCTATCCGTTTTTTGACTACGATATTACCGTTCTGGAAGGTGATAAAGAAATTACCACAGTTTCAAGAGATGGGCTGACAATCAGTGGCGGGTTTGCCATGAACTTTCAGGTGGTAGGCGGTGTGCTAAGAGAAAAGTCAGATGAGATTCCGTTTATGCAAATACTTGCGGCTTCCATATTTGAAGAAATAAAAAACATGAAAGAGTAGTTGATCTGTTGGAGGCAGCCCAGAATTGGGGGTGAAGTTGGCAATGAGTCTAAAGAGTACTTGTTGATAATTGGTTGTGATCGTAGAAGTAGATGCCAACGCCGCTTCAAGATTTCAGCAGTACAATGACGAGAGATTTTCATGATTTTAGGTCTTAATCACATTACCCTTGCTGTCAGTGATTTAGAGCGATCCCTTTGGTTTTATCGAGAGATCTTGGGGTTCGTTGCTCACGTTAAGTGGCGCAATGGTGCTTATTTGTCGGCTGGGAGTCTCTGGCTGTGTCTTTCCTTAGATGAACCTTGTTCTAAGGATGATTATACGCATGTTGCATTTGATATCGACGAACGTGATTTCCAGGCGTTTTCACAGCGAGTGATGTCTTTAGGTGCAACAGTATGGAAAGAAAACAAAAGTGAAGGAAAATCACTCTATATTTTGGACCCGGATGGGCATAAGTTAGAACTGCATTCCGGCTCGCTTGAAAGCCGGTTAAAATCTCTAAAAGAACAGCCATACAGTGATTTAGTCTGGCTGTAAACGGTTGGGGTTCTACTTGCGGCTACTGCTAGTTATCACTCATCAGGCCTTAAATGGTTGTTGGTATCGTGCGAAGAATGCCTAACATAGAAGAGTCCATGATTAGCCGACCCCGATGTTTCGTATCGATGTTAATGAGCGAGCCCTGCTATGAGTTTTAATCAAACAGAGAAAGATGCACTGTTAGCGATCAAGGGTGTTGGGCCTACCGTTGTGCGGCGCTTGGAAGAAATCGGCATACACTCTTTCGCAGAGCTGAAGCAGTATGAGGCCGACGACATTGTTGAAATGGTTGCGAGTATGTTGAGCGCTAGCTGCTGGAAAAATAGCCCGAAAGCGAAGGCAGCCATACAGGCAGCCATTGAGCGGGCTAGGCAATAGGCTGACGGCTTTCTACTTCATTTATGCAGCTTTATAGGCGTATTTAACGGTTGCTGAGAGCTGCAGGGCAATGCTCTGCATTACCCTTTCATATAGGTCGAAAGCCGGTCCACATGGCCACGAGTTTCACCGATTAAAGCGCTGATTTCATCGGCGGATTCGGTGGTGTTGGCCGCCAGGCTCCGCACTTCGTCTGCTACCACGGCAAAGCCTCGGCCTGCTTCACCGGCGCGTGCGGCCTCAATGGCGGCATTGAGAGCTAGGAGGTTAGTCTGGCCAGAGATGCCGTTGATGGTACCTACAATGCTGCCAATGCGTTCCAGCACCTGTGACATGGCGTTGTGGGTTTCTTCTAACACGGCTTTGCGGTCAGATACATCAGAGCCGTAGAGCAGAATTTTGACCAGCTGCTGCTCGACATCAAACAAAGGCGCGATAGAAACCGTTAGTGATAGCGGGTTGCCCTTTTCTTTAGGTTTAAGAGTAATTTCCCGGTTTAGACTTTCGCCATTGCGAATGCTGTCAAACTCGCCGGAGTCGAGGTAGTCTTTTAACGGTAAATACGCTTGTTTAAGCATGGCACTTTCACTTAAGCCAGCCAACCTCTGTGCTTCTTCATTGGCATAGCTCATTTGTCCATCTGGGTTGAATTCAATCACCACGTTGCTGCGGTTGATGGCGGCGATGCGAGTGTCTGTTTCTAGCGAGCGGGATTTTGTTGTATCGATATTGGCTTGGATAGAGATGTATTTTTTCAACTGCCCCCGTTCGTCGAACACCGGGTTAATCGCCAGAGAAATCCAATAGGGTTCACCGTTGCGGTGATAGTTAAGAATTTCATCGTAAAAAGCTTCTTGTTTGTCCAGCTTTTCTCTAATGCGAGCACGAGTTTGTTCACTGGTGTGTTTGCCTTGCAGGAAGCTGCCCGGTTTGCGTCCCTTAACTTCATCGAATGAATAGCCGGTTAGCTTTTCAAACCCTGGGTTAACATACTCAATGGCACCGTTTGCATCGGTAATAATGACAGAGTTGTCTGTCTCATTGGCGACCAGTGACAATGTGGCAAACTCTTCGCGCTTACGGCGCTCCTCAGTAACGTCGCGCAGGAAAGCGGTGTAGAGGATGCGAGTTTCTAACCGGATTTTGGAAAGTGACAAGCTAACCCAAAGTTTGCGGCCATCAAACGCGTGCAGCTCTAGCTCGCGAAATGAGCCGACGATACGATCTTCACCGGTTTCGCGGTTACGATTAACCAAAGAATCGTGTTGTGCTTGAATGTCTTTGGGCACCAGGCACTTAACATTTTTACCGATAACATCGTCGCGTTGGCACGCCCATAAAGCCTCCGCCGCTTTATTTATAAAGACAATGTTATTGTTATCATCAATGGTGACAACGGCATCGATGCACTGCTCCAGGGTTTGATCAATGATGGCAGACTGTTCTCGCTGCTGGGTTACGTCTTTTAGGAAACCGGTGTAGTGAACCTTGCCGTTGGTATGGATTTTAGAGAGCGATAGGTTAACCCACAGTTTATGGCCATCACGGTGGTAGGTTTCTAAATCGAGCGAGCTGCCGACGACTCTATCTGGGCCGCCGTTTCTGTTGGCGTTCACATATTGATCATGCTTGGAACGGTGCACTTCTGGCACCAGCATTTTTACGTTTTTACCCAGCACTTCATGTGCCTTATAACCCCACAGTTTTTCGGCTGCGGCATTGAAGTAGATGACGTTGTTGTCTTCATTGATGGTAATTACAGCGTCAATGGCTTGGTCGAGTATGGCCTGGGTTTGACCCTTGTTGGTAAATAGCTGCGTGAACCATTTCAACATGTATTTGCTCCTCTGCCTCGACCCGCTGTGAGCTGGGTACCGCACTTATAGGTGTGATGCGATGGCAAGACGTTTTAGTGTCGCCCCATTTAAATCTTTTCCAAATCGACTGGAGGCATGGTCAGCCAAACTTCCTTTGGCCAAAAGCAATTAGCGTGAGTGTAGCAGTCGTAGCATTTTCTGATGGTGTTTGGCGAAGAGGAGGCCAGTCACTGCGTGAATATGCTGCCATTGCTACCGACATGTGGAAGTGAGTTAGGGTGTTGTTGCCAGTGCGAGACGAGCACTGGGCAAATAACCATTCATTTGTTAAGGGATTGATCTGAATCAATAGCGTGCTGCTGCACTTTTCTAGACTGGTTCAACGAACAATAACAATGAAAGAGGTCAGTGCATGGAGCAGTTTATCTGGACCGACGATCTGAACTTAGGGATCGATATCATTGATGCCCAGCATCGCCGCATCGTCGATTACATTGCCGAAATTGGCCAGGCCATCGAGCGGCAAGACGCCGCACTGGTGTTTGATGTGATGGAACGATTGAAAGATTACACCCTCGATCACTTTTCATTTGAAGAGCAACTGATGCAAAAGGCCGGCTATGTTCTGTGCGAGGCGCACCAGGCCAAGCACCGACGCTTTGAAGACAAGGTCGAGCGGCTGTCAGAATCCTTGCGCCAGGGCGATGATCCTTTTGGTGTGGCCCGGCGCATACGCAATACGCTGATGGCTTGGCTGATTCAGCACATCAAGCACGAGGATATGGATTACGTACCGGTGGTGAAAAAGGTGTTGGCCAAGGAGCAAAGCTGGATCAGCGGTGCGTTGAATCGCATTTTTAATGGCGGCGTGACTCAAAGCTGAGCAAAGCCTGCTGCTGTCAGGCCAAAATCTGCTGTTGTCAGCCAAAAAAAAGCGGCGATGTCGAAACATCGCCGCACAGACAGGCAACAAAGAGTGGAGAGTTCACAGTACTTCTCAAGCGTACGGGTCGGAATCAGGCAGGTGCCTGATTCTTGAGCACAACTGTCTGACGGGCTGCTGGCAATAGAGTTCCCAATTAACCGCGCTGTTGACCAATTCCGACGTTATCTGCCGCCGAAGCGCCCGCACTGCTCGCCTTACCAAACTGGCCAGTGAAGCCACGGTAGTTGTGCTTGGCCAATGCTGTGGGCTAGTCCTGCAAGCCCTTTTCTTTTGAGTACCATCGTTTGGTTTGCTGTGACCTCTGCGGACGCCGATCGTCACCAAATAAGACAACGCCTGTCGTAGATGTGTCGTCTCAGGCCAACTCCGCCGACGGTGTCTGGCTGGCTATTGTCAGGAGTTTGTCAGTGATGGTGGAATGCCCTCCCGCAGCGCATTACTACAACAATAAATGGGAAGGTACGCATGAAAAAGACTCTCACCTTGGCTTTGGGCGGCTTACTGGCGATGACGGCCAGCCAATCGCAGGCTTTCACGCAGCCAACGCATAAGCGCATTGTCGAAGATGCCATTGCCTATATGGAACGTCATCCAAACAGCACCGAGTACGCCAAACTAGCAGCAGCTGCACAAGCAGCAGGCTACAGCATGGAGCAGTTTGCCGAGGTGGTCGGGCAGGGCGCCTACGATGTGGATGACTTTGCCGATACCTTCCTGTGCGGCGCCATTACCGGTGACTGTGTTGAGGCGCCGGTGTGGGGCGCGGGTTCTTCCATCGTTAAGTACACCTCCTACTGGCACTTTCAAAACCATACCCGCGGCGGTGACGCGCATGGCAACGACTTGGGCGGTTATAACTACGATTTGCTGACGGTATGGGGCGCCATCGACAACATGGCGGCCACCTGGTTGCGCGGTGATCACCTGGACGACGGTGAAGACGGTATGACCGGCTGGTGTTTCTTCTGGTCCTGCAACGAAGATTCGGAATTCAACAGCTACGGCATTACCGAGGCTAACTACCGTCAGGGCAGTCACTCGCACAAAGGCATGTACGAAGACTTCGAGAACATCCCATTCCAGCCCATCGATAACATGGGGCAGCACTGGTACAACGAATTTTGGCAGCAGCCCACGGCTCAGACGTTGGGTTTTGTATTGCACGCCACCGATTTGCTGCAGCCGCATCACACTTGGACCACGTCTGATTTGAACCACTCTGGCTGGGAAGGCTGGGTTGAAGACCACTACGCCAGCTTGCGCCTGAATGATGATGCACTGGTGACGGACGCCATGAACAGCTTCACGCCGATTCCAGCCCATCAGCGCGATATTCGCCCGCTATTAACCGAAGGTGGCGCTATTTCTTACAGCCAAGGCGGCATGGTGCTGAGCTCCACTGCGGCGGCGGATCGTGAACAGGTGGCGAAAATCGTCATCCCGCATGCCATCGCCATGACGGTGCATGTGTTAAACCATGCGGCCAATCGCTTCTGATGCGCGCATTGGTATTTCTGCTGCTGGGTTGGGCCGTACTGTGTGCGAGCCCGGCCCAGGCCGCAATCGATTTTCAGCTGCAAAGCGATGAGCTGATTGCGCAACTGCAAGTAGCCGATCAGCCACAGCTATCTCTGAGCAAAGTGCTGGTGGATGTGTTTGTGCAGCATCAGCGTCAAGCCGCACAACACCATGGCCAGCCGGTAACGGCTCGGCTGGTCGTGCAACAGTTGTTAGACGATGCCTTATTGGCGGCCCATGCGCAGCAACAATATTCAACCCAGCAGTTGTGGCCGCAACAACGCGTGGGGTTCTACTACCAGGTCGATCGCCAGCGCCAGCAAGCGGCTTTGTTGCGTGGCTATTATGGCGAAACCATTGAGCAAGCGATCAAAGCCTTGCCCGGTGGCTCGTTGGCCTCTGTGGTGCAATGGCAGTCGGAGCTCGACTTGAAGCCTCTGGCGTTGCAGCCTGGCTTAACCATCGACCTAACCCCAGCACAGCGCCAGCACGCCGGACAAATGACGGTGCTTCACACCGATTTTGATGGTGATGCCCACCCAGAGCAAAGCGTCACCGTCTTGGATATTTACCAACGCCAAAACGTGCAAGGTCGGTTGGCGTTGCAAAAAGGCGATGTGGATTACCTGAAAGCCCAGGCGCGCCAGCGCGTCGGAGAGTTGTTTATTCAGTATTGGGTGGAGCAGCGTTGGAGCGATGCTGACTGGCAGGCGCTTGAACAGGTGTTAGTGAATCAGCAGTTGGCGCAGCGCCTGCGCCAGCTGGTGGGCGTTTATGCCGATATCCACGATGACAACCCTGCCTTGCGGGCGGCAGCGGAGCAGGTGACAGACAAGCAACTGCAGCAAGCCTATGCGCGCCATCGGGATGATTTTAAGGTGGTGGAGCGGGCCAAAGTGCAGCGCATTCAATTGCCAGACCAGGCCACGGCGGATCGTGTTTACCAAGCGCTGCAAGGCAGCTTGAGCTTCGAGCAAGCTGCAACGCGCTATTCACAAACTAAGGACACCGAGCTGGGTTGGCTGCAGCGCAGCGATCAGCCGCGCAGCTGGATGCACAGTGTCGCTTTTACCCAGCCCGCAGGGCACATTTCTAAGCCGTTTCGCAGTCCACAAAACCAGGGTTCGGTGGTGTATGAAATTGTGCGCATCGTTGAGCGCGAAGACGGGTTTTTACCGCTGAGTGATGCTGGTGTGCGCTATGAGTTGGCGCGTGAAGTGGCAGCGAAGCAGTTGTTAAAGGATTATCAACAACTGCAGCAGCGCTTGCGCCAGCAAGCCACCATTTCTCTTAACCAGCGTCTGGCCGGGGCAGAGTGAAAGCCATCACTGTACTGATGTTGGCGCTGGCCGCTGTCTGGTGGTGGTTGCCAGAGGTGGCGGTCAAGCGCTTGCCGCAGACCGATGACCGCGCTCCCATCACCTTACCGGCGAAGCGTCAGCTGGTGCTCGCTCAGCAGAGCCCGGCTGAGCCTGCGGTTCAGCCTTCGCTGGCGCCCTCTGGCGCTGCCCATGCAGCTACCGAGGCAGAGGTCGAGCTTGACCCAGTAGCCATTGCCAGCCTGCGTAACGGCCGCCTCCAGGGCGATGCGCGCAAGCCCAAGTTGAGCCCTAGCGTGAAACGTGAAGCGCCCCCCGCGCAAGCGCTAAGTGATCACGATGCGTATTTGGCCTACGAGCAGCGCCAGGATAAGCAGTTAAAGCGTGCGTACGTCGAAGCGGCTGAAGTCAAAACCGCTGAGTTAAAGGGGTGGATTGCCAAAGGCCGACAACACGGCATCAGCGACGAGCAAATCGCTCAAGCGCAACGCAAGCTCGAAGGCATTGAGGCCATGGCCGCAGAGCTCAAGCAGCAGCACCCTGACTTGCTCAATGACGAATTTCGACCGCAGCAAACGCCTTGGCTGCAGAGTGCGGATAACGCCGATCTGGTCGAGCCATGATGGCTTTGCTATAACGGCGGGCAGTATTTCACCTGGAAGTGGGGACGACCTCACCGCTCCATCACCCATTGGGGACGGCCCCATTCATCGCGGTCCTGTACCTGAGCATTGCTAAATAACGGCGGCTTGCAGACACGGCGATAGCATAACAGCGAGTCACCTATGAGCGGATTAACCAACCTAGAGCAAATGATTGCCCAGATGGAACCTGAGCTGATGGAGGGCGAATGGGCCTTTTGCAGTGTGTCTGGGCCGTTATCTCAATACCTCGAACTGCAGCCGTTGGCCAGCCTACAGGAAAAAGAAGGCCTGACCTTGATCGTGCCGCAATCGCAAGCCTCAAGCCCGCTATTGGCCGACGTCGAAGTGCTGGGGCCGTATCGCCAAATTACCCTCAATGTGCACTCCAGCTTGGAGGCGGTAGGGCTGACAGCGGCCTTTGCCACAGCGCTAACGCAGCAGGGCATCAGTGCCAATGTGGTCGCCGGGTTTTATCACGATCATATTTTTGTGGCGTCAGATAAAGCCGATGCGGCCCTGCAAGCACTTCAGGCGCTCAGCAGCGGCACATAGCCCGCGCTTGATAAACACTGTTGTTGTGAATCGCAGTGATTGCCGCTGACGTCTGCCTGCCGATGCCGGTATAGTGCAAAAAACGCACAAGGAGGATGTCATGCTCGCACTTGCTGAAGATATTTGGGTGGTGGCCGGTGAAACCGTGCCGTTTTTTACCTTGCCCTTCGCTACTCGCATGGTGGTGGTTCGCTTAGCCGACGGTGGCTTGTGGATTCATAGCCCAGTTCGTTTGAAGCCGGCTTTGCAACAGCAGTTAGAGGCCCTGGGGGAAGTACGTTATTTAGTCGCCCCCAATGCTTTGCATCATTTGTTTCTGGGGGATTGGCAGCAAGCCTACCCAGAAGCGCAAACTTTTGGCACTCAAGGCGTAATCAAAAAGCGCCCGGACCTTCACTTCGATGGCACCTTGGATGACGCAGCTGACTGGCCCTGGCAGTCAGCCTTGCACACCCGCCTTATTACCGGCTCTGCTGTGATGCAGGAAGCGGTGTTTTTTCATCGCCCCAGTCATACTTTGATTGTGACGGATCTGATCGAGAACTTTGCCAAAGATGCACTACCCATCGGCAAGCGCTGGCTGGCACAGCTGGCCGGGGTGGTGGCCCCCAATGGCAAAACACCGCTGGATTGGCGTTTAACCTTTTATGGCCGTAAAAGTGAGATTCGCAGCCATATCGAGCAGTTGTTGAGCTGGCAGCCGGAGCGCATTGTGATGGCGCACGGGGTCATCGTAAATGAGCAGGCCGAAGCATTTTTACGCCGATCGTTTGCCTGGACCGGCATTCAATCAACAACATCAGAGGTAGCCGACAAAGCTGAGCCTGTGGAGTGAGCGGGGGCAAATAACAGAAAGGAAGCGGCCTTGAGCACAAGGCCGCTAACGGGGATTAGGCGTCGCGCTGCGATGCCGCCGCGGTAAAGACCACATCGGTCGAGCTGTTCAGCGCAGTTTCGGCAGAATCCTGCACCACGCTGATAATAAAGCCAACCGACACCACCTGCATGGCGATGTGCTGGTCGATGCCAAACAGGTGGCACGCCAATGGAATCAGCAGTAACGAACCGCCGGCAACACCGGATGCGCCACAGGCCGAAACGGCTGCAACCACGCTCAGTAGCAGAGCCGTGCCCATGTCCACCTGAATGCCCAGCGTATTGGCGGCCGCCAAGGTCAATACGGTAACCGTAATGGCCGCACCGGCCATATTGATGGTCGCGCCCAGCGGGATAGACACGGAATAGACGTTTTCATCCAGCTTCATGTCTTTGCACAGCTGCATGTTGACCGGAATGTTGGCCGCCGAGCTGCGGGTGAAAAAGGCAGTAACGCCGCTTTCTCGCAAGCAGCGCAGTACCAGTGGGTAAGGGTTAGAGCGCGTCATAAACCACACCAGGGCCGGGTTAATCACCAGTGCCACAAAGGCCATGCTGCCGACAATGACCATCAGCAGCTTGGAGTAGCCTGCCATGGCTTCAAAGCCTGTGTGTGCCAGGGTGTTGGCCAGCAAACCAAAAATGCCGATAGGTGCCAACTGAATGACCCAGCGAATGACCTGAGATACCGCATCTGAAATATCGCCCACTGCCTGGCGAGTGCTTTCACCGGCATGATGCAAGCTGATGCCCAAAGCCGTGGCCCAGACCAAAATACCGACGTAGTTGGCTTCTGCGATGGCGGTAATGGGGTTGGCGACCAGGTTGGTAATCAAGGTGCCCAGAACTTGAGCCAGGCCTTCGGGGGGCGTGACGCTGACATCACCTGACTCCAATACCAGCTCAGTCGGAAAGGCAAAGCTGGCAACGACCGCGGTCAAGGCGGCGGCCAAACGTGCCGACCAAATACAGCCCCAGTACTGGGCGAATATTGGTTTGAATATCGCGTTGGCGGTTGGCAATGGCCGACATCACCAAGAAGAACACCAAAATCGGCGCCGTGGCCTTTAAAGCATTGACAAAAATGGTGCCCAGAAGTCCCACCTGTTTGGCGGTTTCAGGAGAGACCAATACCAGCACGACGGCTAATACGATCCCGATTAGGATGCGAGTCACCAGCGAGGTGGCATCCATAAAGCGTTTTATTATCGCGAGCATAATCAGCTTCCGGAAAATTCAAAAACGCCGCAATAAGCCGGTTTTGTATTTAACAGTCAAGGGAATGGGCGGAATTGTCGTTAACTGGGCGAGAAATCTGCGGTTATTTGATTATTTTACGTAACGGGTGTTAGGGGTTTTTACTTGCTTGTGGCGCTTGGCTGGGCATAAGCTGAAAGTGGCTGGCACGGTGTGCTGTGCTGGCAGTGAGTCGCACGATTGCCTTTCTGGCAAGGTTCACAGGTCCGTCGTTGGAGGTAAAGATGTTGGATATTACGCAAGGCTTGCAGCCGCTGGCGGCTTGCTTTTTGGCGGCAGAAAATGAAAGTGACAGTGCTTTGTGCGCGCGCTTGCAGTTACTTGGTTTGTCCGAGGTTGAGGCTCAGCAATGGGCCATGTTAATGCCGCTGGCTTTCGCTCGAAGTGCCTACCGTTTTCAATTGCCTGCGCTGGCGGATGATGTGCTGCTCTGTGCAGGCGAACATTGCCGCTCGGCGCAATTAACGCAACTGGCCGCCTATGCGCTGGCACAGCAATGGGCATTGAGCTGCGCGGCGATGGACTCCATTTCGACCCCGGAGCATAACGCCATTGTGCGCCGCAGTGTGGAATTTGCAGCCATACAACAGTTGCGCCAGGGTGAGATCGATCAGCTGCCGATTCCAATGGTCGATTTGCCGGAGCCGGGGCCCTCTAAATAATTCGGTGCCTACACTGCTCCCCGTAGGGTGCGGTCAGCAGGCCTCCATAATGTCTTGACGATGTTGAAAAGTCTGCCATCGCCGCTTTGGCCTGACAGCCTGCTGCACTTGCACAGAGCTGTGCAGAATTATTTAGAGGAGTGCCGCTGTGGCAATTGAACTGCCACAGCGAAAGGCGAGCAACGCAGAATTACGCCGCTTCTGCGGTCGCGCGGATTGTTTGCACCATAGAGCGCAAGCCATTGCCGCGGGTTGGCTTAAGTGTTTGATCAAGTCGATATCAGCAAAAAAGCTTTCGATATCAAACGCCAGCACTTCGGCTGGGGTTTTATAGTTGTAGGCCGTCAGCACTACGGCCAGTAGACCGCGCACTATGTGGGCATCGGAGTCAGCTTCAAACACCAGTTTGCCATCGTCGCTGTGGTGATCGATCCACACCTGGCTTTGGCAGCCGCGCAGCAAATAGTCGTCGTTCTTCTTGCTGTCATCCATGGCATGCAGTTGCTTGCCTAGATCAATAATGTATTTGTAGCGCTCTTCCCAATCGTCGAAAAAGCCCAAGGTGTCGAGAATGTCTTCGGTGGTGATGTCTAGGCCAAATGCTGTGCTTGTCATAACGTTTCTCGTCACTGTTACAAAGTAGAAATAAACTGGCGAATGCGCTGAGCCGCTTCAACACATTCATCCACACTGGCGACCAAAGCCATGCGTACGCGGTTAGCCCCCGGATTAACGCCATCGATGGTGCGCGATAAGTACGAACCCGGTAGCACAGTGACGTGCTGCTCGGCGAATAAGCGTTGGGCGAAGGTTTCATCGTCGATTGGGGTTTTGGCCCACAAATAAAAGCTCGCGTCCGTTTGCTTGACATCCATGACAGGTTGCAAGATTTCTAATACGGCACGGAATTTTTGCGTGTATTGGCTGCGATTTTCCTGCACATGGTGCTCATCGCTCCACGCTGCGATGCTGGCCAGTTGCGTCTGCAACGGCATAGCGCAACCATGGTAAGTGCGATACAGCAAAAATGCTTTGAGAATATCAGCATCGCCAGCGATAAAGCCGGAGCGCAACCCCGGCAGATTTGAGCGCTTGGACAATGAATGGAATACCACGCAGCGGTGATAATCGTCCCGGCCTAGGCGGGCACAGGCTTCTAATAGGCCGATGGGGGCAGCTTGGCCATCGATATAGATTTCTGAATAGCACTCATCGCTGGCCACAATAAAGTCGAATTTATCCGCCAGTTCAATTAACTGCTGCAATTGCTCCAGAGACAATACCGCGCCGGTTGGGTTGCCTGGAGAACACAAAAATAGCAGCTGGCAGTCACGCCAGACTTCGTCCGCCACACTGGCAAAATCCGGAATAAAACCATGCTCTTCTATGCAGGGCAAAAAATGTGGCTGCGCACCGGCTAAATACGCCGCGCCTTCATAAATTTGATAAAACGGATTCGGGCTGACCACTACAGGCCGCGCTTGGCTGCGATCCCACGACTGACTGGGTAAAGGCAAAAATGGCTTCACGTGTGCCATTAACAGGTAACACCTGCTCCGTGGTTAACGCATTTAAGTCAAAGCGCTGGGTGGCCCAATCTGCCATTGCTTGATTTAACTCGGGCATGCCCTTAGTGGTGGGGTAGTTTTCAATGCGACCAATGTTGTTGACCAGCGCCTGTTGCACCAGATCTGGAGCAGGGTGCTTGGGTTCGCCAATGGACAATGCGATGTGCTCCAGCTCAGGGTTGGGCGTAACCGCCGCTTTGAGCTTGCTTAGCTTTTCGAACGGATAAGGTTGCAGCAACTTCAGATCTGGATTCACTTGGTCACCCCAGTATTGTAAAACGATGCGGCATTGTTAACAGCCTCTGCAGATCGGCTGCAGCCATGTGGTATGGGATTGCGACTAAGGGTTGACCTCAATCTAAGTTGAGGAATTAGTGTTTGCGCTTCTTTGTATAGGGGAGCAAAAAGATGATTCAGGTTGCTGTTATTTATTTTCTCGGCCACAGATACCACTCACCGGCTGGCGCAAGCCGTTGCCGAAGGCGTTCAGTCGCAGCCAGGAGCCAGTGTGCGACTGGAACGTATACAGGGTGAAGATATTCACCAAGGGCGTTTTACTGAGCCGCAGCTGATGGATCGCTTGCAGCAAGTAGATGCCATGATCTTCGGCTCACCCCACTTATATGGGCAGTGCGGCAGCGCAGTTTAAGGCGTTTGCCGATACCACCGGAGAGCTGTGGAGCAACCAGGCCTGGGCCAATAAAGTAGCGGCAGGCTTTACCGTCGGTACAAATCTTAGCGGTGACCAAAAGCACACCCTGGACTACTTTCAGACCTTTGCTAATCAGCACGGTATGTTGTGGTGCGGTGTGGATATTCCCGGCACTTACGATCCGAAATTACGCAATCGCCTTGGTGCCCAGGGGGGCGTGGTGGTACAAACCGCTGATAGCGTTGTGCCAGAACAAGACTTAGCTTTAGCGTTTTATCTTGGGCAACGTGTTGCCGGTATCAGCCTGCGCCTTACAGGAGAATAATTTCGGCAATGACGACCATGAAAGCGTACACGCTGGCTGTCGCATTTCAGCAGCAATTGGCTGATGCCATATTCCTATGTCATCACATGCCTTGCTGCAAGAGCATCCTGTGGTAGCGGAGGAGTTGGCCCGTCAGTTTATAGAAAATAATCAAGTGGAGTAACGGCCTATCTATAGCAGCATTCAGTGATTTTTGTTAAATTCTTGAACGCTGCTATAAGGATGTCAGTTTGATTATAAAGCCTGAGCTAGATGTCGATCACGACACACACATACAAATACAGAAGCTTCGCAATCAATCCTTTCCTGATCACGCCGTTCCTCGATCTTACTTTAAACAGTTGCCTCACTATCGGGTGTTGCTCTACCGTGAGCACAGGCTCATCGCTACCATGGGGCTGGACTATCGTGTCATGGCGGTAGCAAAAAATGCGCTAAAAATACTCGGTATTATTGATTTGTGCGTTGCTGAAGACTGTCGCGGTCAAGGGATTGCCGGGCAAATTCTGACGCATGTATCTGCTTATGCTGCTGAGCGTGATGTGGATTTTTTGTTACTGATGGCTGACCACCCGGAATACTATGAAAAAAATGGTTTTAAACGGGTTGAGTGCGTTGGTGAGTGGCTGAAGGTTCATGAGCATCAACACTACGGCATCGCACAGGAATTATTGGGCGATTTGATGATCAAGCCCATATCTGGAAAGCCTTGGCTAGAAGGGGAGTTAGATTGGCTAGGGTACATGTACTGAGATTTCTATGTTAAATGATATCAAAAATAGCTTGAATGAAGCCCACAACGCCCTCGCTACATTGCTTACGAATGAGCAAGCGCTGCAGTCTATTCAGGCTGCAGCGGATCAATTGATTGCGAGTTTGGCTGAAAATGGGCGGATTTTTTCTTGTGGCAACGGTGGCTCCATGTGTGATGCCATGCACTTTGCAGAAGAACTGACAGGTCGCTACCGCGACGATAGGCCTGCCTACGCCGCTACCGCTATTTCAGATGCCAGCCATATGAGTTGTGTCGCCAATGACTATGGCTATGAGTACGTTTTTTCACGTTACTTGCAGGCCCATGGCCGCCGTGGTGACGTGTTGCTGGCCATCAGTACCAGCGGTAAAAGCCCTTCCATCATTAATGCTGCTGAGGTCGCACAACAGTTGGGCATGACGGTGGTCGCCCTGAGCGGTCGAGTGCATGGGCCATTACAGCAGCTCAGCGATGTGTATATTTGCACCCCGGCGGGTCAGTATGCCGATCGAGTGCAAGAACTGCATATTAAAGTGCTGCATATCTTTATTGAGCTGATCGAGCGGCATTTTCATCCGCAAAATTACCAGCATCAGGAAACCTAATACGTTAGCCATCTCACCCAGGAGAGTAAATGAGCGCCACCGAGTTAACCTGCTACTACGCCCAGAGAGCGCAAGAGTACGATCGCATCTACGATAAGCCAGAGCGCCAACAGGATTTGCGGGCATTGGAGCAGCAAGCCAGCCAGTTTGGTGCTGGCCAAAAAATATTAGAAATTGCTTGTGGTACGGGTTACTGGACTCAATTTCTCAGCCAGCAAGCAAAGAGCGTAACGGCCATTGATTACAACCAGGAAGTGTTAAATATTGCCCGCCAACGAGATTATGCGAATCGCTCGGTTTATTTTGTTCGCGACGATGCCTACACCCTAGACCAGCTGGATGAGCAGTTCGAAGCAGCGTTTGTTGGCTTTTGGTGGTCACATGTGCCCTTGCAGCGTATTGATGAGTTTTTGCACGCTTTGCATGGCAAGCTCAAACCGGGAGCGACGGTTTGGATAATGGATAACCGCTACGTCGAAGGCAGCAGTACGCCCATTAGCCATCGTGATGATGCTGGCAATACCTATCAAACAAGGCCGTTAGATGACGGCAGTCAGCATGAAATATTAAAGAATTTTCCATCCTCTGCTGAGCTGCCGCAACAGCTGTCTGGCGTCACCAGTTCGGTAAAGGTAACGGAGCTAACCTACTTTTGGCTGGCAGAATATCAAATCAAACAATGATGACTGTCTCGCTTTTACTATGAGGAATTTATGATTCGTTTAGCAAGTGACTCTGATTGCAGCAACCTAGCTATCTTGGCGACTTTAGTGTGGATAAACACTTACGCCAAAGAGGGCATTAAGCAAGCGTACTCAGAGTTCGTATTGACTCAGTTTACACCTGACTATTTTCGATCTTTGCTGGCGAATGATCGCTACCGCCTGTGGGTATGTGAAGAGGACGACATTCTGCAAGGATTTGTACTGATTAACTTAGATTCAGCCATTCCTACGGCGTGCTTAAGCTCTGATTATGCACACTTGTCTGCAAAGGACTGCGGCTTTGAAGTAGAGAAACTTTACGTCGACGGCCGCCATCAAGGCAAGGGCATAGGTAAGCGCCTGTTGCAGGCAATTGAACAATCACTAAAGCAGCCATATTGGCTGGATACCTGGGTAGAAAATGACGCCAATGGCTTTTATCAATACTTGGGTTTGGCATCCGTTGGTATTCGGTCTTTTGACTTCTCAGGTCATCGAATTGATAACAATCTTTATGTACGCTTTGCAGACTAGAGAAACCCTGTCCAACACTGTATCGCCGAATGAGTAAAGAAAGGATGAGCGATTGAATACGGTTTCGATTAAACCCATAACGGAATATGATGCTGACGTTGTGGCAGAGATACTATCGTGCCCTGAGCAGACCCGTTTTCTGCCGAACGAAAGGCCGTACAGTAAAGAGCAGCAGCAAACGTACTTAAAAAACCGCCTCCATCATTGGCAGCAACACGGGTTTGGCAGCTACATCATTGAGTTAAACAGCTCACCCACCATGAAACTTGGATTTGTTGGCGCAGAACATTCGCCTGACCCAAGATTTATTGATATGCGCTTTGCTCTCGCCAAACAGCATGCGGGAAAGGGCTATATGCTGCAGGCTTGCAAGCTGCTGCTAAGGGAGTTCTTTTTACAACCAAAGCAAGACATGCTGTACGGTGCCGCCATGAATGAAAACAAGGCATCGCTGGTGGTATTAAAGAAAATCGGCATGCAGCCGGGCTCGGGTTTAGATTTTTACCAATGTGATGGCTTGCAGTATTTTTCTCTTTCTCGGGAGCAATACCATGACTCAGTTAGCTGAACGCGAAAAATCTATCTCTCAGGCATTGAGTTGGCTAACCCAACAACTAGCGGATACGCCGTATTCCATTTGTGGTGGCTTGGCGGCAATTGCCTACGGCAGTCAGCGGGGTTTGAATGACATTGATTTGTTTGTGCCTGAGGCAGACTTTGCTCAGCTGGTGAATCAACTGCAGCCATGCGTAAGCAAGCCTGCACAGCGCTATCAGGGCGAGGGCTGGGACTTGGAATATGTGCAGCTTATTTATGCTGGCATCAAGATTGAGATTGGTAATCCCAAGGATGCCTTTGTATTGAATGCAAGCACTCATAAATGGCAGCCCCTTAATGTGGCCTTCTCTACATTGAGTAAAGTTAACCTCTACGGGAATGAATTGTCTGTGATGAATAAGCAAGATTTGATTGACTATAAGAATGTATTGCAGCGTGAAGTCGATATCGATGATGTGCATGCGATCAAGGCAGCAGAGGGAAAGCAATGTCAAACGACTTAGGTTTTAGTTTTAAGAAGCAGGGCGAGGGCTACTTTATCTATCGTAACGGTAAAAAAGTCACGGTACTGCGAGGAGATCGCGCGAAAGAATTTCAGCAGGTCGTTGATGTTGGTGACTTTCACGCACAGCAGCAACTGATGGCAAGGTTAACGGGTAACTACAAGCGCGGTAACGAACGTACCGCCAAGCGGCATCAGCGAAATCGCTAAGTCGCTTAGGAGCCATGAGTAGATTGGCAAGAAGACTACAGACGCGGCTTAGGCTCGCAGAGAGTATTTTTTACATGGCTGATTGAACCCAAGATGGCTATTCGCAAAGCCAGAAGCTAAATCAAGAGCGAGTCGTCGACTCGCTCTTTCCCGTAGCCCGTTGATGCTTTCCTCAGAGTGGGTGGAGGTAAAGCCTTGTGAGCGATAGAAGTCTACAGCATTGATGGCGGACCTAGGTCGCACAGGGCCACTAGCATTTTCTAATAATTTCTGTAGCAGCGCTTTGCCAACCCCAACGCCCTGTGGGGATCGCCAGAGAACACCAGCTCTGTGCCGCCGTTTTTTGCTGTAGCCTTGCTAGAGCGGCAAACCGGCTTCGTGATCTGAAGCCCTCTGACGATCCAGAGCGTGCACCGAATTATTGAGAGGTGCTCTAGATGTAATGTTCGCTGGGTGAGTATCGACCCAGTGGTTATTTACCCATCTGGGTAATAAAACACCCAAAGCTTTGGAGTAAGTTAGCCGATTCCATCATTACTTGGCTATTGGAACGCATGTTGCCTTTGACAGCTGGTACATCCAAACGGGAGACAGCAACATGCCAACAGCAGACGAGCTCGTTGCAGCCAGGCGCAATTTGCTCCGCGCGGACTTTGGCATTGCACACAGCAAAGCCACCAATATCCGCGTACGGCGTGCGGCAGGGCAATCCGCCGCGAGTTATTACGATCATATGCTGGATACTCGGCGTTCAATGAATAAGCTGATGAGCCAGCCAACCGGTCAGCACCTGGTAAAGCAAATCAACACTCGGGGTGCCTATTTAGACCCGGGGCAACGGCGAAATGAACACGCAAACCCTTATTCATTTGTCGATATCTTTCAGGGCGACCGTAATGCCGCGCGCCCCAAATTGGATCCTATGGATCCGATTGGCAGTGCACAGAAAGCGTATCGCTACGATGGCGTAGCCAGTGAAGGCACAGGCTCCCGAGTTACCTACAATTCGAATCAGGCCAGTGCGAATCGCTTTATTGGCTTGGGGCATGAGCTGGTTCACGCCTATCGCAATGCCCACGGTATTGCGGTGAGTGCACCGGATGTCAGTCCGAAGCGCAATGAGCCGGTTTTGTCGACGCCAATCGGCGGCGGCAATACCGTGAATACGGTGGTGGGGCAGCACTCGCTGTTAAAAGAGGAATTTGAAACCGTTGGCATTCAGCCCACACCGGGTCATCCGGTCATACCCACCGAAAATGGCCTGCGAGCAGAACATGGTCGCCCAGCCAGAAATGATTACTCCGGTGCCAGACCCGGCGGGGCAACGGACACGGCTTTGTCTAATATCGATGCAGCGACGGATAATCGCGATTTTATTGACAAAATGATGGGCAAAAAATCCCCCGTACAGCGCGTTGTCACCCATTTGGAGAAATGACTATTCCGGGATAAGGCCAGGGCGACGGTTCATATTAATGACAAGCGCATAATATGCTGTGGCCCGGCCTGACCGCCATGATACAACTCTCCACTGTCCATAAAGCCACCTTTTAGATAGCACTGATGGGCGCTGGTATTGCGACAATTCACTGTTAGCCAAATGCAGGCCATGCTTGGGTAGTGCTGTTGTAGGTAGCTGGGAAACAATCGTACCGTCTGACTGCCATAGCCACGGCCTTGCAGGTTTTGGTCAATTAAGAACGAACGCAATCCTGCGTCGTTAACACCCGCAAACGCCATATGCTGGCTGTACCCATGATCGATATTAAACACACCAATGACTTGTTCATCTGCTTCGATGACGTGCAAGTGCCAGTCTGGCGGTGGACTGCTCAGTAACTCTTGTGTTGTACCGACATACTGGCGTTGCTCTTCGCCGACACTCAGTTGCAGGACTGGATGTCGATCGGCGTGCTGCAAGGGCCTAATTTTGAGCATATTGGTCTTCGCCTCCGCTGCTGGACATGAGCAATAAATTGTCACTTGGGTGTGATTTTATTATGGCGAATTTTTGACGCTGTTGGTAGTTGAAGTGGTTAAGCATCATGCCACATATTTAAAGCGGCCATTTTAACCATCGCTCAGCGTTTTCCACGATTTGCACAAGGGTGACGCGTTTATACCTGTGGCTATTTCACCATTCTTGTCCATAGTTGGCTGACAACAAAAACAAGCCATACGGCAAGGACTGATCATGAAAATAAACCGCATGATGCATTATTGTTTTGGGCTCGGCGTCGGCTTTCTGCTGACTCAACAGGCCGGTGCGTTTTCCCAACCGCCGCCTGCCCAAGCGCCAGTTGAGCAGCGACAAGATGCCGAACAAGCCGTGCATGAGCTGGCGCAAGGGTGCTACGCCATACAGTCGCCAGCCAATGGCAAGTTTATTAATCGCTATCACAAAGGCGGTGCTATAGATGATGGCTTAGGTTGGCAGGTCAAGGCGACCAGCTTGGAGCAGGCGGCCAGCTTCTACTTTAAGCCAACCTCCTTCTTTCATTTTATGCTGACGGATAAAGACGGACGCTATTTAGCCACTCACTTGCCCAATGAGATTTCTGCCGGGCGCTATGCCGGTGAGTTCGCAGAATTTAAGGTAACAGCACACCCACAAACGGATGGCGGCTTCTTCTACAGCTTTTATGGCCCCAAGTTAGCTAAGGTGATTCGCCACAATTATGGCAGTACCGGCCATTATCGAGAGGGGGGGGTGTATGTCATTGATCTGTTGAATCCAAATAATAGTGGCAGTGAAAGCCAGTTTCGACTGGTGCAAAAAAGCGACTGCACGCCTTTTCCAAAAGCCCAAGTCAACGTCAGCGGCGATTTGAATGCCTTAAAGGGCGATGTTGAGCTGCCGGTGCGAGGCAGCATCGACCTGCATACGCACATTACATCGTATGAATTTATGGGCGGTAAGTTTTTACACGGCGAGCCGTTTCACCGCTGGGGCATTGAAACCGCATTACGAGACAGCAAAGAAATTCACGGCCCCAATGGCTCTTTAGATATTATCGGTAACTTGATGGGCTATGACGATGTTAACCATCGCTATGATACGCGCGGCTGGCCCGATTTTCCTTTTTGGCCTAATCGGCAGCAAGTATCTCACATGCAGTATTACTACAAGTGGATTGAGCGCGCTCATCGCGGTGGTGTACGTATGATGGTGACGCACTTGGTTGAAAATGAAGTGCTGTGCAATGTGCAAAAAACCGTGAATCCAGCGAGCTGGATCAACCCCAACAACTGCAACACCATGGCCAGTATTCACTTGCAAATCCGTCGTTTACAAGAAATGCAGGATTACATCGACGCCCAGCAGGGTGGCCCAGGTAAGGGGTTTTTCCGCCTGGTGACTTCACCGCAGCAAGCAAGAGAGGTGATTGCCGATGGCAAAATGGCCATCTTGATGGGCATCGAAGCGTCAGAATTATTTAACTGTGGCCTCAAGGACAG
>CBDDTG010000059.1:0-18696 GCA_965233665.1 Bacterioplanes sp. | reverse complement strand
CCAGCTTGGAGCATGACCACAGCAATAATAGAAAGCTTTCGATGGTTCATAGCTGACCTCCTACACATTCTGTGTCAGGAACTGCATCATCTGATCGGCGGCAGACACCACCTTAGAATTCATTTCATAAGAGCGCTGTACAGTGATCATTTTCACCAGCTCTTCCACCACTTCAACGTTGGAGTTTTCCAGTGCCCCTTGCTCTACGGTGCCAAAGCCGTCTTCATTGGGCACCCCGACTTGTGGTGCGCCGCTGGCAGCCGTTTCCAAAAAGATATTGCCGCCACGCGCTTGCAAACCGGCCGGGTTAATGAAATCCACCACTTCTATTTGACCCAGCTGTTGAGGGTTAGGGTCGCCAAACAAAGTGGCTTGAACAATGCCATCTTTACTAATGGTGAGTTGATTGGTTTGATCCGGAATCGCAATCTGCGGCTCTAACGGGTAACCATTCACGTTCACGACGATGCCTTCATTATTAATATGAAAGGTACCGTCACGCGTGTAACCAATGGTGCCATCTGGGTTTTGAATTTGGAAAAAACCACGGCCATTAATGGCCATATCCAGAGGCTGGTCGGTCAACTCCAGTGAGCCTGTGGTAAATACTTTTTGTGTACCGGCTGTGCGCACCCCGGTACCCAACTGTAAACCCGAGGGTAAGCGAGAGTCGGCCGAGGTGTTGGCACCGGGCTGACGCTGAATTTGATACAACAAGTCTTCAAATACAGGGCGATCTTTTTTAAAACCTGTGGTGGATACGTTGGCCAGGTTATTCGACACCGTAGTTAACGCTAAATCCTGCGCTTCCAGACCGGTTTTACTGACCCAAAGTGCTGGCATCATAAGTCATTACTCCTGCTGGTGGACCCAGGGCTTGGCCTACTGGTTACCCAGAATTTGTGTGGTTGCAGCGGAATTTTCATCCGCTTTTTTCATCAGTTTGACTTGCATTTCATATTGGCGATTCAGTTGAATCAGGCTAGTCAGTTCCGTTACCGCATTAACGTTGCTGCCTTCAACAAAACCGTTTACCAACGTAATGTTCAAATCTGGTGGTGGCTCAGGTGCTTGTGGATCACGAAAACGGAATAACCCGTCTTCCCCTTTTTCCAGCTCTTGCACATTGGGCCTTACCAAACGCAACTGCACCGGCTCTGCCACACCCGCGGGCACATCACCCGTCGGCTGAATAGAAACAATGCCGGCGCGGCTGACTTCAATTTGTTCGAACTCGGGCAACACCACCGGACCACCATCACCGATCAGCTGCAACCCCTGACCATTAATCAAACGACCGGCAGGGTCAACACTGAGATCACCGGCGCGGGTATAAGCTTCTTCGCCGTCTGGCCCCACCACGGCAAACCAGCCGTCACCTTCAATGGCAACGTCCATGCGGCGACCGGTTTCTTGCAATGGCCCTTGGCGAAAATCACTGGCCGGACGTTCCGTCATGGCATAGGCACGGCTAGGAAAATACTCACCAAATACCCCCATGGCACGGCTTTGGGTGTAATCCGAGCGAAAACCCGTGGTACTGGCATTGGCCAGGTTATTGGCATGTGCCGCTTGCCCTAGGGTGTTTTGTTTGGCGCCGGACATGGCGATGTAAAGTGCTTTATCCATCTTGTCCTCATGACCCAATCAGGTCGTTCGGTTGGCATTTACCCTAGGTGAATGCACGGTGCATGCCAGAACAAAAAACACTTTATTTTCAATGACTTAGAAAGACATAACGGTGGGATTTTGACGTTTTAGAGAGTAGAACGGCAGCGCTCAACCGATGCCCAGGCGGAGCATTGCCGCCCCCATAACAAGCCAGGCAAACATAGGGGTTTGCCTGGCTATGTCATGCTTAAATATTGAGGATGGTTTGGGTTACCTGGTCCGTGGTTTCGATGGTTTTGGCACTGGCCTGGAAGTTTCGTTGCGCAATGATCAGCCCCACCAACTCCTCGGACAAATCGACGTTAGAATCCTCCAACGCTGAAGAGCGCACCTGACCAAACGCACCGGTACGCGGCTGACCAATGGTCGGGTTACCCGACTCAAACGACTCACCCCAACCGGTATCACCGAGTGGCGTTAGCCCTTCTGGGTTGCGGAAGCTGGCCAAAGCCACCTGCCCCAATGTTTGCGCCTGACCATTAGTAAAGCGGGCGAAGATAATGCCATCTTGGTCAATTTCCAAACCGGTCAGACGGCCCGTACCATAACCGTTTTGATTAATATCGTTGGTGGCAAACGCACCGCCATGCTGGGTAGTGCCCTCCAAATCAATTTGGAAGTTCGAGTTGCTGGGCGGTTCAGACAGCGGCAGCCCGCCCTCTAACACATTACGCGATGATAAAGCCCCCGTCGGGTTGCCGTCTTCGTCCACGGGATCCCAGTTGGTAATAAACAGGTCACCGGTGGCCTCGGTATCCAGGGTGCCATCCTGATTAAAGAACAGTTCAAAGCGCGCCCGCGTTGACTCAAGGTTTTGCGGGAATGGCAGCGTTGGGTCTGGGTCACCAACATCTTGGCCATCAATTTGTACGTACATGGCCCAAATATTTTGCTCATTAGGCCGGGTGGGATCGAGCGGCTCACGTACAAAATATTTACTCATCACATGCGACACGCCCAAGCTATCGTAAATCTCGGTTGAAGTCGCAAAGTTATAGGTATCCTGATCAGTCGGATCAAACGAGTTCAACACATACGGTGTAAATTCATCTTCCGTTAGCGCGCCAAAAATACCCGATACCGCAGGCTCTGGGCGGCTTAGATTGTAACCTTCATTAAGAATAAAGGTGACTTGTCCACCCACGGCAGCAGCGCGGTCAGCCGTGGCCGTTCCACCCAACACAACAGGCCCCGTATCCGGTGCCCCCTGTACCACCAAAGAGTCTGTGGCCACCGGGCTGCTCATCTCTATTTTAATGTCGCGGCCAATTTGGTTATCAATGATCAAATCTCCCAATTCATTCACACTGGCACTAAAGCCAGGCAGCGTAGTGCTGCGGAATGAATTGATTTCTTCGGCCATATCTGCGAGCGATGCCGACGTTAATTGCTGACCGTTTACGCTCAACCGAACCTGCCCAGTTGGGCTGTTAAAACTGTTGCGTGGAATTGTCATCTGCGTTTCGGCCGATGCCGTTACGCCAGGCTGCTGGTTAAATAATGAGGCAATTTCGTTGGCTTCGCTGTGCTCAGGAATCACAACTTCGGTTTCATTGCCATCTGGGTCTGTCAGCGTGACACGTTGCTCAGGGTATTCATTGGTCACCCCTTCGATGCCCGTGGTTAGCAGTGAGGTGTCATCTTCATCCACCTGCAGCGCACCATAAAGCTGGTCAATGCTGACGTCTTCACCGTTGGCGACAAAATCCGACAAGGTAATGACGGAGGCCTCACCCGCTTCTGTAGCAACAAATTGCAGCTTAAATTCCGGTGGAACCACTCGTGGCTCCACTTCAACGGCTTGTGCTTGCACACCAATATAAGCCTCAGAATCAACACTGTTTAGCTGACGGTTTATGCTCGCAGCCAGTTGCTGCACCGAACGATATTCTTCATCCAGTGAGATGACGGTTGTGCCACTTCGGCCTTCATCATCTGGCGCTGGTACCGTCAGTGAAATACGGAAGGAGTTGGCGCGGTCTATTTCATCGGTACCGAGAAATACGGCTGGGTTATCCAGCTGCAATGCTTCTAACGAATCCTGTCCTTGCGTGCCTGGCAAGGTTGGATTGGCGCTTAACGAAATAGTGTATTCAGAGCCAACATCCGTGTTAGTAAATACCAATTGGCCGCCCACCGCTTGAACGCTGACACGCCCAGCGATGCCATTGGCCCCGGTATTGACATCAATTTGTGCTTGAATTGCCGCCGCCAAATCATTTAGCGAAGCATAATTACCGGGCGCAATGGTGATGTTGTAAGCGTTAGAGTTATCCGGAGGCGTGGTCGCGCCTAACACTTGTATCCGGAAGGTGTTGTTCGGCAATACATCCGCGTCACCGGTATCGCTGCGGTTAGTAGGGCCAAAACCAATGGTGGATAAATCAAAATTGGTGCTCGGTC
The DNA here is from genome assembly GCA_965233665.1 of Bacterioplanes sp. Classification (GTDB taxonomy): domain Bacteria; phylum Pseudomonadota; class Gammaproteobacteria; order Pseudomonadales; family Oceanobacteraceae; genus Bacterioplanes. Next base: position 14,622 of record CBDDTG010000059.1, on the reverse strand, counting down.
CAGGCACTAACACCAGGCTATCGCCATTATCTGCCGTACTGGCGGTAAAGGTCAGCGGATGACCGGCACTGACAGATACCAGGCCATTCAATGCACCCGCACCAATCTGCGCGCTGATTTGTGTGCGAATTTCTTCCATCGTGACGTTGTTAATGTCAGCCGCGGCGGCCAGCGTTGTATCGTCCAAGGTAATGGTTTGACTGGTGGTCGTACCAGCAAGGTCTGTCACCTCTATGTCAAACACAATGGTATTACCACCACCCACCGAGAAATCCCCAATCACGGTAGTGCCGGCATTGATGGTGGATGCGACCTGGGCATGATCACCGGCTTCAAATTCGGTAATGGTCAGTGGCGGTGTGGCCGTGGTGCGTGTTGTCGTCGAAGTGCCGGGAATGCTGCGAAAATCTGCTGTTATTGGGCTTGATCCTGTGAACAACTCCTGACCGGCCGTACCGGCAACCAGTGCCGCTGCAGTGGGGTCACCAAACAAGGTATTCCAGTTACCTGTAGGCGTTGTCACCGACAAACCTAAACCCGTGGTCGCATCGTAACCCGAGCGTTCAATCACCAGGTTCGTTGGACTCACCAGCGGGTTGGTTAAAGGCGATTGGTTGGTGGTGACGTTAAATTCATTGTTCCCGAACACCGCATCAATTTCAGACTGCAGTGCATTTAAAATATTTTGCAGATGCTCTGTTGGGTTGGCCCCAACCGTGATAGTACCGCCTGGAATATTGATCACTTGTGGGCCAGTGCCATCCAGCGGGTCAATGGTGACGCCAAAGGCACCAGGGTCTGCGGGAGTGGTGATGTCTGCCACCGTGGTTAAATCCACCGTGTGCGTCAGCGTCGTGCGAGTGCCTGCGGTCACCGGCTGACCAGCCGTATCGAGCACGGTGCGGGTATCTTCAATAATACCGGCATCGGGGGCCCCGATGGCCAAACCGTTGGTGCTCACCTGCGAGCCTTGCTCCTGTAAAATTGGAGAGGAAGCATTCAGGTTAAACACCGCCGACACTAACGATGTTAATCGCGGTGCCTGGTTGGCGACACGAATACGGATATCATCCAAAACGCCATTAACCACGCCATTTTCATTGGCGGTATAGCCTTGTAAACGAGCGCCATTATTGGCCGTTACCCAGCCGTCTTTATCCAACGAAAAAATACCGGAGCGGGTGTAAGACTCTTCGCCTTTATCGTTGAGTACGAAAAAGCCGTTGCCGTCGATGGCCATATCCAAAGCGTTTTCAGTGCCGCTGATATTACCTTGGCTAAATTCCTGGCGCACATTATCGACTAGCACACCGCTGCCTACCGGTTTTGAACCCGTGCCTAGCAAAGTGGTGGTGTAAACATCTGCAAATTCGGCGCGCGATTCCTTGAAGCCGACCGTGCTGGCGTTAGCCACGTTATTACCTGTCACCTCAAGATCCGTTGAGGCAGCCCGAATTCCACTTAAACCAATATTAAATGCCATAGTGATCTCTCCGCTGCCGCTTATGCGTCCAGAATTTGTTTAACTTCATCCATAGTGGCACGCTGTCCACCAGTGAGATTGAGCGTAACCTGGCCACTTGGCGACATAGTGACGCTGTCGACCCGCGAGCTCATCTGCATATTGACTTGCTCTGTTTTACCGCCAATTGAAGCGCTGATTTCAAACTTGTATTCACCCGGTGGGTAAGCCACAGGAATAGGATTGCCGTTATCATCAAGCACCAGCTCACCGTCTTCGTCTTTCTGGAATACCTGACGATTCAACTGACTGTGATCGATATCTTGCACTTCGCCATCCATCATCAGGTTGTAGCCATCCCAGCGGATCGACATAGGTCCAGCGCCGTGATTGCCCAGTGGAATCTGCTCTAGCAGCTCACCCGACTTGCTCTTGATTTGTAATCGCATATTGGCGGCGGATGCTTGCAGTTCGCTGTAGCCACTGACAATGCCACCACCCATCAGCAAACCGGTTTCATTGCCATCCACGATGACGGATTGACCAACCAAACTGGATGCCTGCAGTGCGGAGGTTGAATTCAGTTGACTCATCATGCTTTCAGCCGTGCTGTTGAGGTTATCGATGCCCTCAACGCTAGAAAACTGCGCAAGCTGTGCCACAAATGCCTGATTGTCTGTCGGTTCCAGCGGGTTTTGGTTGTTAAGCTGAGCAACCATTAACTCTAAAAAAGCATTTTTACCCAGTTCATTTTTTTTCGGCTCGTCTTTGTTCTTGGTATCCGTACGATACTGATCCAAGACCTGATTGACACTGCCTACATCATTGATTGACATGACGATCTCCCTACTGACCCAGGGTTAAAGTGCGCTGCAGCATTTGCTTGGCTGTTTTCATCATTTCAACGTTCATTTGATAGCTGCGTGAGGACGACATCATGTCCGTCATTTCTTCCACCACGTTGACGTTGGGGTAATAAACGTAACCGTCTTCATTTGCCATTGGATGGTCGGGCTGAAACTTAGGCTTCAGCGGTGCGTCTTTTTCAACGATGCCCAACACATCCACACCCAAACCGGTTTGCCCTTGAATCTTTTGAAACTGACCACGTTCATTGACCGAGGTAAATTCCCGTTGCATCACGGCAAACCAAGGCTTACGAGCGCGGTAGGTTTCTTCCACCGAGCTAGAAGCACTTTCAGCATTGGCAATGTTACTGGCGGTAGTATTCAGTCGAATTGACTGTGCATTCATTCCTGAACCGGCAATATCGAAAACATTACTTAATGACATGATTATTCTCCCCGCCAGGCATTACGCATGCCTTTAAACTTGCTATTTAAAAACTCGAAACTGGCTTCATAGCTCATGGCGTTACGCGAATAAATGGCCTGTTCGATTTGAGTTTCTACGGTGTTGCCATCAACGGCTGGCTGATTCGGGATGCGATACAGCAGATCATCGTGTTGGCGGCCGCGACCGGCCAAATGGCCCTCGCGTGTCTGTTGGATTTGCAAAGACGACGCTTGCTGCTGCTCTTCTGCCAGAATGGCGCGAAAGTTGATGTCACGTGCTTTAAACCCCGGCGTATCAGCATTCGCCAGATTGTTAGCCAGCACCTCTGCGCGTGCTGCCCGCAGCTGCAACGCCTTGGCATGAATGCCTAAACCGTTAGTGAAATTGATCGCGCCCATGATCTGGCTCCCGTTAACTCTTCGCTGCGGCCAAGCCATATCGGCCGCGTCTGAGCAGGAAACTGCAAGGGCCGTACCAGCCTAAACACTACCGTCTAAAAAATATCGAAACCCCGTCACGGCGGGCTTAAAGGCAAGGTGCAAGACTGCTACTGGTCCTTGCAGAGCGGCAAATCAAGCGGCAAAGATGTGAGAGCGGCAAAGCTTTTCCTTGCGAAGATCAGGAGTGGCACTCCATCGTGCACTCGCTTTGCAGTTGAACCGACAAAGCGAGTGCCGGACAGACAGACAAGACAGGGGAAGTTTCAGTGGGAGAATATCAGCATCACGCTCGACAGCTGATGGCCATAACGTGACACTTACTTTGCACGATAAACGATGCCAGGATGGCACTGCACCATTTCATAACAATCGCTGAGGTTGTTCATTGCCTCGGATGCTCCGAGCATTAAATAACCTCCTGGATTCAGGCAACCACGCATTCGGCGCAAGATATCGGTCTTCAGATCCGGTGAAAAATAAATCAACACATTGCGACAGAAGATGATGTCAAACTTACCAAGCAGGGCGAAACTCTGCTGCAAGTTTTGCAAGCGAAACTCAACCCGGCTTTTTACCTGCTCGCTAATTTGCCAACTGTCATTTTCCGCCGGTTTGAAATAGGTTTTTAGATATTGCTCACTCATGCCGCGGCGAATCGCCAACTGCTGGTACTGCCCCCGGCGAGCATCAGCCAAGGCCGACGGCGAGATATCCGTTGCTAAAATACGCTCGCCCGACATCAACTTGCCTGGATTGCGCTTTTTGTACTCTTCAATTTCGATACTGAGAGAATATGGCTCTTGGCCGGTAGAACACGCTGACGACCAAATTTTAATAGGCCGTCGCCCCTGAGAGACTTCAGGCAGTAGTTTTTCGCGGAAAATACGATAAGGGTGATCGTCCCGAAACCAGAGCGTCTCATTGGTGGTCATGGCATCAATGACAGACTCCTGCAACGCCCGCTTGCGGGCGCATGCATCCAGCAGCTCTGCGATACTTTTCAGCGATTCGCGCTCTACTAAGCGACGCAGACGACTGGTCACCAAGTATTCCTTGCCATCGCCTAACATTATGCCGCTGCTGCTCTCCAGCATCTGCCGGAAGCGCTTGTATTCATCCGGCGTAATCGTCAAAGTCATTCGCTGTCAGTACCCATCAGCTTTCCAATTGTTTCACGACCCGCTCAGCAAGAATATCCGGATCGAACTTAGCGATAAAATCGTCGGCACCCACTTTTTCCACCATGGCTTTGTTAAATACCCCACTCAAAGATGAGTGCAATACCACAAAGAACCCCGTCATACGCGAATCTGCGCGCACACGTGTGGTTAGAGTGTAGCCGTCCATTTCTGGCATTTCGATGTCAGATATCAGCATCAAATACTGATCCTGCAACCGCTCGCCATTATCTACAATAGACAGCATGTGCTCCCAACACTGCTTACCGTCATTGAGCGCCACAACTTCAACGCCAATATGCTCAAGGCAGCGAGTGATTTGCTTGCGCGCGATTTTAGAATCGTCAACGATCAAGACCTTTCTCTGCCGCGCCGCAGCCTGCATGTCTTCACTAACTACACCTTCGCTGATTTCCTCATTAATCGGAGACACCTCCGCCAGGATTTTCTCCACATCAATGATTTCGACCAGGCGATTATCCACTTCCGTGACAGCAGTCAGATAATGATCTCGACCCGTACCTTCTGGTGGTGGGTGGATATTCTCCCAATTCATGTTGACTATTCGATCAACACCAGCCACCAAAAAACCCTGAGTCTGGCCATTGTACTCAGTAATGATAGTGAACGCACTTTCCAGGTTCTGCAGCGGGTTGTTACCCGTGGCCATGCTCATATCCATGATAGTGGTCGTACCCGAACGCAAATGCGCCACGCCACGTATCACTGGATGGCTACCGGGCAACATGGTCAGCTTCGGGCACTGCAGCACCTCACGTACTTTGAAGACGTTAATGCCATACACCTGCGAGCCATTAACTCTGAACAGTAATAGCTCCAGACGGTTTTCACCGACTAACTGAGTTCGCTGGTTAACGGTGTCCAGTACACCAGCCATAACTTGCTCCTGTGGTAAACCGGCACGGCCTTTGCTGCTTTCCGTGTTAAGTACACTTTAGTGACAAAAAACTGCCGTATACATGAGATTCTTGCATTTGCATTACCAGAGCATAGCCGAAGCCGCCGGGAAGGTGGCAACAATTGCATTTATTTCGTTGCTCTCCTTTTTAGCGACGGCCCCTGCTCATGCACGAAGTGAACTCGACTGGCGCCAACAGCTAGAACAGCGCCTAATTCAACAATGGCGCCAGCAAACCGGCATTCAAGAAGAAGCCAGCATTACCTTTATTGGCCTCAGTACCGACTATGAACCGCCAAACTGCCAACTGCCTCTGGCAATTGATATGGGGCGGCCCCTGCAAGCTGGGCGAAATGGCATTGCTCTGCGCTGTGATTCGCCTTACTGGTCACAGAACATGGCGATTCAGTTACATCACATGGCCAATATCGTATTGCTAGCTCGCCCAGTGGGGAGCGACCAGGTTCTGACGCGAGGCGATGTTCGCCTCGCCAAGCTGGATACTGGCGAGCAACCCAAGGGCTACTTTCGCAGGCTTGATAGGGTCATCGGGCAGCAAGTAAAGCGCAGCTTGCGTCCCGGTACCGTGTTATCGGATGACATGCTTGAGCGTCCGAATCTGATTGAACGCCGCCAGCGTGTGCGTATTCAAGTCGTCCGTCCGGGCATTCAGGTAGAGATGCCCGGAGAGGCTCTGGCAAGTGGCCACCTGGGCGAGCGCATTCGGGTACGTAACTTGCAATCTCGACGCATTATCCAGGCCACTGTGATGGCGGCCGGCGTAGTACAGGTAAAGTAAGTCAGCAAAAAAAAATTTAAAGTTCCAAAACTCAATGCCGATAACTACCATGCAGGAGTGTACGATGGGCAACTGGTTCGGAGATCTAACTATGAACATCAACAAATTTACCGGAGGGCTGGACGGTCAAACCCGTGCCCGCTCAGAGCCGGCAAAAGAGCAACCCCCAACAACCCAAGGTGGCAGCAAAGCCGAGCAAGCCGCTGCGAGCTATGCCGACCAGGTTAAGTTGAGCGCCAGCAGTAAGAGCATTCAACAGATCGAGGCCGAAATTCGCGATATGCCGGAGGTTGACGATGCCACGGTTGAGCGTATTCGCAATGCCATCAGCAACGGCGAATATAAGATCGACTATGAGAAACTGGCAGGAAAAATGCTTGATTTTGAGGAGCGTTTAAACTAATCAGGACCTGCCCATGTCTCTGAACCCCGAACCTCTTGCACACTACTTGAACGAAGAGTTGGCGCTGAACCAGCGCCTGCAGCTGGTACTTCTCCAAGAAGTCGACATACTGCGTGAGCAACAGCCAGAGCAATTACACGGATTACAAGAGCCAAAGCAAACACTGTTGGCACAAATCCAACAAACAGCCAGTGACAGACTAGCGTGGATGACATCACAACAGCTATCTCATTCGCCGGCTTGTCTCGAACACCCTGCCATCGCCAACCACGGCCACATCCCTTCACAGTGGCAACAACTTGCCAACCTGTATGAAGAGAACCGGCAACTCTCCGCCCAATTGTCTGAGTTGGTGATGCATGCCCGCTTTCGCACTCAACAGCGTCTGCAAATTTTGCGTGGCGGTAATAATGATCCACACTTGTATAATGAACAGGGCAAAGCCAAAGGGGTAACGAAGGGCCAGGGCTACGTACAAGCCTGACCCGGATTCAGGATCATGGCAGACGAAAATCAGGAATACACACTGACCGAAGCGGAAGACGTCTACGGAGCACTGCGCAAAATTGTGCTCATGGAAACGCCCGTCACGGTACGCATTGATGGGGATACTGCCGAGTATCACTCCGCCATCACAGATACCGACTTCAAGAGCCGCTCTTTCTTTCTCGATCAGGTGGTGCCGCGTGATGGTAACGATGCCATCCGCAGCGGCAAACGTTTCAGCGTCGAGTGTGATGCTCGCGGCATACGCATCGAGTTTCGCATAACGGGTCGGCTAAAATATCAACCGGCCAAAGAACGCTATCGGGTCGAACTGCCTGAACAGGTACTCTACCTGCAACGCCGTACCGCCTACCGAGTACAAATTCCACCAGCGCATGAAATCCTGGTGAAAGTGCGCATGAACGACGAAGAAGGCGACTTGCTAGGTCACATGATCGACATCTCCTCCAGCGGCTTCAAAGCTCACTTCCCAGGCAACGTCAAAAAGCGACTCGATGATCAACGCGACTTTCCGGTTGTGCGCGTGCGCTTCAACCGCGAACACACCATGGATTGCAGCCTTGAAGCACGCCACGTGGTCGTTAATGACAAAGGCGATACGTTCTGCGGTTTCGCTTTTACCATGCTCTCAGCCACTGCACAGCGCTACATCGACCGCCTCATCACCGAGCTACAATGGGAAGAAAGGCGCATGATCGAAACAGAAAAAGAGGCGCTGGACGACTGATGACAACCCGGCTAACGCCCGTTACAATGCGCCACCAAGCCTCCCTATAGCTCAACTGGATAGAGCCACCGCCTCCTAAGCGGTAGATCGGGGTTCGAGTCCCTGTGGGGAGGCCAATATTTTTCCTTTAAAATCAGCAACTTACAAGCAAACCACCGCAGAATCACTGGGGTGTCAACAGGGTGTCAACACCCCAAAATCGCCCAAAAACTTCAATAAAAGTGTCAACATTAGTGTCAACTTTTGGCGCTTGACTGTGTCCCCGATGGGTATCTATTCTCTGAAACATTCCTTCAGAGGCTTGCAGATTCTTTCAAAACTCTGAAAAACGCTTTTTCTTACTCTCCCCAGCATTGCTGCGGCTCCGGCTGCCCTCCTCTGCAATCTCAAAATTTCAGAACACAAAAAACGGGTTTAACGCGCGGGCGTAGGTTGGGGCGAAGTCTAGGCCCATCGGGGCTGATTCGCGGGTTTTGGGCGGTGTGGTGAAAAACCATGGACGGGACGAGCACTGGTGCGGGCTGTAGGGAATGGCGGGCACAAAAAAGGGCGCTGGTGTGCGCCCTGGTGTGGTCGGTGGTGGGTGTGGCTACTGCAATTTTATGCGAGCAGTGGTGCCAGCTGCTGAGCGTGGCCGGTGGCTTGGGTGGATTGCTGTATGTAGCCCGGCATTTGCAGAGGTGGTGATGTGACGCTGGCACCGGGTGAAGTAGTCCAGAAGTAGCTGTGGCTGTGTGTTGCGTCTAGTTGTGCCAGCTGGGCAGTCAGTGCCATGTGCTCTTGCAGCAGCTGCAGTATGTTCAGCGCTTCGGTGCCAATGTGGTGTTTGTTGGCAATCAGCTTTTGTACCTCGCCGGCTTTTTGTTCCAGGTTCTTTGCCACCTCCACCAGGCTGCTGCCGTCGACGTTGGTTTTATCATCGCCCGCCACATTGGCTGTGCGCTCTTTGGTTTTGTGCTGCTGGCTGCCATCGGTGTTGAGCTGAATATGGTTGTCGTTGCCAGTGGCCCAGCGCTGACTGTCTGCCGGTAAATCATCGGGCAGCTGCAAACCGTAAGGCATGATGGAGCGAATAAAGGGCCGGTCTGGGCGGCCATAGGCAAACGCCACTTCCACCACTGTGCCCACGGCAGGGCGCGACCACTGGCCCTGGGCGTTGCCGGCGGCGGGTACCGGCACCAACACATCTTCCAGTGGTGGCATGTCTTCGTCGTCGTTGCCATTGGGCAGCAGCATTTGCACCGTCACGGCCATGATGGGTTGCTCGCGGCTAATGGTTTCACCCTTAGCTGGCCCACCAATATCGGTTACGCGGCCAAACAACGGAACAAACCAGCCGTTGGCCAGTGCCGGGTAGCGGTGCTGCAACATGCGTTTTAATTGGTCTTCCATACCACCCCCATCTTGCTGTTTTTAAGATTCACCTCTTGCAGGCGTTTGCCATTCAGCAAAAAGCCTGGCCGTAACCCTGGGATCGGCAGCAGTGTGGCGCTGCCGGCGGCGCGCACTTCGTCGCTTAAATCATGGGGTAATTCCACCGGCGTTTGTGCCCAGTGGCTATCGCGCCAGCTGCCGACGTAGATTTTGCCGTCGCGGCGCTGTTGCCATAGGTAATCTGGTATCGCAAACACGTCACCGATGAGATGCAAAGCGCTGGTGCCTGGGCCGGTATTGATAAACGCCGGCACCGGCGTATCAACGTAAGCAGCATTAGGCACCACAAAGGCGAGCTGTGTTTTTTGTTTTATGGCGGCCAGCACATCTGCCAGAGTGCAGTTGCGCAAGGCAATGGGGACGCGCGCAGTAAGTGCGGCAGACTTTTCACGGCAGAATATGGCCTGGCTGTCGGCGCTGTGGCGGGTGCTGCGCTGAATGTAGCCATAGAACTGGCCCAAGTAGTCGCCGCCGTTACTGATTGAAAAATGCACCAGGCCGGATAATTCCACGGGGCTTTTAACGACAAAAGCCGCCCTACCCGGGCGGCCATAAGTAAGGCGCACATCGTGGTCCACCAGGTGGACACGCTCGCCGTTGATCATCAGGCGGTAATCAAATTTCACGGCCACCCCCTTCTGGGGCTAAATAATCGTTCAGCGGTTGCACTACATTGATTTCAAACCAGCTCACGCTTTCTGCCGGTTTACTGCTCTCCTCAATCGCGGGGGCGTCGGCGGGTGTATCCGCAGGGCCGTTGTTTTGCTGCAGTTGCTGGGCTTCGACTTTCTCCGGTACTGACAGCACCTCGCGCAACACAAAGTCGACGGCCCAGGCCTGCTCGCCGTCAATTTCTGATGCCGTCAATTTTTCGCTGAATCTTACTTGGCGAATATTAAACGCGGCGGCAGTGTCGTTGGTGATGGTGTAAGTGTGCCGACGGCCATCGGCCAGTTTGGTGGACAGCTGCACCAGGGCATGCAGCTGCTGTTGATCTTGATAGCGTATTTTGGCGCTGATGCGCAGGGCGCGCGGTTTGTGGCCTTTTTCTGCTTCCAAACTCGCACTGCTTTGGCCGCTAAGGTCATCGGCAGGCATGGGCGATTCGCAACGAATGCGCATTTCATAGCCGGGTATTTCTTGGTCATCAATTACCAGCAATGGCATCGCCGTTCCCCCACTCTTGCGGGCCATAGTTATCAACGGCCCAGGTGTACAAACGCCGCAATGGCCAGCGACGCTCGGCCATCATGTCGTTAAATATCTGCACGCTCTGCGCTTTGGATATGGGCAAATATTCGCGGAATTGGCAGAGCACATCGTGAACTAATGACGGCTCATACAGCCAGGGTTCACCCTCGCGTAACACGCCGTCCGGCGTGCCCAGCGACCACAACCCCAGCAACTGATATTTAGGGCTGCAACCGTCCCAGGAGTAACCCGCAGCAATGGTCACTTGGCCATTTTCAATCACGGCCCAATCACTGCAAAAACACACACCTGCCAGTGCCGGGTGCGCAAAGGTTCGCGGTTTTTCTAACTTAAATTTCCAGTGTTTTTTCATGCGTTATTTAGGGCACTTTCAAATAATGTGGGCAAATCCAATACGGCCAGCTGCTCAAAGGTGGTGGCCGGTTCGATGTACTCGCTGGCCACGTCATATTCGGCTGCGAATGCATTGGCGACATGCGTGGCCACGGCTTTGGCGATGGGTTCCAGTTCGGTCAGTGTGAACACATGCCAGCCGTTATCTGCTTTAAATCGCGTGCTAGTTATCAGGTTGTTAGCCATCGCTGAAAAAGCATTGCTGATCATTGCCTGGCTGTCTCGCTCGGTGCAGATTTGAGCACCGTTTAACTCAATACCGCCGGTTTCATGGCGATAGCGAATATCAGCCAGCTGGTTTAGCAACTTATCTTTAAACTGGCTAACGCCGATTGGCCGCCAGTCGGTTATTTGCTCCACCACGTCACCGTTTATTTGCCACTGGTATGAAGCGACATAACCCAACTCATGAGGCGGCGGATCGTTGCGTTTAACTGCTGGCAGTAAGCGCAGCGGGCCACAGTCGATGGCAATGCTTGGCTCTTTTTCTGGCGCATTGGGCAGACCGCCCAGACGCATTAGTCTGGCGTTAAAGTCTGCTTGGTTATATTGCAGCGGGTCGCAAATCAACTGGCCGTTATTCTCAATGGCAATCATAAAAGCTCCTTAAACGGGTACGCGGCGCATGGGAATAACATAGAAACCTTGCTGGTGACGTGTACGCTCAACCAGTTGGTGGGTTGTTGCCAAATAGGCCCAAAATTCCTGCATATCCGAAGCATCTGTTGAGGGTAATGATTACCTTCCCATTATCAACACACCATTGAATGCTGTTTTCATAGCTTTCACCATGTGAAAAGGAACTCAGGTTTCTGAAACATGAAACTGACTTCTTTTCGATTTGGCAAAAAGTATCCATTTTGATGACAGAAATTAAAGGCAGGATAATCTGATGCCGAATAGTTCTGAACGCGATGTTCTGTACGATCATATCCAGATACAGGGTCGGCGAATGAGTTATCAATTTGCTTTTCATACTGCCCCCATGATCCTGTGGTGGCGAAAAGTCCTTCTTTTCTAAAGCTTGCGTTTGCAGCGAGCAGCCAGTATCCATCCAACTGACCGACAACAACATCACCATTGACCACGGAGCCAGGTTTATAAAAAACGTCGCTTGTTGTTGCAGAATGAACCTGGCTCCATTCAGATTCTGGCAATGTATTTCCGCGAAAACGCGCGCGGAACTTATAAACCGTACTTTCATTCAAAACAGCTGTCTGGCAGCGTGATGGCCAGCAAATCACTGGTGTTTTCCAGTGACTCCCACACCACGTTGTCGTTTTCATCGAGCACCTGCCAGTCGGTCGCGCGGTGGGTATCAACATTGGCTGGGTAAGTGTGAAAATCACCCACGGTTAAAATCGGCGTTTCGACCAGTTCCGTCGCCCCGTTAACGGGGCGTTTGCATTACCGGCGGTGCGATGGTTTGCGGGCGCACGTCGATGGGCACATCACGGGTAAAGCCGTTGCGTGATACCAATAAATGCGCGGTGCGGTGGTTTCATTGTCTGGCATATCCAGCGTAATCACGCGGCCATTCACGTGGCGGTGCCGGTATCAGTACCAGCGGTATAGGTACCCATATCGTCAAATCGTTGATGGTGTACTGCTTGGATTCGCCTAAGTGAATCCAGTCTTCACCCGTCCAATGATATGACCAGCGAACCCAGATATCTGTGTAATCGAATTGCCACGTCTCGGCTGGAATGGCCGCTGGTTTAATACCCGTGCTGCGCTGTAGCTCAATAGCAAATTGCGTTAATAACCTGACCAATGCCTTTGCGCTTTTAACCAACGGGATATTCACAAAGGCAAACAGCACACCGCTGTCGGTAATCATGCCAACCCAGTTAAAGTCAAAGTCACCTTGGTGGGCGTCCAGGTGCAGCCGTAAGTACGTGGGTGTCGTCCGCGTAGCCAATGCTATACATGGGTAGTTGCTGCCCACGATATTACCGTCGGGCACATCGGCTAAGGTCATGGCCGGGTCGGCCTCGGTGGTTTCATCCACGCCGGTTAAATTGGCCAATAAAAGTGGCTAATGACCACCGGCTCTACGTCTTTAGTTTTTTTGCGCAATGTATTGCGCGCCATCGTTTGTAATTGTGCCGTTGGTTCTTACTTGTGGCATGGCTCTAACCCAACATTTTGTTAATTGCTTGAGCGACGCCAGGCAGTCGTGCCACGTCGCGGTGTAAATCAATGCCAGCCCAGCGCAATGGGCATACATGGGCGCGCAGACGTCGTAAAATCACGTCCAGTGCGGCAGCTCGTGGGCGTTGGTGCTCCACCACTGCGGTGCTGCCACCGATCACCCCCTGGGGTGACATAGTCGATCAATAAAATTCATTAGCGCCGCAGGTGCGGCCATACTGGCGCACATAAATTGCCCAACTCCGGCTCTTTGGTGATGACGCCATTGGCCATCACCAGCGTGATAACGTCGTAATCTTTCAGCGGGTCGCGCTCGATCTGTCGGCCACCACAGCGCCAGAAGCGCGAAAAATATCGGCAAAGCGCACTGGCGCACCTGCGTCTTGGGTGTTTTCACCCGCGTGCTTTACCCGTAACCGGAACATCTCGTCGGGTTCCGTGGGGAAGCGCTCAACGTCCTGCTGATAGGCTAAAATTGCAATGCCACCGGATGGCAAGTCTCGGCGTCTAATTGCTGCAGCGGTGTTTTTATTCCACTCGGCACAATTGCCCCAAAAACCGTCGAAGGCGTTTTTAAGCCGCGTGACTTCAACGCCGCGCAGCCATGTCGGCAGGTCATATTTCATCGGCGTCACGCACTGTAATGGTATTGAGTACCGCAATGGTCCAAATCGCTGTGAATATCGCCCTGGTCAAAGTCGATCACATCAACGCCGTCAAATAAGCGGATTAACTCGCCCGACAGGCGCGGAAAAGAAAACCGGCTTTCGGCTCCACCAGAGTCACGCTGCCGGCGTAGGCGACGTTGCCGCGAAAAGCGCAGCGTATGGCTTGTTCTATTTCCATGCCAACCGGCCACGCTCAAACTGAATGGTGTTAGCGCATGTAAGTACCGGTGACGACCAGATCGATGGGCGTTTCTGGTACGGCATACACCATCAAGTCGTCGCCGTGGCCATGATGGCCTTCGTCTCGGATCATCCTGTTCGTGTATTCAAGAATGCTCACTGCGGCGCGTTCACGGCAGAAGCACATAAGCGTTGCCGTGCCTGGTCCACGCGGTGCGCCGTGCTCAAACCAAATATGGTCGACGGGTACTTGGGCAAACTCGCTAATCAACATTTTGTAAACGCCATCCGTGTGATAAAACCGAGGCTGTTAAAGCGATTGGCCACACGCTGGCGCAGCTGCTCGTCGGTTTCATCATCGATGCCCGCCTGGCTAATCCAGTCGGCAGACTGATCCACGGCAATATTGGGCACGTCGATCTTGCTGTAGTAGCCACCCTCTAAATTAACGCTGCGCCGTTTCGGGTGCCTGCACTTGTGCTGTTTGGTACGCCTGGCCACAGCAAATACCACGTCGGCACTGAGCCGCACGCGGTAAATAATGTTGTTGATCGACTCGGTGTAAATCTCAGTGCCTGCGGGCAGGGTTTGCTCTTCGTCGGTGGTCTGCCGATACAAATTCACAGTGCCTTGCAATAGCTGGCCAGTGCGGCGCACACACGGTAATGGCCGCCCAGCGGTCGAGCCATTCGCCGGATACGGTTTGCAAATAAAAACTGCGGCATGACGTTGCCAATTAATACCTGCACCAGCGCCATAAACGGCTTTTCAGCCACGGCCTGTAATAAGCGCCACAGCGGTGAAACTGGCTGTTGTTGCTGATATTCGAGCCGCTGTTTTGCACCTCGTT
>CBDDTG010000058.1:0-36181 GCA_965233665.1 Bacterioplanes sp. | reverse complement strand
CACACTGCGGCTAATATCGCTGTTGCCTTTGCTTACCACCTCTAAGGCCAAGCTGGTGGCTCCGTTGTAGCGCGATAAACTGCCTTCGCTGTCGCTGTAAGCGTCGCGCACCTCAGCCACATCGCCCAGACGAATCGCTTGCCCATCGCTACTGTAGCGCAACGGCAACTGGGCAAATTCATGCGCCCGATAGGCTTGGCCATCGGTGCCCACTTGCAAATAAAAATCCCGCCTGATTAATCAACGCTTTACCGCCGTTGCTAGAGCCGCTTTGAATGGCTTGCTCCAGCTCACTCAGGCTTAAGCCATAGGCCTGCAAGCGCCCCTCATCAATGCTCACTTCCACCACAGGGTCCAGCCAACCATACAGTTCGACACCACTGATGTTGCCATCGGCGAGCAAATCGTTGCGCAGCTCGCTGGCCAAGGTCTGCAAGGTTTGGCGGTCACTAGCGCCGCTTAATTGAATCCATAAGGCATGATCGGAGCGCTGTACTTTTTCCATCACCGGATTTTCCGCGCCCACCGGAAAGGTAGAAATGGCATCGACTTTATCGCGCACTCGGTTGAATAAATCGTCCAGGTCGACGTCGCTGTGTTTTTCCACCGTCACCACCACTTGGCTATCGGTGGACTCACTGGTGACGGATTTAATGCCCACCACGTCTTGCAGTTGGTTGCTCGATTTTAATCGCTACGCCTTCTTCGTTTTGCTGAGCCGAGCCGCTGTTGTATTGCACCTGAATGGTGAGTGAGTCCGGTGCTAACCCTGGAAAGGCCTCGCGCCGTAGCTGGCCGGCCCTGAAACAAACCCAGCAGCAATACCAAAATCAGCAATAAGTTAGCCGCCACCGGATTGCGCACAAACCAAGCGATGACACCGCGCTCAGTGACCTGCGACATGGCTGACCTCCTCCGCCTCAACGGCCACGACGGCCATATCGGGTAAATAGCTGCTGAGCGGTTGCAGCACCACTTGCGTCGAGCCTTGGCGCAAAGCTTCTGGCACCTCGACGTAAATGCCTTGCTCATCACTGGCGACCACAGTGGCGGCCACTTTGGCCAAATGCTGTTGCTCGGTGATGTACCAGATATCGCCGTCCTGGCTGATGGCCGATGCTGGCAACTGCCACACGTTTTCTGCCACATCGCCCATCAGCTGTGCTGCGACAAAGGTGCCGGGATACAAGGGCTCAGCTTTGCTGCAGGGGCCGCTCGACGGCCAGAGTAATGGCGCGCTGGCGCTGCTCGGCATCGATATGACGATCCACTTGCGCCACCACCGCCGGCCAGCGCTGACCGCTTTCAACATCGCTTAGCCAGGCTTGCCACAGCCCACTCATTAACTGCTCACGCGACGGCAGGCGCTGCCATTGCGCCAGCGACAGCGGCACCCGCACATACATAAGTTCAGTGCTCAGCAACTCACCCAATACGCTGCCAGCGGTTAAATAATCGCCTTTGCCAACGCTGCGCTGACTGACAACGGCAGCGTAGGGAGCACGAATTTCGGTATCTCGCAGCTGTTGGCGCGCCTTTGCGACCAGCGCCTTCGCTTCTGCTAGCCGGGCTTTGGCTGCCTGTAATTGCGGCTGGCGCAATACCAGCTCGGATTCCGGCTCGCCCAAATGGCTGGCCTGCCACTCGTTTTTCGCTTGCTGACTGCTGCGCTCTTCTTCTAACAAGGCGACGCGCGCGTCTGCCAGTTCACGCTCGGCGCTGGCCAAGGCGGCGGCTTGGCTGCTGTTTTCAAGCTTTACCAGCCACTCACCCGGCTGTACCTGGCGGCCGCTTTCAAATGCCTCGCTCAATGCCACCACGCGCCCGGCTTGCGGACTGGTCAGCTGATGTTGAAAGCGACTGCGAGCACTGCCAAAGCCGTTGACCTGCACACTGTGGTTTTGCGCCTCTACTGTGACAACTCGCACCTCAGGGGTGGCCACTTGCTGCGGTTGTTTGGCCTTGGGTGCTTTGGCCGCCGACAAATTGGCCGCGATCAATAACACCAGCAAAATCAGTGTGGCCACAGCAATCAGCCATGGCCGCCAGCGAATCAGAAAACTCATAGATTGACTCCCAGGCCCAGAGCCAGGCCAAGTGTGATGCGATTGTTAAGGTGTTGATACGTTGCGGTATTCAGCTGCTGGCGCAGGTCAAAGGCCTGTTGTTGCACACTGAGCAAATCCAGGATGCTGACTAAGCCCTGACGATAACGCTGCTGATACTGGCCGACGGTTTGCTCTGCACTGGCAACGGCTTGGCGCAAATATTGTTGCTGCTCGGTCAAGGCGTGTTCGCGCTGTAAGGCGGTATCGACTTCCTGCACGGCCGTCAGCAAGGTCGAGCGGTAGGCGGCAAAGCGCTCGGCGGCTATGGCTTCGGCTTCATCTACTTGGGCCTGCAATTGACCGCCTTGAAACAGCGGCGCGGTCAGTTGCCCCAACAGCGACCACACTGGATCCGACATACCGAACTGACCATCACTGCCCAGCCAGGCGGCTTCCAGGTTGAGGCTCGGCAGCAAGGCCTTGTAAGCAACCCGGGTATCGGCTTCGGCCGCTTCGATGGCGGCATAGGCCGCCCGCAAATCCGGTCGGCGCGCCAAGGTTTGCTGGGGTAGTTCGGCCAGCGGCAACACCACCTCGGGGTAAGCCGCCAGTTGTTCTAAATCTGCTCGCGGTGCGGCCAATAAGCGCCGCAACCGATACTGCGTCTGGCGCAGCTCACTGCGGTATTGGGCTAACTGGGCACGACCACTGGCAACATCCGTGTTGATGTCGTTGAGGTCCTGCAAACTGCCCAAACCGCGGCGAAAGCGCTGACGCACAAAGGTTTCGTTTTGCTCCAGCAAGGCCACGCGCTGCTGTTGCAAGGCTAATTGCTGTTGTTGGGCGGCGATATTGAGCCAAGTCTGCATGACATCGGCCGCCAAGCTTGCCTGACTGGCTTGCCACAGGGCTTGCTGTTGCTCCAGCCTTAATAGTGCGGCATCGGATTTGTCCGCCAGCTGCCGCCAAACATCCAGCTGCCAGCTAACACGAAAGCCAGCTTGGGCTGTATCCTTGCTCTCTCCGGCGTTGTGCTGGCGCTCCACGCTGGCTTCCAGCGTTGGCAAACGCTCACCATCGGCCACTTGCAGTTGTGCCAGCGATTGTTGCCACTGCCAGCGCACTTGCTGCAAATCTGGGTTGGCGCTCAAAGCTTGGCGTACCAAATCTTGCAAGCGCGGGTCGGGTACTAGCTCTAGCAGCCCAGTCACCGCCTGGCCCTGCCCAGCGGTTTGCCACTGCTCGACTTGATCCATTGCTGTGACTATCTCGCTGCGATAGTCCTGTGAGGGTTGATGAGCACAGCCTGCTAAGCCAGCCATCAACAGAAAGGCGGCGCCTGAGCGCCGCCTGAAGCTTTGACGTGTCACCACCTAAGTCTCTCGCCCTGGGTTAAACAGGCGGGCAAGCATACGCAGGTGGTGGTTATCGTCGGGTTAAGGCACTGAGCGATTTACCTGAATGGTCACACCTTGATGATCTGTGCCACTGGCCAATATATACAGCCAGCCCTGTGCGGCTGAGTCGATGCGCAGATATTCGGTGTTGTCCTCATTGCGTGAAGCAAAGGCATGGTGATCCTCCGTTGGCCACCAGGGTGCGGCATAGATATCCACATTGCCATCACCATGGCGGCTGCGAATCTCTACCCGGGTGTTGGGCTGGTCGATGCGCACAAAGAAATAGCTCTGGCCAGATTGCACACATTGGGCAATGCCATCTTGCAGCTCGGCGTAGTCTTGCGGCGGCTGTGTGGCGCAGGCATCGTCAATGGCCAGCGGTCGCTCACCCGGCTCGCGCAGCGCGCTTTCCATGCCCAGCGCCACACTGACTTGGCGATAACCTTGTGGATCCCCCACGGTCACGTAGTGACGACCTCGATTGAGCGTTAATGTCAGCACCTGCTCTGTGCCCAGCCCTTGCGATTGGGCCAGGGCATTTTCCGGCGTCGCCCA
This sequence comes from Bacterioplanes sp., assembly GCA_965233665.1. Lineage (GTDB taxonomy): Bacteria > Pseudomonadota > Gammaproteobacteria > Pseudomonadales > Oceanobacteraceae > Bacterioplanes. The sequence continues at coordinate 32,178 of CBDDTG010000058.1, read as the reverse complement.
GGTATCGGGATGAAAAAATAACCGAGCTTGGCCACCTCCATCACGGCTGCTGAGATATACCAAGGTATTGTCTTGCGGCACATCGAAATACAAGAAATTCCACTGGCCTGAAATGCACTCGCCTTGATCCGCTAATAATTGCCCGCCCGATGCCAGGGTATCGCCTTCGTGACAATTGGAAGGCAAGTACAAAGGTACGCCTTGATAGTTCTTGGCATGCAACAGCAAGCCATCAGGATCGCCATCCTCAGGCTGAGGCAACCAAGCTTGCAAACAAGCGGCGTCTTTCACGCACGGGTCAGTTAGCGCTTTCATAAAGTTCACTAAATCGGTTTTTTCTTGCTGTGAAAGCCCCAGCGGCTGTAGCACAGGAGCGCCATCAGCAATTTCATCGTCGACAATGATGGCCGCTTGCTCGGTGTTTTCCCGTGCATCCGGGAATAAATCTTCACAATTTTCCATGCGAGCAAACTGCGGCTGATCACACCACCCTTTGTCATCAAAATAGCGCTGCAATACTGGGCGGTAATTGTCGTAATGCTCGATCACCTGCTCTAGGGTGTCGTAATTGCCGGCATGGCCAAAGGGGCCGGTGACTTCAATATTCAGCAAGGTGCCGGAGCGAAAACGGAATAAATCTGCGTCGCTACCATTTCGATGAGTACGGCCTAAATCATTGCTTTCCTGCCCTGGGCTGCCGGTGCCAGGGCCGATTTGTGGAAATGCCAGACGATGATAGTTAGATTCCTTCGTTTGGGTGAAGGTATCTGTGTTATGACAACCGATGCACTGGGTGGGTAGAAAATCAGGCTCAGTACCGCCATCGGAGGGTGGTGGCGGCATGTAATAATACAAAAACGCCCCGCGTTTTTCTGATTCGGTCAGTGCATCGGTGTCACCGCGCACATATTGATACCAAGGGTTATCGATAAACACCATCGACTGTTGATAGGCCGCTAATGCCCGACTGATATTGGCAAAGGTGACAACTTCTTCATTCGCATCGCCAGTACCATACACAGATTCAAAATATTCCCGCCACTGATTACGAAACAACTCACCCTCGCCGCTGCCGTAGTCGCCAATGCGCGCAGCCAGATGTGCTCGCACTGCGTCATTAGAGGCACCGGGCATAAAGTCAAAGCCTTGCATTTCTGAATCCGTTACCACGGGAAAGCGCGACTGCGCCGCTAATAGCGTGTCGCCGGCATTCGGGTCAGCCTGGCCAAACGGCACATCCGGTGTGCTAATGCCTTGTGAGTGATCTTGCCAATCCACAAACTCTACCCGGGCATCACGAAACAAACTGCGTTTATAAGCCCATGCGTTAAAAATGCTGGGAGCATTGCGCGGCACATACAATTGCCCAGTAGTGGTTTCACGACCTGGCCCTAGCACATCCGGCTGCTGGGCCAGTGCGCCAACAGATAAAGACAAGCCATCACCGCCGCCTAAATAAGGATGGTGACAACTGGCACAAGCCACGTCTTTATTGCCGCTGAGCGATTTTGAAAAAAATAATAATTTACCCAGTTGTGCTTCAGGGTCCTGAATATTGGGTAAATTGATGCCTTTTAACGGATCGCCAGTTAAACCATGCTGTTCAATTAATTGCCGCAGGCCTCCGTCTAGATCATCGGGTATGGGAATATCAGAAGCCAACACAGGTATCGAAACACATATGCCGGCGACGAATAACAACACTTTATTGCGCATATTGGCCGTCCTTAATCACAGTTGAATACCTGCCACGCCCGTGACAAGCCGCTCCGCTGTATTGACTGCGCCAGCGAAGCACCGGCACTCAAGCTATTTAACGGAGGGTTATCGGAGGGTTAAGGCGCCGACCTGACTAAGCCAATGGCATGAGGCCATTTAACGACGACATGAGCATAACCGTTTGTCTGCTTCATCTAATCCTGAGGACTGATCTAGACCAATAGCCTTGGTCAGCTTGAAGTGGGGTTTTAGGCTAGAACCTGTAAGCACTACTTCGATCACCCTGTTATGAGCTGAAAACCCCTCAATCAAGGCACGAAGAGCGCTTACAGGCCCTAGTCCGACCAGCCAACACCGCAGGAGAAACGACTCCCTTTTAAGGCCATATTAACTGGCCTAGCCACAGGCAACTTAACCAATACCAAGGGCCAATACCAAGGGCCAACAACAATGACCAACAACAAGGAGTTAACGGTTATGAACTTACGTTTCTTTTTTACTTTAATCTTGTCTTTATTGGCCATGAGCAGTCATGGCGATCCGATACAAGATTATTCCATGCAGTCCTATAAAGCGGGCTGGTTTCCTAATTTCTATCAACAAGATGGGCCCATGACGTGTCCACAAACGTGCGAGGTCTGGACCAAAGGGACTGGTGTTGCGGAATCAGAGCTCAGCTATGAGCTAGCGCCGGAATATAAACGCACCCACGTGTGCAAAATCTCCAATAATGAAAAAGCCATTTATTATGGCCAATCTGACCCTAAGGCTCACTGGCTATACGGCAATCAGTTCGATGACAAACCGGTTTGCTTCAGCGGCTTACCCGAAAAAACCAAAGCCTCCGAACTGTTTATGTGCTTATGCGTCAGCCGCTGCCAGCTGGCCGACTTAATCGTCCGCAAAATACACAACCCGGTTTGGGACGCCAGTAACAACCGCTCGGTCATTCAAGTCACCGTCAGCAACATTGGCACCCAAATGGCGACAACGTCCTATTTGCGTTTAACCGATACGGGCAACGGTCACTGGACGACCGCGGCAACCCCGTCTATTGCGGCGGGTGCCTCCGTCACCATTACCCTGTATTTAAACGGTTACTGGGTGTTTGACCCCAATGCCGAGCTCAAAGCAGAAGCGGATTACAAACACGACGTCGAAGAATGCAACGAAAACAACAACGCACTGGAATACTTTAAAATGGGATAACTTCCCCAGGGCGCACCCGCTATCGGTGCGCCCTTATTTAAATCGCCGTTACTGAACGCAAGCACATCGGTTACTGACACATCTTCATCTTGCGATGGCGCTTGTAAGCCATCAGACGCTTACCAATCGCCAAGCGACGGTCAAAGCCCAACACCAGATACCGTGACAGCCCTTGATCGCCCCAGCCTAGCGCTCTCATCAAACTGGAATAACCCTATCCTTGGCCTACGCTGAGGCTAAGACATTCATTCTCGGAATCGCTTATGTACAGCGTTCGCTTCCGACTTGCCGTTCAGCTCATGCTGGCCGTGACTGTGCTGCTCGCGGCTTTCGGTTTTTACAGTTATCACGAGGCGCGTTTAACCCTGTTGGATAACTTTGAGCGCCAATTGCTGGCCTCAACCCAGCGGGCGCAGCTAAGCCTGCCAGCCCCGATGTGGAACTTTGACGACGATATGGTGCGCTCGGTGGTGCAGTCTGAACTGGCTTATGAAGGCATCATCGCCATTGAGTTGCTCAATACCGACGGTGATCGCCGTGAGCTGTTAACCCTCGACCCTACCAACGAAGAACAACCTTTAAGCGAGCTTGAGGAGCCGCCGGCTGGCTTTGAGGTGCGCGAGTTTCCGTTGGTACACGAGGAGTACGGTGACAGCAACGAAGTCGGCAGTGGCCGCTACTATGTTGATCCCAGCATTATCGAGCCCCAGCTAAAAGCCTTACTGTGGCGCCAAGTAGCGTTGGTCGTGGTACTCAATCTGGTGATTACTGCGCTGCTGTTGGTGTTGCTGCAACGCACCTTAATGCGACCGCTACAGCGCATCTCACTTGAGGTCGATGCCATTGATCGCGGCGATGGCGACCTGACCCGGCGCTTGCCCGAGCCGCGCGCCCGCGAGCTAAAACCACTCAGCGAAGGCATCAATCGCTTTATTGGCTCAGTGCAACTCATTGTGCAACAAACCACTCAAGATGCGCGCGCCTTGGAGGCACAAGCCAACAGCGCCCGCCAGCAAGCCGCCGAAACCAGCCACTACAGCGAACAACAACAAGGCACCTTGGCCAATATGCGCTCTACCAGTGAGCATTTTCGCCAGTCTATCTTGACCATTGATGTGCAGGCCCAGTCCGCCCTGGACAAAATATCCGCCACCGAGCAAGCCTCGGACAAAGGCGTTGAGGTCATCGAACAACTGGTTAAACGCGTGGATGAGCTGGTGGCGCAAATTAAAACCGTCAGCGAAAGCGCCAACCAACTGATCGCCGAGGGCCAGGAGATCAGTGAAATTCTCGGTGTCATTCGCTCAATCGCCGAGCAAACCAACCTGCTGGCACTCAATGCAGCCATCGAAGCAGCCCGCGCCGGGGAAGCCGGCCGAGGGTTTGCCGTGGTGGCCGATGAAGTTCGCAACTTATCGCTCAGAACCGAGCAATCCACCGACGAAATTGACCAGCACATCGGCACCATGCGCCAAGTCAGCCAGCAGCTTGAAGGCGGCCTGCAAACCTTAAGCGAAGAAACGCGCAGCACCGTCACCCTATGTCAGGATGCCGACACGGCCATGAGCGATATTCGCCGTGTCAGCGCCGAAACTTCCGACTGCAATCGCCAAATCGGTGAAGCCACCCATGAGCAAACGTCGGCGGTCACCGATATGAGCAAAATCATAGAGGAGGTTTCTGGCAGCGCCTCTTCCATGCATCAACTCGCTGCCGATTCGTCAGCCAATGCAGAGCAGGTCAGCCAGTTGGCCGACTCAGTACTGCGCCAGCTGCAACGCTTTAAGGTCGAATCTTAAGGAGATAAACCAATGCGCATACTTTGCTTGTTAGTGAGCCTGATGCTCTTGCCTCTGGCCAGCCATGCCCAAACCGTTACCGGCGCTCAAGACCCTTGGCCGCCTTTTGTGCAAGAGGGCAACCCACCGGGTATTTCGGTCGAAGTGGTGACCGAAGCCATGAAAACCCAAGGCTACGACTTTCAAATGCGGCTGCTGCCTTGGGCGCGCTCTTTGGACGACGTTAAAAATGGTAACGTCGACTTGCTGATTGGCACTTGGTTTACCCAGGAAAGGTCGACCTATTTGCGCTACAGCGACCATTACGCCATTAACCAAGTCAAATTCATCACCAACGCCAGCGACACCTTTGAGTACACGGGCATGGACAGCCTCACCGGCAAATCCGTGGGCATTGTGCGCGGCTATGGCTACGGCGATGAGTTTTTAACCGCCACCCACTTTTCTCGCCCAGAAGCCAACGACATCGCCAACAACCTACGCAAACTAAAAGCCGGGCGCATCGATATGACCTTAGAGGATGAAATCGTCGCGCTGTCGCAAATGAAAAAAGCCGGTTTAAACGCCAGTGATTTTCGCTTTACTGAAAACGCACTATCAGAAAATAAACTGCACGTAACCTCAGGCATTGCCAACGCCCGCAGTGAAGAACTCATCAATGCCTTTAATAAAGGGTTAGCTGAGATCAAAGCCAACGGCACCTTCGATGCCATTATGAAAAAATACGGCGTCGAGTAATGAACGACAGACAGTGCTGCTTGCTCCGACCGCTGCGGTAGCGCTGTCTTTCTTCCCCTTCCTCCCGCCTAAGCCTTAGACCCACCTCGCCGAGCCGCGCCAACATGAGCGCAGATCACGCCAACATGACCGCATCTCAAGTGCCAGCGGCCATGCTTTGCGTTAGAATGGGCGCCCGAAAATTCTCCCCCGATAACATGAGGACGCCCTGATGTTTAGCCGTGACATGAACATTGCTGAGTTTGACCCGGATCTGTGGTCAGCCATGCAGGCCGAAGATGCCCGCCAGGAGCACCACATTGAGCTGATCGCTTCTGAGAACTACACCAGCCCCCGGGTAATGGAAGCGCAGGGCTCGCAACTGACCAACAAGTATGCCGAAGGCTACCCAGGCAAGCGCTACTACGGTGGCTGCGAGCACGTTGACGTGGTCGAAGAGCTGGCCATCGCCCGTGCCAAAGAACTGTTTGGTGCCGGTTACGCCAACGTGCAGCCACACTCTGGCTCCCAGGCCAACGCCGCTGTTTACATGGCGTTGTGTGAGCCGGGTGACACCATTCTTGGCATGAGCCTGGCTCACGGCGGTCACCTGACCCACGGTGCCCCCGTGTCCTTCTCCGGCCGCATCTATAAAGCCGTGCAATATGGCCTGAACCCAGAAACGGGTGAAATCGACTACGACGAAGCTGAGCGTCTGGCCAAAGAGCATAAGCCAAAGATGATCATCGCTGGCTTCTCGGCTTACAGCCGCGTGGTTGACTGGCAGCGCTTCCGCGACATCGCGGATGCAGTGGGCGCTTACCTGTTTGTCGATATGGCACACATTGCTGGCCTGGTCGCCGCAGGCGTGTACCCTTCTCCGGTTGGCATCGCCGATGTCGTTACCACCACCACCCACAAAACCCTGCGCGGCCCTCGTGGCGGTTTGATTCTGGCAAAAGAAGACGAAGAGCTGAACAAGAAGCTTAACTTCGCCGTATTCCCAGAGTCCCAGGGCGGTCCTTTGATGCACGTGATCGCGGCAAAAGCGGTGTGCTTTAAAGAAGCCATGTCCGATGACTACAAGGCTTACCAAGCACAAGTGGTGAAAAACGCCCAGGCCATGGCCAAAGCCTTTATTGAGCGCGGCATTAACATCGTCTCTGGCGGCACCGATGACCACCTGTTCTTAGTCGACTTAATCGGCAAAGAATACACAGGCAAAGATGCCGATGCGGCCTTAGGCCGTGCCAACATCACAGTGAACAAAAACGCCGTGCCTAACGACCCACGCTCGCCGTTTGTCACCTCAGGCCTGCGCCTGGGTACTCCGGCCATCACCAGCCGCGGCTTTGGTGAAGCCGAAGCCATCGAGCTGACCGGTTGGATCTGCGACGTACTGGATGCTTTAGAAAACGGCACTTCAGAGCAAGTCGAAGCCGAAGTAAAGAACAAGGTCGTGGCCTTGTGCGAGCGCTTCCCGGTTTATAAGTAAGCTTAAAGGCGGTGCCAACGGCACCGCTTTCTTTTATATCCTCAGGTTTGTACCACATCTCGACCGTCAGTCAGCCAAAGCAGCAGTCTTTGACCGCAACATGAAGAAACTGCAGCTTCACCCAAAGTGAAAAGCCCGTCTGCTCAATACGGGTTCTCATTCCCAGGTAATCCTTTAGCACTAGATCAATCCCCACCCCGGTGACGCACAATACTTATTAGCATTAGCTTTCGATGTGAAAATTGTTACAACTTTACATAACAACTACTCATTTAAGGGGCTTGCATCGATGGGAAAAAACATCCCTACAGATCTTTTGCGCACGTTTACCGTACTGGCGAACACTGGGAGCTACACCCATACCGGTAACCTATTAGGCCGTACACAACCGGCCATCAGCTTACAAGTGAAAAAACTAGAATCTCTGCTTGACCTCAAACTGTTTTACAGAGATAGCAATGGTTTAAGCGTAACCCAAGAAGGAGAGCAGCTTCTCACGTATGCCAACCAGATTCTGAACCTTAATGATGAACTCGTCTTGCAGTTGACCGCAGATAAAACAGTAGAAAAGCACACCATTGGCCTGCCCAGCGAGTTCGCCTATTTATATCTCAGCAATATTTTAAAGAAGATCCATGACGTGCTCCCAGCAGCACATATTGAGGTAATAACAGACTTAAGTCATAACCTTGAGCAGCAATACCTTGATGGCCGGTTGGACTTGGCTGTTTTCTTTCGCGACGAGCCGGTTCCAAAAAATAACGAGTGGCATGCGCAACTGCCATTAACCTGGGTCTGCGGAGAAAACTACATTCCCACCGAGAGTGGCGAAGTTCACCTTATTACATCACCAGAGCCTTGCCGCTATCGCTATCGTGCTATCCAGGCTCTCAACAATGCCTCCATTCCCTGGAAAATACAGTATATTGACTCAGGGTTTTCAGGCATTCAATCTGCACTGCAAGCAGGACTTGGCATTACAGTATTGGCCCAAGGCATCCTGGCTGACGATATGAATCTTACCTTTCCCCCACATGACCTACCCCAGCCGAGCATTCTAAGCTTAACTATCAAACACAAAACCGACAGAGCAATAAGCAGCATCAAAAGTATAATCATCGAGGAGTTTGAAGAAGCAATTAGCTTCATTCCTTCGGGTACAAATCGACTGACAGCATAAGCAAGCATTAGACTTTTGAAAAACAGAAAGACCGCTGTCAAGCGGTCAACACACAGAACAACAAATCAAATCATTCTAAAACTCGCACGGCCCATTGCTTTCATCTCCACACACATAAGATACAGTGTAGTAGTTCAGACCCGATTTGACAGTTGCCCGTTTTAACCTGGTGCCTGTCAGGTTATATCTGGGTTAAATTCTTTTCTGCCCAGATACGTTTTCCATCCAGTAAAGTGTCCATCGGTGTTCGGCCGCAGCACATTTTACCCTGATGGGTTCGTACATTGTTGTAGTATTCCAGCCACTCGTCCAGATCTTTCTGCAGCTCATCCAGAGACTGATACAGTTTTTTCCTGAAATCGACCTGATAAAACTCCTGTAAAATCGTCTTGTGAAAACGCTCGCAGATACCATTCGTCTGCGGTGATTTAACTTTCGTTTTGGTGTGGTCAATGTCGTTAATCGCCAGATACAGCTGATAATCGTGCTGTTCTGGTTTACCGCAATATTCCGTGCCTCTGCCGGTTAAAATACGCAGCATCGGGAGCTCCTGAGCGGCGAAGAATGGCAGTACTTTATCATTCAGCGTATCGGCCGCTGTAATCGGCGTTTTCGTCGTATACAGCTTGGCAAACGCATATTTGCTGTAAGTATCCACGAAGGTCTGTTGATAAATTCGGCCAACACCTTTCATATTGCCAACGTAAAAGGTGTCCTGTGAGCCCAGGTAGCCCGGATGATGCGTTTCTATTTGGCCGCTGACTTCGTCATCCAATTTCTTGCGTTCAAGTGCAGCAACCTGATCTTCAGTGAGAATGATTCCTTCCGCTGCAACTTTGGCTTCCAGAGCTTTCAGGCGCTTCCTGAAGTTCTCCAGATCGTGACGGAGCCAGATTGATCGAACGCCACTGGCCGATACAAATACACCGCGCTTTCTCAGTTCGTTACTGACCCGAACCTGACCATGAGCTGGGTATTCAACCGCATATGCAATGACAGCCTCTTCAATAGCAGGATCGACACGATTCTTGCGGTTTGGAACCCGGCGATTTTGATTAATCAGAGCATCAACTCCGCCTTGTTCAACGGATTGTTGGTAACGATAGAAGGTATCTCGTGACACACCCATAACCTTGCAGGCTTTGGATACGTTACCGAGCTCCTGAGCCAGATTCAGCAAACCGGCTTTGTGTTTTATGATGGGATTGTTAGACTCAAGCATAGAGAGTTTCCTTTGTTGAGATATTGATTCGACACCATTATCAAAACGGGAAACTCTCTTCTTTTCAATCAGAAGTGTCAGATTAGGTCTGAACTAATCCAACTAATCCCTCGCTGCCAAGACGCGTACGGATGAGCGAAATAAATATCAGCTCCCAATGCTTTCGCAATACGTTCATGTTTTGCAAACTCTAACCCATTATCCAACGTGATCTTCTTGACTTGAGCTTTCAGAGCTACCATGGGTTTTATCGCAGCACCAGCCAGTAAGTCTGCTCGCCTCCCCGACAGGCATACGATGACGGTATCCCCATCACCGATCAACAACGCAGGGACGCTCGTCAATGTCGAGTCGATTACGCAATTTCCTCGTCAGTCATACTGGCCATACCGTTTACACTAGGGCTTTGAGGAGATATGTAGATACCTATGCAAGTCGCCACCTTTAGCCTCATCGGCGTATATCCATTGATACGCGATTCATGATGCAAGCTGATGCCCTTATATCGCTTCAAGTAATAGGCGACTTTTTGTGGGATAAGTTCTTGTCGAATGAGTTTTTCAATCCACGCAATCACTTCCGTTGTTGGCTTAAAGTGCTTATCGCATGCTGGCGTCTGTGCTCACTGAGTGACTGATCCTGTTTGGGACGATAGCCACGATGACCGCTATTGCGTTGTATTTCCCTTGATATCGCCGCTGGCCTCTCCCCTAAATAGTAAGCTATTTGTTTCTGGTCAATCCCTATTCCAATAGAGAGCAGGTCTGGTATCGTTCATATTCAATCAGAAAATGGTAGCTCAAAGTGCTTCACCTCATGGCCAGGAGGAGTGCCAATTCTATCAGCTGACTCCTCAATTACCAGTTGCACTTATTATGCGAAACCGCGTGGTAATACCGACCAGACTATTGACTGTAAATGACAGATCCAGAAATCTCCACAATGACATTCTTTACTTTTTTCAAATCCAAAGTAGGATTCTGCTTAGAAGGAAAAGAGATGGTCCAATTGGAAAATGCAGATGGCTTATAATAGCTCCCATTAAACTCGTCATCGACTTCACCATCAACCAAGATAGTACTATACCCATCTCCATGACGCTCATACTCAAAACCAAAGAATAATGGCCTAGATGTAAATTTAAAAGACTCTTCGCGGTATCGATCAAAGTAAACCCCAGAGGTCTTTATATGAGACTTAATTGGCAACCCTATCGGCAAACCATCACCCTCCACATAAACACGAACCCTATCAACACGAACGCGATCCTTACCCGAAAAAACATCACTACCCAAGTCAATACTAAATGTAATACTACCGCTATCAACAAGATCAGACAGCGACCTATCATCAGATATATCAATAACAGCTCGCGACAAATTCTGAGGAAGAGGATAAAACTGAGATAAGGCGGATTCAAAATCTTCAGCTATTCTCCTCTGAGCATCTTTGAACTCTAAATAACTAGAGTTAACATCAACATCAACCAAAGATTCCCTTAAAGACCAAAACTTAAAAGCTTTCTTATACTGCAACAGATACAAAAAAGCAGGTCTTTTAAGGTCGTCAACTCTCCTCCCAAAGAAAACTTTCAAATCATCATATACAGACTTGTCATTAGAATATCTGTCTATTAAACCAGCGACATTCGCCATTTGACGCTTATGCATTGAATTAGAAATAAAAACATCAACATACCTCGCATACAACCCAACAATACTTTCATTAATACTCTGCATGGACTTAAAGTTTTCAATCATCTTATTCAATTCAAAAAGATAAACATCAGACCCAGATATACCATCATCGATCGCACCAGAAAGAGCGTTTTTTATTTCCAGGAGATAAATATCCCACACTCCAACGCCAGAAACCAACTTCCTTTTAACCCCACCATACCCCGAAATAATATTCTTTAGATCCTCTCCCACAGGAAGCCCATCAATCACAGAGTCATCAACATCATTGATGAGTTCTTGAATTTTTGAAATTGACTCAAGGTAATCACCTATATCTCCAATAGATTCAGACAATTTATCGTAGGTTCCTTTTACTCCACTCGCACCATCATAAATATCAGAAACCCCAGTTACGTCACCAGCATAAATAGACACAGCCCCTAAAAAAACGGAACGACCAGAATCAAGAACATCTATGATCGCATTTAACGGAAGACCGCTTGATTTTTGAGAAATAGCAATCTCAAAATCCAGCCTAGATGCATCGACATCCTGCATATTTTTTCGAATCCTCTCCTCCAAAACTATCTTTTCTTGTCTCAATATATCAAGCTCAGACTTAATAAAATCAGCAATATCACCTTCCTTAACAACCGCCTCATATAGGTTATCCCTCATCAGTTCAGCTGCATAAATCCTCTGACTAGAACTTAATGATTGATCAGAAAATCTATCATACTGATCACTAAACGCCTCCATTGCATCAACATAAGAGACAAAGATACTTTCAAACACACTTTTATCTAAATACGGAACAAATTCGGACCCGCTTTCACCCGCAATGTTATTCGCACAAAAAAACAAATTCAAAGAAGCAGATTGAAGATATATATCCAGCAAACCACTCTCTAGAGTTAGATCACTATAGCCACTAGAAAGAACACGCACAGACCAGCTTAATATACCACTACTTAAATCAGGATAACCATTGTAAACTAACGAAGCAACCTTATAAGCATCACTAAAGTAACGAACATAAAAATCATCAGGAATATAAACCAAAGACCTGTCAATGCCGTTCATCGAACCCAACAAAACATCACCGGCATCATACATAAACTCAACTCCAATATCCTCATCACCTAATTTTGGAAAATAGTAATTATTATGAATCGAACCCTTATCCATAGACCTCATTGAAACACTTGGGTCTAAAAAATCAGCTATAATTACAGCTTCAGCATAGTCGGAGTCATGAAAATCAAACTGCAGAAGAGATTTCCCACCTCCTTCAGATATAACATTCCTTGCCAAAATAGTTAGTTTCATACCACTGATATCAAAAACATCTGGAACAACAACAGTATCAGCAACCACTATCAATGAATGAACGAACCTTCCATTCAACTTCCAGACATCGCTTTCAACAATACCATTAAGATCAACCACCCTGCCATAAACAGAAAGAAAACCATCCATATAAAACTCTTCACGAGCACTAGAAAACTCATCAGACTTTAAAATAACGGCATCTTCATAAGGACCAGAATGTGAAAAAAAACAAATAGAAATAAAAACTAAAACCCAAATAGAACGGACCATAAATCCACCATGAAAATCTCAAAAAACAAACAGAAAAACAAAATATCGATGGACGAAACATCTCCGCCCACCAATACAAAACAATAGACAACGCTATCAATTAAAACCTAGTATTTATTCCATGTCTGAGTCGAGCTACTTGAGCATTCTTTCAAAACAATCCCGGCCCCATCATAAATCTCATCTTCAACATCCAAACATAATGGCCGACTAGATGATTCCATAATATTCGGAACAAGTTGGGAATACTCCGTGTAATGCCACTCTTGCTCAACGCGATTCAAATCACACCGTTCAAGCCCTAGCTTATCGCCAACCTGCATACTTCCCCCTTGTTTTTTAACAACCAAACACATACTTTCATCCAGCATCGTTTTTATTCGCCCATCGCCATCCATACGGAATCGCTGGTTTCTTTCAAATGAGGATAAATAACCAGTGCATTCCAAGACTTGCATAACCCCTCTCTCAGAAGAGTTACCCCCAGATACATCCATACAGTACTTACTGTTCGAACCATTTGATAAAATAGTAAAAACAGCCGGATCAGTGAAAGTCCATTGCTGATTCATACCATGATGACAGTCATGTTGATATACGTTCGCATCATTAGAACCATTCACTGCATCAAAGCACTGCTCCTTATCACTGATGTCAACAGGGTCTAATACAGGCCTAAAACTATAGGCTATATCCTCTATCCGCCCGTCTGATTGCTTAAATGTTTCGACATGACGAAACCATCGCTGATCCAGCGATTCATCACACGATCCCGCCACAAGATTTTTTCCATATTTAACTATACATTTAGTCGGATCACCAAAGGATCTTAGTCGACCAAGATCATCCATGCTAAATCTTTGGTTACCCCCTCCATGACAGTCCCAAATCTGGACATTCGACCCATCATGCGGAGCATGATTGCCTATTGTTTCCAAACAGCGATTATCTGGCATTCTTGTTTTAATTAAATAATAAGTTCTTGCAGACCTTGCTATAATTCTTTTAGCCTCATTCATTACCGAATCACGATCTACTCCTTCAAAAAAATCAAAGTCAACAACCACATTACGCAAAGAACTCCTTATTCTGGTTGACTCATACGCAGCCTCTTTTATCTGCTTTTCGTAACCAGACAGGACAGTTCTCATCGAACGCATCATAGCCTTTTTCTTTTCTTCATCAACAGAGTCAAGAACAGCGACAGCAGAATATAAAGAGATTTGCATATCATCAAAGTGCTTGATCAGATGAATCAAAGATACCCTGGACCTTTCTATCCATCTATTAATATCCCTAGTTGTAATAGTCGCATGTTTTATTCCATACCTTAATTTAATAAGGTGCTTTACTCTGTCTTCTTTTTTGTTAATATCATCTTGTATTTCGTGAATTTTATCTATAATTTTTCCCATCTCAACTAATGATGCAATACCCACACCAAGAGAAATAGGCGCACCAACAAAAGGGATAGCAATTGAGTATGCTGGCGAAGTCCCAGCAAGAATCTTAAACGTTTTTTCCTGTGATTCCGCTGACGAAATTAGAGAACGCAAATTAGAAATTCTATTTTCTATATCTACAATTTCTTTATCCACATTAGAAATGACAAAATTCTCCTCAGCTTCAGAAAGCATTTCCCCACCCTCGTCGTTTTTTATCCTATAGCTCTCAAGCAGATCCAAATTTGACCTAGCTTTCTCCTTAAGGTCCTCCGACATATTTAAAAGATTTTCAAAATTACCGGCCACCTCATAGTATATATCCTCCCTCTCCTCCTTAGAAGCCTTCCTATACGACTTTGCCAGCTCCTTGGAATCAGAAATAAAAATCTCAGCAGCCCCCGGGTGCCCACTAACACTAAATAGAACGTCGCGAATACTAGGTAGAAGTTTGTTATAGTAAGTATTAGTATTAGACTCCAAATGTTTAAAGGCATTTAACAATTTCTCAAAATCAGAATTCCATAAGCTACCATCCATATGAAAGTATGAAAGCATCGATTCTTTACTTTCAGGAAGACTACGAATTTTTTGATTCAGTATCTCTAGCCGCAACCACGTCTCAGGAGTAAGGTTCATTGGCTTATGTTCTGCCAAATTCTTCCATGCATTTGAAGAGCCATTAGCTTCCATTGAATAGACACCATCAACAGCAGCCGAAAGAACAGCTAGGATCACCCCAACCCTGACGGAATTTTTTTTCCCTAAAAATTTCATTAGAAATAAACCCTTTGTTAAAAAACTAAATTCGCAACGACACACCCAAAGCATTTCGGAAATAGTCGTATTTCCGCTACCAATGCATGCTTGATTCTTATGCCATCGCCGATACAAACCTATAGCCCTATACCCTTTAAAGCCAATAAGTTATTTAAATCCGAGTATCCGCATAGCTTATGGCCCTCCTACTCAATACTAGCCCCAATCTTGCTATCAATATCCAAGGGACAGTCCCAGTTGTATCAACGTAGTTCCGAGAGCAAGGCCTTAGTGCAGACTCAAACACTGAGTTATTTTTTTAGCCCCACTTTGTCATACAAACGTCATATACCCGATTTAGTTTGGTCGGCTTCGAGTAAGGAGTCAGCCAATGACCGATCAATGGACACCGATCAACGACGCTGAACTGCATGCTGTATTGCAACAGGTCGAGCAACTGCCTGAAAGCCAGCGCCAGCTGTGGCATTTGGTGCGTTTGCCCTGGCCTGAGCTATGGCAGCAACATCCGTGGGGCGATGAAGGCTGTGGGTTTTGGGTGGTGGCCGTGGCGGGCAAGCGCTGCTTGTATTACAACGATCTCAGCGGTCATTTCTGTCAAAGCAGCTTTGAGCGTTGGGGACAGATTGACCACTTCGACCCCGACGGCCAATCGCTGCCACAGCAATTGCAAAGCTGGTTAACGCTGCTCGCTGGCCGCAGCAAGGTCAGCTGACGCTGGTAATCATGGCCGTCGCCGCTTAAGGTTATCGGTGGCTGCGCAAGCGGCCTTCTAACCCTGTTGCTGACGGACCTATGAATGTGGAGCATCGGCGCTTGCCGCGTACAACCTCTGGCTTATGAGCCACATCGCCATCAACACCCGCACCATCAAGTTGTGTTGGGCCTGCATGGGCAGGTCTGGTTTGAACTGCCGCCAGCGCAGCAGCGCCACTTTGGCCCTGGGCACGGGTGCCTATTGCCCAGCGACTGTGAGCATTCCTTTCACGGTGACGGTGACAACGCCGTGGTCATCATTGACGTCAGCGTCAAAGATGAATCCCCCCTATTAATAGACGCCGACTTGTTCCAGCAGCTGTTTGCTGAGCCGCGCTTTGTCGACCTGGATGACAACCTGCGCAATTTGATTGCCAGCCTGGCGCAAGAGCTAGAAAGCCGCCCACACGATTTACCGCTGCAACAACACATCAGTGGCTTGCTGCTGCACAGTTTGTTTCACCGCATCGCTCCTTACCGCCACCCCAGCCATACCAGTGGCGGCCGTATCGATATGGCGATGTTGGATCAGCTGATTGCCGAACGCTTAACCGACAAAATCGGTGTCGACGAGCTGGCCAGCGCCTGCCATATGAGCAGCAGCCAGTTTCACCTGCGTTTTCGCCAACTCACGGGCATGACGCCGTATCAATATGTGTTGCAGCAGCGGGTGCAACAGGCCGCTTGGCTGCTGCAAAACTCCTCCATGAGCATCAGTGCCATTGCCGCCGAAACCGGCTTTGCCAATCAAAGTGCGCTCAATCACGCCATCAAGGCACGGTTTGGTTTATCGCCTGGTCAATTGCGACGAAAGTAGTATAAATCGCGACCAACCGGTCGATTATCGGAGTTTTTGACAAAACTGCCGGACATTCTGACAAGTCTTGACGCGCTTGCGCGCGTACCTTTGATCGTTAACTGTGCAACAAGTGCGGCTGTGTGCCGCCATAACAACGAACAGGAGTGCGCGATGAGCGGTTTTGATGTCTCCACGCTGTTTGATACCGCCAGCAAAAGCCCAGCTGAATGGTACCAAGCCATTGAGCAGCAATATGCGGTTGATGAAGACAGCTACATGGCCCAGCTGGTAGAGCTGGCTGAGCCCAATGACGATATTCGTCATCAAACCGAAGTACGAGCCCGTCGAATTGTTGAAGCGATTCGAGCCGAGGGCGATGTCGCACACGCCGTCGACAAGCTGTTACAAGAGTACAGCCTCGACAACGAAGAAGGCGTGATCTTGATGTGTCTGGCGGAAGCCTTGATGCGGGTACCCGATGCCGAAACAGCCGATGCGCTGATTCGCGATAAGTTATCTGCCGCCGCCTGGGATGAGCACATGGGTCGCTCAGATTCCTTGTTGGTGAATGCCTCCACATGGGGCCTGATGCTGACCGGCAAAGTCACGGGGATTTCTAACCGTGAAACCTCACCGGGCAATTTGCTGTCTGGCCTGATCCAGCGCGCCGGCGAGCCGGTTATTCGCGCGGCCATGAACCAAGCCATGAAAATCATGGGCAAGCAGTTCGTTTTGGGCCGCAGCATTACCGAAGCGATCAAAAACAGTAAGTCGTACCGCGCCAAAGGCTACACCTACTCGTTCGATATGCTGGGTGAAGCCGCCTTTACCGACCACGACGCCGAGCGCTACTTCAACTCCTACATGGATGCCGTCAAAGCGTTGGCCGACAGCAAGGGCCAATGGCGCGAAGATCGCCCGGCACCGAGCATCTCGATCAAACTGTCTGCCCTGCACCCGCGCTATGAAGAATCGCACGAAAGCGCTGTGATGGAAGAGCTGGCCGCCCGTGTGAGCGAGCTGGTGGCAGAAGCGCGTAAAAATGACATCGCGCTGACCATCGACGCCGAAGAAGCTGATCGCTTAGAGCTGTCGATGCGTTTGTTCCAAAAGGTCTATAACAGCCCCGTCGCCAAAGGCTGGGATAAGTTCGGCCTGGTGGTACAAGCCTACTCCAAGCGCGCCACAGCGGTGTTGGGCTTCCTCAACGCATTGGCCCGTGAGCAAGGCGATGAAATTCCCATTCGCTTGGTAAAAGGCGCTTACTGGGACAGCGAAATCAAGCACTCCCAGCAGCTGGGTTTGGCCGACTACCCGGTATTTACCCGCAAAGAAAACTCCGATGTGTCTTACATGGTCTGCGCACGCTACCTGTTGTCTGAGAACACCGCCGGCAACCTGTACCCGCAGTTCGCCACGCACAATGCGCACACCGTTGCGGCGGTGGCCGAAATGGCCGAACTCAACCCAGGTCGAGCGTTTGAGTTCCAGCGCCTGCACGGCATGGGCGATGCGCTGTATGACAACCTGCTGAGCCAGGAACGCATCAATGTGCGTATTTACGCACCGGTCGGTGCTCACAAAGACCTGCTGCCTTACTTGGTACGCCGCCTACTGGAAAACGGCGCCAACTCATCGTTTGTGCACCGCCTGGTAGACGCCGAAACACCGGTCTCTGATCTGGTGCAATCTCCCGTTGCTATGGCCACGCGCCACGCTGTCTTCCGTAACCCGCGCATTCCGCGTGCCAGTGAAATGTTTGGCACCGAGCGCTCGAATTCTCAGGGGTATAACTTGTCTGTCGCTTTCGAACGTGAACCACTGCTCAGCAGCATTCGTGCATTTGACGAAAAACAGTGGGCCTTAAAGCCCATCATCAACGGCAAAGTGGTCGACGGCGGTGACAAACATCCTGTGCTGAGCCCATTTGACCAGCGTCAAGTGGTGGGCGAAGTGACTTGGGCAACGGCCGAGCAAGCGATTGAAGCGCTGAATGCCGCCGATGCCGCTTGGTTCAGCTGGAACCGCACCCCTTTAGTTGAGCGTGCCGCTTGCCTGGATCGCATGGGCGATCTGATGGAAAAGCACACCGATGAGCTGATGGCCTTGTGTGCCCGTGAAGCCGGTAAGAGCCTGCAAGACAGCATCGACGAAATTCGCGAAGCGGTCGACTTCTGCCGCTACTACGCCCAGCAAGCACGCCAAAACATGGCGTTGCCAACAACATTGCCGGGGCCAACGGGTGAAAGCAACGAGCACTACTACGAAGGCCGTGGTGTGTTCTTATGCATCAGCCCGTGGAACTTCCCACTGGCGATCTTTATGGGCCAAATCGTTGCTGCGCTGGTTGCAGGTAACACCGTACTGGCCAAGCCAGCGGAATCGACCTCACTGATCGCCGGCCGTGCAATTGAAATGCTGTACGAAGCTGGCATTCCGAAAAATGCATTGCATTACCTGCCAGGCTCAGGCGCGACCATCGGTAACGCCTTGGTGCCAGACAGCCGTGTGACCGGCATTGCCTTTACCGGCTCGACCGAAACCGCCCAGCTGATCAACCGCACCTTGGCTGAGCGTGAAGGCGCTTTGGCCACCTTTATCGCCGAAACCGGTGGCCAAAACGCCATGATCGTCGACTCCACCGCTCTGCCAGAGCAGGTGGTGGCAGACGTCATGCAGTCAGCCTTTGCCAGTGCTGGTCAGCGCTGCTCAGCACTGCGCGTCTTGTGCGTACAGGATGACATTGCCGACCGCATCGTTGAGCTGATCGACGGCGCCCTGCAGCGCATCGAAATCGGCGATCCACAGCACTACAGCACAGACTGTGGCCCGGTGATCGACGAAAAATCCAAAACCAACCTGAGCTCTTACGTTGAGCGCTGGCGCGCCGCTGGCCGTATCGCTGCCGAAGCTCAGTTGCCAGAGCAGTGTGCCCATGGCCATTTCATCGCACCGGTGGCGATCAATATTTCGTCATTGTCTGATTTAGGCCGCGAGCAGTTTGGTCCGATCCTGCACATCTACCGCTACAAAGCCAACGAGCTGGATCAGGTCATCAACGCCATTAACGCCACCGGCTATGGCCTGACCTTGGGCATTCACAGCCGCAATGAAGCCACCGCGGCTTACATTGAATCCCGCGCTCGTGTGGGTAACTGCTACATTAACCGCAACCAGATCGGTGCCGTGGTGGGTGTGCAACCATTTGGTGGTCGTGGTTTATCGGGCACGGGCCCGAAAGCCGGTGGCCCGAACTATCTCAAGCGTTTCGCTACTGAGCGAGTACGTACCATCAATACTACAGCGGTGGGCGGCAACGCTTCACTGCTGTCGTTACAGGCCGACGACTGACCTCCCAGCGTCAGCCTGAAAACCAGCCAGCGGGGCTTCTCGCTGGCTGCACCCTCGCCCGCCCGTCTTGTGCCTTCAGCAGCAAGGCCAGTGGTGCGGAGCGAACTATAACAATGAAGAACAGGAGCGCAGTATGAGTACGAGCTTTTCGATTTTAATAACCTTTATCGCCTACCTCGGGGTGATGTTATGGATTGGTGTCTGGGCCTACCGGAAAACCAATGATCTATCTGACTATATCCTCGGCGGTCGCTCGTTAGGCGCTTGGCCATCGGCTTTGTCTGCTGGCGCATCGGATATGTCTGGCTGGCTGCTATTGGGCATGCCAGGTTACGCCTACGCGGCGGGCTGGGAAGCCTCTTGGCTGGGCATGGGTCTGTTGTTGGGTACTTACCTCAACTGGCTGATCGTGGCACCACGCTTGCGTGAGTACTCAGAGCTGGCCAATAACAGCCTGACGCTGCCCGAGTACTTCAGTAACCGCTTCGATGATCAGGCCGCGATTCGCGTTATCTCTGCCTTCTTCATCCTGCTGTTCTTCCTGTTCTACACCAGCTCCGGCTTGGTGGCAGGCGGTAAGTTGTTCGAAACCGTGTTCGGTTTGGACTACACCGTTGCCGTTACTGTCGGCACCATCGCCGTGGTGTCTTACACCTTCTTCGGTGGTTACCTGGCGGTATCCTGGACCGACTTGGTGCAAGGCCTGCTGATGGCAGCCGCACTGATCATCGTGCCTGTGGCGGCCTTTATGTCGGTGGGCTCTGGCCCTAGCGAGCTGCTGGAAGCCAAGAACCCAGAAATGCTCAATGCCTTTACCGATGTCGATGGCAACGCGCTTGGCTGGATGGGCATTGTCTCCCTGGCCGCTTGGGGTTTGGGCTACTTTGGCCAACCACACATTCTGCAGCGTTTTAAAGGCATCAAGAGCCGCGCCGAAGTCAAAACCGCACGTCGCATCGCGGTGAGCTGGACTTTCCTTGGCCTGATGGGTGCGTTCTTTGTTGGTGTGGCCGGTATCGGTTACTTCGATACGCCGCTGGCCGACTCAGAAACCGTGTTTATGGATCTGGTTCAAGCGCTGTTCCACCCACTGGTAGCAGGCGTGTTGTTGGCCGCCATTCTGGCAGCCATCATGTCAACGGCGGATTCCCAGTTGCTGGTGTCGTCTTCGGCTTTGACCGAAGATTTTTATAAGTCGTTGATCAACCAAAACGCAGACCAAGCCACCTTGATGAAAATCGGCCGCTTTGCGGTAGCCGGCATCGCCATCATTGCTTGGGCGCTAGCCTTAAACCCAGACAGCACCGTATTAGGCTTGGTGTCTTATGCATGGGCCGGCTTTGGCGCGGCATTTGGCCCAGCGGTGATTCTGTCACTGTTCTGGAGCCGTATGAACAAGTTCGGCTGCTTAGCAGGCATTGTGGTAGGTGGTATCACCGTGGTGGTATGGAAGCAGTTGAGCGGTGGCCTGTTCGACCTGTACGAAATCGTACCTGGCTTTGTCGCCGCCACCGTCGCCATTATTGCCGTCAGCCTGGCAACGCCAGCGCCTGAAAGCAAAATTACCGACACGTTCGCGCAAGTGAAATAAGCCGTCTCCCCCTGGCCACCGAATCTCCTGAGCCGGTGGCTCGTCGCATGGCGTTGCCATGCGACACCTTTCTACCTTCATACCACGCCCGCTACCTTCGCACACGCCCGCCATTTTCACACCGCTCTGGTGATTATTTGTCAGCCATCTGGCATTCACTTTTATCGCTGTGCATCCGCGTCAATAATCTTGCCTCCCTGTGGCACGAAGGCACCTCTGAGTAATTCGGTGTTTGCAGCGCGCGGAGGGCAAGCCTCCCTAGCGTCGTTGGCGATGTTGAAAAGGGCTGGCCATTTTCTACCATCACCGCCTTGTCCTGAGCGCCTGCTTCACTCGCGCAGAGCTGTGCAGAATGATTCAGAGGTGCCTTAATATTCTGTCCGATTCCTACCTCATAACCACGCCCTAGCATTGCTACTGTAATCGTCATCAGTAACTCAAATAACAAATACAAGGCATGGTTATGAACACAACGACTCAAACCAATAAGGCCGCCACAGCCGAACGGCAAAAACGCCAGACTGCCGGTGCTAAAGTTGGCATTCCACCGCGGCGCATGGATTTCACCTTTGCCGATAACACCCAGCGCTATTGGTATAAAGGCAGTGCCTTTTTAACCACGTTTTGGACAACGCTATCGGCCATGTTCCCAGAAGGAGAAACCTTCTTTTGTGACTCCGTGAAAAACTATCGCCAGCGCATCCAAGACCCCACATTAAAAGCCCAAGTAGCCGGTTTTATTGGTCAAGAGGCGATGCACAGCAAAGAGCACCAAGCCTTTAATGAACTGGCAGAAAAGCACGGCTTTCCAACGGGCAAGTTGGATCGCAATGTTGGTTGGTTATTAAATATTGCCAGACGTTTTACACCGAAAAAATTTCAACTGGCGGTGACCGTTTGTTTGGAGCATTACACCGCCATCTTGGCCGAGCAGCTGTTACGCGAACCTTCACACCAGCAAAATATTGAAGACGATGAGGCGTGCAAGCTGTGGATGTGGCATGCGCTGGAAGAAAACGAACATAAGATCGTGGCTTACGATGTCTACAACCTGGTCGGCGGTGGCTACTGGCTGCGCACCCTGACCATGTTGATGGTGACACTGTTTTTCTTCGCCATGGTGGCCATCGGTCATGCCCAGCTGCTGAAAGCCGACGGCAAGTTGCTGGACCTCAAAGGCAACCTCAAAGGGCTGTGGTTTTTATGGTCGCCACGGGGCTTATTCCCACGTTTATTGCCGCAATACTTAGATTTTTTCCGTCCGGGCTTTCACCCCAACGATCACGACACAGTGCAGCTACTGGAAGACTGGCGTCAGCGCTTGTTTAACCGCCAAGGCATGTTAGCCGGCAAAGGTTGATGAGCAGCGCACGTTAACCCGCTCAATGCCAGCATAACGCTGGCATTTTCGTTTGTTTTTTGGCGCCAACTGCCCTAGAATCGCGCAACTTTTGCTCAACTCAGAAGAAGTCGCTCTTTACCATGCATTGCCCATTCTGCGCCCATCCGGAAACCAAGGTGATTGACTCGCGTTTGGTGGCCGCTGGCGGACAAATCCGCCGCCGTCGCGCCTGCAATGCTTGTGGCGAACGCTTCACCACCTTCGAGACCGCTGAATTGGTGATGCCACGCATCGTCAAAACCGACGGCACCCGCGAACCTTTCAACGAAGACAAACTGCGCAGTGGCATTCAGCGCGCGCTGGAAAAGCGCCCGGTCAGTGTCGAAGCCATTGAAGCGGCGCTCAGCCGCATTCGTCACCAGCTGCGCAGTACCGGCGAGCGCGAAGTACACAGCCGTGTGGTGGGTGAATGGGTGATGATCGAACTGCGCCAGCTCGATCAAGTGGCTTATGTGCGCTTCGCGTCTGTCTATCGCAGCTTCCAGGACCTTGAAGAATTCCGCGCCGAAATCGAGCGCATCTCCGACCACGAGCCGGCCGACGAGTGCCCGCAAGGTCAGCCTTATGACGCATGAAAGCTGGATGGCAAAAGCGCTGCAGCTGGCGCGTTTAGGTTTGTACTCAACCAGCCCCAATCCACGTGTGGGCTGCGTGATCGTCAAAGATAACCAGCTCATCGGCCAGGGTTGGCACCAACAAGCAGGCGGCCCTCATGCCGAGGTTCATGCCTTGCGCCAAGCCGGCGACAGCGCCCGTGGTGCCACCGCTTACGTTACCTTGGAGCCGTGCAGCCACCATGGCCGCACACCGCCCTGTGCCGGTGCCTTAATTGATGCCGGCATTGCCCGCGTAGTCGGCGCCTGTGGCGATGCCAACCCGCAAGTGGCTGGCCAAGGGTATGACAAACTGCGCGCGGCTGGCATTGAGGTCATCGAAAACGTTCTGCAAGGCGAAGCGCGCGAACTGAATGCCGGCTTTTTAAAGCGCATGGCCAAGGGCTTGCCTTGGGTACGCGTCAAACTGGCCAGCAGCCTGGACGGTCGCACCGCCATGGCCAGTGGTGAAAGCCAGTGGATTACTGGCCCCGCCGCCCGCGCGGACGTGCAAAGCTGGCGCGCCCGCTCTTGCGCAGTGATCACCGGTGTAGATTCGGTTTTGATCGACGACCCCGCGATGACGGTGCGACCACAAGACAGCCACATAGAGCAAGACGAGCACTTATGGCGCCAACCGCTGCGCGTGGTGGTCGACAGCCAACAGCGCCTGCCACTGGAATGTCGCTTATTGCAACAGCCCGGAGACGTACTGTGGGCCTCGACTCAAGCGCCCTTAAGTACCAACCGTGCGTCTGAGCTGGGTGAGCTGCAACAATGGCAAGCCCCCAGCCTGAATGGCCACGTGGATTTAACCGCGCTGCTTAAGCACTTAGCTCAACAAGGCTGCAATGAAGTGCTGGTAGAAAGCGGCGCTCGCTTGGCCGGTGCCTTTGTTAACGCCGGTTTGGTCGATGAGCTGGTGCTCTACCAAGCGCCGACCCTGCTCGGTAGCCAAGCACGGCCACTGCTATCCTTGCCGTTCGACCATATGCAGCAACAACTGCGCTGGCACTGGCACGACGTGCGCCAAATAGGCGGCGATATTCGCTTTATTTTACGGCCCGACAACGGCCCGAGCATTTGACGGGAGCGTCATGTTTACCGGAATTATTGAAGCCATCGGTCAGGTGGCCAGTGTTGAACCGCGCCAGGGCGATGTGCGCTTGCGCATCGACAGCGGCGCGCTAGATTTAGCCGATGTGCGCCTAGGCGATTCCATTGCCACCAACGGCGTGTGCTTGACCGTGGTCGAGCTGCCCGGCAATGGCTTTGTCGCCGACGTGTCACGCGAGTCGCTGCAGCACACTTTGATTGGCCAATGGCAAAGCGGCGACACCGTTAACCTAGAAAAAGCACTGACTCCCAGCACGCGCATGGGCGGTCATATTGTTACCGGCCACGTCGATGGTGTGGGCACGGTGCGCGAGCGCCAGGCCGATGCCCGCTCGATTCGCCTGACGGTCGAGCCACCGGCGGAGCTGCGCAAATACATTGCCGGCAAAGGCTCGATCACCGTCGATGGCATTAGCTTGACTGCCAACGCCGTGCACGAGCGCGGCTTTGAGCTGAACATCGTGCCGCACACGGCGGAGCAAACAACTTTGTTCCATGCCCGCGTGGGCCAGCAAGTGCACCTTGAAGTTGATATCATTGCCCGCTATCTCGAGCAGCTGCTCTCAGGCGGAAACAGCCATGACGCCGGCAGCCGTTTGTCACCGGCCTTTTTGGCCGAACATGGATTCTGGAAGTGAGTGTTATGCCACTGAACAAGATCGAAGACATCATTGAAGACATCCGCGACGGCAAAATGGTCATCTTGATGGATGACGAAGACCGTGAAAACGAAGGCGACATCATTGTCGCAGCAGAAAAAGTCACGCCGGAAATCATCAACTTTATGGTCACCGAAGCGCGCGGCCTGGTGTGCCTGACGTTAACCGGCGAGCGCTGTGATTATTTAGGCTTACCGGCCATGGTCAGTGGCAACGGCGCCAAGTTCTCAACGCCTTTTACCGTGTCGATTGAAGCCGCCGAAGGCGTGACCACCGGCATTTCGGCTGCCGACCGCGCACACACCATTCAGGTGGCGGTTAACCCCACCAGCCAACCACAAGACATCGTCCAGCCTGGCCATATTTTCCCACTGCGCGCTCGCCCCGGTGGTGTATTGAGCCGTGCTGGCCATACCGAAGCCGGCTGTGATTTGGCCCGCTTGGCAGGGCTAACGCCATCGTCTGCGATCGTTGAAATCATGAACGCCGATGGCACCATGGCGCGCCGCCCAGATTTGGAAAAATTTGCCGAAAAGCACAACATTAAAATCGGCACCATCGCCGATTTAATTCACTACCGCATGGCCAATGAAAAGACCGTCGAACTGGTCAGCCAAGAGCCGGTACACACCGAATTTGGTGAATTTATTCTGCACACCTTTTGCGACACCATTCAAAAGGAAACGCACCTGGCCATGACCTTGGGCGACATCAACCCAGAAGAACCCACCATGGTGCGCGTGCAAAACACGCAAGTGCTGCGTGACGTATTAGGCGTGCGTAAATCGGATTCTGAAAGCTGGTCATCCACCAAAGCGCTGGCGCGCATTGCCGCCGAAGGCAAAGGGGCATTGGTGCTGCTTTCCGCCGGCCAAGGTGAGTGGATCGACGACAGTCTGGATCAACATTTTGGTCGCGCTCGCCCCACCCGCAGCCCTAACACCGACAGCTCTGGCGCCTTTTTAACCATCGGCACCGGCTCACAGATTTTGCGCGCGCTAAACGTTAAAAATATGCGTTTGCTCAGCTCAGAAACCAAATACAGTGGTATTTCCGGCTTTGATCTGGAAATCACCGAATACATCCCTTTCAGCGAATAACTGCTACTGGAACTTTTATGAAACATATTCAAACCATCGAAGGAAACCTGACGCCCAACGACGGTCGTTATGCCATTGTTGTTGGCCGCTGGAACGCCTTTGTTGTCGAAAGCTTGCTGGAAGGCGCGGTCGACTCTTTGCTGCGCCACGGCGTCGAAGAAGAAAACATCACCATTATTCGCGCACCGGGTGCGTTTGAAATTCCGCTGGTGGTGCAAAAAGCCGCACAAACGCAAAAATTCGACGCCATCATTGCTTTAGGCGCCGTAATTCGCGGCGGCACGCCGCACTTTGAATACGTAGCCGGCGAGTGCACCAAAGGTTTGGCATCGGTTTCCATGGAAGCCGGTATTCCAGTGTCGTTTGGCGTATTAACCGTCGACAGCATTGAGCAGGCCATCGAGCGCAGTGGTACCAAGGCAGGTAACAAAGGCGAAGAAGCCGCCATGTCGGCGTTTGAAATGGTGTCCTTGCTGCAAGCCATGGAGGCCTGATCTGCATGTCACGCACCTCAGGCAATAACAAACCCAGCGCTGCCGCCCGCCGCAAAGCTCGTCGCTACGCGGTGCAGGCCATTTATCAGTGGCATCTGGCGTCGGCCGATCTGGCCCAGATCGAAGCCGAGTTTCGCACCGATAACGATATGAGCAAGGTCGACCTGGAATATTTCCACGAGATTTTGTTTGGCGTGCCGCGCCATAAGGCCGAATTGGACCAACAACTGGCGCCACTGCTCGATCGCGAGCTGAGCGAAATGACGCCGGTCGAACTGTCGATTCTGCGCCTGGCCGCATTTGAAATGCTGCATCGCCTGGATGTGCCTTACAAGGTGGTGATCAACGAATCCGTTGAGCTGACCAAAACCTTCGGTGCCACCGACGCGCACAAGTTCGTCAATGGCGTGCTCGACCGCTTGGCACAGCGCGTGCGCACCGTTGAACTGCGCGGCCCACGTCGCTAAATAACGCCATGAGCGCCAACGAGTTTGCGCTGATTCGCCGTTATTTTGCCGAGGGCTATCCACTCTCTGCTGACACTGTGCTGGCTGTGGGCGATGATGCCTCCATCGTCGCCCCGCCGGCCGGGGCAGAACTGGTGCAAAGCATCGATACCCAAGTCGCCGATGTGCACTTTCCCGCCGCAGCCCCCGCTCACTTAATTGCCGCCCGCGCCTTGCGCTGCGCCGCCAGTGACCTGGCCGCCATGGGTGCCAAGCCGCAAGGCTTTCATCTTGCCCTGACCTTGCCCGACGCCCATACCGAGTGGCTGCAAGATTTTGCCACAGGTCTGCGCCAACATGCGCATCAACTGGATTTTACAACTGCTGGGCGGTGATACTACCCGCGGCCAGCAACTCGTGATCAGCATCAGTGTGCAAGGCTGGGTAAATAGCGGCACTGCTTTGCGCCGCGACGGCGCTCAAGCCGGTGACCCATTATGGTTATCTGGCCCTATTGGCGCCGCCGCGCTGGCCCTGCCCGACGTGCTAAAAACGCCAGCCAACTGTGACGGCTGGGCCAGTGGGTATTATTTTCCGACCGTGCACACCGAACTTGCCATGGCACTGCGTGATGTCGCTACATCCTGTTTGGATATCAGCGATGGATTAGTGCAAGACGCCGGTCATATCGCCCGCGCCTCTGATGTAAATATCATGATCGACGCTGATAAAGTGCATACTGCAGTAAACCTTAGCGACCCACGCTGGCCATTATGTTTTAGTGGCGGTGATGATTATCAATTGTTATTCACTGTCGGCCAACAATATGCGAATGCCATGCAGTCACTGCAACAGCGATTTAACGCTGTGCATTGCATTGGCAAGGTTCAAACGGCCGAGGGAACGCCCACGGTGGCACTGATAAAAAATGGCCAGCCGCTCGATGTCGAATGTGCAGGGTTTCAGCATTTTTAAATACATCGCAGTGACTAGAGCTGATCGCTCATTATAGAAAACTTGATGACCTTGCGAACTTCTGACTCAGAACACTGGCTTTAAGGTAAAACGAACTTGGCCAGTGATCACCCACACATACTAAACGACCTTCATTGGCACCGCATACTCCGCATCACTTAGAACATCAAAATAAGTCACCCCATTCTGGGTCGTCCTCAAATGACCAACATTGCCTTAGATTAAGATATTCTAAATATTACTGTTTCTGATAGAATGCCGCCGCCTCGAAAAAAGGAACAAATGGACTGAACTATGAAAAAACTAATTAAATCTGCACTACTGTCTGCACTCATTGCCGCTCCATTGGCTAACGCTGGAACAGAGACAGGTGCAGTCACCATACGTCAAATTGCAACTGGCTGGGAAGGCTCTGAACTGTATGTGTGGACCGATCAAAGCATTATGGTAGAAGGCTGCACATCTGATGGCTTTATTATGCCAAGTAATCATCGCCTTGCTGACGAAATGATGTCCATGATGCTGTCAGCCTTCCATGCTGGCACCACGACTCGCTTCTACATCGAAGGGTGTATGCATGGCCGCATGAAAATTCAATCGGTTAAAGTTTGCAATAAGAGCTGCGAATAAGACTAAACATCTTTGGCATGACTTAACAGTCATGCCAATAGTTCAAAATATCTAGTGACAACACAGCTCAACTTAAAAAAATTACTTCAAAACTATCTACACAGATGCATAACTTGACTCAATGAGCAGAACCGAGACGTAATCAGAACCGATCACCTATAGAGAAATCAAGGGTAAGTAACACCAGATTATCGCATTAAAGTAGAAAAAAGTAATCAAGCACCAAAACCGTCATCCCCGCCAACCAAGAACAGGTGAGCCTAAGAGATAAGCAAGGCTCCCAAAACAGATAAAAAATCTAAAAACTGCTCCCTTAGCGTTGATCTTAAGGAAAGACTTTCACTTAAATGTTGTTTACCAGATCCATAATTACTAATCACCTAAACCTAAGATTCAAAAAAGCCTTGTTGACTATCGCTACTGGCAATCAGGTAAGAGACGCTTAATTTGCGGCAGATCAAGATGCCTTCGACCTAAATTTACTCACCAAAGCCACCATAAAAAATTAGGAACAAAAACTCTCATATGCCGGATCATAGCTCTAAACGCAACGAGAACAAAAAGGTAATATGAATGATTTCTAGTCAACGATTACAACTCGACATGACAGTCATTGTATTCAAATTTTGGTAAAATAGTCAACCTAAACCAACAAAAACACATATCAACAAAAAAAACTCTAATAGAATAAGGGCCTACATGACTAACCGGCTGTTAAAAATAGCTTTTTTTCTAACAATGCTATCCCATATCCAATTACTGCATGCTTACAAGACAGATATGCATGTTGCTATTGGCTTAAATATCCTAGACCAAATAAGATCCAAAGATACCGTTTTCATAAGCGGATATGATAGAGAAGTCCCTGTAGAATCAAGAGCTTTGAGAGCACTAAGGACGCACCCCGGCGCTTTTTTAGCAGGAACTGTTGGCCCTGATTTCTACCCAGACCTATTAATTGGACAATCAATAATCCACCCAGGTGTCGAGTCGGGATGGAAGACCCGAGACTTTCTCAACAAGTTACTCTCCGGCGCTAGCAACGATCGAGAATACGCATTTGCACTGGGTAATTATGTCCATGCCGCTTCTGATGTTTTTGCACATAGCTATGTAAATACGTTCTCTGGTGATCAGTTTGATATTTTCGACGGAGAGATTCACTCCGAATTACGCCACATATACTTAGAGTCCTACATTAGCGAATCGCTATTGAGTAAAGCAATGAAAAGGCGGGTAGCTTCAATCTACCCGACTCATGAAGATATTCCAATTGACTTTATTGTTGATGTATATTTTGATGACCCGGACGTATTAAACGAATATCATGGCGCATCCGTCTCACACATCAAATACATAAAAGATTACGAGAATAAAATCACTAGGTTTCGGAGAAAAATCAATAATATAAGAAACCCTTTGGCAAACAAGATAATGGCTCTAAAAGGGGAGATAGATAGACTTAATGGACTTGGCTATGACCTTGCCAAATACAGTTATAAACTCCAATCAAAACTGGTCTGCCATGATAAGGTTGATAAGGTTTGCAAAAATGAGGTCAAATTTTTAGGCGGCGTGGTCACCTGCCTTTCATATGAAAATGTAGTCAAAGAAATATGCGAGAAAAACGATGAGCTATTTGATGCATTAGAGGAGTTCAATCAATTCTCTACCGACCTGGCTACTGCATCGACTATATTTGGCCCGATTGAGGTACTATATCAATCATTAGTTGACCTCGAGATATCCATAGACAAAGCAAAAGTAGAGTTAGTTAAAGTCAGCCATAAATCAGCAGTTTCCTCAATAGAAGGACAACCAGGAAAGATAGAGGATCATTACAAAGACTGGCTAGCCTGCTATGGCTTGATATTTGGAGGGGTACCTCATCAAATAACTGAAAACATCACATGCACAGGTTATAGTGCATATAAAACCTTCAAAGATGCGTATTACCAAGTTGAAAAATTACTGGGTCCTGCCCAATATGGAATTATCGGAAATCACACAAAAGAACTACTTGAAAAAGAAATATCGAATTACCTAGAAGAAAAGCTCATGGATGTTGCAGATGAGATCCTTGGGGATGAAGTACTGGACATATACCAGGCACTATCCCAAAACCCAAGTAAAGAGCTTCTTAAACAGACATTCTCTTTTGACAACACTAACAAACGTCTACTAATAATTGATAATATCATTGAACGTGTTAACAGTGACTTGGGTGGAAAAAATATATCTATCGAATCTTTCCCACCAACTTACAATGCAGTACAACTCTCGAAGATGGTTATCATTGACAGCAATAGAATAAATAGAATGATAAAAGAAATGGGGGGAGATGCTAACTTTTCGAGAAATGAAAAAGTTTTGACTAAAGAATTAGATACCATTGACTCAAACCATCAGTGGTTAAAATTATCCCCGCCACTACCACGAGAAAGATTCGACTATTTGGATTTTGATAAAACTGTAAGCCCAGGCATGAAGTTATATTACAATATGGATGGGACACAGAGCCCTGTATTCAAACGGCTTTTTAAGGGCCCCTTAGTTCCAAGCATTGAAACTCCAAACGCCCGTGGCTTTGAAAGCCTTTTACCAAGGGAATACCCTTATAAAGTGTGCTCAGGAAACCCGTATCCAAATGGATCAGGTGATAATATGTGTTCAATCATCACCTTAATACCAATATTCACAGGATTAATAAAAAACTAGAAGGCAACATACCCTATGATTAAGAGGAGACACCCACCTCTTAATCATGGGCACTATATTGCAATCATTATTCTGTAATACTCTAATTTCCCCGGACATTGCAGTGGTCTAATTCACCCGGACACCTAGTTAAGATAACATCCATACCAACCGAGGTGAACGATGACAACAGAGAAAAGCGACATAAGTTTGCACCCAAGCTGAATGCAACTGAGAAAATTATATCGAAGTATAAAACTGATACGGCAATCCTCCCAAAGAACTACAGCAGCCAAAAGTAGAATTTTCTCGCAACCTAAGCGTAAGAAATCCAGTATAAAAAGATCACATCCAGATCATGGTACGACTGAGATCGTACGATCTGAAACACATATCTTAACTCCACTCTCCAATGGAAATCGATACAGCTGAGACACCGGTATAACTGAAAAAGTCGACCCTCGCTAAACACGCTAAAGAAACACGCTAAAGAAACACGCTAAAGAAACACGCTAAAGAGACATCCATCCTGAGAAGCCTGATGCTGCCAGACGAGCATTGTCTATTGAATCATTACCAGCCGCATGATTCTGCGGGAAGAATGGCCTAAACAAAAGAAATATGACGCGATTGTCAAAGTGGCGAGTAATTCATCCTCAGGATTCTCTGATGACGCTAGCTGCGGCGAAAGGAGGTGTTGTATTTTCAGGCTGATCGGTCGAGCAACG
>CBDDTG010000057.1:0-28751 GCA_965233665.1 Bacterioplanes sp. | reverse complement strand
TTGGGCTGCAGCGATTACTCCGCTTCGTCGTCCCAGTCACCATCGGTATCGTCATCGGCGATTTCCGTCACCACAGGCTCACCGCACTTCACGCACTTGCCTTCGATGTACACCACGCCGTCCAGCTCATATTCACGCGGCTCTTTCATGCCCAAGTCGGCCTGCATGCACTCGTTGCACCAGGTTTGGCTTAAAAAAGCTTGCTGGTCGTCTTCATCGCGGGCGTAAAAATCACGTTCGGTCGCTTCCATAAATATTTCATCTCTTAGTGTGCGTTAACGCCGGCATTGTAACGCCCCATCAGCATAATTGCGCCCCTTCTGATGGTTGAGCCACATTTTACAGCTGCGCTTCTTTGAAAGGCGGTGACGAAAGGCAGCAACTCGCTTAAAAGCCGCCCAACTTTACTGACCTAACAATTTCTTATCTAATGTGTGGCCTTTATTAACTTGAATTCATCATTACTTAGGAGTGCCCATGGCTGCCCTGCTACCCGACGTTGACCCAGACGGCCTGCTCGAATATTCCGTGGTTTTTACCGACCGCTCTTTGAACCATATGTCGCAGCAGTTCCAGCAAGTCATGCGCGATATTTCAGCCACCTTAAAAGACGTGTATAACGCCGACAATGTCGTTGTCGTGCCCGGTGGCGGCACTTACGGCATGGAAGCCGTTGCCCGTCAATTCGCCCATGGCGAAGACTGCATGGTTATTCGCAACGGTTGGTTCAGCTACCGCTGGAGCCAGATTTTTGAAATGGGCGATATTCCCGCCTCTTGCAGCGTGATGAAAGCTCGCCGTACCAGTGAGCATGCCAAAGCCCCCTTTGCGCCAGCCCCGATTGACGAAGTCGTGGCCGAAATCGAAGCCAAGCGCCCAAGCCTAGTGTTTGCCCCGCACGTTGAAACCGCCTCTGGTATCTTATTGCCAGACGATTACCTTAAAGCCATCAGCGATGCGGTGCACAAGGTCGGCGGCTTGTTTGTGCTCGATTGCGTCGCCTCGGGCACGCTGTGGGTAGACATGAAAACCATCGGCGTCGATGTGCTGATCAGCGCACCGCAAAAAGGCTGGAGTGCCTCACCTTGCTCAGCCTTAGTAATGCTCAGCGAAGCCGCTACTCAAAAGATGGAACAGCGCCAAAGCAGCAGCTTTGCCTGCAACCTCAAACAGTGGCACATGATCATGCAAGCCTACGAAAATGGCGGCCACGCTTATCACGCCACCATGCCGACC
The DNA here is from genome assembly GCA_965233665.1 of Bacterioplanes sp. Classification (GTDB taxonomy): domain Bacteria; phylum Pseudomonadota; class Gammaproteobacteria; order Pseudomonadales; family Oceanobacteraceae; genus Bacterioplanes. The sequence continues at coordinate 27,515 of CBDDTG010000057.1, read as the reverse complement.
GATGCCTTGCTGAAGTTCCGCGATACCATGCTGGAAACCAAAGAATACGGCTTTGATAAAGTCCGTGATGAGCAACTGGCTCTCGGTACAGCCGTGCGTGAAATGCTAGAGAGCAAAGGCATTATCAGTGTGGCTGCCGACGGCTTTAAAGCACCGGGCGTGGTGGTCAGCTACACCGATGATCCGGCGATGCAAAACGGCAGCAAATTTGCCGCATTAGGTATGCAAGCCGCAGCGGGCGTGCCTTTGATGTGCGATGAAGGTGAGGATTACCGCTCTTTTCGCATCGGCCTGTTTGGCCTCGACAAGCTGCACCACGTTGAGCGCAGCGTTGCCAATCTAGAACAGGTCATTGACCAGCTACTGAGCGATTAAGCACTCAGCGAGCTGACAATGTCGGCGCAGGCTTGCGCCGGATCCGCCGCCTGAGTGATCGGGCGGCCGATCACCATATAACTTACGCCCTGCTCCTGCGCCTGCTGTGGCGTTAACACCCGGCGCTGATCGCCCTGCGCGCTGCCGACCGGTCGAATCCCTGGCGTCACCGTCAAAAACTCATTGCCGCAAGCTTCACGAATCAAACCCACTTCCTGTGCCGAGCACACCACGCCATCCAGCCCAGCTTGCTGCGTTAAACGCGCCAGACGCTCCACTTGCGTCAGCGGCTCAACATCCAAGCCAATACCGGCCAAATCGACTTGTTCCATCGAGGTCAACACGGTGACGCCAATCAGCAGCGGCTGATGGGATTTCCTCTCCAGCTCGTCACGGGCCGCCGTCATCATGCGCATGCCGCCCGAGGCGTGCACATTCACCATCCACACGCCCAAATCCGCCGCTGCGCCCACCGCTTTGGCGCAGGTATTGGGAATATCGTGAAATTTCAAATCGAGAAACACGTCAAAGCCCAGCTGCTGCAGCGCTTCGACTACGTTGGGGCCAGCGCTGGTAAACAGCTCTTTGCCGACTTTAACGCGACACTGTTGGGGATTCAGTTGTTTAGCAAGAGACAGTGCAGAATCGGCACTGGAATAATCCAAAGCGACCACCACAGGGGAGGTGCAGGAGGATGAGGTCATAGTTTCAGCCTGGCAACGGGCGGCTGAGGCACGAACGAGCCCAAGGTCGACCAGCTTTTGCAGCTGGGGCAGCGCCAGTGAGGTTCGGTTGCCTTAAAGCCGCAGTGATTACATACGAACCTAGGTTCGCTCTCTACAATGCGGCGCAGGATACCATAGACCACCAACAGCTGCGATTTATCCAGCTGTTGGCGATGACGCATCACCAGCTCCACCAAGGCAAAAAAACCCTGGTTAGAAGGCTGCGTGGTTAACTCCTGCAGCAACTGGCTGATGGCTGCCGAAGCATCGCCTTGCTCTGCCTCACATTCGAGCTGCGCAATTAGGGCCGGTACGTAGTGGGTATCACGCCAGTGCTGGCCTAAATAGCGCTCCAAGCCATCGAGGTCCTGCAATTGGCGAAAGCAATCCACCATCGGCTCCAGCGTATGAATAATCGCCTGGCCATCGACATCCACGGCGCGCAAATAACAGCGCACCGCTTCGCGCAACTCACCTTGAGCGTGAGCCAAATCGCCCTGCACCACCCAGGCTCGAGCACAATGCGGATCAACCTTAAGGGCGCGCTTACACAGCTTGTGCAGTTCAAGAAAATCATCCTGCTGACGCGCTTGCTCAGCCATTTCGCATGCGGCATGGGCAACCCGCCGCGCAATAGTGTCATCGCTGGGGAGTTTCTTGCGCTGATGCAGATCGAGAATTTGCTGCCAATCGCCCTCTTCTTCATACAACTCAACCAGAGCAAAAGCGGCTTTTTCTTGCACCCGTCCTTTGCTATCGAGCAGCTCTAAAAACAAGCGCTCAGCCCGATCGAGCAAACCGGCATGGGCGTAATCCACCGCCAACTCAAGCTCTAGGGCCTGCATCGAATGCTTGGGCAAATCAGTGCGCGCAAACAGCGACTGGTGAAGGTGAATGGCGCGGTCAGCCTCGCCTTTTTCACGCAGGCTGCGGCCGAGTTTGAACAGCAAATCGAGGGCATCGTCATCAAGCTGTGGAACATTGAGAAAACGCTCCAGTGCAACGTCATTAGCTTCTGCTAACAACAGCTCAACATTGGGAATCCAGTCGGGTTCAGGAGGTTTGCTCTGGCGTGCAAATCGATACCCAAAGCCCCAGCCGATGGCAACACCGGCCAACAGCAACAGGTATACCAGGGCGGAATCCATCATAATCCAGGTTTGGACGCTCGCTCTTGCAGCTGTTTGACTTCACGCCGCAAACGGCGCAATTCAAATACTTGCTTGGCTTTACCGAGAGAAGATAACAAATAGCCGGCGATTGCGCCCAGCAGCAACATTGCACCCAGCCACAATGACAAGGGTGCTTCAATAACAGCACCGGTCAATAAATCCACTGCCACCGCTTCACTGTTGTTGGCGGAAAAGGCAATGGCATACACCAACACCAGGACAAACAGCACAATGCTGATGCCCACTTTGAGTTGTCTCATAACGTTCTCTTCAGGCTTCGACTTCCATGGTGTGATTGACCTGATCACGCAGTTCTTTGCCGGGTTTGAAATGTGGCACGAACTTGCCTTTCAGCTCAACCGTCTCACCGGTTTTTGGATTACGCCCTATCCGTGGCGCCCGGTAGTGTAACGAAAAGCTACCAAAGCCACGAATTTCTATGCGATCGCCAGATGATAATGTCTGCGACATATGATCCAACATAGCCTTCACCGCCAACTCCACATCTTTGCTCGATAGCTGTGGCTGACGCGATACGATTCGCTCGATTAATTCCGATTTAGTCACTGGATGTCCCTCCATGCGCCCATGGTCTGAGAATAAATCCAGTTAAATCATGCAGTTAGCCTGAGAGATTTGCAAGCAATCAGTGTCTAAAAAATCAACAGGGCAATTTTTGACCTCTAAACCCCGTAAAACCGGGCGTTATAAGCACTTTTTCCTCTATAAAAGATGGCACCAAAGAGTGATTGAGAAGATTTTTGGCACGAACAAAGCTAATCGCAACCCCAACTTAACGGTTGAGGGACTCCACTCGACGATCGCGAGCGCCAGGAATCGCATTGCTTCAATGGTGCTTTTCGAGGGTATCCGTCAGGGACGCGGGTATCGCATGATGGCATGGAGCCAGCATCGCCATCGGCGATGGCCCAAAGGATGCCCGCCTGGGATGGCGGGCATACAGCAACGCCGGGAGCGTTGATGAACGCACGCAAGTGCAGCCCGAAGGGTGGATAGCACGGACGCTACCCATACAACAACGCCGGGAGCGTTGGTGAACGCACGCAAGTGCGGCCCAAAGGGTGCCCGCCAAGGATGGCGGGCATAAAAAAACCCGCCGAAGCGGGTTTTTTCTAACAACCGAACTTATTGCTGGTTCAGCTGCTCTTTGATCAGGTCGCCGATGGTGGTTGGACCAGTCGCTTCCTGCTCAGCTTTCACGCGCTGCTCTTTCAGAGCGGCACGATCTTCAGCGCTGTCTTTGGCTTTCACAGACAGGCTGATGGTGCGGTTCTTACGATCAACAGAAGTGATCAGGCCTTCAACCTCATCGCCTTCGTTCAATACGTTGCGCGCATCTTCAACCTTGTCACGGCTGATGTCTGAAGCACGCAGAGTCGCTTCAACACCGTCGGCCAGTTCAACAGTCGCTGCTTTCGCATCGATTGCAGTCACTTTACCGGTAACCAGCGCGCCTTTGTCGTTTTCTGCCACGTACTCAGAGAACGGATCGCTTTCCAGCTGCTTCACGCCCAGTGAAATACGCTCACGCTCTGGGTCGATAGACAGGATAACGGTTTCCAGCTCGTCGCCTTTCTTGAAGTTGCGAACTGCGTCTTCACCGCTGTCGTTCCAGCTGATGTCAGACAGGTGAACCAGACCGTCGATGCCGCCGTCCAGACCAATGAAGATACCGAAGTCAGTGATCGACTTGATCTTACCGCTGATCTTGTCGCCTTTGTTGAACTTGGTACCGAAGTCTTCCCAAGGGTTAGTGGTGCACTGTTTGATACCCAGAGAAATACGACGACGCTCTTCGTCGATGTCCAGGATCATCACTTCCACTTCGTCGCCTACTTGAACGACTTTGCTTGGGTGGATGTTCTTGTTGGTCCAGTCCATTTCAGACACGTGAACCAGACCTTCAACGCCTTCTTCCAGCTCCGCGAAGCAGCCGTAGTCAGTCAGGTTGGTCACACGAGCTTTAACGCGCGCGCTTTCTGGGTAACGCTGAGTGATGTTCACCCAAGGATCGTCGCCCAGTTGCTTCAGACCCAGAGAAACGCGGTTGCGCTCACGGTCAAATTTCAGCACTTTAACGTCGATTTCGTCACCAACAGCAACGATTTCGCTTGGGTGCTTGATGCGCTTCCACGCCATGTCGGTGATGTGCAGCAGGCCATCAACGCCGCCCAGATCAACGAAAGCACCGTAGTCAGTCAGGTTCTTAACGATACCCTTAATAGACTGACCTTCTTGCAGGCTAGCCAGCAGCTCTTCACGCTCTTGAGAGTTCGCAGCTTCCAGCACGGCGCGACGAGAAACAACAACGTTGTTACGCTTGGCGTCCAGCTTGATAACTTTGAATTCCAGCTCTTTGCCTTCCAGGTGCGCAGTGTCGCGTACTGGACGTACGTCAACCAAAGAACCTGGCAAGAAGGCGCGGATATTTTTCAGGTCAACCGTGAAGCCACCTTTAACCTTACCGTTAATGATACCGGTAACCATTTCGTCAGCTTCGAAGGCTTTTTCCAGCTCTTTCCAGCTTTCTGCGCGCTTGGCTTTTTCACGAGACAGTTTGGTTTCGCCGAAGCCATCTTCAACAGCTTCCAGAGACACCTGAGTTTCATCGCCAATGGCTACTTCCAGTTCACCACTTTCGTTCAGGAACTGGCTGCGTGGGATCACGGCTTCTGATTTCAAGCCAGAGTTCACCGTTACCCAGTCGCTGTCGATGTCGACAACGGTACCGGTAACGATTGAGCCCGGTTGCATGTCCAGTTCTTTTAAGGATTCTTCAAATAAGTCAGCAAAGCTTTCGCTCATGGATAATTCCTGTCTCAGTCAGTGCCCAGGGACGGTACCCTGCGCGCAGTCCAAATGGTCAGACATTTGGAGTTAGTTAAAGTCAAAGCTGAATGCGCTCGCTGTGCTGACCAACGCATTCACTTTATCTCAGATCAGTCCTGCCTGTTGTACCCGGGCCATCAGTTGATCGCAGACCTCGTCAATGCTAAGGGAGGTGCTGTCGATGACGACGGCATCGTGGGCAGGCTTTAATGGCGCGACGCTGCGGTTGCTGTCACGCTCATCGCGAGCTCGGATGTCTTCGATAAGGGCGGGCAAACTAGCACTTATTCCCTTTTCAGTCAACTGGCGAAAACGCCGCTGCGCGCGCTCCTCAGCACTCGCCGTGAGGAACACTTTGACACTGGCATCTGGAAACACCACGGTGCCCATATCACGGCCATCGGCAATCAAACCGGGTGCTTGGGCGAAGTCACGCTGACGTTGCAGCAAGGCATCTCGCACCGCCGGCAAGGCCGCTACCTGAGAAGCCAAGCTACCGACCTCCTCGGTACGAATGGTCGTCGTTACTTCTTCACCGGCAAGAATGACAGCCACGCCGTCTTTACCCGGTTCAAAGGTCACGTCCAAATTCGCCGCCACTTGAGCGACGCGATGCTCATCGGTTAACTCCACCGCTTGGCGCTCAGCGGCCAAGCCAGTGATGCGGTACAAAGCACCGCTATCGAGCAGGTGCCAACCTAACGTCGCCGCCAAGCGTGCGCATACCGTGCCTTTACCAGCGCCGGATGGGCCATCGACGGTGATTACCTTCATGCCCCCTCCTCAACCACAGCAACCGACATGCCGCAGCCATTGGCCAACTCAACAAAGTTAGGGAACGAAGTCGCGACGTTGGCGCAGTCCAAAATGCGAATCGGCGCACTGCCACGCAGCGAGGCAACAGCAAAACTCATGGCAATGCGGTGATCGTGATACGTGACAATATCGCCACCGCCAAACTGACCGTCAGCGCCCATGCCTTGAATCACCGCACCATCTTCCGTGCCTTTGGCATCAACACCCAGCGTCACCAAACCATCGACCATGGCTTGAATGCGGTCGCTTTCTTTAACACGCAGCTCTTCTGCACCGGTCAAAATGGTTTCACCTTCAGCGCAGGCGGCGGCCACAAACAACGCCGGGAACTCATCAATCGCCAGCGGCACCTGATCTTCAGGAATATGGATGCCCTTCAACTGGGCGCTGCGAATGCGAATATCCGCCACTGGCTCTCCGCCCACTTCGCGCTCATTGAGCACCTCAATGTGGCCGCCCATGGCTTTGAGAATATTGATTACGCCAATACGGGTTGGGTTAATGCCAACGTGCTCAAGAGTAATATCTGAGCCTGGCATGATGCTGGCCGCCACCATAAAGAAGGCCGCCGAGGAAATATCCGCCGGTACGTCGATTTCACATGCCGTCAGCTCGCCGCCACCTTTGACCGTCGCCGCTGAACCCTCGACCTGCACCTCATAGCCAAAGCCTTTTAGCATGCGCTCGGTATGATCTCGCGTCGGTGCCGGCTCAGTCACCGAGGTTTCGCCCTCGGCGTACAAGCCAGCCAGCAGCAAGCAGCTTTTTACTTGGGCGCTGGCCATCGGCAAGTCATAGTGAATGCCACGCAGCTCGGCACCGCCGCGAATGCGCATCGGCGGCCGACCACCGTCGGCGGTGTCCACACTGGCTCCCATCAGCGCCAACGGGTCAGCGACGCGCCCCATCGGACGCTTGCTTAACGATTCATCACCGGTCATTTCAACGCTGAACTTCTGCCCCGCCATCAAGCCCGCCAGCAAGCGCATCGAGGTGCCAGAATTGCCCAAATACAAAGGCCCTGGCGGTGGCTGCAAGCCATGCATGCCAACACCGTGAACAGTGACGCGGCCGCGATGCGGACCTTCGATCACAACGCCCATATCGCGAAACGCCTGCAAGGTCGCCAGACTGTCTTCGCCTTCAAGAAAACCGCTCACTTCGGTCACGCCATTGGCCAGCGAGCCCAACATAATCGAGCGGTGAGAAATCGACTTATCGCCCGGCACACGGAACTGACCGCTCAGTGCCTGCCCCGGCGTGGCAACGTAGGTAATAGTGGCTGTTTTCATAGGCTCAACATAGGCCCTGCGGGCCAGTATTTTAGAAAAGTGGTCACGCGCAACTTTGGCTCGGGTCAATACGCCCATTACCTGGGTCTGATCGTCACGCTCGATGCTCTGTCTGAGTTGGCTGAGGTCGTGCTGAAACATATCCAGCACCGCCAGAATTTGCTCGCGGTTGGCAGAAAAAATATCCCGCCACATGATCGGGCTGCTGGCCGCAATGCGGGTAAAATCGCGAAAGCCGCCAGCGGCGTAATTAAAAATTTCTTGGTTTTCATCGCGACTGGCCAGGGTATCGACCAGGTTGTAGGCCAGCAAATGCGGCAAATGGCTCGTGGCTGCCAGCACCTCATCGTGATGACGCACCTCCATCTGCTCAATATCAGCACCCGCCAGCTGCCAAGCAGAAATCACGGTTTGTAGCGCCTGCGCATCGGTATGAGGCTGCGGCGTAATGATGACCTTGTGGCGCTGATACAAACTGGCATCAGCCGCTTCCACACCACTGCGCTCAGAACCGGCAATGGGGTGCCCCAACACAAAGCGATCGAACTTAGGGCCAAAGGTCGCCGCCACATCGTCGGCAACGGAACCTTTCACCGAGCCGACGTCGGTCAAGATGGCACTGGCCTTCACCACCGGCTGCAACTGCGCCAATACCTCACGCACGGCCTTAATCGGCACCGATACGATAATAAAATCGGCATCCGCAGCAACTTCGGCCAGCTGCTCGCTGTAATCGTCAATAATGCCGACTTGCTGCGCCTGCTGCATGGAGTCAAGATTGCGGTCAAATCCGGCGACCGACTGCACCGCGCCGGCTTCGCGCAGAGCTTTTACCCAAGAACAGCCGATTAAACCCAAGCCAATGACGGCGACTCGTCCTAACTGCACCGTCACGCCGCTTCGCCTTGTTGTAACACCTCAGTCAGCATGTCGATAAAGCGCTTGTTTTCCGCTTCTGTGCCGATGGAAATACGCAAGTATTCCGGCATACCATAACCGCCTAACGCTCGTACGATAACGCCACGGCGCAGCAACGCCTGATTCACCTCAACGGCGTTTTGCAAGCGTACGCAAATGAAGTTGCCCACCGATGGCAAATAATTCAATCCGAGCTGCTCAAATGCACCGATCAGCTGTTTCATACCGAGGCGATTGGCAGTGATGCTGCGCTGTACATGGGCTTGGTCTTTCAGCGCTGCCACCGCCGCCGCTTGCGCGGGTGCATTGACATTAAACGGCGGCCGTACGCGATTTAATAGCGCTGCCATCTCGCTGCTGCTGACACCAAAGCCCACCCGCAAGGCAGCCAAACCATAGGCTTTAGAAAAGGTACGCGTCACCAGTAAGCGTGGAAAATCCGCCAGCAAACGCACGCCATTTGGATACTCCGCCTCATCGACAAATTCAAAATAAGCTTCGTCCAAAATGGTGATCACATGCGCTGGCAACTGTGCCAAAAACCCACGAATCTCGGCCTCAGATAACCAAGTACCAGTAGGGTTATTGGGGTTGGTAATGAAGACCAATCGTGTACGCTCATCCACCAGGGCTGCCATGGCATCTAGGTCATGGCCAAAGTCTTTCGCTGGTGCTTCACGCACCTCGGCGGACACAGCAGTGGCGTTTAAGCCATACAAAGAAAAGGCATGCTCAGAAACAACGATGTTATCGCCCGGCTGCACAAAAATACGGGTGACAAAATCCAGCAAGTCACTGGAGCCGTTACCCAACGTGATCTGCGCCGCATCCACTTCTAACAGCTCCGCCAAGGTCTGGCGCAACTCAAAACCGCCACCATCCGGGTAGCGACTGAGCGAGCCTACGTCTTGCATCGCAGCCAGCGCCATCGGGCTTGGGCCAAGGGGGTTTTCGTTACTCGCCAACTTGACGATGGAAGCCGGATCAAGCCCCATTTCCCGTGCCAAATCAGACACAGGCTTACCAGGCTGATACGGGTGCAGAGCTTTCGCTCCCGGGGTGAGCAAATCAGTCAGAGTCGTCACAGTACTGCCTTTGGATAAGAGCCCAGCCATTTAAAGTCGACGGCTTTGCTTTGAATTTCTGCCAGCAAGGGAACGATGCTTGCGTCGTCGCGATGCCCTTCAAAATCGATAAAGAACACGTAGCTCCAGGTTCCGCTGCGCGATGGCCGGGTTTCAATGCGTGTCAGGCTGATGCCTTCACGATGAAACGGCTCTAACACATGATAGAGCGCACCGGGTTCGTTGCGGCTGGCCACCAAAATAGAGGTTTTATCATCGCCGCTGGACTGCGTTGGCTGCTGTCCAACGATCAAAAAACGCGTGGTATTGTCTGGCTGATCTTCAATGTTGGCGTGCACCGGCTTCAGCGCATACAGCTCAGCCGCGGCTTCACTGGCAATGGCAGCTGCGCATGACTCTTGGCTGGCACGGCGCGCCGCTTCGGCATTTGATGCCACCGCAATGCGTTCAACATTGGGGTAGTTTTGATCGAGCCACAAACGACACTGAGCCAAAGACTGGGCGTGCGAGTATATACGCGTCACGCTCGTCTCAGGGCTCGAGGTGAGCAGGTGGTGATGAATGCGCAGTGTGACTTCGCCGCAAATCAGCAAATTGGATTCCACAAAGCTGTCGAGGGTATGGGTCACCACCCCTTCGGTGGAATTTTCTACGGGCACCACACCGAAGTTGGCGGCACCGCTTTCAACTTCACGAAACACATCAGCAATGGAGATTTGACCGACACAGCTGACCGCATGGCCAAAATGCTTGACCGCCGCTTGCTGGGTAAAGGTGCCCTCAGGCCCCAGATACGCCACGGTGAGCGGCTCTTCCAGTGCCAGGCATTGCGACATTACCTCACGGAACAAGCGCGCCATGGACTCATCGCCCAACGGGCCGCCGTTGCGCGCCATGATCTTGCGCAGCACTTGGGCTTCGCGCTCAGGGCGATAAAACACCACCGACTCACCAGGCGAGCAATATTTTTGCTTCACCTCAGCAACCTGCTGAGCACAGCGGGCGCGTTCGTTGATTAACTGCTGAATCTGTTGATCAATGGCATCAATTTGATCGCGCAGGGCGCCCAACTCATCCGCTTCACTCATGTTCTTTACCCATAACGGCGGGCAAAGTCGCCCATGAAATCGATCAAGGCATCCACCGCTGCTTCTGACACTGCGTTGTAAATGCTGGCACGCATGCCGCCGACACTGCGATGCCCAGCTAAATTGAGCAGACCTGCAGCGGTGCTTTCGGCTAGAAAGGTGGCATCTAAGCTGTCATCGAATAGGGTAAACGGCACATTCATAATGGAGCGATTAGCAATGGCCACCGGGTTGGCGTAAAAGTCGTTGCCATCAATAAAATCGTACAACTTCGCCGCTTTGCGGCGATTGACAGCACCCATGGCCGCAAGGCCACCCTGTTGCTTCAACCACTGAAACACCAAGCCGGCCAAATACCAGCTGTACGTCGGCGGCGTGTTGTACATGGAGCCGTTATCCGCCGCCGTCTGGTAATTCAGCATCGCCGGTGTGTCTGCGTGGGCTTTACCTAGTAAATCCTCGCGCACGATGACGACACACAACCCAGCCGGGCCTATGTTCTTTTGTGCACCGGCGTAAATCAGACCGAAGCGCGACACATCCAAAGGCTCAGACAAAATCGATGAGGAAAAATCAGCCACCAAAGGCACATCACCGGTTTGCGGAATGTAGTCAAAACTCACACCGCCGATGGTTTCATTGGGGCAATAATGTACATACGCCGCATCGCTACTGAGCTGCAAATCACCCTGAGCCGGCGCCGAAGCGAAATCCGTGCTAGCCGCCACATTGACGTCGCAGTAGCGCTTGGCTTCGGCAATGGCCTTTTTCGACCACTGCCCAGTATTGATGTAATCCGCCTGTACTTTGTCGCCCAGCAAGTTCAGCGGCACCATCGAAAACTGACTGCTGGCACCGCCTTGCATAAACAGCACTTTGTAGTTGGCCGGCACCTGTAACAGGTCGCGCAAGTCTTGCTCGGCCTGCTCAGCCACCGCAACAAATTCCTTGCTGCGGTGACTCATTTCCATAATCGACAGGCCTTTGCCGTGCCAATCTGCCATTTCTTGCTGCGCCTGTTCCAACACGGCGGTCGGTAGCGCCGCAGGGCCAGCGCAAAAGTTATGTGCGCGCGTCATGGTGTTACTGCTCCGTCTGGTTATCCGCTGCTGGGCTATCCCCATCAGTGCCATCAGCGCCTTCAGCTGGCGCAGCATCCGGGTCTTCTTCAGATTCAATGGCGCCGTCATCGGCTTCACAAATACGTTCAACACCGATCAGTTTTTCACCGTCAGCAATGCGAATCAGGGTCACACCTTGGGTGTTGCGGCTCAGTTGTGACACACCGTCGGTGCTGGTGCGCACTAAGGTACCCTGGTCACTCACCAGCATGACTTCATCACCACTGAACACCTGCACAGCGCCTACCAAGGCGCCATTGCGCTCACTGCAGGCCATGGCGATCACGCCCTGAGTGCCACGCCCTTTGGTCGGGAACTCTTCCACATCGGTGCGCTTGCCAAAGCCACGCTCGGAAGCCGTTAACACCGAGCCACCCTCTTGAGGAATGATCAGCGAGATCACACTTTGGCCATCGCCCATACGAATACCGCGTACACCGCGTGCCGTACGGCCCATGGCGCGCACATCGGATTCTTTAAAGCGCACGGCTTTGCCGGCATCGCTGAGAATCAGCACATCCTGGCTGCCATCGGTAATAGCCACGCCGACCAGCCAATCGCTGTCATCCAGCTCACAAGCGATCAAACCGCTAGAGCGTGGGCGCGAGAATTGATCCAAGGTGGTTTTCTTCACCGTGCCTTTGGCGGTGGCCATAAACACATAACGATCAGCGCTGTATTCCGGCACCGGCAAAATGGCAGTGATGCGCTCACCTTCCGACAGATTCAGCAAGTTCACAATCGGACGGCCCTTCGCCGCGCGGCTGGCTTGTGGAATGTCATACACCGTCAGCCAATACACTTTGCCAGCATCAGAGAAACACAAAACGGTTTCGTGACTGTTCACCACCAACAAATGTTCAACAAAGTCTTCTTCTTTCACCGCCGTTGCCGAGCGGCCTTTGCCACCACGGCGCTGAGCCTGGTAGGCAGACAATGGCTGGGTTTTGGCGTAGCCACTGTGCGACAGGGTCAACACCAGATCCTCTTCTGGGATCAGGTCAGCCATGGTCAGGTCACGCTTAACGGCAATAATTTCAGTGCGACGCTCATCGCCGTATTCAGCACGAACGGCTTCTAACTCTTCGCGAATCACCTGCATCAGGCGCTCAGAGCTGGCCAGAATGTCCAGGTATTCGGCGATTTCTTCCAGCTTCAGCTGGTACTCTTCGATCAGTTTTTCATGCTCAAGGCCGGTCAGTTTTTGCAAACGCAAATCGAGAATGGCCTGAGCCTGGACTGGCGATAAGTGATAGCGGCCATCGCGGAAACCATATTGCTCTGGCAAATCATCTGGGCGACAGGCGTCTTCACCAGCGCGCTCCAGCATATCCAGCACATCGCCTGGCTCCCAAGCCGTGGCGATCAAGCGCTCTTTGGCTTCAGCACCGGTGGGTGAGGATTTAATCAGCTCGATGACCGGGTCGATGTTGGCCAGCGCTAACGCCAAACCTTCGAGGATGTGGCCACGCTCACGTGCTTTGCGCAGTTCATAAATGGTGCGGCGAGTCACCACCTCACGGCGGTGCTTAACGAAAGCTTCCAGCAGCTGCTTGAGGTTCAGCGTTTTCGGCTGACCGTCTACCAGCGCCACGGTATTGATGCCGAACACGGTTTGCAGCTGGGTCTGGGCGAACAAGTTGTTCAGCACCACCTCGGGCATTTCGCCGCGACGCAGCTCCACCACCACACGCATGCCGTCTTTATCGGACTCGTCGCGCAGCTCGGTAATGCCTTCGAGCTTTTTGTCTTTCACCAGCTCAGCAATTTTTTCAATCAAGCGCGCCTTGTTCACCATGTACGGGATTTCGGTGAACACAATGCTGACTTTGCCGCTGGCGTCATTTTCTTCGAACTGATGACGGGCGCGCATATAAATGCGGCCTCGACCAGTGCGATAAGCCTCAACAATGCCATCGCGGCCGTTAATAAAGGCACCCGTCGGGAAATCCGGACCTGGGATGTATTCCATCAACTGGTCGATGTCGAGATCTGGGTTATCGATCAAGGCCAAGCAACCGTTCATAACCTCAGTCAGGTTATGTGGCGGAATATTGGTCGCCATGCCCACGGCGATACCCGAAGAACCATTCACCAACAGATTGGGGACGCGCGTTGGCAGCACTTCTGGAATTTGCTCAGTGCCGTCGTAGTTGGGCACCCAATCGACGGTTTCTTTGTCGATATCGGCCAGCATTTCGTGGCTGAGCTTGGCCATGCGCACTTCGGTGTAACGCATCGCAGCAGCGGAGTCGCCGTCGATAGAACCGAAGTTACCTTGACCGTCCACCATCAGGTAACGCATGGAAAAGTCCTGCGCCATCCGCACAATGGTGTCGTACACCGCCGAGTCACCGTGAGGGTGGTATTTACCGATCACATCACCGACCACACGGGCGGATTTCTTGTACGGTTTATTCCAGTCGTTGCCGAGTACATTCATGGCATGCAGAACCCGGCGGTGCACCGGTTTCAAACCATCGCGAACATCTGGCAACGCTCGCCCCACGATCACGCTCATGGCGTAATCGAGGTAGGACTGTTGCAGTTCGTCCTCAATGTTAATTGGCAGAACTTCTTTGGCTATGTCACCCATACGTTTTCGGCCTGTTTGTGCGAATCACCGGACGTCTTCTAGCGGCTGTGGTGATACGGTCCTTGTTGATGCTCCAGCAGCGCCGAGAGGCACTGCCAGCTTGTGCAATGAAGCCCGGAATCATACCACAAATCAAATAGATACCTAGGGAGGTGCAGAACAAGCCTGTGACCGTCAGTGGCAAGATGGCTGCGCTTAAACGGCACGATGGTTATACTGGCCGCTACGTTAAAGGACGCAGGTATTATGCAAGCGGATCTGATTATTCATGCCCGCTGGCTGGCCACCATGGCCGAGCCCAGTCAGCCCATCACAGAACACCAAGCTGTGGTGATTAAAGACGGCACCATTGTGGCCGTTGAAGACAGCCACAACTGCCAATGGCAGGCCTTAGAAACGCTGCAACTCGATCAGCAAATTCTGCTGCCCGGCTTTATCAATGCCCACGGCCATGCTGCCATGAGCTTGTTCCGCGGCATGGCCGATGACCAACCGCTAATGACCTGGCTGCAAGAGCATATCTGGCCCACTGAGGCGCGCTGGGTCGATCACGAGTTTGTGCGCGACGGCAGCCGCTTGGCCATGGCCGAAATGCTGCTCTCCGGCACCACCACCTTTGCCGATATGTATTTTTATCCGGCCGCCTGCGCCGAAGCCGCCATTGAAGCCGGCATGGGTGCGGTGATCTTCACCCCCATTTTGGATTTCCCCACCAACTTTGCGCAAAACGCCGATGAATACATTCGCAAAGCCATCGCCTGTCGCGACGACTTTCGCACCCACGAGTTACTGACCTTCGGGCTCGGCCCACATGCACCCTACACGGTATCGGATGAGCCGCTGCGAGAAATCACTACCCTCGCCGACCAGCTCGACATGCCGGTACAAATTCATTTGCACGAAACCGCCTTTGAAGTTGAGCAAAGCCTGGAGCAGCGTGGCTGCCGACCCAGCCAACGGCTGGCAGACTTGGGCTTTTTAACCGAGCGGGTCAGCTGTGTGCATATGACTCAGATCGATACCAGCGATATTCAATTGCTGCAGCACAGCGGTGCATCTGTGGTGCACTGCCCGGAGTCCAACTTAAAACTGGCCAGCGGCTTTTGCCCGGTGCAGCAGTTGCTCGACCATCATATCAATGTCGGCATCGGCACCGATGGCGCCGCCAGCAATAACGATTTAAACCTGCAAGGCGAAATGAAAACCGCCGCCATGCTGGCCAAAGCCGTGGCCAACGATGCCGCCGCCCTGCCCGCCTGGCAGGCATTGCACAGCGCCACATTAGGCAGCGCCAAAGCCCTGGGCATCGAACAACAAACCGGCTCTATCGAGGTCGGCAAGCGCGCCGACCTGCAAGCCGTCGCCCTTGATCAACTACCACAACAGCCGCTGTTCGATCCCATTTCGCAATTGGTGTACACCGACGCCAGTCGTTATGTGCGCCATGTCTGGGTCGCTGGTCGCAGCAAAGTGCGCGATGGCCAGCTCACCGCTTTTGATGGCGGCACACTGTTACAGTTAGCGCAGCAATGGCAACAGCGTATTCGCGCCCAATGATTCGTGGAGACAAGCATGAGTAACACCGCAGCAAACCGCACCGAGCAAGATACCAACAGCAATGTCGACGCCGCTGAAATTGCCAAATTTGAAGCCTTGGCCAGTCGCTGGTGGGATAAAGAAAGTGAATTTAAACCGCTGCACGACATTAACCCACTGCGCGCCAACTTCATCGATGAGATCGCCCACTTGGCCGGCAAAAAAGTACTCGACGTCGGCTGTGGCGGCGGCATTTTGAGCGAGAGCATGGCGCAACGCGGTGCTGAGGTAACTGGCATCGACATGGGTGAAGCGCCACTGAGCGTTGCCAAACTGCACGCGTTGGAGTCCGGCGTTGCGGTCGACTACCGGCGCATCGAGGTCGAGACCTTGGCCGCCGAGCAGCCCGCCAGCTTCGACGTAGTCACTTGCTTGGAGATGCTAGAGCATGTGCCAGACCCAGCATCTGTGGTCAAAGCCTGCTTTGAGCTGGTTAAGCCAGGTGGCCAGGTGTTCTTCTCCACCATCAATCGCAACCCGAAAGCGTATTTGTTCGCCATCGTCGGCGCGGAGTACGTGCTGCGTTTGCTGCCTGCTGGCACCCACGACTATCACAAGTTCATCAAACCCAGCGAACTGGCTCATTGGTGCCGTGAGGCCGGTTTGGATGTCACCCAAATGACCGGCATGACCTACAACCCGCTGACCAAGATTTATAAGTTAGATGAGAGCGACGTTAGCGTTAACTATCTCATGGCCAGCCAAAGGCCAGCGCAATGAGCACACTGCCACGCCCCGCAGCAGTGTTGTTCGATCTCGACGGCACCTTGGTAGACACCGCACCGGACTTTTTCGGCGTGGTCAACGAGCTGCGCCAAGCCAGTGGCTTTGACGCCCTGGCCGACGACGTGATTCGCGCGCAAGTCAGCAATGGCGGTGCAGCGCTCACACGCCTGACCTGGGAAATAGACGACCAGCACCCGGAATTTGTCCAGCGGCGCCAGCTGCTGCTGGATCGCTATGAGCACCAGGTCGGCCGCACCTGCACTTTGTTTGATGGCTTCGCCACGGCATTGCAACAGTTGCAGCGGCACGGCATTGCCTGGGGCATTGTCACCAACAAACCCAGGCGCTACACCGAGCTGTTGCTAGAGCGCATGCCACTAGGCTGCGAGCTGGTAATTTGCCCAGACGATGTCAGCCGAGCCAAACCTCACCCTGAACCACTGCTACTGGCTGCCCAACGCCTTGCCATCTCACCGCAGCAATGCTGGTACCTTGGCGACCACGAGCGCGACATCGAAGCCGGCCGCGCCGCGGGCATGATCACACTGGGTTGCCGCTTTGGCTATTTATCTGAGCCAAACGCAGCCGACCACTGGGGCGCAGATGCCGTGTTGGACCACGCCTCTGATCTGACCACTCTGTTATCCATCTATTCTCAAGAGACAACATGACTGCCACACAACCTTTATCTGGACGCAACATTCTAGTGACCGGCGCTGGCTACGGTATTGGCCGTGAAGCGGCTCTTACCTATGCTCGAGCTGGTGCCACCGTGCTGCTGCTGGGTCGTACCCAGGAAGCCCTCAATGACACCTACGATTTGATAGAGGCAGAAAACCTGCCACAGCCGGCGGTATTGCCGTTTGACCTGGAAAATAACGACGAAGAGGCGTTTCGCGAACTGGCCGACCTGATCGAGCAGCATTTTGAACACCTCGACGGCGCCTTACTCAATGCCGGCATACTCGGCCAACGGGCGCCACTCGAAAGCTACGACTGGAACACTTTTCAGCGCGTAATGCAGGTGAACGTCAACGGCCAATTTCTTCTGCTCAAGCACACAGTACCACTGCTACGCAAAGCGCCTGCCGATGCGTCCGTCATTCTAACGACCAGCTCCGTTGGCCGCGAAGGTCGCGCTTACTGGGGTGCTTACAGCGTTTCTAAGTTTGCCACCGAAGGCTTAATGCAAGTGCTGGCGCAGGAGCTGGAGAACACCAGCCAAATTCGCGTTAACTGCATTAACCCAGGCGCCACACGCACCACCATGCGCGCCGCCGCCTTCCCAGGCGAAAACCCATCCACCGTTGCTGCACCGGCCGATATCATGGAGTTGTACCTGCACTTGATGTCGCCTGACTCGATTGGCACCCACGGTCAAAGCTTGGACGCTCAACCCAAGCGCGCACCGAGCCAGGGGTAAGCCTCCTGGGCAGATCCTTGCCGCCTGCGGCAAGGTCTGCCGAAGGACGGGCAACGAATGGACGCACTGCGACAAAAACGCCAAAAAATCGTTGCCAGAACCACAAAGCCAAGTCATCAATTTGACTTAAAACGCAAAAACACTTCAGTCAAAAAGCCAACTTTTTGCCGCCAGATATAATCTCCCGCCCTAACCTTTTGATTTTAATAGAATATTTCTGCCTCTCGAAACTGGCATAGAACTCGCTTATCAGTGCTCAGAACCCGATCAGTATGAGGTGACTCATGGTGAGTCCATTACACAGCAACAGTCGTGCAGAGCTCCATGACGATAAAATCGTCACCAGCATTGGTGAGCTAGCGCCGCGCCCAGACTTACAGCCCGAGCTTTTGCTGCGCCTAACCGGCAAGCTGCAGACCACATTAGAGTTGCGCCAACTGCTGGAAATATTCTTTACCGAAGTCCAGCAAGCCGTACTGATTGATGGCATGACTTTTCATCATGCTCGCCAGGAACTGACGCTCAGCCAAGGCAAGCAAAGCGTTCACAGCGTCAGCTATCGCCTGCAAACTCAAGGCGACTATATGGGCGATTTGAGCTTTCAACGCAGCACCCGCTTCCGCGAACACGAGCTAGCCAATATTGAAGGGCTCATCACCACGCTGGTTTACCCAGTGCGCAACGCGCTGCGCTACCACTCAGCCGTGGCTGCCGCCTTCCGTGACCCATTAACCGGAGCAGGCAACCGCGCAGCACTGGACCGTACCTTAAAGCGCGAAATCGAGCTCGCTAAGCGCCACGAGCATCAGTTATCGCTGCTGATGCTGGATCTGGATTGGTTCAAACAGATCAATGACCAACACGGCCACAGCTGCGGCGATCGGGTGCTGCAGCAAACCGTGAAGTGCATCAGTGCTTCGATTCGACAAACGGATATGTGTTTTCGCTATGGCGGTGAGGAGTTCATCATCGTGCTGTCCGGCGCCTGCGCTGAGGGCGCGCAGACCATTGCGGAGCGCATCCGCCAGGGCATCGCAGGCCTAACATTAAGCGGAAGCCAAGGCCCCATCACGCTCTCTGCCAGTTTAGGCTGTGCCACTTTGCGCGGCGATGACGATAAGGACAGCCTGTTGCACCGCGCCGACGAAGCGCTGTATGCCGCCAAAAGCGGAGGACGCAACCGGGTCATCAGCGCCTGATGCCCGGTTGAAAACGTTAGCGAGGGCCTTTGGTCCGCCTCTTTGGCTTGGCTTCTTGGCGTACTTTCTGACGCTTTTGCACGCGCTGAAAACGTTCCTTTTCTTTGCCCGCCAAACGTCGAGTGGCCTTACGCTCTAAACCCACCATGTCTGCCAAGTCGTTGATTTCACGCTGCTGCAACTCAACCCAGGTACCGACCGGGACGTTGGCTGGCATAAAGATGCAACCGTAACGCACGCGCTTCAGGCGACTGACCTCAACCCCTTGGCTTTCCCACAAGCGTCGAACTTCGCGGTTTTTGCCTTCCATCAGCACCACGTGAAACCACTTATTCTGGCCCTCGCCGTCAAAGAACTGCACGTCGGTAAAGCGCGCCATGCCATCCTCGAGCAATACGCCTTCTTTTAACCGCGCAATCATGTCGTCATCAACATTGCCACGCACCCGTACGGCATACTCACGGTCAACGCCGCTCGACGGATGCATCAACTTATTCGCCAACTCACCGTCGGTGGTGAACAACAGCAAACCAGTGGTATTGATATCCAAACGACCAACGTTGATCCAGCGCTCACCACGGGTATGAGGCAGGTGATCGAACACTGTCGGTCGGCCATCTGGGTCTGTGCGAGTGCAAACTTCACCCAACGGCTTGTTGTAAGCCAGTACGCGTCGCGTACGACCCGCATCGGCCAGTTTGACCGTGCGACCGTCCACACGGACGACGTCTTCGCGCCCGGCACGGTCGCCCAGTTGTGCCTTAACGCCGTTGACCGTTACTCGACCATCCGCGATCCAGCGTTCCGCCTCCCGGCGGGAAGCAATGCCAGCGTCGGCCAGCAGCTTCTGAATTCTCTCGTTCATGCATTACTCATTTTGGTTAGGGGCCGACTCGTCGCCATCTTGGTCAGACGCATCGGTGTTGTTATCGGTGGCAGGCTCATCCTCTTTTGCCTGCAAACGCGCCAAGGCTTGCTGCAAATCTGGCGCTGTGGTGGCGTCTTCATCATCGTCACGCTTAAACACACCGGCTTCGACCTTGGCCACCAAGGCTGCAGCGGTGTTGAGATCTTCTTCGGTTTCCGCCAGCACATCGGCACCGCGTTGTTCCACCTCTTCTTCGCTGCTGAACTCATAGCTGCCCGGTGTGTCTTTGCGCACGTCTGCGTCATCACCCAACTGCAACTTGCGATTGGCATCGTCCAGCTCGCGAATGTCTTGCAAGCTGGGTAGCTCTTCTAAGCTTGCTAGCCCAAAGTAATCGAGAAACTGACGCGTGGTGGCATACATGGCCGGCCGGCCAGGTACATCACGATGGCCAACTACCCGCACCCATTCACGCTCCAACAAGGTTTTCATAATGCTTGAGCTGACCACCACGCCACGTACATCTTCGATGTCGCCGCGGGTAATGGGTTGACGATAGGCAATCAATGCCAGAGTTTCCAACAGCGCACGCGAATAGCGCTGTGGTTTTTCGTCCCACAGGCGCGCCACCCAAGGCGCCACCGCCGGGCGCACCTGCAGGCGATAGCCTGAGGCGACTTCAACCAGCTCCAAGCCTCGCGGCTTCAGTTGCTCGCGCAGCTCCGCTAAGGCTTCGCGTAGCTCTTTCGGCGTCGGCACTTCGTGCTCTTCAAACACCGACTGCATGCGCTCCAGCGATACCGGCGTGCCTGCCGCAGCCAGTACCGCTTCAATAATACTGGCCAGAGGTGGCCGATTATGACTCATCGCTGCCGTTCTCCATTATGCTGGCCTCTATTTCGCTGGTCTCCATTTCGCCAGCCTCCATGTCGCTGGTCGCAGTGATACTTGCTTTGGCACGCACATAAATCGGCCCCAGCACTTCTTGTTGCACCAGCTCTACCAATGACTCTTTGACCAGTTCCAAAATAGCAAGAAAGGTGACCACCACGCCCAGCTTGCCTTCTTCCACCTCAAACAGGGTTCGAAAGGCAACAAAGTAGCCTCCTTGCAATTGATCTAACACCTGTGACATGCGCTCACGGGTAGACAGCTGTTCACGCTGCACCTCGTGGTGCTCAAAGCGCTCGGCACGGCGCATGATGCCAGCCATGGCCAGCATCATCTCGCGCATATCGATGTCAGGATGAATGCGGTCCTGAATGCGTTCTGGGCCATCCACTTGCGACACAAACACGTCGCGCTCCAAACGAGGCAACGCATCCAAGTCTTCGGCGGCGGCTTTGAAGCGCTCGTAATCTTGCAAACGGCGAATCAGCTCGGCGCGCGGGTCTTCTTCTTCCTCGCCATCGGCGTCCTTTTGCCGCGGCAGCAACACCCGGCTTTTGATTTCCGCCAGCATGGCGGCCATCACCAAATACTCAGCTGCCAACTCCAGTTGCAGCGCCTTCATCATGTCGATGTAGGTCAAATACTGGTCGACAATGTCGGCGACGTGAATTTCCAAAATGTCGAGATTTTGCTTGCGAATCAGGTACAGCAGCAGATCCAGAGGCCCTTCAAATTGCTCAAGGATCACTTCCAGCGCATCGGGCGGAATGTACAAATCCAGCGGCAGCTGGGTCATCGGCTGCCCTTGCACCAGTGCAAACTGCATTTCCTGCTGACCTGGCACCTGGTCTGAGGGCTGCTGAGTGGCCTGTGGCTCTGCTTCCGTCGTCATTCCGGCTCCTTCAGAAGACGTCCTGCGCCTGATTCAGTGGCCGACACTTAGCTGCGGCTCAACGAATAAATACCGACCGC
Organism: Bacterioplanes sp.; assembly: GCA_965233665.1. Taxonomy (GTDB): domain Bacteria; phylum Pseudomonadota; class Gammaproteobacteria; order Pseudomonadales; family Oceanobacteraceae; genus Bacterioplanes. The sequence continues at coordinate 5,802 of CBDDTG010000057.1, read as the reverse complement.
TTCGCGCAGCTGTTGCAGCAATGGGCGACTGATGGTTCGAGCCTTCTCTGCCCCCATTTGCAGAATGTCTTCCACATCTTGCGGGCGCTCCATCAAGTCGTTGTAGCGCTCACGCGGCTCGGCCAGCTCTGCATTCACCAGCTCAAACAATTTGGCCTTGGCATCACCCCAGCCAATGCCATCGGCAAAAGCTTGGCGCATTTCGGCCGTTTGCTCGCTGCTGGCAAAGGCTTGCCAGATCTGGAACACAGTAGAGTCATCCGGATCTTTCGGCTCACCAGGCTCCAGCAAGTTGGTTTTGATTTTATTGATGTGTTTGCGTAGCTGCTTTTCGGTTAAGAACAGTGGAATGGTATTGCCATAGCTTTTGCTCATCTTGCGACCATCCAAGCCTTGCAAGACCGCCACATGCTCATCCACTTGATAGTTGGGCAAAGTCAACAATGGCTGTTTTTTGCTGGCAAACAAGTGATTAAAGCGTTGTGCCATATCGCGCGCCATTTCGATGTGCTGGATCTGATCCTTACCTACCGGCACCTGATCGGCGTTGAACATTAAGATGTCAGCCGCCATCAACACTGGGTAGTTAAACAAGCCCATGGTAATGGCTTTATCGGCGTCTTCGCCTTCTGCCAGGTTGGCATCCACGGAGGCCTTATAGGCATGGGCGCGGTTCATCAAACCTTTGGCGCACACACAGCTCAGCAGCCAGTTAAGCTCGGGAATTTCGTGGATGTCCGACTGGCGATAAAACGTCGCCTGCTCAGGATCCAGCCCCAGCGCCAACCAAGTGGCAGCGATTTCTTTAGTTGACTGGTGCACGGCCTTAGGGTCTTGGCACTTAATCAACGCATGAAAATCGGCCAAAAAGAAAAATGACTCACTGTCACCTGTCTTGCTGGAGGCGATGGCCGGACGAATGGCACCTACATAGTTGCCTAGGTGCGGCGTTCCGGTGGTGGTAATTCCGGTAAGAACCCGTTTCTTACTCATGATGATGGCTAGCCTTGCTGTTCACAAAGCTGGCCATGATACCGGAAGGCGATACTCAGAGAAACGCCGACGCGTCGCCTGCGCCCTGACGCGTCACCACTGCGGTTTCTTCGGTCATATCGACCACGGTGGTGGCCTCAAAACCGCAATAGCCGCCATCGATCACCAACTCCAGCTGATGCTCCAGCGTTTGACGAATGTCGTACGGGTCCGACAATGGCAAATCATCGCCGGGCATAATCAGCGATGTGGTCATCAACGGCTCGTCCATCTCTGCCAGCAAGGCCATAGCGATGGGGTTATCGGGCACGCGAATGCCAATGGTGCGTTTTTTCGGGTGCATCAACAGACGCGGCACTTCACGCGTAGCGGGCAAAATAAAAGTAAACGCGCCTGGGGTATGGGCTTTTAACAAGCGGTATTCGCTGTTATCGACTTTGGCAAAAAACGATAACTCGGATAAATCACGACACAACAAGGTGAAGTTGTGCTTAGAACCTAACTGGCGCAAACGCTGCACCCGCTCGGTGACGCGCTTATCACCAATTCGACACGCCAAGGCATAGGCACAATCGGTGGGGATCACTGCCAGACCACCCTGGCGTAATATTTCAGCCGCTTGCTTGATTAAGCGCGGCTGCGGGTTTTCTGGGTGTATTTGAAAAAACTGACTCAAAACGAACTCCTAAAGACGTCAGGCACTGCGAAAATGCTGCCAGACGGGCTCGATGTCTGCCGGAAATGCCGGCATCACACCAAGATCAATACCAAAGCGATTAGGACCATGAAAGTCACTGCCGCAAGAGCCGAGTAAGTCGAACTCTTGAGCCAGCGCCACCATGCGCCTTTGCTGATCAGCGTCCATATTGCCATAACTGACTTCCAGCGCGCGGCCACCGGCATCAATAAAATCAACGATACAAGCTTTTAATTTGGTGCGGGTCATTTTGTAGATATGCGCATGGGCCATCACCGCAATGCCACCGCCATCGACGATCCAACGCACGGCATCGCTGAGCGCTGGCCAGCTGGCTTTGACATCACCGGGCTTGCCCGCGCCGAGGTATTTTTTAAACGCCACCGCCATCGACGGCACTAATTGCTGATCAAGTAAGTACTGAGCAAAATGTGGCCGCCCTACCAGCTCACCGCCGGCATATTCCTGCACTCGCGACAGTGGAATATCCACTTTCAAACGCCGACTTAAACGCTCAGCAATCACCACTGAGCGCTGCTTGCGTGCCTCCAGCTGTGCCGCCACCGCCGCCTGCATGGCGTCGCTATTGGTGTCCATATCCAGACCGACAATATGAATGGTGGCGCCGCCCCATACGCACGACAGTTCAATGCCGGGCACTAGGCGTATCTCATGTTCTGCTGCAGCGGCTCTCGCCTCTGCCAGACCGTCAAGGGTATCGTGATCGGTGAGCGCCAAAGTGGTCACACCCTGGCCAGCGGCACGCGCCACCAGCTCAGCCGGTAGTAATTTGCCGTCAGAGGCGGTGGAATGACAATGCAGGTCGAAGGCTGAAGTCAAAGCTGACACTTCCTGATTTCGCAATATAGAAAGTCATAGTATATCCTGAGCGCCATTCAGGCGAGCGGGCACCTCGTCCGCCGCGGTCGCACAATGACTTGTTTACGCAAGCCATTCACGCAATACCGCTGATAAACGAAAATAAGGATCAACAGCATGAGCATGTGGTATGCCATTATCAGCGAGGACGTCGCTGACAGCCTCAGCCAACGCCAGAGTGCCAGACCTGCGCACCTGCAACGCTTAGAACAGCTCAAACAACAAGGGCGATTACTGGTAGCAGGGCCACACCCCGCCATCGACAGCCTTGAGCCTGGCGAGGCCGGTTTCAGTGGTAGCTTGGTGATCGCTGAATTTGATAGCCTGGCAAGCGCCCAAAAGTGGGCGGATGAAGACCCTTATGTCGCAGCTGGCGTCTACCAAGCCGTGACGGTAAAACCGTTCAAAAAAGTATTACCGTAACCCCACGGAGAGGAACATCAGGTGAAATATCTAATCAGTTTTGTAGCCGCGATGCTGCTAACCACTTCAGCACTGGCCGTCGAGAAACGCTACGTTAAAGACGAGTTATGGTTGCCGCTGCGCACTGGCCCAGGACAGGAATATCGCATCATCAAATCGCTGCAAAGTGGCGAGCATTTAATCTTTATCGAACAGCCGGAAGACTCCGATTACACCAAGGTCAAAACCGACAAAGGCGACGAGGGCTTTGTGCTGACGCGCTTTTTGGATGACGAGCCGGTGGCCAAAGAAAAATTAATTCTGGCACAGCGCGAGCTGGAATCGGTACGCGAACAACTGCAGCAAGCAGAGCAACAGCGCGACGACTTACAGCAACAACTGAGCAGCACCAGCAACAGCTCTGAATCTCTGCAGCAGCAAAATACGGAACTGCAACAAGAGCTCAATCGCATTACGGCGATTTCCGATAACGCACTGGCGCTGGATGAAAAAGCCAAAAAACTGACCTTGCGCAACCAGGATTTAGAAATTCAGGTAGAAGCCCTGACCGCCGAAAACGCTCAGCTGCGCGATGACAACCGCTACACTTATTTAATCTACGGTGGCGGTCTGGTCGTTATTGGCATTTTTGCCGGTCTGGTTTTGCCGGCCCTGCGCAGCAAACGCAGCAGCAGCTGGGTATAAGATTCAGCGCCTATCTCAAAGCCCGGCAGATTCAGTCTTTGCCGGGCAATTCACAATGCCCCAATGATTGCTCAAACTGAGCCACATCACGCAAGCGGCGCTTAAGGTCGGCTGCATCCGGAAACCCGCCGTCTTCACGCCGACACCAGATGCGCTTATCGTCGATCCACACCTGAAACTCGCCCTGCTCGCCTGGCTTTAAATGAATGCCCGCCAACTGTCCTTTAAATGTGCTGAACAGTTCCTGAGCATACCAACCTGAACGCAATGACCATTTACAGCCTTCACAAAAGACAATGGTTACCGTACTTTTGCTGTGACTCACTGTTAATCTCCGGAGGATTCAAGATGCGCCAGTATATCGCATCCGCCCTGCTGCTGACTGCTGCCATGGTCAATGCAGAAAACACACCCGTCGTGGTTGAGCTGCAAACCACTGCAGGCAACATCACATTAGAGCTAGACCGAGAAAAAGCGCCTATCAGCGTTGAAAACTTCCTCACCTATGTCGAAGCCGACCATTACGACGGCACGATTTTTCACCGCGTCATTGCCGACTTTATGGTGCAAGGCGGTGGCTATGACGAAAAAATGAGTAAAAAAGCCACCTTACCGCCGATTAAAAATGAAGCGGACAATGGCTTAAACAACGTGCGCGGCAGCGTTGCCATGGCGCGCACCGCCGTGGTAGACAGCGCTACCAGCCAGTTTTTTATCAATGTTAAAAACAACGACTTCCTCAACCATGGCGTGCGCGATTTTGGCTATGCCGTATTTGGCAAAGTCACTGCCGGCATGGATGTGATCGATAGCATTGCTGCCACCACCACCGGCATGCGCGATCGGCCAGTTGAGAATATCGTGATTAAAGATGTGATTGTTAAAGACGCCGCTGAATAATTAAGAGGTGCCTAAAATAGGCATCGCGAGCTGGCTGATGTACTGGTTGAGTTATATCAACCAGTACAGTAACAACGGCAAGGTCACAAAGGATATCAGCGTCGACATCACTACCATACCAGCCACTGCCTGGGGGGCGCGCTGAAAGCGCTCTGCAAATAAATAATTAAATACCGCCACCGGCATCGACGCCTGAATTAACACCACCCCACGCTCACTGCCCTCCAAGCCCAGCAGCCATACCACCAGCAACCCCACCAGCAAACCACCACCGATGCGCATCACGCTGTAAAACAGCGCCTGGCGCCACTGGCGCACTTGCAAACGCCTAAGCGATACGCCCAGCGTAATCAGCATCAAAGGAATGGCCATGCCGCCGATCAGCTCGACCGAATTAAACACAGGCGCGGGCAACTGCCAGTCAAACCACAACAACCCCAGCGACAAAAAAACCGAGTATAAAATCGGCATTCGCAGCAACCCTTTTAAGCCGCCGGCTTGGCGCCCCCCAGCCAACAAAATGCCGACCGGAAAATGCGCCAGCGATAGCACCATAAAAAAGGCCAACGCCAACGCCAGCCCTTCCTGACCAAAGGCCAGCAAGCACACTGGCAAGCCCATATTGCCAACATTGGGAAACATAAAAGACGGCAAAAAAGCGCGCACGTCATGGCCGAGCAAACGCGGAATCACGCTGCCCGCTAACGCCATAAAACCGGCCACCAAAATGCACGCCAGCGCCGTGCGCTGAAAGGCTTGCTTATCCAGCTCCACCGACGCCATCACCGACAACATCAGGCAGGGTGCCCCCACATACAGCACCAGCCGCGATATAAAATCCGGATCAAACCCATGGCCACTGCGGGCCCAGAAAAAGCCAATACCAGCACACGCCAACACAGGCGCCATGATGGAGAAAATGTCATATAGCATGAAAAACTCGAACACTGATTGCCTAGCAACGGCCTTCTCGCCGCCTCTGCCCTGCATGGTAAAGTCGACACCTGCCTCTGTCTGCTGAAATATACGCGGTGTACACTAAAGGCGAATACGCAACGCATCAGACCAGACCTTATTGTGAGCTCCCAAACCCCTTCGACCATCGGCCCAGCACAGCTCGACTGGCGTGATGATGGCCAGCCTGTCGCCCGCCAGTTTGGCGATACCTATTTTTCTGTCGACGACGGCCTCAACGAAAGCCGCTATGTGTTCATGCAGCACAACGG
>CBDDTG010000056.1:0-57781 GCA_965233665.1 Bacterioplanes sp. | reverse complement strand
TCCGGCGCCGAGGTGCCAATAGACACGATGGTTAAGCCCACCAGCAGAGGCGACATGCCCAAATGACGTGCTGTGGCAGCGGCACCAATGACAAATTTATCGGCACTCCATACCAGTACAATCAGGCCGGCTAAAACGGCCAGATAAGCGGTCAGCATAGTTTCGGTCATCCGCGAGTCATAAAAGGGCGCCATTGTACCTGAGGCGGGGGGCGGCGCAATTGTAGGACTGTCATAGATTGTGCACTGTCGGAACAGTGAGTTGCCGTGACTGCGTCACCTTGATTGCCATGCCCCTTGGTGTGGCCGGTGACATTCCGCTATGCTGGCGCGCAAACTGCCATTGAGGCCGAATCGAGGTGACATGGACCCCTATATTTCAATCTCTGAGCTGAGCTTTCGGCGAGGCGAGCGGCTTATTTATGACCGCCTTAGCGTTGACTTCCCGCGTGGCAAAGTAACCGCCATCATGGGCCCCAGTGGCACGGGTAAAACCACCTTGCTGCGCTTAATCGGCGGTCAACTGAAGCCTGATCAGGGCAGTGTGGTGGTAGCCGGCCAACGGGTGAACGAGCTGAGCCGTCGTCAGTTGTTTGAACTGCGGCGCGAAAAAATGGGCATGCTGTTTCAGACTGGCGCGCTGTTCACCGATTTGTCGGTGTTCGACAACGTCGCTTTTCCGCTGCGCACCCATACCGACTTGCCAGAAACCATGATTCGTGACTTGGTCTTAATGAAACTGGAAGCCGTCGGCTTGCGCGGTGCGCGTGATTTAATGCCCAGCGAGTTGTCTGGCGGTATGGCCAGGCGCGTTGCCTTGGCACGCTCCATCGCTATGGACCCAGAGTTGATGCTGTATGACGAGCCGTTTACTGGCCTCGACCCTATTTCTATGGGCATGATCGTCAAATTGATTCGCGCCCTCAGTGAAGCGCTGGGGCTTACCAGCTTGTTGGTGTCTCACGATGTCGAAGAGTCGTGCAGCATTGCTGATTATTTGTGTCTGGTGTCGGATGGTCGGGTGATTGGCTTTGGCCCGCCGGATGAACTTATGAACGAAGGCAACGATGAAGTGCGCCAGTTCTTGCGCGGCGATCCCGACGGCCCGGTGCCGTTTCACTACCCGGCGGCGGATTATCGCCAGGAGTTGATGTCGTCATGATGGTGCAACGCTTAGGACGTCGTGGCGTCAGTGCCATGCAATCGATGGGGCGGGCGGCGATCTTATTTTATCGCTCACTGCTGTGGGGTGGCCCTGGCAGTGCTGGCTGGCGTGACTTGCTGCAGCAGATTCATGCCGTGGGCGTACGCTCGCTGTCGATCATTATTGTGGCGGGCTTCTTTGTTGGCATGGTGCTGGGCCTTCAGGGCTATACCATTTTGATTGATTTTGGCTCTGAGGCAGCCCTTGGCACCATGGTGTCTTTGACCTTGCTGCGCGAGTTAGGCCCGGTGATGACGGCGCTGCTGTTTGCTGGTCGGGCGGGGTCGGCGCTGACGGCAGAAATCGGTTTGATGAAAACCACCGAGCAGTTATCGGCCATGGAGATGATGGGCGTCGATCCGTTGAAGCGGGTGATCACGCCACGTTTATGGGCGGGCATGATTGCCGTACCTATTTTGGCGTTGCTGTTCAGCACCGTCGGCATTTGGGGTGGTGCCTTTGTGGCGGTGGATTTGCTCGGCATCGACGAAGGTGCCTACTGGGGCAATATGCAGGCGTCGGTCGAATTTTATGAAGATGTTGTCAAAGGCATCGTTAAATCTGTGGTGTTTGGCTTAGTCGTTACCTGGATCGCTGTTTTCCAGGGCTATGACTCGGCGCCCACTTCCGAGGGCATTGGTAAGGCAACAACACAAACCGTGGTGGTTTCGTCGTTGGCCGTACTGGGGCTGGATTTTGTGTTAACCGCCATCATGCTGGGAGGCGTGTAATATGCAGATGCGTTATGTCGAACTTACGGTCGGCGCATTTATGATTATGGGAATTGTCGCTCTGGTGCTGATGGCGTTCAGAGTCAGTGGTTTGACGCAGCAGGCGACAAGCGATACCTACACCTTAAAAGCTCGTTTTGAAAACCTGGCCGGTTTGAATGAGCGCGCCAAGGTCTCCATGTCAGGGGTCACCATCGGTCGAGTTACCAAGGTCTATCTGGACCAAGAGTGGTATTCAGCTGTGGTCGAAATGGAGATCAACGCCGATGTTGAAACCCTGACCCGTGACACATCTGCGGCCATCTTGACGGCGGGCTTGCTGGGTGAGAAGTACATCGGCTTAACCGTTGGCGCTGACCCTGAGTACTTGGAGAACGGCGACTGGATTGAGGACACTCAATCTGCGTTGGTGTTAGAAGAGCTGATTGGCCGCTTCTTATTTAACAAGGCGGAAGAAGGCTAATGGTGGCGCCAACGTTGAATGCCGACGGTAGCAACAAGGCACAGCTGACAGGCGATTTAACTCTGGCAACGGTGACGCCTCTGGCGCGCCGTGGCCGCTGCTTGATCAGTGCCGCCGAAGACGTCTGGCAAGTCGACATGGCCGCTGTGGATCAGGTTTCCAGTGCTGCAGTGGCGTTGCTGCTCGACTGGTATCGCTATTGCGAGCAACGTGAAGTGCGGCTGGAAATCGCCAACGTGCCCGATAGGTTGCAGCCCATTATCGCCATCAGTGATTTACAACCGGTGTTTACCAAACTGTTCATAGTCTGACCTGCGGCCAGTGTCATCGCCGAGTGGAATCGGCTATGATTGGCCGCCCAAATTTTGCTGACTATGAGTGGTATCGCGGTTATGACGCCAGCTGAAATTTTACAGATTCTGCAAACCGAAGCGCCTGACGTCACCTGGACGGTTGACGGTGACGGTTACAAATACGAAGTCAACGCAGTCGGCGAGGCATTCGAAGGCCTCAATGCCGTGAAGCGCCAGCAGTTCGTGTATAAACTGCTAAACCCTTACATTGCCGATGGTCGCATTCATGCGGTCACCATTCGCGCTGAGACCCCTGCCGAACACAACGCCTGAGACCCCTTGATGGATAAGCTAAGCATTCGTGGCGGTCGCCGGCTGGACGGTGATATCCGCATTTCCGGAGCGAAGAACTCCGCCCTGCCCATTTTGGCCTCCACTTTGCTGGCCGATGGCGTCATGCACGTAGGCAATCTGCCGCACCTGCACGACATTACCACCATGCTAGAGCTGCTCGGCTGCATGGGTGTTCAGGTCGCTGTTAATGAAGACATGTCGGTCGAAACCGATTGCGGCCAAATGACCAGTTATGTCGCGCCATACGATCTGGTGCGTACCATGCGCGCCTCTATTTTGGTGCTAGGGCCGCTATTGGCCCGCCACGGCAAGGCCGAAGTGTCATTGCCGGGCGGTTGTGCCATTGGCAGTCGACCCGTGGATTTGCACATTCGCGGTATGGAAGCCATGGGCGCGGAAGTCGATGTGGTCGATGGCTACATTCAGGCTCACGTGCCAGGTGGTCGCTTAAAAGGTGCCAATATCTTTTTTGATACCGTGACCGTAACCGGTACTGAAAACGTGATGATGGCCGCCGCATTGGCCGATGGCAAAACCGTGATCGAAAACGCCGCGCGCGAGCCAGAAGTGGTGGATTTGGCCAACTGCCTGATCGCCATGGGCGCCCGCATTGAAGGCGCCGGTACCGACACCATGATCATTCATGGCGTCGAAACACTGCATGGCTGCCACTTCGATGTGCTGCCCGATCGCATTGAAACCGGCACCTACTTGGTGGCGGCAGCGGTCACTGGCGGGCGGGTTAAATGCAAAGACACCGACCCACTGTTGCTGGAAGCCGTGTTGCACAAGCTGGAAGAAGCCGGTGCCAAAGTCACCACGGGTTCCGATTGGATCGAGCTGGATATGGAAGGTCGTCGCCCGCAGGCGGTCAGTGTGCGCACCGCGCCACACCCAGCCTTTCCGACCGATATGCAGGCCCAGTTTGTGGTGCTGAACGCCGTCGCGGAAGGCACGGCCACTGTGATTGAAACCGTGTTTGAAAACCGCTTTATGCACGCCCAGGAACTGGTGCGCATGGGGGCCGACATTCACGTTGAAGGCAATACGGCCATTGTTACCGGCAAGCCCGGTTTAAAAGGTGCGCCTGTGATGGCCACCGATTTGCGTGCTTCCGCTTCACTGGTGCTGGCCGCTTTAGTGGCGGAAGGTGAAACCGACGTGAATCGCATTTATCACATTGATCGTGGTTACGAATGTATTGAAGAGAAATTCCAACAATTAGGTGCCGACATCCGCCGGGTGTCGTCCTAGTACATGAAAGGATCAGCAAGCGTATGACTCAACCGTTGACTATTGCCCTGTCTAAGGGCCGCATTCTGGACGACACCCTGCCACTGTTAGCCGAGGCAGGCATTCATCCAGCAGAAGACATCAAAAAGAGCCGCAAGCTGATCTTCGATACCAACCATGAGCATATTAAGTTGGTGGTGATACGTGCCACCGACGTGCCGACCTATGTGGAATACGGCGCTGCAGATTTAGGCGTGGCCGGCAAAGACGTGTTGATGGAATACGGCAGCGATGATTTGTGCGAGCCCCTCGACCTAAACATCGCCAGTTGTCGCTTAATGACGGCAGCGTTAAAAGACGCACCCATGCCACAAGGGCGCTTAAAAGTAGCGACTAAGTTTGTGAATGTGGCCAAGCGCTATTTTGCTGAGCAGGGTCGTCAGGTCGATATTATTAAGCTCTATGGCGGCATGGAGCTGGCCCCCATCATGAACCTGGCCGATATGATTGTGGATATTGTCGATACCGGTAATACCCTCAAAGCCAATGGCTTAGAAGCACGTGATCTTATCGCGCCGATCAGTTCGCGTTTAGTGGCGGGGCGTGCGGCGATGAAAGTCAAACACGCGCAAATCCAGCCCATCATCGAGCAAATGGCCGCCGCAGTTGAGCGTCAGCGTGCCGAGCAAGGTGGCAATCAGGAGGTCGTATGAGCATTGAAATTCGCCGTCTGGCATCCGAGCAAGCCGATTTTAATGAGCAACTCAGCGCGTTATTGGCGTGGGAGTCGGTTTCTGACAGCCAGGTGCAAGCCACGGTGACCGATATTTTGTGGCAAGTAAAACAGCGCGGTGATGCTGCCGTCATCGAATACAGCAATCGCTTTGATCATTTGCACGCCACCGCCATGCACGAGCTGGAGTTGGATCAAGCGCGTTTGCAGCAAGCGTTAGATGGCTTGCCCGAAGAGCAACGCCAGGCGCTCAACACCGCGGCCGAGCGTGTGCGTCGCTACCACGAAAAGCAAAAGCAAGATTCTTGGAGCTACCAAGAAGCCGACGGCACTTTACTGGGACAGCAAGTCACACCGATGGATCGCGTCGGCATTTATGTGCCGGGTGGCAAAGCTGCGTATCCGTCGTCTGTGTTGATGAACGCCCTTCCTGCTCACGTTGCCGGCGTGCAGGAAATTATTATGGTGGTGCCAACGCCAGGCGGTGAGCTTAACGAGCTGGTATTGGCAGCGGCGGCGGTGGCCGGCGTTAGTCGGGTGTTTACCATTGGCGGCGCCCAAGCCGTAGCGGCCTTGGCCTATGGCACGGAAACCATTCCCGCAGTGGATAAAATCGTAGGCCCTGGCAATATTTTTGTCGCCACTGCTAAGCGCCAAGTCTTTGGTTCCGTGGGCATTGATATGATCGCCGGACCATCGGAAATTTTAGTGCTGTGCGATGGCGATACCGACCCAGATTGGATCGCCATGGATTTATTTTCCCAAGCCGAGCACGACGAAGACGCGCAGGCCATTTTGGTGTCGCCCAGCAGTGAGTTCTTGGACCAAGTCGAGCGCAGCATTGAGCGCTTATTACCGGATATGCAGCGCGAAGAAATTATTCGCGCCTCCCTTACCGGTCGCGCTGCGTTGATTAAAGTCGCCGATATGGACGAGGCCTGTGAGGTCAGCAACCGCATTGCGCCCGAGCATTTGGAATTATCCGTCGCCGATCCGCAGGCATTGCTGCCTAAGATCCGCCACGCCGGTGCGATTTTTATGGGCCGTCATACCTCCGAAGCGTTGGGCGATTATTGTGCTGGCCCTAACCACGTATTGCCGACCTCGGGCACGGCGCGGTTTTCGTCGCCACTAGGCGTGTACGATTTTCAAAAGCGCTCGTCGTTGATTATGTGCTCGCCTGAAGGTGCCTCTGAACTGGGCAAAACCGCCTCGGTACTGGCGCGCGGCGAGCAACTGGAAGCCCATGCCCGCTCAGCGGAATATCGTATTTTAGGCGATGATCAATAACGCCTTAGTCTGAATAAAAAAAAGAGCGCCGCGGCGCTCTTTTTTACTTGCCTTTGAGCTCTTTCATGAACTCTTGAGCGAGCTTGCCAATCATTTCTGGATTTTCCAGCAGTTCTTGCTCTATGGCTTCGTGCTCTTCTTGTTCATTAACCAGGGATACCGACTTCCACAGACAGAGCGCACCCCAACCAACCAGACTAATGCCCAAGCCTACCCAAAAGCCGATGAGTGCCCAGCCTAAAGCCAAGGTTGCGAGAAAAGCGATAAAGCAGATCCCCATGACGGCCATGATCTTATAGCCGGTTACTTCATCTGGGTCGACTTTTCCAGCTACGCGCGCGAAAAATCGGGACACTGCGTCGCCAGATTCTTGGTCGATAATAAAGACTTCGGCACATTGATCTTCAGGGGGTAGTATGATCAACTTGGCGTTAAAATGCTCGGTTAGAAGCTGGTCGACAAATTCAAAAAACTCACTTGCAACCCAATCATTACTTTGCTTCCAAGAGGCACTCAGTTCCTCACCGTTTACTGTGCAGCGGATGCTGGCGGTAGAGTTTTCATGATCGAGTTCTGAGTCCAGTTGGTGAAGCTGACCAGCATAGGGCGTGTCGCATAAGATTGCTGCCAACAATGTGGCGTATTCATGCGGGTCTTCAATGCATTCACAATCAAATGTTATCAGTTTGTCATCAGCGTAATGTCTGATGGCTGGCGCGATTGCTTCAGGGTCTTCGTCGTGTGTGAAATCCTCTGGTAGCATACCGGCCTTGATGAGGACGTTGTTGACATTATCTAGCATGCCTTCGGTATGCGATTCGACCATCAGTTCTGCAAATCTAGCTAACATAGTTATAGCCTTTGTTGATGCTGGGATTTAAATTCTCAAGTGTTTTTTTTGCTCGGCTTTTGGGCCCAGAAAACCACTTTTCTTGAATAACGGAGCCCTGTACGCATCAGGGCTTTAGTTGTTAGCGGCTGGGCGAAAGCTCTTTGCTTGCTCGAAAAAACATCATGGCGTAGATGCATGAAAGAACAATTGCTGTCACCAGAGCTAATGGTGCCAATAAGATAGTCATCAAGAGACAGCCTGTGATGATGTTGAAAACGCCAAATGATTTACGAAAACCTAGCAGATCACTGTCTAGCTTAAGAATTTTTATACCCAATACGATATTGAGAATGCCTTGCGGTAGAGGAATGGCCATTCCAGCGATATCTAACATATTGGATATATCTGAAGGTCCAAGTGCAATGCTGAGAATGATCAGAGCATAAGCCAAGACACTGACGCCTAGTAATAAGCTAAGGGTAGTGCTGGCTTTTTCAGTATTTAAGTGCTCGCGTAGCAGGTACTTGATGTTGCAGATGATAATAATGCTGGTCAGCATAGCGACTAGGTAAATGGCTATTTCAGCCATGCTAAATAGTAGGCTAGTATCATCTTCGACACCCAGTAAAAATGTGGTGTAAATTGTTAAAGCAAGGGCGGGGAAGGTCAGGATGACATCGGCAATGGACGCCCAGGCGGCCAGTTTAAAGTTTTTGAATAGAGTCATTAGGGTTTCTTTTTGAGTATGAGTTGAGCTGCCCTGTCGCTGCAGCAATTAAAAGCGAATATCTGTGTGATACAAGCTGTAGGGTTGTTGATGGTGATAAAAACTCCCCGCTCAAATCGTACAGAGCGGGGAGATAAGCAGTGATTGCACGCTAGTAATCTGACCAGGGTTTGGGTGTGCCAAAGTTTTGCACCCAGTATTTATCGTATCGAGTGCCGCCGTTAGACTCCCGAGTCGCAGCTCCAACCTCTGTAAAATGCTCATACATGATCGCTTTGCAATGAGGTGGGCTTGTCAGTAGCTCTTCAACTACATAATATGGATCATTATGGAATGGTTGCTTGCCATTGCTTCCATACTTAATACCCTGAATATTCTCGCCAGTGGCAAAATAATCATATCCAGCAGCCAATATACGGTGCTGTGGGGTTAGCCCGTCACTGCCAGTATGGCCGAGAAAATCGTACTCCATCATGTCGAGAATGTGAGCATCAGATGACTTAGCCAGACGACAATCCCAGCCGACTGGATCAACCGCCGGCATAAACTCATCACCACAATAGCGAGCTTCAGCGCGAGTTTCATTGACCGCATCGACCATGCGCTGTTCCCAGCCTTCCGTCATGCACACCGCATTGTCATTAGCCGCAATTTTGTCGTCGATTGAGCTGGAGTTGTCGTCGGTGTCATCATCACCGCCGTTATTGGTATCACCGCCGTTATTGGTATCACCACCGTTATTGGTATCACCACCGTTATTGGTATCACCACCGTTATTGGTATCACCACCGTTATTGGTATCACCGTCGTTATTGGTGTCACCGTCGTTATTGGTGTCACCGTTGGTATTGGTATCACCGCTGTTATTGGTATCGCCGCTGTTATTGGTATCGCCGCCGGTATTGGTATCTCCGCCAGTATTGGAATCACCACCGCTAGTGGTATCCGTTGGCGAGCCATTATCTTTGTTGGAGTCGCTGGAAGAATCACCGCCACAGGCGGTCAGTGTCATGGCCAACAATAAGGCCGATGCAAGTTGAAATGTTTTCATTGAAATCCTGTTGAGTCCGTTCAAAAGTCGTTCATCCGGATGGCTTTTTATCACAGTTTGCTTGTCGACGACAGGCCTAGGCCAGTGGCCGTTGATTGGCGTGCGAATCAATCCACATGTTGAAAAAACAGGCGCCGCCACTTGCTAGCGGCGTTGGGTGTGTCGCAATGCAGTGACGGTATAGTGGCGACAACGGGGTGTGAATGGTTTGTGATAAATTTTTTTGTTAGCCAGCCCCCTGCGATTGGCGCTGGCCGGCAATGGCTTCTACTCGAATGGATTGTCCGGCGCGCAATAAATCGATGGCGATGCGATCGCCCGGGCGCAGGGCGCCAATCTGGTTCATGGCGGCGCGGGCGTCAGCGGCAGACTCATCGTTAATCTGGGTAATGATATCGCCCACTTGCAAGCCGGCTTGCTCTGCCGGGCCGCCACTGTATAGACCGGTGACAATTAAACCAGACAAGGCATTGGGTAATTGCAAGGATTGCAATAAGGCGGCAGTGGCCTCTCGTACTTCAATGCCGAGCCAGCCTCGAATGGCCTGACCGTGACGGGCAATATCGCTTAAGGTGCGCGTAGCGACTTCGCTCGGAATGGCAAAACCAATGCCTTCACTGCCACCGGATTTAGAAAAAATCGCGGTATTGACTCCAACCAACTCGCCGTGTGCATTAATTAACGCACCACCGGAATTGCCGGGGTTAATGGCGGCGTCGGTTTGAATGTAATTTTCATACGTGTTGAGGCCGAGCTGATTACGGCCCGTGGCTGAGACAATGCCAAAGGTCACGGTTTGGCCGACACCAAATGGGTTGCCAATGGCCAGTACCACATCGCCAATATTTAAGCTGCGATCGGACGCGACGGGAATCACGGGTAATTGTTGTAAATCGATTTGCAGCACGGCCAGGTCGGCTTCAGGGTCGGTGCCAATTAATCGCGCTTGCGCTTCACGACCATCACGTAGCGCCACGACAATTTCATCGGCACCACTGATGACGTGATTATTGGTCAGTACGTAGCCCTGCTCGGATAAAATCACCCCAGAGCCCAAACTCGATTGCACCCGCTGGTCAGGCTCGCGGGTGCTGCGGAAAAACTGGCGAAACAACGGGTCGTCAAATAAAGGGTGGCGCTGGCGCTGTACGCGCTTGCGGGTAAATACATTGACTACCGCGGGTGCCGCACGCTCTACCGCTTGTGCATAGCTGACTGGGCCGCTGCTAAGGGGCGCTTGGGCTGTCTGGCCTGGTTGCTGTGGCAAGACCCAGTGCGGAGCCCAGAGCAGAATACTTTGCGCCAAAATCAAACCCAGCAAAGAGGGAAGAACAACGCGCTGTAACAGTGAACCCGGGATGCTGGGCATGGGCGAACCTCGTTATACTGTGGGCATTTTCAACATCAGTCAGGCAGTCTGCTGCCTTATCAGGAGTGAACTATGACCGATCGTCGCCGCATTCTGAACCATTTGAACGATTTGTTGCAAAGTGACCGCATTCGCGACTACTGCCCCAATGGCTTGCAAGTGCAAGGTCGTGAGCAAGTGGCGCATATCGTCACTGGAGTTACTGCCAACCAGGCATTGATTGATGCAGCGATTGAGCGCGGTGCCGATACCTTGTTGGTGCACCATGGTTATTTCTGGAAAGGCGAAGATGCTTGCATCACTGGTATTAAGCGCGAACGCCTTAAAGCCCTATTGCAGCACGACATCAATTTATTTGCCTACCACTTACCTTTGGATGTGCACCCAACATTGGGCAATAACGCTCAGCTGGCTAAAGTACTTGAGCTCACGGAAGAGGGGCCAATTAATCCGGCCGACCCCAGCATGCCTGGCAACGTTGGGCGCTTACCACAAGCGATGACAGGGCGTGAGTTCTCACACTGGATTGCTGAGCGTTTGCAGCGCCAGCCGCTGCATATTGGTGAGGACAACGACGTGATTGAAACCGTCGCTTGGTGCACCGGCGGTGCTCAGGGCTATTTGCAAGCGGCTATAGATGCCGGTGTCGATGCCTACATTACCGGTGAAATTAATGAACCCGCCGTGCACTTAGCGCGCGAAACCGGTACCCATTTTTACAGTGCTGGCCACCATGCGACCGAGCGCTACGGTGCTAAAGCGTTGGGCGAGCATTTGGCAGCAGAGTTTGGTTTAACGGTCGAGTTCATCGATGTCGATAACCCAGTATGAGCTACTGACAAAGGCGTGATTGGTCGTAAAGTGTGCCATTGTCATTTGAGTGTGTGAGCTACTCTGATAGGGACATTTTTCAATGAGGATTGCTTATGCGTTGGTTGTCACTGCTATTGATGGCAATAGCGGCGTCGTCTCAGGCCGCTGAGGTCAAAATGAGTGTGGGGCTGGCGTTGCCACCTTACGTCATTGCTGATGAGAATCGTGGCATGGAGTTGGACATTGTCAGAGCGGCACTAGAGCAAAAAGGCCACACACTGAGCGTCAAATACGTTCCCTTTATGCGGGTTAAAACGTCACTTGAGGAAGGCAAGGTCGATGCGGCGATGACGGTGAACGAATCATCTGGCCTAAGCGGTGTGCATTATTCCGACGTGCACATGACCTACCAGAACGTGGCCATCGGGCTGGAGAAAAATGGCTTTAATGTCGCTGGTGTGACAGATCTGGGGCGTTTTTCCATCATCGCCTTTCAAGACGCAACCAAATACCTAGGTGAAGAGTTTGCGGCCATGGCGAAGTCTAATTCTGGCTATAAAGAAATGGCACGCCAAGAAGCACAAATTAAGTTGCTCTTTGCCGGTCGCACACAGTTGGTGGTGATGGATCGTAATATTTTCACCTACTATCGAGGCTCAGAAACGTCCGTCGATGTGTCGGCTCCCGTCACCTTATTTGAGGTGTTTCCTCCAACGGACTACAAAGTCGCCTTTGGCAGCGCTGCCATACGCGATGATTTTAACGCCGGGCTGGCCGAGTTAAAAAGCAGCGGTCGCTACCAGCAGATTATGGATGGCTATTTAAAATAATTCGTATGGCGCTTTACGCGACCCAATAAAAAAGGGCCTCAATCGAGGCCCTTTTTTATTGGGTCAGTCCACTGCTTTGATCAGCACCGAATGCTCCAATATGAGCTGCTCTTCACCATTGTCGAGTTGCAGCTGAATGATGGCCGTGGTGTCTTGCTCAACACTGTCGGCTATGTAGCGGGCTGCGACCTCATCATGGTATTGCAGTTGCAGACCTTCGCTGCTGAGCCAGCGGCGCTTTAAACGCTTGCCAGACTCCGACCCGGTGGTGGCACTGACCACCAACTCCTGCTGTTCAACGACCTGGCTTGGGCCATGAATCGCGCCGCTGATATCACTGTTTGGCTTGAGCGCTTGTTGGCTACAACCGGCCAGCAGAGAGAGGCTGAGTGAAGCAACAGCAAGGGTCAATGTGGGTTTCATAACAAGTCCTGCAATGAAGGGGCTGGTGGCCAGCCCCGCTAGAGTTAACGCCGATCAGTCAGATCATAGTCTGCTGGTACATTAAAGCGGCTGTCACGCTGCTGCGATACCTCAATGCTGGTAACGTCATAAATGTACTTCAGAACCGGCTCATTCGGGTCTGGTTTAAAGTAGTCAGCCGCTCTTTGGCTGGCTTGCTCTTGCAGCAGGCTGCCGGCAATGCTGCTGATGGAGCCCATGCCGCCACCGAAGCCTGCTGGCTCCTCTTCTTGGCCGGCTTCTGCCTGCATGCGGCGCTCTTCAGGGCAAGTATTGGATTCGACGTACCACTCAAATTTAAGTGATACCGGGTAACCTTCAATCGCGTTTAGCTTTTGCACGATGGGCGATGCGCTACTGAGCAGTTTTTTGTCGGTGTCGCCAGCAATGCCAGAGATCACTTTGTAAACGTCTTCGCTCAGATAGCGTGCCATGGGGTTGTCGCCGGCGACTTTGGCCAGGTAGCGCTGTTGGAACTGGCCATTGATTTGCCAGCTGCGTTGCATCGCCGAGTCGGCATCGACCATCCAAAAGTCCAGCGTGAACAGGTTTTTGTCGACGTTGCCGTGTTGATCTTTGACACCGATTTCCCAGCTGGCAACGTATTGATCAGCGGTGAAGCCATTAACGACGCGGCCTGTGGCTTTGGGCGTGACTTTGAAGGTTGGTTTAAGCGGAGTCAGCTCACAGCTGCCGCCTGCGCTTGGGTCATAATCGTCATCGCTGCTGTCGTCGGCTTGCATTTCGCCGCTGTCCATCTTGGCTTTCATTTGCTCCCACATGGAAGCACCGCAGCCTGTGAGTGGACACTCTTTGTAGGTTTCGTCGTCGTTGTCCAAAACCCACAACAGGTTGTTGTCGAGGCGCATGATGTGCGAGGTATCAGAGCCACCAAACATGGAGTTCATAAACCAGTTATCGAACTTCAGGGTGTAGTCGATACGACGGCGATCGGGGCGGGTGTAGACGTTTTGCGTGCCACGCGAATCGGGCAAAATGTTACTGGCCAGCGAATACTTGCTGGTCAAAACGGCAGTTTCGCGCAGGGGCGTAGTGTCCTTGGGTGTACTGGCACAACCGGCTGTCAGAGCCGCAGAAACGGCGACGGCCAGCAAAGAAGCAGAATTCTTCACGATGGCATCCTTACTGTGAGGGTAAACAGGAACAGCGAGCATACTGAGCTGTGTGCGTGAAGTCTACGCGGCAAAATTGAGTGCTTGTCAGTCTGTGACTAGGCTCGCAGTCAGGCAGGACTCGCATCACAGGCTGTGGGTGGCGGATATGAGCACACCGAGAGCTGAAATCAATTTACCCGACGGGGGCTTTCTGGTAATCTGCCCTCCCATCTTGAGTGAAGGTTCCCAGCCTTCCAGCTAACACCTTATCTATAATTCGCGGACCCTCTATGACTCGATTTATCTTCGTCACAGGTGGTGTTGTTTCTTCGTTGGGGAAAGGCATCGCCTCGGCGTCTCTGGCTGCCATTTTGGAAGCCAGGGGCTTGAAAGTCACCATGTTAAAACTGGATCCGTACATCAACGTCGATCCCGGCACCATGAGCCCGTTCCAGCATGGTGAGGTGTTCGTAACCGAAGATGGCGCCGAAACAGACCTCGACTTGGGTCACTACGAACGTTTCATTCGTACCACCATGTCGCGCAAAAACAACTTCACCACTGGCCGCATCTACACCGATGTACTGGCCAAAGAACGTCGTGGCGATTACCTCGGCGGTACGGTGCAGGTGATTCCACACATCACTGACGAGATCAAGCGTCGGGTGGTCGAAGGTGCGGAAGGTGCCGATGTGGCACTGGTAGAAATCGGTGGCACCGTGGGTGACATCGAGTCGCAGCCATTCTTGGAGGCGGTTCGCCAAATGAAGGTGGAACTGGGCAGCAAGCGCGCCCTGTCATTGCACCTGACCTTGGTTCCCTACATTGCCACTGCTGGCGAAACCAAAACCAAGCCGACCCAGCATTCGGTCAAAGAAATGCGCACCATCGGCTTGCAACCAGATGTGCTGATCTGCCGCTCAGATCATAAAATCGACGCCTCGGCGCTGCGCAAAATTGCTCTGTTTACCAACGTTGAAGAGCGCGCCGTGGTACCGCTGGAAGACGCGGATACCATTTATAAAATTCCACGCATGCTGTCAGAAGCAGGCCTCGATGATTTGATTGTCGATAAGTTCGATCTGGCATGCGGTGAAGCGGACTTAAGCGAATGGGACGCCGTGGCCGACGCCAAGCTGAACCCAGAGCAAGAAATCACCATCGCCATGGTCGGCAAGTACATGGACTTGCTGGACGCGTATAAGTCATTGATCGAAGCCATCGATCACGCTGGCATTCAGCATCGTGCCAAGGTCAAGATCCGTTACATTGATGCCGAAGACATCGAGCGCAAAGGTGTTGAGTTGCTGGCCGGCGTGTCTGCCATTTTGGTACCAGGCGGTTTTGGCAACCGGGGTGTCGATGGCAAGATCCGCACCGTGCAGTACGCCCGTGAAAACAAGATTCCATTCCTCGGCATTTGCTTAGGCATGCAGTCGGCGGTGATCGAGTTCGCGCGCAATGTCGTGGGCTGGAAAGACGCCAACTCCACCGAGTTTGACCCCAAGAGCCAACATCCAGTGGTGGGCCTGATTACCGAATGGACCGATGCCTCGGGCCAGACCGAAGTGCGCGATGAAAACTCAGATCTGGGTGGCACCATGCGCTTGGGTGGCCAGGAGTGTCGTTTGGCGCCAGAGTCCAATACGGCGAAAGCGTATGATCAGGAGATCATCGTTGAGCGTCACCGTCACCGCTATGAAGTGAACGCGACCATCATCGCCGAGCTAGAAAAGCACGGTTTGCGCATCGCCGGTCGTTCCATTGATGGCGATCTGGTGGAAGTGGTGGAAGTTGCCGATCACCCTTGGTTTGTGGGGTGTCAGTTCCACCCGGAGTTTACCTCCACCCCACGTGACGGCCACGGCCTGTTTAAAGCATTTATCGCCGCTGCGCTTGAGCAGAACGCGAACTGAGTTATTGCCACCGGGCATACCGATTTAACCGACGGAGATTTATTCAGCATGGCTAACATTATCGACATCAAAGCACGCGAGGTTCTGGACTCCCGCGGCAACCCGACTGTGGAAGCAGACGTGATGCTTGAGGGCGGCTTCTTTGGTACCGCTTGTGCCCCCAGTGGCGCATCAACCGGCACCCGTGAAGCACTGGAACTGCGTGATGGCGATAAAAGCCGTTACCTCGGCAAAGGCGTTTTAAACGCGGTTAACAACGTCAACACTCTGATCAAAGACGCTCTGCTGGGCATGGACGGCACCGACCAGCGTGCCCTCGACAATAAAATGCTGGAGCTGGACGGCACCGATAACAAAGCCAAGTTAGGCGCCAATGCGATTTTGGCGGTCTCACTGGCGGCTGCCAAAGCGGCTGCGGCGGCCAAAGGCGTTGAGCTGTATCAGCACATTGCTGACATCAACGGCACCTCAGGCCAGTACTCTATGCCTGTACCTATGATGAACATCATCAACGGTGGTGAGCACGCCGACAACAACGTCGATATTCAGGAATTTATGGTGCAGCCAGTTGGCGCGCCGAACTTCGCTGAAGCCTTGCGCGCTGGTGCGGAGATTTTCCACAGCCTGAAAAAAGTATTGTCGGCTCAGGGCCTGAACACGGCCGTGGGCGATGAAGGTGGTTTTGCGCCTAACTTGGCGTCTAACGCCGATGCCCTGGCCGCGATCAAAGAAGCCTGTGCGGGCGCTGGCTACGAGCTGGGTAAAGACATTACTCTGGCATTGGATTGTGCATCATCTGAGTTCTACAAAGATGGCAACTACGATCTGCAAGGCGAAGGCAAAGTCTTTAGTGCTGAGCAGTTCTCCGACTATCTGGCGGAGCTGTGTGATCAATACCCGATTGTTTCCATCGAAGACGGTCAGGACGAGTCCGACTGGGCTGGCTGGAAGTATCAAACCGAAAAGCTGGGCAGCAAGGTACAGCTGGTGGGTGACGATTTGTTTGTGACCAACACCAAGATCCTGGCTGAAGGCATTGAGAAAAGCATCGCCAACTCCATCCTGATCAAGTTCAATCAGATCGGCTCTTTGACCGAAACCTTGGACGCCATCAAGATGGCCAAAGAGGCAGGCTACACCGCAGTGATTTCACACCGCAGCGGCGAAACCGAAGACACCACCATCGCCGATCTGGCCGTGGGCACCTGTGCTGGCCAAATTAAAACCGGCTCATTGTGCCGCAGCGATCGAGTGGCTAAGTACAACCGCCTGCTGCGCATCGAAGAGCAGCTGGGTGCCAATGCGCGATACAACGGCCTGCGAGAAATCAAAGGTCAGGCATAATTAAAGGGCGCAACCATAAAGCGGGCTTCGGCCCGCTTTTGCTTTGAGGTATCACCATGGCTCTGACTTCCCGTCATTGGCTTTGGCTGGCGCTGCTAAGCGGTGGCCTGCTGCTGCTGGTGCTGCAATATCGGCTGTGGTTCGACGACAGTGGCATCATCGCTACCCGTGAATTGCAGCAGCACATTGCTGAGCTGCGCCAGCAAAATCAGCTGCAGCAAACCCACAACGATGAACTGCTGGCGGAAGTGCGCGATTTAAAAAGCGGCACGGATTTACTGGAAGAGTACGCCCGTGAAGACCTCAGCCTGGTGCGTGAGGGCGAGACCTTTATTCTCTTTGTCGACCCCAACGAGCAATAACCATGCGTATTTGGCCTATTTTACCGGCAGCTGGGGTTGGCAGCCGCATGCAAGCGGACGTCCAAAACAGTATTTGACCTTGGCCGGACGCTTATTGATCGACCATACCCTGGAAGCCATTTTGAGCCATCCTGCCTGTGAGCAGGTGCTGTTGGCGTTATCCCCTAAGGACCCGTATTGGGCGCAAAGCGAGTTTTACGCTGACGATCGCATCATTCGAGTAGACGGTGGCGCTGAGCGTTGTCACTCGGTGATGAATGCGCTGGCCGTTGCAGCTCCGCAAGCGACTGAGCAAGATTGGGCGCTGGTGCACGATGTTGCTCGCCCTTGTCTGCGTCACTCAGATTTAGATGCTTTGTTAAAAGCGGTGCAAGTGCATGCGGACGGTGCCTTGTTGGCCTCGCCCACGCGCGACACCATGAAACGCGGCGATGCCGATGGCTGCGTCGATCATACGGTGGAGCGCCAGCAGCTTTGGCATGCGCTGACTCCACAGTTATTCCCACTGCACGCCTTGCACCAAGCGTTAGAGCAGTGCTTGGCACAGAACTTGGCGGTCACCGATGAATGCTCCGCCATGGAGCAGGTAGGCTGGCGGCCCAAACTGGTAGAAGGCCGTAGCGACAACATTAAAGTAACTCGGCCTGCCGACCTAGCGCTGGCCGAATGGTTTTTACAAACACAGGACCTGTAATGCGAATAGGACACGGTTTTGACGTGCATGCCTTTGAGGCGGGCGATTTTGTCATGCTCGGTGGCGTAAAAATTCCCCATGATCATGGCCTCAAGGCGCACTCGGATGGTGACGTTGCCTTGCATGCATTGGCCGATGCCTTGCTGGGCGCTGCGGCGCTTGGTGATATTGGTCGTCATTTCCCCGACACCGACGCCCAGTGGCAAGACGCCGACAGCCGTGCTTTGTTGCGCCATGTTATGGGGTTGCTGCAACAGCGCGGTTATCACCTGATTAACGCTGATCTCACCATCATCGCTCAAGCGCCCAAGTTAGCGCCCCACATCGAAGCGATGCGTGATGCCATCGCCACAGACCTGAGTGTGGCGGTGAACGCCATTAATGTAAAAGCCACCACCACCGAAAAACTGGGGTATGTTGGCCGTAAAGAGGGCATTGCCGTGCATGCTGTGGTGTTGATTGGTCATGACTGAAGCATTTGTATTACCAGATTGGCCGCGCGCCTATAACACGCCCGCGGTGCAGGGTGTTTTTCGCAGCGAAAATGCCGATTTTCGTGTCACTGAACTGCCCTTAGAAGCGCCATCGGGCGAGGGCGAGCATGTCTGGCTTGAAGTGGAAAAAAACGGCGCCAATACCGCCTGGGTTGCCAAGCGCCTGGCCGAGCTGGCGGGTGTGCGTGAAATGGACATCGGCTATGCCGGTTTAAAAGATCGCCATGCGATTACGCGCCAATGGTTCAGCATTTATTTGCCCCGCGTGGCTGAACCTGATTTTAGCGCCATTAACGACGACGAAATTCAGGTACTGAGTCAGCAGCGACATGTACGCAAGTTGCGCCGTGGTGATTTAGCCGGCAACCAGTTTGAGCTGAAATTACGTAAGCTCAGCGGCGATTTAGTAGCGCTGGAGCCAGTGCTGCAACAAATACGCGAGCAGGGTGTACCCAATTATTTTGGTGAGCAGCGCTTTGGCCATGATGGCGGTAATGTGCCTGCGGGTCTGGCCATGCTCAGTGGCGAGTTACGCGTTAAAAATCGCAATAAGCGCAGCTTGTACTTATCGGCAGTGCGCTCATTACTGTTTAATCAGGTGCTGGCGGAGCGCTTGCAACGCGGTTTATGGGGTCAAACTCTGGCCGGTGATGTGCTGGATGAGCAAGGCATGGCCACCGGGCCTTTGTGGGGTCGTGGCCGTCTGGCCAGCAGCGAGGACGCCCTGGCTTTAGAGAGCGAGGTAGTTGCCAGCCAGCAAGCTGCTTGCGATGGCCTGGAGCACGCCGGTCTCAAGCAAGAACGCCGTGCCTTGGCAGCGCAACCGATGCAGCTGCAATGGCAGTGGCCAGAGGCGGATGAATTAACACTCAGCTTTTTGCTGGCACCCGGTTATTATGCCACTTCGGTATTGCGCGAACTTGGACATATTGAGGCCGCCGCGCTGCAGCAGTAAGGATCTGATAAGCAATGACGTTACTTCTTTCTAATGACGACGGTGTGCATGCACCGGGTCTGCGCCAGCTGGCGACGGCACTGCAACAACAAGGTTACAACACGCACACCGTGGCACCCGACCGAGATCGCAGCGGTGCCAGTAACTCACTGACACTGGATCGGCCACTGCACCCGATACACCTGGAAAACGGTGATATCAGCATTAACGGCACGCCCACCGACTGTGTTCACTTGGCAGTGAACGCCTTTTATAACGATGAATGCGAGCGGGTGATTGCTGGCATCAATGCCGGTGCTAACTTAGGCGATGATGTGCTGTATTCCGGCACGGTGGCAGCCGCGATGGAAGGGCGTTTTTTGCCCAAAACCCCCGTTGCCATTTCGCTGGCGGGCAAACGCCATTTTGATACGGCCGCCCAGGTGCTACTTGAGTGGCTGCCACGTTTGGAAGCGCTGCAGCTGCCACAGAACTGCATCATCAATATCAATGTGCCGGACCGTCCCTATGCTGAGCTGACAGGCATCGAAGTCACCCGCTTAGGACATCGCCAACGCTCAGACAACCCCGTGTTGACGACCAACCCGCGTGGCAAAGAATGCTACTGGATTTCTGCCGCCGGTGATGTCGCCGATGCCGGGCCTGGCACCGATTTTTATGCCATAGAACAAGGACGCGTTTCCATTACCCCGATTCAAATGGACATGACACTGCACTCCGGCTTGGATGCGCTGCATGGCTTGATAACTCAGGGATAAATGTGTGAACGAGTATTTGTTGTCCGGTATTGGCATGACCTCCCAACGCACCCGCAATCGCTTAGTGCAGCGACTGCGCCAGTCCGGTATTGAAGATGAACAGGTGCTGATGGTGATGGCGAATACGCCACGCCATGTGTTTGTCGATGAAGCCCTGGCCCATCGTGCCTATGAAGACACCGCATTGCCGATCGGCCACGGCCAAACCATCAGTCAGCCTTATACCGTGGCGCGCATGACCGAAGTGCTTATGCAGGCTGGCCCTCGCAGCAAAGTGCTGGAAATTGGTACGGGCTCTGGCTATCAAACGGCGGTGCTCAGCCCCCTGGTAGATAAGGTATACAGTGTTGAACGCATCGCGCCATTACAAAAACGTGCGCAGCAGCGTTTGCGCCAGCTGCAATTGCGTAACATCAGTTTAAAACTCTCGGATGGCAGCTGGGGTTGGCCGGAAGCCGGCCCGTTTGATGGCATTCTCGCTGCCGCCGCACCCGAAGTTATACCGCAAGCCCTGCTCGATCAGCTAGCCGATGGTGGTCGCATGGTGATTCCAGTGGGCGGCGAGCAGCAAACCTTGATGTTGATTACGCGAGATGGCGACAACATTCAGCGTCAGGCGCTGGAAAGTGTCAACTTTGTTCCCTTCCTACCGGGCTTGCTGCGCTAGCGCTAGGTTGACCTTTCCCGCCTTGCAAACCAGCACCGATAAGGCACACTGCCGCGCGACTTATTCAACACGCGGACTCCGTTCATGAAACACCTATGGCTGTATTTGAAGGGCCTAGCAATGGGCGCAGCTGATGTCGTACCGGGCGTCTCGGGTGGCACAGTGGCCTTTATTACCGGCATTTACACCGAGCTGTTGGACTCCATCAAGGGCATCAACTTAGCCGCACTGCAAACACTGATACAGCAAGGGCCTAAAGCAGCTTGGCAAGCCATCAATGGGACGTTTCTGTTGGTGCTTGGTGCGGGTATTTTGACCGCACTGCTGACTTTGGCACGCGTACTTCATTATTTGTTGCTGCATCATCCTGAATTGCTCTGGTCCTTCTTCTTTGGACTGATTGTCTGGTCGAGTGTGCACGTTGGGCGTGAAATCAGCCGTTGGCGCTGGGATACCTGCGGTCTTTTGTTGCTTGGGGGAATCGTCGCCGCTGTCATCAGTCTGGCAACGCCCAGCGAGGTCGAAGCAACACCATGGATGCTGGTATTAGCTGGCTCCATCGCCATTTGTGCGATGATTTTGCCGGGCATTTCCGGTAGTTTCATTTTGTTGCTGATGGGGCTTTACCCCACCATCTTAGCGGCGATCAAACAGCTACAGCTGGATGTGTTAGGGCTGTTTGCCATGGGGGCTGCCGTCGGCTTGGTGGCGTTTTCGCGGTTACTCAGTTGGTTGTTGCATCACCACAAGCAACGCATGTTCGCCTTGTTGACCGGCTTTATGCTCGGCTCGCTGGTGAAAATCTGGCCGTGGAAAGACACCATCAGCACACGCATAAACAGCAAAGGCGAGCAGGTGCCGTTTTTGCAGGTCAATCAGTGGCCGGATTTGAGTGAACCCAAGGCCTTTATCGTCTGTCTGGTGTTGATGCTGGCAGGGGGGGGGTTGGTCTGGCTGTTGGAAAAAGTGGCCGATAATGGTGTAGAAGATATTGAGAAAAATGCCAGCAAGACCACTTAGTTGATCAAGGTCAAGGTGTAATTTTTTGTTACTTATCGCAAGTTACGCCAATGCAACGCAAAAGTTGCACCTTTTTAAGAGTTTTTGGGAATTAAAATAGTATTCGTTATTTCTTTAGTGGCTGGGATCGTAGGACAATCCGATGTTCCAAATTTTCGTCACTTCAGAGTGTCAAAAAACAACCATTGGCGTCGAAAGATGAAATCACCGCTTGCTGTCACATTAGTCACAATGATCGCTTTAACGACAGGGTGTACAGGTAGCCGCGAGTTTGTCTCAGTTGAAGAGAAGTTCAGTAAACGGCAAAAAACGCCGGGTTTTCATCTTGTAGAAGCGGGAGATACTCTATACTCAATTGCCTGGCGCCATGGCATCGACTTTAGAGAGTTAGCAAACGCTAACTCTATCGCTCCGCCCTATACAATTTACCCGGGTCAAAAAATTGACCTTAAAGCTAAGCCGGTGAGATTGGCCACCATACCAACGTCCGATGTCGGAAAACCGTCAAAGCCTGTTACGAACATACCTGTCAAAAAACCCTCTCCTCCAAATATCGGTCATACCACGCCAGAAAAGCTTGTCAAAAACGGCCAAATAGAATGGCAATGGCCGTTGAACGGTCGTTTAGTTCGCCGTTTTTCGACCCAGAAGCCGATCAATAAGGGGATTGATATCACCGCGCCGTTGGGGGACTCTGTTCTTGCAGCAGCGGCAGGCACCGTGGTTTACGCGGGCCAGGGGCTGAGAGGGTACGGTAATCTGGTGATTATCAAACACGACGACACCTACCTCAGTGCTTATGCCCACGCCAGCCGCATTTTGGTGAGCGAGCAACAGTCTGTTAAAGCTGGCCAAAAGATTGCCGAAATAGGTTCTACGGGGACTGACAGTGTTAGGTTGCACTTTGAAATCCGTAAGAACGGCAAGCCAGTTGATCCGCTCAGGTATTTGCCACCCCGGTAAGAGCGATCAGCATTTTAAAAGGCTCCCCCAATAACCTGATGGGGAAGGTTGGGGCAAGCAGAAAAAAGGCGGGATGATCATGGCATTACAACAACGAGAACTGCGCGAAGATGAAGTGTTCGAAGATGTTGAATCTTTGATTCTGGTCGACAGCTCCGACACGGACAGCAGTGCAGAGGAAGAGCGCTTTGCCGCCGACACCTCGCACAAAGCATTGGATGCCACCCAGCTGTATTTGAACGAAATTGGCTTTTCGCCGTTACTGTCCGCCGAAGAAGAGGTGCACTACGCACGCTTGGCGCGCAAAGGCGATGACATGGGCCGTCGGCGTATGATCGAAAGTAACTTGCGCCTGGTGGTAAAAATTTCCCGACGCTACGTCAACCGCGGTCTATCACTTTTGGATCTGATTGAAGAGGGTAACCTCGGTCTGATTCGTGCGGTGGAAAAATTTGATCCCGAACGTGGTTTCCGCTTCTCCACGTACGCGACCTGGTGGATTCGTCAGACGATTGAACGCGCGATCATGAACCAAACGCGCACCATTCGCTTACCCATTCATGTGGTCAAAGAGCTGAACGTTTATTTGCGTGCGGCACGCGAGTTGGCGCAGAAGCTGGACCACGAACCGACGGCAGAAGAAATTGCTGAGCTATTAGAAAAGCCCGTGGATGATGTTAAACGCATGCTCAAACTGAACGAGCGCGTAACGTCTGTGGATACGCCCCTTGGTCCCAGCTCGGATAAATCAATTCTGGATACCATCGCCGATGAAGGGGTATCTGACCCCAGCGATGAGTTACAGCAGCATGATATTCACAGTAATTTGGATCGGTGGATTTCTGAGCTGCCTGAAAAACAATGTGAAGTATTGTCTCGGCGCTTTGGTCTGCGTGGTTTTGAAACCAGCACGTTAGAAGAAGTCGGGCGTGAAATTGGATTAACTCGCGAGCGTGTGCGTCAAATTCAAGTCGAAGCACTGCGCCGGTTACGTGAAATAATGGAGAAGCAAGGTTTGAACGCTGCGACCTTGTTTAGCGAACTGTAAACGATAAATCCTAAGCATAAAAAAGGCCGCACTTTGGTGCGGCCTTTTTTATGGAAACCCTAAAAACCACTTTGATTGCGTTAAAAATTAACGCGAATTTTTAGGGCTTATTTTATGGACGTTAATTCGATCAACGCTCAATGTATTTTTGTTTGTCGGGTACACCGTCCCACTCTGCGGCATCGGGCAGCGGATCTTTTTGCTCGGTGATGTTGTTATCGGCCCACTCTTCTGACAGTTCGGCGTTGAGCTCAATGTACTGCTCTTGGCCTGCTGGAACTTCGTCTTCTGAATAGATGGCTTCGGCAGGGCACTCTGGTTCACACAAGGCGCAGTCGATGCACTCATCTGGATGAATGACCAAAAAGTTTGGCCCTTCATAAAAGCAATCGACCGGGCAAACCTCAACGCAGTCGGTATATTTACACTTCACACAGTTATCGGTAACCACAAACGCCATGCGTTCAGTCTCCTAATCAACGGTCTATGGACGTCTGGTGTACTGACGCCTTGTTATTGTGCCACTCAAGCAGTGCTGCGGCGGCAAGATTGCGCAATTCTAGGTATCCACAATCACTTCGGCAAGTTTTACGCTAGAAACTTGGGTTATAGCGTTATCGTTCCTAGTATTAAGAACGAGCCTGCTTATAACAGGCTCTTAAGTTGGTACAGAGCTTCCAGTGCTTGCCTTGGTGTCATGCTGTCAGGATCGAGCTCGGTCACGGCTTCTTCAACGGCAGACGGTAGAGCTGCAAACAGGTCACTTTGCTGCGGTGAGTGCGTATCACTGCTTGAGTGGGGCACGACGGCTTGATGGGTCGCAACGGCGGTGCCTTCTTGGCCTTCCAGTAACTGCAATTTGTGACGTGCTTGCTCTATCACCGCAGCGGGAACGCCGGCCAGCTGCGCCACTTGCAGGCCATAACTTTGCGACGCAGGGCCTTGCTCGACGGCGTGCAAAAAGACGATGCGATCGTCATGTTCGGTGGCTTTTAAATGTAAGTTGATGGCGTTGTTGTAGTGCTCTGGCAAGGCCGTCATTTCAAAGTAGTGCGTAGCGAACAATGTGTAGGCTTTGACCTGCTCAGCCAAATGCGCGGCGCTGGCCCAAGCCAAAGATAAGCCATCAAAGGTACTGGTGCCGCGGCCGACTTCGTCCATTAAAACCAGGCTGTGCTCGGTGGCATTGTGCAGAATGTTGGCAGTTTCGGTCATTTCCACCATAAAGGTCGAGCGGCCGCCAGCGACGTCGTCGGATGAGCCCATGCGGGTAAAAATACGATCCACCGGACCGATGCGGCACTGGTCTGCCGGTACAAAGCTGCCAATGTGGGCCAGCAGAGTAATCAGCGCCACTTGACGCATGTAGGTCGATTTACCGCCCATGTTAGGGCCGGTAATGATTTGAATGCGCGCGTCGTCACTGAGTTGCGTATCGTTGGCGACAAACGGATCCGTGATCAGGCTTTCTACTACCGGGTGGCGACCGCCTTGAATGGAGATAACGCTGTCATCGCTTAACTCGGGTGCGCTAAACCGCAGGGTTTCGCCGCGCTCCGCCAGGTTGCTGAGCACATCCAGCTCAGCCAAGGCGCTGGCGCTGATTTGCAGAGCTAATAGGTCTTCCCCTAAGGCGGTAATCAGCTCTTCGTAGAGGGCTTTTTCGCGACTTAGTGCGCGGCTTTTGGCGCTCAGCGCTTTGTCTTCAAAGGTTTTGAGCTCTGGGGTAATAAAGCGCTCGGCATTCTTTAAAGTTTGGCGGCGGATGTATTCGGTCGGGGCCTCGCTTGCTTGGGACTTGCTGATTTCTATGTAGTAACCGTGCACACGGTTGTAGCCGACTTTTAACGTGCTCAACCCCGTGCGTTCACGCTCACTTTGCTCCAGCTTGACCAAGTAATCGCCGGCATTTTCACTCAGGCTGCGCAACTCGTCCAACTCTGCATCGTAGCCGTTAGCAATGACACCGCCGTCACGAATGACCACGGGAGGATTGTCGATGATGGCAGCCTGCAAACGCTCTACCCAGGTTGGAAACTCTTGGATGCGCTCGTGCAGTGATTGCGCCAGAGGTGTGTCCATTTGCTGCAATACAGCGCGAATCTCTGGCAGTTGCGCTAACGCTTCGCGCAGGCGAGCCAGGTCGCGCGGGCGGGCAGAGGCTAAGGCGACGCGCGATAAAATACGTTCGATATCACCGACTTGTTTCAAATGGTCGTGCAGCGGCTGCCAGTGGTATTGGCTAATCATCTGGCGGATAAGATCCTGGCGCTGCAGCAAGGTCTGACGCTGTCGAATAGGGCGATTAAGCCAGCGGCGCAGTAAGCGACTGCCCATGGCGGTGGCGGTCTGATCCATCACCCAGGCCAGAGTATGTTGGCCATCCCCCTGTTGATTAATATCGATTTCCAGGTTGCGGCGCGAGGCGGGGTCGATCAATACCGCATCGTCGGGTTGCTCAACACTGAGGGAGCGAATATGAGGCAGTTGATTGCGCTGGGTTTCACGGGCGTAGTGCAGCAAGGCACCGGCGGCACTGATGGCTTGGTGCATGGTGTGACAGCCAAAACCACGCAAGTCTCGAGTTTTAAGTTGCTCGGTTAATAGCCGCAGGGCGGTATCGGCTTCAAAATGCCAAGGTGGCAAGCTGCGACTGCCCGGACGATCGATGACGGCCTCGCCATAGCTCAGGCTTTCGTTGTACAGCAGTTCGGCTGGACGCAAACGTTCAATTTCTGCTAGCAGCGCCTCATCGCCATCGACCTCGAGCACATTAAAGCGCCCTGAACTGAGCTCCAGCACCGCCAGGCCGTGGCGATTTTGCTGGCTGTGCAGTGCGACTAGCAGGTTGTCTCGGCGCTCATCTAATAAGGCTTCGTCGGTTAACGTGCCTGGCGTTACCACGCGCACAACTTTGCGCTCAACCGGCCCTTTACTGGTGGCCGGATCGCCGATTTGCTCTGCAATGGCCACCGACACTCCAGCTTTTACCAGCCGGGCAATGTAGTTTTCGGCGGAATGAAAGGGCACCCCAGCCATGGGAATGGGTTCGCCACCGCTTTGTCCGCGGGCGGTTAACGTAATGTCCAACAGCTGGGCTGACTTTTTAGCATCGTCATAAAACAGCTCATAGAAGTCGCCCATGCGGTAAAACAGCAGGGTATCCGGGTGGTCGGCTTTGATGCGCAGGTATTGCTGCATCATGGGGGTGTGCTGAGCTTTTGCCATCGCTCGCGGATCCTTTCGTGGTAATCTGGCGCTTGAAAACTGACCATTGAGTTGCATTGCAACTAGCCTATGATCGGTGGCGAAAACGGCGGATTGTAAGTGTGATCGCAGGAGGATACAAAATGGCAGCACGATCAGACAGTATTCAAGCGCTGGCAGAAATGCTGCTCAGTCGCGAATTGCGCCTGGTCACCGCAGAATCTTGCACCGGCGGTGGCGTCGCGACGGCGTTAACGGATATTCCCGGCAGCTCTTCTTGGTTTGAGTGTGGCTTTGTGACTTACTCCAACGAAGCCAAAATTCGCTATTTGGATGTGCCGGTGGCGACCATTGAGCAATTTGGTGCGGTTAGCGAAGAGACCGTGCGAGCCATGGTACGCGGCGCCGTCAATAACAGCCTAGGGGATGTTGCTGTCGCCATCAGTGGTATTGCCGGCCCAAGCGGCGGTAGCCTTGATAAACCCGTCGGTACAGTCTGGTTTGCTTGGGGCACGGACGAGGCGCAAATAACCCAGTGCTGCCACTTTCAAGGCGACCGCGATTTCGTCAGGGAGCAGGCGGTAACCGAGGCCATTCAAGGGCTGTGTCACTGGTTGGCGTCGTAAAGTTTTTTTACTGTATATGTATACAGATTTTTTATCGATAACCTCTTGGCGCTCAATCGTCACTGTGATTAAATACTGGTCAAATTTACAGTGATGCCGATGGGCCTCTTCAGTCTCAGTTAAAGGACAGCACCATGGATGCAAATAAGCAAAAAGCGCTGGATGCGGCGCTTAGCCAAATCGAACGCCAATTTGGTAAAGGCGCCATCATGAAAATGGGTGAGCAGCCGCGCGAAGCCATTCCGGCCATTTCAACCGGATCGTTGGGGCTGGACATTGCACTCGGCATTGGCGGTTTGCCGATGGGTCGTATCGTCGAAATCTATGGCCCTGAAAGCTCGGGTAAAACCACCATGTGTTTGTCGGCCATGGCGCAGGCACAAAAAGCCGGTAAGACCGTTGCCATCATTGATGCCGAGCACGCACTGGACCCACTGTATGCTGAAAAATTGGGCATCGACCTAGACAGCCTGCTGGTATCACAACCCGATACCGGCGAACAGGCGTTAGAAATTTGCGACAGCCTGGTGCGCTCCAATGCGGTAGACGTGATCGTGGTCGACTCGGTGGCTGCACTGACACCTAAGGCAGAAATCGAAGGCGAAATGGGCGATAGCCACGTGGGCTTGCAGGCGCGTTTGATGTCACAGGCTTTGCGTAAAATCACCGGTAATGTCAAAAACGCTAACTGTCTGGTGATCTTCATCAACCAGATTCGTATGAAAATTGGTGTGATGTTTGGCAGCCCAGAAACCACCACAGGTGGTAATGCGTTGAAGTTCTACGCTTCGGTACGTCTGGATATTCGTCGCACGGGTTCCGTGAAACAGGGCGACGAAGTCATTGGTAACGAGACGCGCGTCAAAGTGGTGAAAAACAAGGTCTCACCACCGTTCACGCAAGCTGAGTTCCAGATCATGTATGGCCGTGGCATTTATCACATGGGCGAAGTCATCGATCTGGGAGTTAAGTGTGGCCTGGTAGATAAGTCTGGCGCTTGGTACAGCTATCAGGGCGATAAAATTGGCCAGGGTAAAGCCAATGCCGCTGCGTATCTGGAAGAACACCCAGAAAT
Source organism: Bacterioplanes sp. (assembly GCA_965233665.1). Lineage (GTDB taxonomy): Bacteria > Pseudomonadota > Gammaproteobacteria > Pseudomonadales > Oceanobacteraceae > Bacterioplanes. Next base: position 29,153 of record CBDDTG010000056.1, on the reverse strand, counting down.
GGCACAAGAAATAGAAACCAACATTCGTGCGCAGCTATTGAATCTGCCGAAACCTGAAGAAGAAAAAGCTGACGGCAAGGATGCGGAAGCAGAACTCTGATCTGGATGATGTAGCTAGCCTGCATGGCGCCGCGGTGGAGTTACTGGCCCGGCGTGATCACTCTCGCCAGGAGCTGGAGCGTAAGCTTCAGCCCCGAACCACCCAACCTGAACTGTTACAACAAGTGCTGGATCAGCTAGCCGAGCGTGGCTGGCAATCGGATCAGCGCTTTGCTGAGATGTTTGTTCGCAGCCGCTGCAGTCGTGGTCACGGTCCAATGCGTGTGCGCCAGGATATGCGGCAAAAAGGGCTGAGCGATCATTTGATTACTCAGGTGCTGGACGACAGCGATTGTGACTGGTTTGAATTAGCTGTAGAAGTCGCCAGTAAAAAATACGCTTCGTTGCAGCGTGATCCGCGCTGGCGCGAAAAGCTTTATCGCTTTTTGAGCTATCGCGGTTTTTTGGCCGATCAAGTTCAACACGCGATTGAACAGGCCACCCTCACAGATGCCGATTGATTGCTATCAACGGCTTCGATCCTTGTGCCTGCCTTCATTTTAAAAGCCTTATAAATCAGACACTTATGAAATGTCTAAGCTGTCATTTGTGTCAAATTGTACTAGTGTCCCGGTCTGTCGCCTGAGTCCATTGACAGACTTAACAGTGGTAGAGATGATCCCTAGACATAAATAACTAACGCTTGTTCACTGTCGGAAAAAGTCCGCCAGTGCCGCCGAAGTGGCCATTAACGGTTGCATCGGCCTTGGTCGTCGGTAGATAGGGAGTCAGGGATTGCTATGGAACCATCGCCACAGGTGGATACGTTAATACTGCGGCACTTACTGGCCCATTGGGACGCGCTGCAATGCGACTCATCATTGGTGTGGCAGATGCTTGAGCTGGATGCCGAGCAACTGTTGCCGCGTTGGCTAAATAGTGAGCCGCTATGCGACGTGTTGGCGACCATGGGAACACACCATCACCCCAGCGTGATGGTGAGTAGCGCCATGTATCTTGCGCGCCAGCATTTACCGCTGGGCAGTTGCCTGCAGCAGGCGGACAGCTTGGCTCAGGGGCTAACACAAGCCGCGGCGCTGCCACATTTGCTGGTGCCTGGTCTGGCGCTGACCTGGAAAACTGACGGCGACTGTTTGCATATCCAGCCTGGCGAAGAAGCACCGGAAACGGTACAGCTAATGTGCCTGGCCTGGATTGCCGAAGCCTGCCGGCGTGCTTTGGGCAGTGGAGAAAGCATTCAATTACTGCGACCACCTCAGTGGCACCAAGTATTGATGCCGCTGCAGCTAGAACAGCGCGATGGCAGTTTTTTCCGAGTTCAAATCTCGTCAGATGTATTGCAGCAAACGCTACCCAATAGCGATGCTGCCAACTACAGCGCGTGCATTCGCACCTTTCGGCGGGAATACGGCAAACTGCGCGAGCACATTGCATTTTATCAGCGCCTGCAACAGGCCATTGCCGATCAACTGCATTTGCGCCCAGTGAATCAAGAGCAACTGGCACAGCAGCTTGATATCAATGTGCGTAATTTGCAGCGTCGCCTGCAAGCGCTGGGGACCAACTATCAAACCTTGTTGGACCAGGCGCGGCGTCAACTGGCCCTGCGCTTAATGAAAGACCCAAGTCTGACGCTGTATGAAGTCTCTTTTCGCGTCGGCTATACCGAGCCCAGTGCGTTTTATAAAGCGTTTCGTCGCTGGACGGGCATGACACCGGGCGATTATCGCCAGCGCTTTGATGTGAGCTGTATATAGTGGGGCTACGGCTATTAAGCCGCAGCCCCTGAAGTGGTTAGTGTAGTTTTAGGCGCGGGCGAATCACACGGTTAATGCGCCCCACCAGCGATAGCAGCAGAGTGTGAAAATAACCGTGCAGGGCAATCTGGTGTAAACGGTACAAGGACACATACACCAGTCGGGCAATGCGGCCTTCGATCATCATAGAGCCCCGAGTTAAATTCCCCATCAAGCTGCCGACCGTGCTGTAGCGGCTAAGCGACACTAATGAGCCTTTGTCCCGATACACAAACTCTGGCAGCGGTTGGCCTTCGCTGCGGGCTTTTAATACTTTAATTAAATGCGAGGCTTGCTGGTGAGCAGCCTGTGCACGCGGCGGTACTGGGGTACCATCGGCTTGGATTAAACAGGCGCAGTCACCTAACGCGAAGATGTTCTCATCCTCCGTTTGCAAGCTGGCATTGACCTTCAATTGATTAACGCGGTTGGTTTCTAAGCCTAAGTTGGCCAAAAATCTAGGGGCACGTACCCCGGCGGCCCATACTTTTAATCGTGCTGGAATATGGCTGTCGTCTTTGGTGGTAAAACCGTTTTCATCAACGGCGGTGATCATGGTGCCGGTTTGCACCGTAACGCCGAGCTTTTCTAGCTCACGTTTGGCTGCAGCGGAAATACGTGGCGGCAGAGCCGGTAATATGCGCTCACCGGCCTCAATTAAAGTGACCTTTAAATGCTCTGGCGTCATGTGCTTTAAGCCATAGCTGGCCAACACCTCGGCGGTGTTATAAAGCTCGGCAGATAGCTCAACGCCGGTGGCGCCGGCACCAACAATGGCGATATCCAAGGTGCGGGCTTCATCGCTGTTTTCACTGGCTGCATTGGTGCGCAGGAACTCATTAAGCAACGTGCGATGAAAGCGCTCGGCCTGATCGCGGCTATCGAGGAAAATACAGTGCTCTCCGGCGCCTTGGGTGCCAAAGTCGTTGGTCACGCTGCCGATGGCCAGCACCAGGGTGTCGTAGTTGACGCGGCGTTCGGCCAGCACCTCCTGACCCTGATCGTCGAGCATGGGCGCCAGCACAATTTGGCGATTGTCACGGTCCAGGCCATGCATGCGACCGATCTGAAATTGAAAACCGTGGCGTTTGCCGTGAGCCCGATAATTCAGCTCATCAATGCCCGAATCCAGCGCCCCGGTAGCCACCTCGTGCAGCAAAGGCTTCCACAAGTGCGTGGGGTTGCTATCAATTAACTCAATAATGGCTTTGCCTTTCTTACCCAAACTGCGTCCCAGTTGGGTTGCCAGCTCCAGTCCCCCGGCGCCACCTCCGACGATCACGATGCGTTGCATGATAAGTACTCTCAAATGAAGGAATTTCAGGCCAGCCCGCTGCTTGAATGATCAACTGCCTGGCCTGAAATGCCTTGCCAGCGAATTATACGCTCAATGTACTTAAGTGCACTAAGTGAGACAGTGCTGTGCAGAATGACAGACAAAAGCGTGTGGATATGGTCACAGAAGCGATGTTGAGTAAGCCGTAGCGCGCCGTTGTGAGAGATTTCCTACAGAATTACAGCCGCCGCTATCAGACAATGCATGACTTGATAAACGCCATGGTGGTTAACTTAGGAAGCCGCCTGCGTGATTGCTGGCTGCATGAAAATGTAGGGGAAAGATAAGGATGTCTTTTGCAAAGCACTTCGCTTGCTATCTCGTATCTTGAATCGCCATGTCACACGAAATTTGAAAAAATAGGAAGGAAAATATGCGTCAAAAATTAGTAGTGCTGGGCCTTATGTTGAGTTCATCATTCGCCATCGCCGAGCCGCTGACGGAAAAGCAAATGCTGGAATACCATATGGTGGCCCCGATGATGGATTCTTTATTTAAAGAGTTTGTTAAAGAGACACCCGAGACCAAAAAAGCGCTGCAAAAAGCGGCGTTTGACTTTAACGATCATGCCACCAAGCTAAAACTACTGCGCGACGTAGACTACGGCGATAGCTATATCGCCGAAGCGGAAAGACCCATGCGCCAAGCGACGGGTTTTAAAAATGCCGATGACTGGGCCAAAGTGGGCGATCGCGTTAGCTGTTTGCGCATGGGTATTTTTGCCGTGTCGATGTCAGCCAGTATGTCAGGTGAACTAAGCAAAGACGATCTGGAAAACTTCCCGCATTATTTCGGCGATAAGAGCAAGCCGGCCGATCAGCGTGAAAAATACACCCAGATGCTGACCGACTTTGTCAAAGAGCGCGGTTGTACGGATGTCGAAGACGTTAGCCTGTATGTGAATAACATGCAGCGCTGGGATGAAGTCACACAAGCGCAGCAATAAATAGAGGCGTGCTATGCACGCCTTTTTTGCTCTGAGAAAACAGCCACATTTATCAATCGCGTACTTCTGAGTCGGAGCAGATCAGCGAGCACGTAGCAGACAAGCACTTTAACAGAGAGGGCTATGATCGCTTTGAAGAGTTGGATTAGGCCAATAAGCAAATGGGCAATGGCAAGCAAGGCGAATTTGACATGGTCTTTTGGGATGACGATGGCAACTTAGTGATTGTCGAGGCTAAAGGGTGCAATAGCCGCCTCGGTTCACGTCAGATAAAGTATGACGATAGCCTGAGTGGTAAGCGTGCCCAGCAAGGCACTAAAGAATATATGGATGATATTATTGCTAACTATCGGGCGAAGCTGGGGACGGACCATGAGGTTGTGAAAGAGCTGATGCTGCTTCAAGATGCCGATCAGTTGCGTTATATGTCAGTTCGTCAGCCGCTTAACCCAGATGGTAGTCTAAGCAACAATTACGTTGTCTCTGAGTTCGACTTATAACCGGAGAAATTACAATGATTCATGGCGATATAACAGAAGAAGGTTACGAGAAGTCTGTTACCTCCAAAGGCAGTGCTATTGATTGGATGGTAGAGCGCTACAAGAGAAGGTTGCCATTGTTTAGTGGGCTAGCAAAAATGGAAGCAGATTCATACGAATTTGCTTTAGCGTGCGAAGCTTATATGAAACCTGAAAGCTCAACGTCGTATTATTTGATGCGCCGCTTGCAGCAGTTCTCTGTTGGTTATGCACTGTATCCGCAGCATATTGGCGAGACCATCGACTTTGTTTTAGATGATACTGCGCACCGTGTGTATGTTAGTGATCGTGGTCAGTTACCAGGGCCCAATCACTGGATGACTGCCGTGCAATGCAGCTGGGTGATGCGCGATAAAAACTCGCTGTCACAGTTAGCCAAAGTGGACGTAGAGCAAACTAACGCCAGTTGTGGCGATAAACATACGGTTTATACCGATTTGGCCTTGGTCTACCAGAGCCTGCTATGTGAAAGCGATGCTCGTGATGCATTGCTGATGGCAATGTACAGCCCAACGACGATCGAAGCCGGTGGGCATTTTGAAGAATATGTGTATCACTGCATCACACCGCAACTGGATGCCATCGCCACCGTCGTGTTTGACGAAGGTGAGCAGCGTTTTAATCAAGCCATCGAAAACGCTCTGTTACTGCGTCAGGCTTTTCACACAAAACACGCTGAAACTGCAGTTCCACGAGACGCTCTCTCGCTGTCCCTAATGGGCCTAGCAGCCTTGGCCTACGACCGCTTGGGTTATCGCGTGACCGTCGAAAACCGCTATATTCCCCAGTGGCTGGTGGAACGTCAAGACTGGTCGCAATTGCCGCCGTTGGCAGACGATCACCTAAGGCTCAATTATCCTATTCGTACCCAAGGCCCAGAGGGAAAATAAGTTGAGGATGCTGGGCCGAGCATTCAGGACATCATGATGAACACTCGTAACATTCACTGGCTGACCTTGGCCGCGCTTTGTACCGTGTTGGTCGCCTACGGTGACAATGGCTCATTGGACACTGTGGAACTGGCGCTTGAGAATACAGCCGGCCACACAGTGCAAACTAGCCTGCTGCCCGCCACTATGGATGAGCGCAGCCAACTGCTATTGCCTACCCATATTAACCATCGCCCGGTGAGCTGGATCGTCGACACTGACGATGCGCCACTCGAGCTGGTTAAAAACGAGCAAGGCCAGATAACGCTGCACAGCCAAGATGTGGTAGAAGACACCCCAGTAGAATTAGTCGCCAGCGATACCAGCCGCCATACCCTGACCATTAAAGAAATCGACGCGCAAAAACTGCCGCCTAAGCCCAAGTTTTTTGCCGCCCAAAAAACCATTGAAGGCATTGATACCGATGGTGACGGCGTCCGTGATGAAGTAGAACATGGTTTATATGAGCTGTATGGTGAGAATCACCAGCTGTTTCGAGCCAGCTATTGGAGTGCCTATAAATATCAAGCTCTTTTAAATTCCGCTAATGAAGAGGATATGCAAAAACAAGCACGCCATGCTCGCGAATATATGATTTTGACTTCCTGTTTCAGGTTGTATTCGGGAATAAAAGGGTATGCACGTGGCGACTATGCTGCAGCGATAGAAGCCTTGGTTGTCAATACCCCGGAAAGAAAAAAGGCCAGTAGTCATGCCGATGTTTGGTTGGGAAAAAACAGGCTTAGGGCTGTTTTGGCTTCAAAAGAGGAATGCGATCAATATGAATTTTAAATCTGCACAAAGGAGACCCCCATTCTAGGCTTTGTACCTGCCTCTTCGGTTTTGCGCCTAGTTTTTGGCGCCTTAGCCGGCCGCCTGAATTGGCAATGGCTGTGCCCGGCGTGAGGGATAAGGTACCTCAAGGAGGGCATGGGATTAGGGCGGAATAGCAGTTTAGGACGGGTGTCCGGTATTAGTTGACCACTACAATCTAGTAAGTGTGCGTGCATTTGTTGTCAACACGGATGATAGAAAAAAGCACATTCAGAGTATCTTCGCTGGCATTCAGCACAATCAAGAAGAGCAGTTATAGTCCCCAAAGATGAGTGTGAGAAATATGCCAAGCCTTAAAGTCATTGTCACAGTTATTCTAAGCATATTCGTCCCCATCGTTTCTGCAGAAACCTTCTGCCCTATTGTGGATGGCGAGGTTGGTAATGGTGCTTCATCAACTAAAGTCTATTATTTGCCAACGATATATGCTGACTCAAAGTCGGTTGATAGAGTTACTAGGGAGCTTCGAGCCGCAGAGTTTTTGCGTGACGAAAATATAGTCATTGACGAACTCCCATCCTCCAACTCCTATACCGGCCCTGGCAGCTCCGAATACGACGGTCTGGCCCTAGCCATCGCTGAAAAGGTATTGGAACGGGACAGCGCTACCGCAGGCACAGCCATCTATCCTCATGTCGATAATGTAATTAATTTTTATAATAACGGCATTACAAGGCGTAAAGCGTATGAGATTTATCAGGCGGGCACCAATAACGGCATCTTAACTGAGCCAGAGTCGAGCTTTGATCGTGAGACCAGCGATGAAATGGGCTATGTCATTCGTAGCGAAATGCGAAAAACCATCGAACGCCAACGCCAGCAGTTACAAGAAGGCGTTGAGCAAGTGGAAGCCGATATTATCGCCGGCCACCGGCCTTCTCTAGCCCTTCGGCCTCAATTAATTATGCAGACTTAACCACTCCAATAAGCGCTCGCTGATTTCATCGGGTTTGTCATGGGCCAGCCAATGGGTGGCGTCCGGGTAGGTAATTAAGCGGCCATTATCCGTGCGCTGTTGGCTGTTTTTTGCCATAGAGAGTGTTAACGCTAAATCTTTTTCGCCCCATAAGATCTGTGTGGGCGCGCTTACCATGGCTTTGCCGGAGATTTTAGGTCGATGGCGCAGCATGGCGCGGTAATAATTTAAGCTGGCGGTGAGTGCACCGGGGATGCGCCAGTGTTCGTGCAGTTGCTGCCAGTCTTGCGGCTGGTAAGCGCCTGGGGTGCTGGTGTTTTTAATGGCATTGGCGAGCATGCGGTAGTTGCCTAAGCGAATTGCCCACTCGGGTAGCCAAGGCAGTTGAAAAAAGAAAATATACCAGCTCTTTAAAAGTTGTTTGGGCGAGCTGCGCAGCTGCGATAAAAACGCTCTTGGGTGCGGGGCATTTAAAATGGTTAAGCTCAATAACTCTTCACTGCAATGAATGCCAAACCACCAGGCAATGGCGCCCCCCCAGTCATGACCGACCAGGTGACAGCGGCTGGCACCTGCATCTCGAATGACGGCACGCACATCGTCGCAAATCATATCCATGCGGTAGTCGGCAATGCGTTTGGGTTTATCTGAGTGGCCATAGCCCAACATATTGGGCACCAGCACGCGATAGCCGGCGCTTAGCAGCGGCTCTATTTGCGCTCGCCAAGTAGCCCAGCATTCGGGAAAACCATGCAACAAAATCACCAGCGGTGCATCGGCGTCGCCATAGCAGCGGGTTTCTAGTTGCCGGCCATGTCGACCCAGTTGCTGAATGCTTGCGCTGGGAGCCTGCTGTTCACTGATAGTTTCAGATGGAGTATTGGCGTCAGGCTGGGCATTGGTTGTCATGGCAGGTTCCTGTGCTCGATTATTGAAACTGCACCAGCCCCATCAGGCTGGCCACTGCCAGCAGCATAATGGCCAAGGCTATACCTTGTAAGGTCAATCGCAGCCAGGTGGGCCTGCGCATATAGGCTTGGTGCCAGGGTAATAAAGTCACGTGGCCAAAGGGGCCGACGGCCAGGCGCAGCATCCAAACAATCACCGCTATTACTAGGGCTATCATCACCACTGGCGTTGCCAGTGCACCGTCAAACGGCAGAGTTAACACAATCAGTTCTCCACAGAGTTAAACCGCTGGGCCATAGTGTGACAGTTTTGCAGGTTCAGTGCTTCTTCGGCGCTGAATACTTCAAGCTGCTGGCATTGCGCCAAGAGTTGTTGAATGCGTATTTGATGCTCGTCTTCATCCAGCCGGGCCAGGCCGCGCGCGAACTCGTAATAAATCACGGGTAGGTGTGCTTCAAGTGCCAAGGCTTGTTCAAATGCGGCCATGGCGCGGGCGTCGGTTGAGCCATAGGTGATGCGGCCCACAAAAGAGCCAACACGCTCCACCACACCGGCGTGTAGGCCGCCCAACGTGGCGGGGTAGAGCGGCGATGCGGGCGCTTCCTGTTGCAATTGCAGCAGCCGCTCGCGGGTGTCATCCAATAGGCCAGAAGAGGCTGCGGCACTGGTGCTTAACAGCTCCAGCGTGCGTGCTTGCGCATACGCCAGGCCAAAGCGGGCAAACCTGTGCTCGGGTGCCAGAGGCAACAGCTGACGTGATTGCTCACTGACTTGGCGAAAGCCTTCCAACTTGGTGCTTTTATTGGTTTCAAGCAGTGTTAAATACATTAGGCGTGAATACAGCGCCGGAATATTGCCCACAGGCCCTAATTCCAAACCCAGCTCATAGGCTTTTTGAAACTGGCCGCTAAAGTGCAGGCGCCATACCTGTTGCATGGCCGTTGCTAGAGGTTGCCATTGCTGTTGCGCTAAGGCTTTTAGTGCTGGGTGAGCGTTGGCTTGTTGTGCCTGTTTGAGCATGCGTTGCTGCAGTTTGGGGTAGCGTTGCAATAATGCTTGCAGCTGTGCCTGATCGGGAAACTCCAGTTGGCTGGCTTTGGTTAGCTGTGGCCAATATTGCTGCAGGCGCTGGCCGGAGTAATCGAAATGAGCAAGGGAGTTGGGGTATGGCTGCCACTGCTCATTGCTGAACGCGTGGGTGGCTAATTGCAGCAGGCACCAGCCAATGAATAGACGCAACACGGGACTCACTCTTCGCGGTAAAACACTGAGTATATCGGCGAGACGGTGACTGCGAAGGTGTGATTGAGCCAGCAATAAATAGCGTGTTTAACAAATGAGAGGGGCGTGCGCCCCTCGAATGTGTGCACACAGCCTGCTCTGGCAGGCGGTTATCTGAGCACGGTTTCTATGTTGATGGGAATTTGTACGGTTTCTGTCGGGCATAGCTTCATTTTTACCGCAGGGCCGCTAGATTTGGCGACGTAAAAGCGCTGGGTGCCAAAAGACCAGGTTTCTACAACGTTGTCGCTGGGTTGCTCCAGCCCCATAAAGCTAAAGCCGCCCGTAAATGTCATCATTTTGTGGTTCGAATAATAGCCCGCCTCACGTAAACGCGCTGTTTGCTCATAACCAGGCACAGACAATTCGTTGCCGGGTTTCAACCGGCTAGGAAAGGCTTTTACTATCACGGGCTCGATGGCGTTTTGACCAATGCAGTCTTTTTCAACAATTAAATCTACCGTGCCATGAATGCGCGCCACGCCGGTTTTGGGCAATGCCGAAGTTTTGATGCCCAGTTTGATCATCCGATGCTCTGGCAAGGTGTAAAAGGTGTTGCTTTTATCGCTGGACATGCGAAAGCCACCTTCCTCCTTCAAATAACGCTCACCGGCTTCAATTAAACTTTCATCGCCATCCCAAATATCCAGTTGGATATCTGTGGCGCCCACGACCCAGCGATCAGGATGAGCGCAATGAATGCTGATGCGGGTTTCTGGCCGCTTGGGATTGATATCCGGTTCAACTTCTCCCAGAAAGCAATTAGCCGCCGTTGGGCTGGCTGCCAATGCCAGTGAGCTGGCCAGCAGGCCACTCATGACCATGGCGCTGTGGAGGAAAGATCGTCCTGGAAATTTCATCGTAGATACCTTCTGCTATTCCATCATAAAGCTCGCATCATGAAGTGAATGGCAGCCTGAATCTAGAGCCGATCAATGGCTCGGCTTGGGCATCTTGAGAGTAAAAAACACAACGTCAGCCAACTCGCACAGCTATTGAAAGGCATTGCCCGGCTGCACGCCCAGCTTTTTCAAAATCATCGCCAGAGGGCAAAACCCGGTGAACGCTGCTTGCAGCATGTTCAGGCCAACGAAGCCTGTGAACCAAAGCCAGTAAGGGCTATGCAGGTGTGACAGAAATAGGCTGACAACAACAAAGCTGCCGGCAGTGGCGAGTACAATGCGGTCGACATTCATAGCGATTTCCTCGATCGAATTCATGTATTCCAATATAGTTATGTCCTGGCGGGTCGTCCAGTCATTTCTGCTGCTGCGGTGCGACTATGCTGGCAGCTCTTTATGCCATTACTGCATGCCATCTTTGCTTGCCATCTCTGCATAAGGGTATCGCTGCGTCGGAGGCTGGAAGTGGGCGCGTTAACAGCACGCAGATAGTTTGCCAACAGCCTGTTATACTGCGCCCCTTGTTTTAACCAACGATAACGCGACCGATATGAAAAGCTCAGAGATACGTCAGAAGTTCCTCGACTTCTTTGCCTCCAAAGGGCATGAAGTGGTGGCCTCCAGCCCCCTGATTCCGGGAAATGACCCGACTTTGCTGTTCACCAATGCGGGTATGGTGCAGTTCAAAGACGTATTTCTCGGTGAAGATCAGCGCAACTACACCCGCGCCACCAGCTCACAGCGCTGTGTGCGTGCCGGCGGTAAGCACAACGATTTGGAAAACGTCGGTTACACCGCGCGTCACCACACCTTTTTTGAAATGCTGGGTAACTTCAGCTTTGGCGATTACTTCAAAGAAGACGCGATTAAGTTTGCCTGGGAGTGTTTAACCTCCGAGCAGTGGCTTAACCTGCCAGTCGAAAAGTTGCTGGTGACTGTGTACGCCGACGATGATGAAGCCTACAGCCTGTGGCATGAAAAAATCGGCCTGCCGGCAGAAAAAATTATTCGCATTGGCGATAACAAAGGCAGCCGCTACGCCTCAGATAATTTCTGGCAAATGGGCGATACCGGCCCGTGCGGCCCTTGTAGCGAAATCTTCTACGACCATGGCGAACACATTTGGGGTGGCCCTCCAGGCTCGCCAGAAGAAGACGGCGATCGCTTTATTGAAATTTGGAACATCGTTTTCATGCAGTTCGACCGTCAGGCCGATGGCGAGATGAAGCCGCTGCCCAAGCCTTCGGTGGATACCGGCATGGGCCTGGAGCGCATCGCCGCCATCATGCAGGGCGTGCACAGCAACTATGAAATCGATATGTTTCAGGCGCTGTTAACGGCTGCAGGTGAGCTGACCGGCTGTAAAGACACAGAAAACAAATCCCTGCGGGTGATTGCCGACCATATTCGCTCTACCAGCTTTTTGATCATTGATGGCGTATTGCCCTCCAATGAAGGCCGTGGCTATGTGCTGCGCCGCATTATTCGCCGCGCCATTCGTCACGGCCATATGCTGGGCGCGCCACTGGGCTTTTTCCACAAGCTGTACCCGGCGCTGGTTGCGCAAATGGGCGACGCCTACCCAGAGCTGGCCAACTTGCAGGAGCATGTGCAAAAAGTATTGCGTCTTGAAGAAGAGCAGTTTGCCAAAACTCTGGATAAAGGCATGGCCATTTTGAATGAGGCCATTGCTGAGCTGGATGGCGATACCATTCCAGGCGATACCGTCTTTAAGCTGTACGACACCTTTGGCTTCCCGTTTGATTTGACCGCCGACGTGGCGCGTGAAAAAGAACTGAAAGTCGATGAAGACGGCTTTAATGCCGCTATGGAAAAGCAGCGCGAAACCGCGCGCGGTGCCAGCAACTTTGGTGCGGTGGTGAGCAAAGGCCTGAACATCGACGGCGAAACCCAATTCCTCGGTTACAGCCAGCTGGAAAACCAAGGCCAGGTCAAAGCGCTGTTTAAAGACGGCGCTGCCGTCGACAGCCTAAACGCGGGCGATGAAGCCATTTTGGTGTTGGATGAAACCGCGTTTTACGCCGAAAGCGGCGGCCAGGCCGGCGATACGGGCTTCCTCAAAGCCGATGGCGTGGTGTTCCAAGTCAAAGACACCCGCAAAGATGGCAAAAACCATCTGCATCAGGGTGTATTGGTAGAAGGCAGCGTTAAGCTGGGCGATGCGTTGACCGCGTGTGTCGACGGTGAAAAACGCCAAACCACGGCCCTGCATCACTCTGCAACGCACTTATTGCACGCGGCTTTGCGCAACGTCTTGGGTGAGCACGTGGCACAAAAAGGCTCGTTGGTGACCTACGACAAGCTGCGTTTTGACTTTTCGCACCTGGAGGCCGTCAGCAACGATGAGCTGCGCCAGATCGAAAATTTGGTTAACGCGCAAATCCGCGCCAATACCGAAGTCAGCACACGCTTGATGAACATCGACGACGCCATGGCCTCCGGTGCCATGGCCTTGTTTGGTGAAAAATACGACGACGAAGTGCGCGTCTTGTCGATGGGTGAAGACAGCTTCTCCGTCGAGCTGTGCGGCGGCACTCACGCTAAGCGCACAGGTGACATCGGTGTGTTAAAAATCAGCGCTGAAAGCGGCATTGCCGCTGGCATTCGCCGTATTGAAGCCGTGGTGGGCCAATACGCCCTCGACTTTATTGCCAGCGAAGAAGCGGCATTAAACGACATCGCTGGCAAGCTTAAAGGCACGCGCGACAGCGCCGCCGACAAGGTTAACCAGCTGGTAGCGCGCAGCCGTCAGCTGGAAAAAGAGCTGGAAGCGATGAAAGCCAAACTGGCCTCCAGCGCCGGTTCTGATTTGGCCGGCCAAGCCAAAGACGTGAACGGCGTAAAAGTGCTGGCAGCACAAATGGACGGTGCCGATGTGCCGGCCTTGCGCAACACCATGGACCAGCTGAAAAACAAGCTGGGCAGTGCGGCGATTTTGTTGGCGGCCAATAACGACGGCAAAGTCACCTTGCTGGCGGGCGTTACCAAAGACCTGATTGGCAAAGGCAAAGCCGGCGATGCGGTTAAAGCCTGCGCGCCATTGGTGGACGGTCGCGGTGGCGGCAAGCCAGAAATGGCTCAAGCCGGTGGTCAAAAGCCAGACGGCATTGCCGATGCGTTGGCGGCCTTCGAGCAGTGGGCGAACGAGACTTTCTAACGCCCAATGACAGCCGGTTCGCCGGCTGTCGGTTTTCTATAGAGTCAGGCTATCAATTGCTTGGCTCTCCTTCCTTGCTAAGCCCATTTGTTGTTTAATTAGCGACCTTTTTTCACCGTCGATTAGCATGGCAGCAGTATGGCGCTATACGTACAAAAATTCGGCGGCACGTCAGTGGGCAGTATTGAGCGCATTGAACACGTAGCCGACAAGGTAAAATCGTTTCACCAGCAAGGGCATCAAATCGTGGTGGCCGTTTCCGCCATGAGTGGCGAGACCAACCGCTTAATTGGTTTGGCCAATGATATTAGCGAGCATCCTACGCCACGCGAAATGGACGTGTTGGTGTCGACCGGCGAGCAAGTCACCATTGCTTTGCTGTCGATGGCGCTGCAAAAACGCGGTGTTAATGCGCGCTCATTTACCGGCTGGCAAGCGGGCATTAAAACCAACAGCTCGTATATGAAAGCCCGTATTGAAGACATCGACACCAGCGCCATGCGTGCCCAGCTTGATGCCGGCGGCGTGGTGGTGGTGGCTGGCTTTCAGGGCCTGGATGGTGATAGCAATATCACCACGCTAGGTCGTGGCGGCTCTGACACCACGGGCGTAGCCCTGGCGGCTGCCCTAGGCGCAGATGAATGCCAGATTTATACCGACGTCGACGGCGTTTACACCACCGACCCGCGCGTGGTGCCTGCCGCCCGGCGCATGGAAAAAGTCACCTTTGAAGAAATGCTGGAAATGGCCAGCCTAGGCTCCAAAGTGCTGCAAATTCGCTCGGTGGAATTTGCTGGCAAATACAAAGTTCCGCTCCGTGTTCTGTCGAGTTTTAAAGACGGAAACGGCACCCTGATTACGATGGAAGAGGATAACTCCGTGGAAAATCCCGTTATCTCTGGTATTGCATTTAACCGTGACGAAGCCAAAGTCACTATCAAAGGCGTGCCGGATATACCCGGTGTGGCATCAAAAATTCTGGTGCCCATCAGCGATGCCAACATCGAAGTCGATATGATTATTCAAAACGTATCGGCCGATGGCACCACGGATTTCACCTTTACCGTTCACCGTAACGATTATCAAAACGCCCTCGACATTTTGCGCAGCACCGCCAATGAGCTGGATGCACGTGAAGTAACGGGAACCGATGACATCTGCAAAGTGTCTATGGTGGGCGTGGGCATGCGCTCCCATGCCGGAGTGGCCAGCAAGATGTTCAAAACCCTGGCCGATGAAAACATCAATATTCTGGCCATCACCACGTCTGAGATCAAAATCTCCGTGGTTATCGCAGAAAAGTACTTGGAGCTGGCGGTGCGAGCGCTGCACTCGGCCTTTGGCCTGGACGCAGAAGAAGAAACCGCCTGATCCGAACCTTATTAGGGCCTGGTTGGTTTTTGCCGGGCTTTAATAACCAAACGTTCTCAGTTTGCTTGAGGATCTGCTGTCAAACTGGCCATGCTGGTCAATACTGAAGCTGAGCACACTGAGAGCGGTACGAAGCAAACAGCACCCTAGAAACACACATACATGTCAGGAGTAGACATATGCTTATTTTGACCCGTCGCGTCGGCGAAACTCTCATGGTCGGTGACGACGTCACTGTTACCGTACTGGGCGTTAAAGGAAACCAGGTTCGCATTGGTGTCAATGCACCAAAAGAAGTGGCGGTACACCGCGAAGAGATTTATCAGCGCATCCAGCGTGAAAAGGAAGGTGACGAGCCAAGCGGCAATTACTGATTCCTGTCTCTGAGCCTGGGCGCGCGTTGTTGTCAGTTGCCGCCTGGGCTTGCTCCTCCCTCGCGAGGCCCGTCATGGCCCGTTTTGTTACCCCGATTGCCCCTAAGCGCTTAATTTTTTTAAAGTTTTCCCTTGGCAAAATCTCAAAACATGGTACTATGCGCGCCGTGTCTTGGAGAGATGGCCGAGTGGCTGAAGGCGCGCCCCTGCTAAGGGCGTATAGGTTTATACCCTATCGAGGGTTCGAATCCCTCTCTCTCCGCCACTTTTCTTTCCCTCTGCTTTTCGGGAAAGAGCGTAAATAGGCAGTTGACAGGCTTGTTAACCACCCTATAATACGCGCCCCACGATGATGCGCGCTCGTAGCTCAGCTGGATAGAGTACCTGGCTACGAACCAGGCGGTCGGAGGTTCGAATCCTCCCGAGCGCGCCACTTCTCTTTTTGAGATTTGCTATCGTGACAATCTGATGCGCGCTCGTAGCTCAGCTGGATAGAGTACCTGGCTACGAACCAGGCGGTCGGAGGTTCGAATCCTCCCGAGCGCGCCATCTTCTTACTGCTTCGTCCGAAGCAATCGAGTTCCAAAACTAATTTTTTATTTCCGTAAGCTGTTGTAGCGCGACGGAGATTCGCACCTCTCTAGGTTCGGTCAATGGCCGGGAGCCATTGAGTCCGCGTGAGCGCCCGTAGGGCTGACGGCAGGACGCCGTCAGGACATTCCTCCCGAGCGTCTCGGCTACAGCGTTTTTAATCTAGCAGTGCAGGTTTCTTCTGAGAGCTTCGAACCTTTTCGATACTCTACGTACGTTTATAAATCTGGCTAATCCCTATGCCCTCCTTGAGGGATCTTATCCCTCACGCCGGGCGGGCGAGCTCCCTGCTTTGCGCTGCGCAGGCCGTATTTCCCTCGTTGCCAATGCTGTGGTCGCCGCAACGCCAACAGCCTGCATCCCGGCAGGATGTTGGCTGGTGCTGCCATCCGGGCAGCCCCTGCGGGCACAGCCATTGCCAATTCAGGCGGCCTGCTAAGGCGCGGAAAACCTTGGCGCAAGACCGCGCCTAGAGCAGAGGTTGGATGTCTGGTTTATGCGGTATCTACGTTTTCTTTTCCGCCAAATCCTATGCCCTCCTTGAGGGATCTTATCCCTCACGCCGGGCGGGCGAGCTCCCTGCTTTGCGCTGCACAGGCCGTTATCCCTGATTTGCCAATGCTGTGGTCGCCGCAACGCCAACAGCCTGCATCCCGGCAGGGTGTTGGCTGGTGCTGCCGTCCGGGCAGCCCCTGCGGGCACAGCCATTGCCAACTCAGGCGGCCTGCTGAGGCGCGGAAAACCTGGGCGCAAGACTGTGTTTAGAACAGAGACTGAATGTCTCGTTTATGTTCGCATTTGTATTCATAAGCGACAAATAATGGCATGTTTTACCAACCGGCTTGCCTGTATTTCTGCAGGGTGGTAGCTTAAGTGACAGATAAATCACTGAGCCGGCTTTTAAACGCGAGAACTTAGAGGCGTGGATAGTAGGCAAGCACGTTTTTCCAGGAGGAAATGCGGAAGAAAGGAAGATATCCAGCTGCAAATCAATGGCTTGGAAGAGATACCTCGAATGGTTCTAGCTGGAAAAACAGGCACGCACACTATTAAACTGTTAAGCATCATTACGTATGAAGATATATACAATAAATGCAGATGACATAAACACGTGGGATTCATTCCATGACTTCTTTAGTGAAGCATTTGATTTTCCCGGGTATTACGGGAGGAATATGGATGCGTGGAATGATTGTATGAGTGACAGGGATGAATCGATCAGTATTCATATCGATAATGCAAAAAATATGAAAGAGAATAGCCCGGAAATATTCAATGCACTTGTAGAATGTTCCGCATTTATCAATTACCGACTCACAGAACGAGGGGCGCAGCCTATAATCGCGCTATCTTACTATGTCTAAATGCTTAATAAATAAAGGCAGCATCGCCCATGCAAAAATCGCATGGGCTGGATTTGCTAAAGCTCGCCGCTGCTTTGGGCGTTAAGAATTATATGAACATCGAGAATTTTACCAGTCCCGTAGTAAATGCATTGCAAGGCTCCGGCTGGAAAAAAGATAGGGATGTATGGGATAAATTGGTTTTTACCCAAGAAAAGGATTTGTTTGATGATTTCAAAACGCTAGCAGGAAGTTTTGCCCACTTAAAGATTGAGTTCATTGGTAAGTCAGGCCCCGAATGTATCTACTTTGATTTAGATGAGTCAGACTTGGGAAAGGATTTGCGGGCAGAGACCTTCAATTATTCAAATAGACTTGATGAAAAATGGCTAGAAGATCCAGATTTTATGGAGACAGAGGATTTTGAAGAGGCTTCTGAAATTCAGAAGATTATCGGAAAAAGGTGCTCTCGATTTGGGTTCTGGGAGGAATACTTAGGGATGGACTTATTCATATCTATTGATGGAGAAATATACGTAAGCCACTACTACAGTCCATCATTGTTTGCTGATAACTTTGTTGATTTTTTGAATAAGGTGGTAACTGGGTACAAAATTGCTTAACAATTTGCTTCATCCGACTACCTACACTCCGCTCGCTTTGTGCTGTACGCTACGCTAGCACAAAGCAGCTCCATTCCGGCGGCAGCTGAGCAAGGCGTTAAATGTCTATGAGCATTCACGAAAGTACATATTATCGAAGACAGCACGTCACAGGGCCTGGTTGTGTTTTGGTTTCTATCAAATTTGGAGTAACTCCAGAAAATGGAGTGCTTCTAGTAAAGCGCCTTGGCTTAAGCCAAGATAATGCTCAAGTTCAATTTGACTTAGAACGTCACAAAACAGAAATACTAGAGGGCGTGCAAGAAGCCAACGTTAAGTATGGCGGTAATCTGCAAGTTCAAGAAATAGAGGTAGTGCCAAACGACTACCCCAAAGAAGGCCAGGCAAGGTATGCAGCGTTTCAAATTGCAGAGTACGTACTTGGGAAAAACATTTAACAAGCAAAGGCAGCATCACCCTGATCCTGCCCCGCTACCACAATAATAGAGAAACCATGACCATCGAATTTCACCCTATCAAAGACCCCAACTGTGAAGAAGTGTTCCAGCTCATCAAGCAGGGTTTATTCCCGTATGTCGATGCTGTATTTGGTTGGGACGATGATTTTCAACGTCAGCGCATTGCGGATGAGTATCAGCCCGAGTGGTTTCATTGGGTGTACGAAGGCGAGGCGAAAGTGGGGTTGGTGTGTTTTAAACCCTATGATCAGGCCTTGCACTTGCATCTGATCGTCTTAGCTGAAGACCACTGTGGTCAGGGCTTGGGTAAAAAAACCATGATTGCGGTGCAGCGCCTCGCGGCTGAAGAGCAGCGTGCAGTGACGCTGTCGTGCTTTCAGTGCAACCACAGGGCTGTTCGGCTGTATCAATCCTTGGGGTATGAAGTCACGGAGCAAGATGAATATTTTGTTTCCTTTGCATTGCCGTCTATGGCCGTCGTATAAGCCTCCACTGTTTTGTAGGCTGATTCTTTTGTAAGACGGCTTTTTTTTACAAGACGGCCGGGCGCACGGACGGTAGCCTATTAGTGGCCTGAGTCAGAAGTTGGCATGCTTTCAGTGTGCCAGGTTTCTGGCTAGGCGTGTCTTGCAGCCAAGGGTGGCCCCATTGGCAAGAGACGACACTAGAACCCAATGCGATGTTGTGCCTATGGATCATATTCGTTATTACCGTCCCCAGCCTGATATCAGTCTGATTGATGCCAGTTATCAGGCGTTTGCGTTTCAGCGCCACTATCATCTCGATTTTCACATCGGTCTGATCACCGCAGGTGTCCAGCGTTTTCGCTACCGTGGCCAAAGCTATACCGCAGGGGCGGGCGAGCTGGTATTGATGCCACCGGATGAACTGCATGATGGCGAGGCTCAGCTGGAGCAGGGGTATCAGGTCAATGTGTTTGCCATGGAGCCGCACTGGCTGGCTCAGCTTGCCGATGTGTCAGACCCCTCAGGTTTGATCCATTTCAATCAGTTGGTCGTCAAAGACGCAAACGTGTTTGCGTTTTTACGCCAGTTGCATCGGCTGCTGCGCCAATCACAGTTAAGTCAGTTGGCGCAGGATTGCTTGCCGCTGGAGGGGTTTCATTTGCTGTTCGAGCGCTATGCTGCTCAGGCCTCGTTGTCGCCCAACAAACTGGGCAAGCAAAATATGGCGGAATTAAAAGCCTATTTGCTGGCGCATCTTGATCAGCCGGTGCGTCTACAGTCGCTGGCAGCGTTGTGTGATTTAACCCCCACGCAGCTGCAGCGCCATTTTAAGGCCGCCACAGGCTTAACCCCTTACGCCTGGTTTAGTCAGCTGCGCTTAGAGCAGGGCATGAAGCACCTGCAAGCCGGTTTAAGCCCGGTCGAGGTCGCGCATGCCGTGGGGTATTACGATCAGGCGCATTTCTGCAAAGCCTTTAAACGTCAATATGGTGTGCCTCCCTCATTGGTGTGTCGTCACTAGACGGCGACTTTACCTTGCATACGCGATCATCGCTGTAAATGGCTCATGCTGTTGCTCAGTCGGTGAGGCAGGGTATCAGCAAGATGCTTGGCGATCATAGAGGCAGGTGTTACTGCTAAGCTAAGCCAGGGCTGAAAAACATAGAAGGGCTTTGGCTATGCAACATCGTGGGCTTGCTGTTGCCAACATTAGCGCTGGTGCAGTGCCATGGCTTTGATGCAAAGGTGCAGGGTAGATCCTATGAAGACAGTGCTATTTGTCTCTGTGTTGCTGGGCTTTTTGACAGCGATCTTTACACCGCCTGCATGGGCGACAGAAAAGATACGACTGACCATTGGCGAGTGGATGCCTTACCACTCTAAAAAGGTCGAGCACTACGGTGTCGGCACGCGTATTGTCACTGAAGCGTTTGCTTTACAGGGCGTGGAGGTTGAATATGGCTGGTTCCCTTGGTCCCGTGCTAAACACTTGGTAGAAGCCGGCGAATGGGATGGCTGTGTCAGTTGGGCCTGGGTAGCCGAATGGCAAGACCTCTTTTATTTTAGCGACGAGCCAATATACGAAGGTGCAGGCGTTTTTTTTCATTTAAAAAGCTATTCGTTTGACTGGAATAACATCGAAGATTTATTTGGCATTCCTATGGGAGGAATACTGACGTACGCTTACCCTGGCATTC
The DNA here is from genome assembly GCA_965233665.1 of Bacterioplanes sp. GTDB lineage: Bacteria > Pseudomonadota > Gammaproteobacteria > Pseudomonadales > Oceanobacteraceae > Bacterioplanes. The sequence goes on along the minus strand of CBDDTG010000056.1, from coordinate 8,603 downwards.
CTAACGAGTATTTAGAATCTGGCGACATTGATATGGGCAGAGCGCCGTCAGAGTTACAGAACTTTAAAATGCTATTGAGTGGTCGAATTAAGCTATTTCCTGAAAATATTGACGTTGGTTATCATATTATCAAACAGAATTTTCCAGAAGAAACCGTTAAGCGCTTTACCCATCATCCTAAGCCGCTTCAGCACTATACCTATCATATGATTTTGTCTAAAAAAATCGCCAGAAACGCGCAAATGATGGCCTTGTTTAATAAAGGCCTAAAGCAATTAAAACAAAGCGGTCGATACGATGAGATATTCGCGGAGTCTGGGGTGAGGGGCTAGCACAGCACTGTGGTGATTCAGTGACGGCTGCTATTTCTTTCATAGCGGCTGACTTCACTGGCGGCTGAATGGCCTACGCACCCGCGTATTGTTGATTTTATACAAGCCAAACTTTCGAGCTCGCTTCACACTGCAGTCAAATACGTTGTTTTTTCTGAGGTGGTATGAACGAGTTAACCCTGTTGTTGACCTTGGCGGCAGTGCACAGCGTTGCGCTGCTGAGCCCAGGGCCAGACTTTGCTTTAGTGGTACAAAACGTCACCCGCCATGGTCGTCGCAGCGGGCTGTGTATTGCCCTGGGGTTGTCGCTGGGCATTCTTTTGCATACGGCACTGAGTTTAACCGGCGTAAGCTATCTAATTCAGCAACATGAATCGGTGTTTGCTGTGGTGCAGCTGCTCGGTGGCGGGTTTTTGTTGTATTTGGGGTTAACGGCGCTGTGGGCCAGCTATCAAGGGTGGCAGCAAGCCTCTGTGCTGGCTGAGACTCCATCGGTTTCTTTGGTGCATTCGCCTTTGCAGGCGGTGCTAAAGGGTCTGACGACGAACTTGCTCAATCCTAAAGCTTTGGTGTTCTTTGTCAGCCTGATGTCGACTCTGGTGCCTGCCAATGTGAGCCTGGCGGTGAAGGGGCTGGCCGCCGCTTTGTTGTTTGTCTTGTCGCTGGGCTGGTTTTCGTTGCTGGCTTGGTGGCTGTCGTCGTCTGCTATGCAACAGCGGCTGGCGCAGGCCAGCCATTACGTTGATGCCCTATGTGGCGGTATTTTCAGCTTGTTGGGCGGCGGCATTCTATTGAGTCGTCTGGCGGCTATTTAAGCTCATCGTTGAGCAAATCCAACGGCAGCTCGGTGGTGTATTTAAGCTGGGTAATAGCGACGCTGCTGTGTACCTCGCGCACCGCAGGCATTTGCGATAAATGCTGGCGGAAGAAGCGCTCATAGCCCTGAATGTCTTTCACCACGATGCGTAAGTGGAAATCCATGCTGCCGGTCATGGTGTAGCACTCGGTCACTTCCGGAAAGGCGCAAATGGCCTCTTCGAACTCCCTTAATGACTGATCGGCATGACCGCTTAAACGTACATTCACAAATACCACGACTCCCAAGCTGAGCTTTTGTGCGTCCAAAAGCGCCACTCGTTTACGGATCAGGCCGGCTTGCTCTAAGCGATTTATCCGACGCCAGCAAGGCGATTGTGACAAGCCTACCTGATTGGCCACTTCGGCCACCGATAAGGTGGCATCTTGTTGCAATATTTTGAGAATTTTCTTGTCAGTTTTGGTCCATTTTTCCTGGGATAGATCTTCCATCATCTGCCTCATTGAAGAATAAATTTACCTTGAATCTATCTCTGGTGGCATGATTTGGCAAATTCTATGTTTTTTTTTAGAAGCTATAGCTCGCCTTCAAACCCTGTGATAACTCTTTAATAAGCGGATGAAAATAAACAGCGAAAACCAAACACTTGTTTGAAAAAACGCTGAGCCGAGCCAAACAAAAATAACAACGCAGGAGCTCAACCATGAGACTGCAATCTGTATCGCTTGATGATAAGTACACCCGCACCGACGGCCAGGTGTACATGACCGGTATCCAAGCGCTGGTGCGCCTGCCCATGCTGCAAGCCGCGCGTGACAAAGCCGCCGGCCTTAATACCGCTGGGTATATTTCAGGTTATCGTGGCTCGCCTCTGGGTGGCCTTGATGGCGCCTTGTGGAGCGCACAGAAGTTCTTAAAGAATCACAACGTTCGCTTCCAGCCAGCCATTAACGAAGATCTGGGCGCCACCGCCGTGTGGGGCAGTCAGCAGGCCAATATGTACGACGACGCCAAGTACGACGGCGTATTCGCCATGTGGTATGGCAAAGGGCCTGGGGTGGACCGCTCGATGGATGTGTTTAAACACGCCAATGCCGCCGGCACTTCCAAACACGGCGGCGTGCTGTTGGTGGCGGGTGACGATCATGCGTCCAAATCGTCGACGCTGCCGCATCAAAGCGAACATATGATGATTGGCGCCAGCATTCCGGTACTCAACCCAGCCGGCGTTCAAGAGGTGTTGGACTACGGCATTTACGGTTGGGAGCTGTCGCGCTACAGCGGCTGCTGGGTCAGCTTGAAGGCCATTACGGAGGTGATGGACAGTTCGCAAGTGGTGGATGTTGAGCAAAGCCGCATCGAGATTAAAATCCCCACCGATTTTGAACTGCCCGCCGACGGTGTGCACATTCGCTGGCCAGATTCGCCCCAAGCTCAGGAAGAACGCTTAAACCGCTACAAGATTTACAGCGCCATCGCCTTCGCTCGTGCCAATGGCCTCAACAAAATCGTGGTCGACAGCAAAGCGCCAAAACTCGGCATCATTACCACCGGCAAATCGTACTTGGATGTTCGCCAGGCATTGGCCGACTTAGGCATTGATGATCAGCTTGCCTGTGATATCGGCATTCGCGTGTTTAAAGTGGGCATGAGCTGGCCGCTGGACCCAGTGCTCACCCATGAGTTTGCCAAAGGTCTGGAAGAAGTCTTGGTGGTGGAGGAAAAACGCTCCATCCTGGAGGATCAGCTCACCGGCCAACTGTATAACTGGCCCGTCGAAGAGCGCCCTAGAGTGGTGGGCGAATTTGATGAGCAGCGCAATGTACTGCTGCCCAACACTACCGAATTAACACCGGCGATGATCGCCCGTGTGATCGCCGATCGCATTAAACAGTTTTACACCAGCGAGGTGGTGCAAGAGCGGCTGGAATTCTTAAATAAAAAAGAAGAGGCGTTGGCCAAGCCGCGCACCGGCATTGACCGGGTGCCGCATTATTGCTCGGGCTGCCCGCACAACAGCTCCACCAAAGTACCGGAAGGCAGCCGCGCCTTGGGCGGTATTGGCTGTCATTACATGGTCAACTGGATGGACCGCTCTACCTCGACCTTTACCCAAATGGGTGGCGAAGGTGTGACCTGGGTTGGGCAGGCGCCTTTTGTTGGCGATAAGCACGTTTTTCAAAACTTGGGTGACGGTACCTATTTTCATTCGGGCAGCTTGGCCATTCGCCAGGCCATCGCCTCCGGTGCCAATATTACCTATAAAATTTTATACAACGACGCCGTCGCCATGACCGGTGGTCAGCCTCTGGATGGCACCATGAGTGTGATGCAGCTGACTCACCAGCTGTACGGCGAAGGTGTTAAACATATTTATTTGGTGAGTGATGATCTATCGAAATTCACCAATAAATACGAGTTTGCCGAAGGCACTAAATTCTTTGACCGTAGCGAACTTGAGCATGTGCAAAAAACCATGCGCGAGTTGCCGGGCGTCTCTGTACTGATTTATGAACAAACCTGTGCTGCGGAAAAACGCCGTCGACGCAAGCGTGGCAAAATGCCAGATCCGCAAAAACGCGTCATCATCAATCAGGACGTGTGTGAAGGCTGTGGTGACTGCAGTGTGCAATCGAACTGCTTATCTGTGGTGCCCAAAGAAACCGAACTGGGTCGTAAGCGCACCATCGATCAGGACGCCTGTAATAAAGATTTCAGCTGCCTGGACGGTTTTTGCCCAAGTTTCGTCACGGTAGAAGGTGGCAAACTGAAAAAGCACGTGCCCGGTGGTGACGTGGTCAACCAGGCGCCGTCTTTGTTAAACCTGCCCGAGCCTAAGTTGGCCGACGCCAGCAATACCTGGAATATGGTGGTTACCGGGGTCGGTGGTACAGGGGTCGTAACGACCGCTGCGGTGATTGGCATGGCGGCCCATATTCAAGGGCTGGGCGTCTCGGTATTGGATATGACTGGCCTGGCGCAAAAGTTTGGTGCCGTGGTCAGCCATGTGCGCTTTGCTAACAAACCTGCCGACATTAACGCGGTACGCATTCCAGCAGGCGAAGCCAATTTATTATTAGGCTGCGATTTAGTAGTAAGCGCCAGTGATGACACCTTGGCGAAGGTGAACGACAAAATCACTTACGGCATTGTGAATGACCATCAAGCCATCACGGCGGAGTTTACCCGCAACGCCGATGCACAGTTCCCAGCAGATGCGATGAAAGACACCATTGCTGATGCCGTGGGCAAAGACAAAACCCGTTTTGTGAATGCCACCCGCTTGGCCAAAGCCTTGCTGGGCGACGCCATGGCCACCAATATGTTTATGGTCGGTTATGCCATGCAGCAGGGTTTATTGCCCATTTCTCCTGCAGCGCTGGATGAGGCCATTGAGCTGAATGGCGCAGCGGTTGAAGCCAATAAACAAGCTGTGTTGTGGGGGCGTCGTGCAGCGCACGACCAGCTGGCGGTCGAAACCATTGTTAATCAATTGCCGGGCACCCCTAAGCCATTTCAGCCGCTGGAAAAACTGGAAGACATTATTGCCGATCGCATTCAGCGCCTGACGGAATATCAGGACGCGGCCTACGCGCGTCAATATGAGCAATTGGTGCAAGAAGTACAGCAAGCTGAGCAACAAAAATGCGCAGGCAGCACGCGTCTGACCAAGCTGGTAGCGCGCAATCTTTACAAGGTTATGGCCTATAAAGATGAGTACGAAGTGGCACGCATGATGGCGGACCCGAAATTTATTGACAGCGTGCGCGAGCAGTTTGATGGCCAGTTTAAACTGAACTTCCATCTGGCACCGCCGATCTTTTCTAAAACCAACCCAGGTACTGGCCGTCCGGTTAAGCGGGAATTTGGCCCTTGGATGATGAAAGCTTTTCGTTTGTTGCGTCACTTTAAAGGGCTGCGTGGCAGCCAGCTGGATATTTTTGGCTATCACCCAGAACGCCGTGAAGAGCGCGAACTGATTAAGCGTTATCAAGCGACACTGCGCGATATGCTTAAACAGCTGTCGCCCAGCAATATTACGGTGGCCATGCAATACGCGCAGTTACCGCAAGATATTCGAGGATTCGGGCCGGTCAAGATGGCTAGCCTAGAAAAAGCTAAACAACAAGAGCAGGCATTACTGGAGCAGTTCTTTGGCAGCCCAGTAAAAGTCTTCCAACCGGCCAGTCAGAGGTAAGTTATGTCCGTTTTTTCGCATAAAGATTTTGATCATCACGAAAATGTGCACTTTCACCATGACCCAGAAACAGGTCTGAAAGCCATTGTCGCCGTCCACAATACCAGTCGTGGCCCGGCACTCGGTGGTTGCCGCATGTTTGCCTATGCCTCCGATGAAGAGGCACTGAGTGATGTGCTGCGCTTGTCGCGCGGCATGAGCTACAAGTCGGCCATGGCCAATTTGCCTTTGGGCGGTGGTAAGTCCGTCATCATTGGCGACCCAGCAACGCAAAAAACGCCTGCCTTGCTGCAAGCCATGGGCAAGTTTGTGCACTCCTTGAGTGGTCAATACATTGCCGCTGAAGACTCGGGCACCAGCGTGCCGGACATTGAGCAAATGGGTAGCATGACACCGCACGTGGCCGGCATTCAAAGCAAGTTAGATGTTGATGGTCGTCCGGTATCAGGGGATCCATCACCGTCGACGGCTTACGGTGTTTATGTGGGCATTAAAGCCGCAGTAAAGCACAAGCTAGGTAGCGACTTAAAAGGCGTGCGCGTTGCCATTCAAGGACTGGGTAATGTCGGTATGTATTTGGCGCAATATCTGGTGGATGCCGGTGCAGAGCTGACTGTGTGCGATATTCATGAAGAAAAGCTCAATATGGCCAAGCTGCGCTGGAATGCCAACATCGTTAGTGTTGATGATATTTTTGCTGCCGATGTCGATGTATTTGCTCCTTGCGCGATGGGCGGTGCCATTAATGACAAAACCTTGCCGCAAATCAAAGCTCAGGTGATTGCCGGCGCTGCCAACAATCAGCTGGCGGAAAAACATCACGATAAAGCGGTGATGGAACGCGGTATTTTATACGCACCTGACTATGTGATTAATGCCGGCGGCATCATCGACGTGTCTTATGAAGGCCCAGAGTATTCGGCGCAAAAAGCGCGCGCACACATTGATGGCATTGCCGATACCTTGTTTGAAATCTTTGAACGCTCCGACTCGACCGGAGAACCCACTGAGTTGCTAGCTAACCGAATTGCCGAGGAAAGGCTACAACTTCGTACCCCAGAGCATAGCCTCTGATCTCCCTTTGGCAGCCCTTTGGGCTGCCTTTTTTTATTCTTAGCAGGTGCTGCATTTGGCAGCATCTGCTTCATTTTAATAAAGTGGCATTGCCGTAGCGTGCAATGCTTCTAATCAATGTGTTGATTGCTTAGAAAAACCAGCGCCGTGCCACCCCAAAGCTGAGTTCCTTCGCAGAAAAGCGATAGTCATCTTGTGCGTGAGTTTGGTTATAAATGGCCACAACCAGCTCCCAGCGCCAGTGCTGTCGCTCGTAGGCAACAAAGGTTTGAAAACCCAGGGCGCTACCCTCGCGATTATAATACGCACGGTCGCAATGCTGGTAAATCAAATTTTTAGAATGGCCATTGGTTTGACGTAGATACTGGCTAGCAGCTTGGTAGCAATCGGGGCTGTTTCTGCTTTCTGTATGAAAAGCGCTGACGCGAATCCGGGTGTAACCCAAGGTCATGCCTAAGCCAATCTTCAGCGAATATGCCCTTGGTAGATTAAAACGATATAAATAAGGCCGGTTTTTATCGCCAGCACCTCGGTGCGGCTACGAGTATCGAGGTTCACCGAGGTTATTTTCCCATTGCGTTCAATGGTTTGCTGATGAGCATGATGGGTATAGTAGCTGAGACCCACTGTATAGCCCCAGTTTGACTGAGCAAAATATTGATCACCCAAACTAATGCTGAGCCACGGCCGAGGTTTTGCTGGGCCATCCATGGTGAATGCAGCGTCAGTAGACTGTTCATGCTCAAACGCTGTCATGCGTTTGTATATGGTGATGTCAGTATTTAACTCATACGCATCGGCCACGCAGTTAGTTGAGTGTTAATAAGAACAGGAATGTGACGTAGGCTTTAAGCAAAAATCAAATCCCATCTAACGGCATCATTATTAACTTTATCGAACGATTTAACAGCTCTTTAAGGGGCAGGCCAATTAAACGCCAGGCAAGATGAACTCTAGCTTAACGATGTGGATTAAATTTCATCAACTTCATCGCCAGGTGGGGGAACGGTAATGGCATCGTCAACAAAGCTATTTTTGAATAAGCATACGTACTCAGCCACCATTCCGCCCTCACATGTGCCTTCATACTCAAACCAATGCAGTGTATTACCAATTAAGATCACACTGCCTGACACCACAAAGGTAATAGCAGGCAAGCCGATGACCACACCGAGAAGACACTCGTTCAGGTTACCGCCTTGGCAGTTCCAGAATTGATCGTACTGCTCGATTTTGAGCTCTAGCTGCCGTGTGTACATATCGCACTCTTGCGCATATCTGTGTTGCTCGTCGACGGCCGGTACAAATGCGCAAGATGCCAGCACGCTGGCTAATAGAATGGTGATGTATTTCATTCCTTGAGGTTCTCTATCCGATGAATCGGCGCGATATTACCACAGTACTATTTGGCCTGACGATGTCACTGGCATGCCTTCGATGAGCTTGGGTTGAACGTGGTGTCATAGGTAATGTTTAGTGTTGACAAAAAATCCGCTGTTGAATCTTTCGTCAAAGAGCTCAAGATCACGAAGACGGTTTGCTGATCTGGCTAGTTAGAGCAAGAGTTTGTTGTTTAGGATTGTGAAAAATTATTCAGAGATTCTTTGAATTTGGTGGGTAATATAATGGTACGGTTTGCTTTATTATCAATCTGATTGCAATCGGTATGGTGAGTTCTATCTGTAAAACAATGGGCTTTATAAAGATAATGACGCAGAGCCAACGGCTGATTTTAAGGGGGTATTGGCAATAATGGGTGCTGCTGGGGTATTTTAAACAACCCCTAGGGGCTTTGAATAAATGGCGGAGGTTTAAGTGATTGCGCATGAAATATTCATGGTTTTATGCCGCGATGGGTTCGTGCTGCTATTGAATTAATGCTATCTATGGCGGAACAGTTTTTTGTGTGGTTGGACGGGGTGTTGCAATGTCATGCCAAGGGTTTTGACCTGGACTTGAATCGTCAATCTAGGTGGTGGAAAAAATCCAACCTTTATACCAAACCTGCTTGCTCTTATGGTTTAATCTAGTGTTAACGAAGGATGATGTCATCGGCCAAATAATACCAGAGTTTTCGTTTTGGTAGACCAAGCGCAAACTATTCGCTGATTGCGATTCGTCAATATACCAATCACTGGGTGTTTTCTGTTTTGGTTATTATAATCAACGACAAATCAGGCTA
>CBDDTG010000055.1:0-34581 GCA_965233665.1 Bacterioplanes sp. | reverse complement strand
TTCGTTCCTCTGCTCTTTCTTCTAGTGAATCATAGTACTGATCAATAGAAGACTGATACTGCAATAGCGTTGCAATTCTCTCAGCATCGCCCTCATCATTGACATTTAGTTTATTAAACGAAGCGACAAAGCTCTCTCTATTCTCCGGCAATACTCCAACGTTTTCAGATAGATCTTCTTGCAGAAAATCAAACTTCTCATCATCTGAAAGAAAGTTATCGCTGAAAGATCCGATGGCACTAGCTAACCCCTGATTTCCACCCATTAGGTCAGCTAATTTGGTGGCACTTTCAGCAGCAATATCAACCTGTGCTAGACCGAGATTTCGGATTGCAAGCTTCGTTGTTTCCATACTGGTCGCTACACGAGCTAATGTTTCACCCAGAGTCTCACCAGCTCTCTGCATGGATTCCATCTCTGGTAAAGCTAACTTCACCGCATCATCCATGACATTATCAAAGAAGTCTGTTATGGCGGCTTGTTGCTCTTCTGCGTTGAGATCTTCTAGACTAATCTTGGTAGTTTCTACTACGAACTCTTCTAGTTTTTCTCTTACTTGATCCGAGCTTACTCCTAATAAGTCTGCGCCTTTTATTATCGAACCTTCAATACCAGCGAATATATTGCTAAATGAGTCTCCTACAGAATCATCTAGTGCACCTGTTTTAGTCCTTTTCTTCCAATCGGATAACCTGTTGCCACGTGTTTTATAATCTACATAGGACTCCACCATTGTAGTTTCTTTAAGATCATTAAACGAACCACCAGAAACTAAGATGCCTTCGTCGCGTTTCTTGGTTTGACCACCAAGAAAACCACCAATCATATCGCCAATTTCCCCACCTGGAACAAAGATATCCCAAGCAAGGTTTGCAATATTGCCTGCCGTGTTACCAAATAAACTGGATACTCCATCTTCGAGCATCTGACCATTGGCAAGATCCATTGCTGCATTGCCGAGAGTATTGGTACGGAATACATTATCTCGCATTTGGGGCAGGCTAAAATTTGCATCACTCATATCTCGCATGACTTGTGCTGTTGCACCTGTCACATCAATGCTAACCAGCCTCAAAGCATTAAGCATTCCCCTCTGAATTCCTACTAGCTCCTGTGTGGCATCTGCCATGATTTCTGTTGCTGAAGCAATTGCATCGGACTTCTCGTTAATACTGCCTAAAACATTCCCAGTACCCAGCTCTGCCTGACGCTTTTCAGTAGGGTCTTCAACATCTCCTGCTATCCAATTATCGAGTTCTTTAATCGCCGCTACAGCAAGTTGCCCAGCTGCAGCACCTATCGGTCCTCCCAGGCTTCCGCCAATGACACCAGCAACTTGGTCTCCTATCGTACTTGCTAATAGACCACCAGCCAGGTCTCCGACACCCGACCAATCGCCACTGATGATAGCCCCTGTAAGGGCATCACTGACTTGGTATGCCGTTCGCTCAAACTCTTTGAAATTGTTTTCCGCAGCTTCTTTAGAAGCATTTTCCATCTGATTAACATATGACTCATAGAAGTCTTTGAACTGTGAATCATCTATCAACCCTGACTGGAGACTGTCATTTAGAATAGCGGCAACATTCGACAACTCCGACATTTGTTTGTAGGCAGGATCCATTGATTTTCTCAGACGATCAAGCGCCTTAGCCTTACTGTTTAGTTGTCGACTGGCATCCTCTATGGCTTTAGCTTGCTCTTCCTCTTGTTGCTTGGCTTTCTTATTCTCCCGATATTGCTGAAGCTTAAGCTCACCCAGTTTCTGGATCTCTTCCTTGGTCGCTTTGGTAGCGTCTCGCTCAGCAATTGAATCAACAATGCCCGCTCGGCGCGCCTCGTTGATCGCTTCTATTTTTTGGCGGGCGGTTTCATAGGCTTGCTCGTTTTCTGCGCTGACTTCAGCACGAGCTTTGTCGAACTCTCCGCTAAAATCGAAGGTATCGCCATCAAACGGGTTGAGCAAATCCATAAGTTCTTTGCCAACCGCTTCGGCAACAGGAAGGGCGCCATGCAGTTCGTTGCTGAGTACATCCACAAAGGCACTGCCGTAGGCACTGCCAGCATCAATCAGCGATGCTATTTCAATGGTCATCAGCTGAATCAACGCTCGGGTATTCTCAGGCAAGCCAGAGATCGCCTCAATCAGCAAATTGGCTGCTTCCGGACCTGTAGCAGAGACACCAAACAGGTCTTGCATCATGGATTCGGCAAAGCTTGTAAACTTTTGGGCGACTTCATCAGGCACCAATTGCTCATATAAAGCATTGATGTCATCACCATAGCCGCTGAATCCTGCGAAAAATGCATCCACTTCTGCAGCCATTTGCCCGGAGGCAAAGCTGTCTTTAATGCCGTTGCCAAAGCTTTCGATATCCGTCAAAAGGCCATCGATGGCTTCTTCGCCAATGCCAGTTGCTTTGGATAAGTCATAAATAGCCAGGCCCAGCTCTACCGCAGCCCCCGCTGCTGGAATCGCCTTACTACCAAAACGGAACAGACTTTTTAATGAACTTAAGCTTGAACCAGAGCGCTGACCGGTTGCTGCTACAGCGTCGCTTAAGTCTGTTAAAGCAGCAACACCTTGCGAGGAACCGGATACCAAATCCGCTACTGTGTCTTTAAAGGCGATGGCTTTTTCTGCAGCGTTAGAAGCCTTAGAAACCACAGCCATTGCGTCCGCAACACTCGATAGTTTTGGAGAGGCAGAGCGAAGGCTATCTGACAACTCACTGCTTTTAGCGGTGAGCGCAGATAACCGATCTGCCATTGGCTCCACTTGCTTGGCGGTTTCTGCGGCTGAAGCGCCCACCTCTTGCACTGCCGCCGCCATTTGGTTTGTGGTTTCTGTTGCTTGTTGGGCACTGGGTAAGTCGATGGGCGTTTCCGCTATTGCTTCAACAGCAGCCCTGACATCCAGCAATTGTTTACGTAGTTCATCAAGGTTTGCTACTGAATCACCGGTATCTACCCTTATTTTTAGGTTAAATTTAGCCACGTTTTTCACTCAATGCGTTGAGTGCGCCGATTTCTACCAAGCGCACTTTTTGAAAGGTTTCTGCGGTTTTTTCGATATTCATCATTCGCATGACCGATTCCACCGCACTGTAATCGAGGCCTGTCTGCACACCGGACATGCCGGCAAACCGCCATTGGGTGCTGCATGAGCAAAACACCTCAAAAGCGAGGCAGTTTTCCTCATACAGTTGAAATTCTTCAGGCGGTTGAAGATGATCATAAGTATTACTTTGTAAGCCAAAGGCACTGAGATCATCTTCGAGTGATTCGTGCCCGGCTGATGCTCCCATCACCCAGGCACGGCCTGCATCTTTTAGGTTTTGCTCTGGCCCTTTTTTGCGTAACTATCCTGATAGGCGGCCCAAATGGCTTGCGAGATGTCTGGGTCTGAGCGCAAGGCTGCGAGCATGTCGTCACCGCTTAAGCTCTGACCGTCATGGCCTTCCATCTCTACGCCTTCGGCGCCTACAAATACGACATCCAGGGCTTTTTCATCATCTGCGCCCACGCGCTCGAGTTCGGCCATATTCAAGGTTTTGAAGATGCCAATAAACTCGCCTTGTTTTTCGTCATTACCTTCACGGTAAGTAACAGCGACTGGGTATTGATAGGTACGGTCGGTTTTGATCTTAAACATGTGATATTCCTTACTTAACTGTGATTTGAATTTCGTCGTTGCCGCTGTTCGGATTAATCGTCAAAGGCACTTGCAGCATTTGCATGCCATTGAGATCCGATTCCGTTGGTGCACCTGTGCCGACTTGTGGGCAATCAATTTGCACGATGTTGCCGGCGTCGGTGCCATGCACCAGGCTCAAGGTGCCCAGATCACCGTTGCGTGCTTTTTCATACAGGTTAATCGTCGCCAAATCTGGCTCTTCTACCGTGGCGCTGCCACTTGGTGCGCGGCCGTTAATTTCGATGGATGAGCTGCTACCCACCACCTGGTGTTTAACCACTTCAACGGCCATATCCAGAGACAGCTGATTAAAACTCAACGGCTGACCGTGCAGAGTAAACGCCGGTGTATTAGCCGCAGTCACTGGCATGGGTGTTTGATAGGCGCTAAAGTCGGCATCCGTTGGCATATCGCCATTGGCAATGGGGGAGAACAAACCTTTAAAGGTAAAGCTCATGACCGGGATATTGTTAACGTCAAAAGTGAACGACACTGAGCCGCGGCCACCGGTAAACTTGTGCAAAACGCTGTCACGGTTGATGTATGCTGTTAGCGATTCCTCAGCGCCTGTCACTGGGTTATAAACCACGTCAGAACCATCGTTGACGGTTTCTTTAAAACCACAGGCACGCATCAAAGGTGACCAAGCCGGTGCGGTGCCTGCTGTACCCGAGCCTGCCAGCTCCACTTCAACGGTCAGCTCTACGTGTTTTTCACCGGCAATGGTTTGTGCGTTACCAAAATAGGGGCGATCCAGTTGTCGCTGAACATCCTCACCCGCCAGTGGCGTCAACGAGATAGAGCGTGTTAATACCGCGTTCAAGGCTGCTGTAGGTGCTGCGTCGTTACCGTAGGTGTTTTCAATTGCTGCTAATAGCAGGCGGCGATTAGTACGATTTTTCATCGTTTCTCCTAAAATTTATTCTATTAGATATAAAGGCTGTAGCTGGAGCGAAATAGCTTCTGCGCCGGCTGCTCTTCATATTGCATTTCTGTTTGTTTTTTCATGGCCAGCCATTGGCCGTTTTTCATGCGGTCATCGATCATTCGCTCTAACTGACAATTAGCGATATACACTTGCTGAAGCGTTGTTTGGTTATCGATGTTATCGCCAAAATAGATATGCACATCCAGCTCTCGGCTACCGCTGCTGTTTGTCTCTTGCCCTAAGCGCACTGGTACAATGCGAATCACCGGATAATCTGTTTGGTTGAGCGTATCTTCTAGGCCTAGTAGGCTGCTGTTCACACCATTGACCTGCGCGAGGTCTGCTGAAATGGCTTGCAATAAGCTTTCAATATTCAATTTTCACCTCGACTATTAATGGATGTTTTATTCAATTTTGTTCATTGTATTTTTTTAATGTCACCTAGTGTCATAAAACATGTTACGTTCTTAGGCGATGTAGTTGGCACCAGATAAATAACTGTGCCTTTCATATTATGTTGTGAATGATACTGGTTTTTTGTCACCTACCGTTCCAATTTAGGTGACAACTATTTTTTATTGAGCAAATGCTGATGCATCAGGTGCATGGTGTTGTTCATTTGCTTCAGCTCGCCCTGGACGCTGGTCAGCTTTTGTGCCGCTTCATTAATCCGCGAATGCAAAACCGTCATATCTTCATGACTGGGTGCGTGGGCTAGCTCTGATTCTAAATGAGCTACACGCTCGTCTATTTTTTTGATGCTATCTGTGAGCTGCTCTTTGGTTTTTACAATGCTGGATTCATTTGCTTTGTAGCGGTTTAACATCCAAGCATAGGCAGCAAAAGCAGCGATAATTAGTAGCTGACCAATGTCTACCCAAAATTTGAGTGCACGGTAGTCTAAATCTGGCATACATCGTCTAGTGCAGCTTGATCTGCACAGCCTTCACAATAATGTTTATTGCAATGGGCGTAGCTCTCGAGTGAGTCGCCACAGTAACTACATAAACGGTAATCGTTCATATAGGTTTCCATATGTGTATGACTGGGTAGCTTCATTAGCTGCTCATCATTGAGCTCGTCATACCAATCAATATCTTGTTGCATAAATCCCTCATTTTTTTATTACTGGCACTAATTTTTCACAGCTGCGTCCGACGACGTAGCCACCAATGCCTATTTGCAGTAAGTTCCAAGCTTGCTCGCTTAACCTAAAGTGAGTAAGCCCCAGCGTATCCATCACAATTAACACCAGGAATGTCAGCATCGTAATCGGGCGCCAGGTTCTCTGCAGCCAGCTCTCGCCTTGAGCTTCTTGCACCAGCACTTTTTGCTGGCTTTCAACAATGGCGCGCTCGCTGTCTAATATGCTTTTTTTTAAATCAACTTCTGCTTGCGTCAGCTGATTTCTTATTTTCGACTTTTCTTCGTCGGAGGTATGTATTTCATCGATCAATGTGGTGATGTTCTCAACCACATGGCTGAATGTTTTATCCCACAGCATGTTGCCTCCTACGGTGTGGCCAGCGTGTGCATGGTTTCTTCATCCCAGGCTTCATACATCCATTGCTGTACGTTAAATCCCGGGCAGGTTTTATGGCTTACTTCGTTGTGCCCTAGTACCTGCAACTCTTTCTGGAGTTGCTTTTCGAGCCGCAGTAATAGCTTTTCCAGCGCTCGCCACTGACCTTGGGTGTATTGGTCACGACCAATTAAGCAAATGCCAATAGAGCCACGGTTATGGCCGCGCGCATGTGCTCCAGTTTCGATCAGCGGTCGCCCTGCTTCTACGCAGCCCTGGATGCCGATCACATAGTGATAGCCGATGGCCTTTAACTGTGGTTGATGTTGCGGGTCGAGTTGTAGGTTGCGCTTAAATCCGCGCTGTTGGTGCCAGGTATCGATGTCCTGGGCACTGTGTGCACGACCATTGGGGGTATCACTGCAATGAATGATGACCCGGTCTATCTCAGACGGTGATTGATAGTTGCCCATGAGTTATTCCTCAATGTGCCACCGCTCGCCGAGCGGTGCGTTTTTTGTTGATGAGGCGGTACACGTGGGTTTTGCTGATGCCATATTTTTCGGCCAAGGCACTGGGCTTGAGCCCGTGCTGCGACCAATCCTGATAAAGGGCATCGTCGCGCAGCGTTGAATTCAGTCGATCACGCTTGGGAAAGTAGATGTGGCGGCCGCCACAATATTGCGTCAGCTCGGCCAGTAAGGTGTTGCTGAGCTTGTCTGCCACTTCCTGCTCATAGCCCAGGCGCTGCAGAGTGTTGCTGTAGACATCGGCAATGGCACAGTAATCTCTGGCCCATTGCTTTTTATCCGCCTCCGATAAGTTGTGAATGTGCTCTGACCAATGTCCTAACGTTGATGTTTTTAGCGTCACGTTGGCGTCTCCTTTGTTGGCACACGGCGATGGCCAAGGTCTTTCATTTTTGAAAGACTTGCAGCTCAAAGAGTTTTCAACAGTCAGATGAGGAGCAAATCTTTGCCAGCCAAAAACTGAATACTTCTTTTATGAGCTACAACCATCTCTTTTACGACAGACATTGTACCCACTGGCCTGCAAGCCTTCAATCATTTATGATAGGTTTCCATGACGGTTTTAACCCATTTTTGAGAGACATGAGAAAGAGAGCAACTCTATGGACGTGCAAACTGAACTTTCTGCCGCATACCTGAATGGTATGGCTTCACGCATCGCATTAGTGGCAGACACCGTTGGAGGCAAGCGTCGTCTGGCTGAGTTGATCCAGGTATCGGAATCACAGATACATCGCTACAGCGCCAAAGACAGCGACCCTAAAATTTCCGTGCTGTTGCATATGGCGGCGGTGTCGGGCGTGCGCTTGCATTGGCTGATTTCCGGTGAGGAGCCGGTGTTTAGCAAAGACGCAGGCGAAGGGCTAAACGCTGAAATTGAGCAGGAGTTTGCCTTGATTCCTGGCTATAACGTGCACGTCAGTGCAGGCAGCGGCAGCATTCCACTCGATGAGCAACCGGCGCGGCGTTTGGCCTTTCGCCATCGTTGGCTGCAGTACCGCGGCCTCAATGCTAAGGACTTGGTCATGGTGTACGCCCGTGGTGACAGCATGGAGCCAACCATTGCTGATAACGACACCCTAATGGTCGACACCAGTGATACCTTGCCCCAAGACGGCCAAATCTTTGTGATTCGCAACGACGGCCATTTACTGGTGAAGCGCACCCAAGTCGCACCCGGGCAGGGCGTGTGGCTGCTGAGTGACAACCCCAGCTACGACCGCTTGCTACTGAACTTGCGCGATGTACCAGACATTGAAGTGATCGGCCGGGTGGTGTGGCTGGGTAAAAACGTTTAATCGCAGCCGAGGGCAATGCCCCCAGCTGCAACAAGCAGAACAGTTATCCACAAGCCTTCAGGTGTTTCATGCTGCCACTGGTTTACCATCCAAATTATTCATGCCCCTTTCCTGAGGATCATCGCTTTGTGATGTCCAAGTTCCGGCGCTTGTTTGACTATTGCCAGCAATGGGGCTTGATCGATAACAACCTGCATCAGCCCGAGGCCGCCAGCCTAGAGCAGCTCAGCCGGGTCCATGACCACGATTATTTGCATGCCTTGATCCACAATCGCATGGAGCCGAGGGTTTGGCGCCGCACTGGCCTGCCCTGGAGCCAGGGCTTGATCGGCCGTACGGTGACAGCGCCGAACGGCACCCTGTTGACCGCCCGCTTAGCCTTAGAGCATGGCATGGCCAGTCATCTGGCCGGCGGCACCCATCACGCTCACTGGGATTTCGGCTCCGGCTTTTGCTTAATCAATGACCTTGCTTACTGCGCTCAAACACTGCTCGATCAAGGTGAGGTCAAGCGCGTGCTGATTTTCGATTTAGACGTGCATCAGGGCGATGGCACCGCAGCATTGCTGGCCCATGAAGCGCGTGCTTTTACCTGCTCGATTCACTGTGAAAAGAACTTCCCGTTTCGTAAGTCCGCCAGCGATTTGGATGTTGGCTTAGACAAAGGCTTGGAAGACGCCGACTATTTACACACCGTTGAGCAAACGCTGGTGCCTTTGTTAGAAGAATTACAGCCAGATTTAGTGCTGTACGATGCCGGTGCCGATGTCTGGCAAGGTGATGAGCTGGGCCATTTGAACATTAGCTGGCAAGGGGTGCGCCAGCGTGATGAGCTGGTGTTAAAGCACTGCTTGCAACGTCATATTCCGGTCGCCACTGTGATTGGCGGTGGCTATGACCGTGATCATGTGCGCTTGGCTCAACGCCATGCCACGGTTATAGAGGTAGCGTCAGCCCTGTTCCCGCTGTATCTCTAAGCACTGCCAGCAGCTGCTGCTGCAGCCACGCCAAAGCAGGGTCACGCAGCGCCTTTTTATGCCAATAAAGATGTAGCTCCAAATTGGCTGTGGGCAGTGGAAAGGGTTTGACCATCCATTGTTGCGGCTGCTGATTCGCCAGCTGCGCGGCGTAATCACGCGGCAGGGTTAACAGCAGATCGGTCTTGGCGGCCACCTGCAAGGCGGCGTAATAATTTTGACAGCGCAAGGCCACGCGCCGCTCTAGCCCTTCTCGCGCCAATGCCAAATCTTCCGCACCAGGGCCTTCTGGGCGGCTGGAGACCAGAACATGACCCCAGCCTAAGTAGGTGTCTGCTTCCCACAGTTGGGTTAACGCCGGATGGTCGTGGCGCAGCAGCACCGCCAGCTGCTGCTGGCCGATGCGCTGATGGCCAATGTCGCCGGCCATCGGCACCAAGACATCGGCCGCAAAATCCACGCTGCCACTGCGCAGCGCACCGGCCAGGTCGCGTCGGCTTTGGCGCACGCTGCGCACTTGAATGCCGGGCGCCAGCGGCTGCAAATGCATCATCAAGGCCGGTAGCGCCGTGGCTTCCAATAAGTCGCGCATGGCCAAGGTGAACTGGCGGCCAGAGCGGCTCGGTTCAAACACCAAACCTTCATTTAATGTGGATTCCAACTCCGCCAACGCCGCGCGTACCCGTTCGATAATGGCTTGCGCGAGCGGTGTTGGCTGCATGCGCTTGCCGACACGCTCAAACAATGGGTCGTCAAAGCGCTCACGCAAACGTGCCAAGGCATGGCTGACCGCCGGCTGCGATAAATGCAGGCGCTCACTGGCACGGGTTAGGTTGCCTTCTTGATAAATCACATCAAAAACAACAAACAAATTAAGGTCGGTTTTGGATAAGTTCATCAGCGTTGGCGGCTTCCTGTGACAGTCTTCCTGAATCTAATATGAACACGCCCGTTCCATCAGTGGTACTAATAATTGATGCCTGTGATCTTTTCATAAGCCGTGTTTGCGTTAGTCTGAGGCGTGTCAATTATGAATGAAGGAACGCATTATGACTTATGGAAAACTGTCCGCCGCTTTAATCGCCAGTCTGACTTTGGCCGGCTGTGCTAGCCAGCAAATTGGTGAGCAAGCCAGTTACACCAGCACTACCGCTAAAGCTCCATTGGACATTTCGGCCTCGTTTCGACCCAGCCTGTGCAGCAACCAAATAGGCTACCTGGCCTTTTCAGTTAAAAACCCCAGCAGTGAGTTCTACACCCTGAACAACGCCGAACTGCACCTGCCTGCAGGCCATGAGCAGCAATTCCATGTTCTGGCGGGACGAGAGCTGATTGCTTGGGCCGACGCACAAAGCAACCTCAGCTTACGCAACCAGCACAACACAGATCTTGCACGTTTGGCCGCCGTCAGCGTGGCCAGCCTGATGGCCGAAAGCGATGATGATACTGTCAGTGCGGTTGGCGCTGGAGTGAGTGCCGTCACTGCGGCCGATATGCTCACTGAGGAAGCAGCTAAAGCATCCATTCCAGAAGGCACTAGCTCAAACCACTTATATGAAGAGGAGTTGATGGTGCCACCAGGCATGGACCGCACTTTCTGGGTGGCCTTGCAGGCCAAACCGGATGCACCGTTGTTGACCGAAGTTAGCGTTAGCTATACCGATGGTGAGGGGAAAACCCAGCGCTTCTCGGCCGAGCTGAATAAATGGCAAGAATGTAATTGGCAACAACAACGCATTGCCGACGTTCGCAAGTGGGGCGCCGCTCACGGCCACATTCGCGTGTCGCGCCAGTCGAATGGTGCCATCTACTACAAGTCGCATGACTTGCTGGAGGTCGAAGAAAAGTATCGGCAGCAACATGAAATGGCGAGCAGCGAATAAGATGCCTTAGCCCTCTGACCATTGACCCCTTAATAGCGGCTCCCTATATTGACACTGTCAACATCTAAGGAGCCGCTGTTTATGTCCGCTTACCAGTGCTTTCAAGTAGAACACCAAGGCCATATCGCCCACGTTCAACTGTCCCGCCCCGAGCAACTCAACACCATGAATAAGGCCTTCTGGCAGGAACTGCCTCAGTGCCTGCGCGAGATTGAAGCGCACAGCGATGCTCGTGTGGTGGTGATCTCTTCCACTGGCAAGCATTTCTCCGCTGGCATGGATCTAGCTGTATTCAGCGACCCTAACGCCGTTCCCATGCAGGGTGACCCCGGTCGCATGGCAGAAAACCTGCGCCGCGTGGTGTTGCAACTGCAGGACTCTCTGAGCGTGCTAGAGCAAGTGCGCTTGCCTGTGTTGGTGGCCATTCACGGCGGCTGCATTGGCGGTGCCTTGGACATGGTATGCGCTGCTGACTGCCGCTATGCCACAACTGATGCTTATTTCACCATCAAAGAGACCGAACTGGGCATGACTGCCGATGTCGGCACTTTACAACGCTTGCCCAAGTTAGTTGCACCCGGCATCGTGCGTGAACTCGCCTACACCGGGCGCAAATTTGATGCCTCAGAAGCGCAGCAGCTTGGGCTGGTTAACCGCGTATTCAACGACCAAGAAACCATGCTGGCAGAAGTGATGAAAATAGCCGCGCAGATTGCCGCCAACTCACCGTTGGCAGTCACAGGCTGTAAAGAAATGCTCAACTACAGTCGTGACCACAGTGTTGAAGACAGCCTCAAATACATGGCCACCTGGCAGTCAGGCATGTTTCGCCCGGCGGATATGATGAAAAGCTTTCAAGCTAAGGCGAGTAAAACAGAGCCAGAGTATGACGCGCTATTTGCGGTGAAGCCGCTGTTTGAAAAATCAAAGAAGTAGCCCAGCCGATCAGGCTGGGCTTTTAACGTTAGAAGCGTACGTTCGCACCTACCATCAGCTGCGTGATGGCTGTGGTGACATCGACCTCTTCACCACCACCGACAGGCTCGATGCTCTGCCAACCAATCGCTTTAATTTGCAGGCCAGCCTCTAAATCAAAATGATCATTGACCTCAAATAGCGCACCGCCAGACAAGTTCAAGGCGATGCCGCTGAGGTCGTCGCCGTCAGCAAACGCATCCCCTGTGTCTTCCCACGTGTATAGGCCCAAACCGATACCCAAGTAAGGTTTAACCCGGCTCTCGCCGAACGGAAACTTGGCATCAAAGTCGATACCGCTGAACTCGTGCTCCAAGTCGGTATCTTCCACCTCAGCGTCGATGCCGGTAAAGCTCAACTGCAGGCGATTACCGGCTTGGGTAACGTAGCCAATTTTGAGCGCTGCCGTGCCAGTCTCAATATCTTGAGTATAAGTTGAAGACGCTTCGAATTCGGTTTCGCCGCTACCGCCAGCCAGATCTAAACCAACGTATACCTGTGCTTGAGCCGCAGTAGGAAGGGCAGCTGCCAGAGCAAAGGCAAGAGGGGTCAATTGTTTCATCAAAAATCCTTAATCATAGTCCTTTAAGTTAGCGGCCACTTGAAGCCGACTCCCAGCGCGGCATTCAACCACAAGCACCCACAGGATTGAAGCCATCGTCTAAGCTGAAAGCTCAATCTTCCTGGGAGAGAGCACCGTGAGTGAAGGTCCATACCGTTTAGTTACCCGCAGCGACTTTGATGGCTTGGTGTGTGCCGTGTTGTTCAAAGAACTCGAGATGATCGACGACATACTGTTTGTTCACCCCAAGGACATGCAGGACGGCAAAATTGATATTGGTGCCAACGACATCACCACCAACCTGCCTTATGTACCAGGCTGCCATTTATGTTTTGATCACCACGCCTCCGAACTCAGTCGGCGCGGCGATGAGCGGCCCGACAATCACATCATTTTTGAAGATGCGCCCTCGGCAGCACGAGTGGTGTACGACTTTTACGGAGGAGCAGCACGCTTCCCGAAAATATCGGCAGAAATGATGGCGGCTGTGGATAAAGCCGACTCAGCTCAGTTCAGCCGCGATGAAATTTTGCACCCCACAGGCTGGGTATTGCTCAATTATCTGATGGACTCACGTACTGGTCTGGGGCGCTTTCGCGAGTTTCGCATCAGCAACTATCAGCTAATGATGCAACTGATCGATTACTGTCGAGACCACAGTATCGACGATATCTTGCAGCTGCCAGATGTCAGCGAGCGGGTCGAGTTATACAACGAGCACCGTCCACTGTTTGAAGAGCAACTCAAGCGCTGCACCCAGGTACACAACAACCTGGTGGTACTCGACCTGCGCGATGAAGACACCATTTATGCCGGCAATCGCTTTATGATTTACGCCCTGTTTCCACAGCAGAACATCTCGATTCATGTCTTGTGGGGGTTAAAGCAGCAGAACACGGTATTTGCCATTGGTGGCTCCATCGTCAACCGCAGCCATCAAACGCACATTGGCGATTTGTGTTTGCAATACGGCGGCGGCGGTCACCGCAACGCCGGTACCTGCCAGGTCGATAATGATAAAGCCAAAGATATCTTGCAGCAGCTGATTGCCCAGATTACGAAGGACGGCTAAGAGCAGTACATGATCAGGCTTGCCCTGACTGACGCGACAAAACAGAAGAAACACAAGTTGTAGACACAAAAAAACCGCCCGAAGGCGGTTTTTTTAACTGCGACAAACTTAACGCTTGCCCAGTTTTTCGCGGATCTGCTGAATGGTGCGCAGTTGCGCCGCCGCTTCGGCCAGCTGGGTAAGTGCACGCGAATAATCGAAATCCGCGCCCTGATTTTCCAGTGCCTGTTCGGCGTGCTTCTTCGCTTCCAGAGCCGCCGCTTCATCCAGATTGTCTGCCCGTACCGCAGTGTCGGCCAATACCGTGACGATATGTGGCTGAACTTCCAGGTAACCGCCGGAGAGATACACGATCTCTTCTGTGCCACCTTGCTTAACGATACGGATCGGACCTGGCTTCAGCGGTGTCAGCAGGGGAGCATGACCGGGTTCAATACCCAGCTCACCCATCTCACCTGTGGCAACCACACGCTCAACCAAGCCTGCAAACAGGCTTTCTTCCGCGCTGACAATATCGCAGTGGACTGTCATTGCCATAGTCGTTTCCTCTGTTGCGGTGCGGTCAGCGCGGCTGCGCTGACCTCAACCAGTTACAGCTTTTCCGCT
Source organism: Bacterioplanes sp. (assembly GCA_965233665.1). GTDB lineage: Bacteria > Pseudomonadota > Gammaproteobacteria > Pseudomonadales > Oceanobacteraceae > Bacterioplanes. Next base: position 20,531 of record CBDDTG010000055.1, on the reverse strand, counting down.
TTCTCGATGGCTTCGTCGATGGTGCCACACATGTAGAACGCCTGCTCAGGCAGTGCGTCGTAGTCACCGTTCAGAATGCCTTGGAAACCACGAATGGTTTCTTTCAGAGAAACGTATTTACCAGGTGCACCGGTAAATACCTCGGCCACGTGGAATGGCTGAGACAGGAAACGCTCGATCTTACGGGCACGGGCTACCAGCTGCTTGTCTTCGTCAGACAGCTCGTCCATACCCAGAATCGCAATGATGTCTTTCAGCTCTTTATAGCGCTGCAGAACACCCTGCACACCACGCGCACAATCATAGTGTTCGTTACCGATCACCAGAGGATCCAGCTGACGTGAAGTAGAGTCCAATGGGTCGATCGCTGGGTAAATACCCTTAGCAGCGATGTCACGAGACAGTACAACGGTGGAGTCCAAGTGAGCGAAGGTGGTCGCTGGCGATGGGTCAGTCAAGTCATCCGCAGGTACGTATACCGCCTGGATCGAGGTGATCGAACCATTTTTAGTGGAGGTAATACGCTCCTGCAGAACACCCATTTCTTCAGCCAGAGTTGGCTGGTAACCTACCGCTGAAGGCATACGACCTAACAGTGCAGATACCTCGGTTCCCGCCAGGGTGTAACGGTAGATGTTGTCAACGAACAACAGTACGTCTTTGCCTTCGTCACGGAACTTCTCAGCCATGGTCAGACCAGTCAGAGCAACACGCAGACGGTTGCCTGGGGGCTCGTTCATCTGACCGTAAACCATTGCTACTTTAGAGTTAGGCTTGTTTTCCAGGTCAACAACACCGGATTCTGCCATCTCGTAGTAGAAGTCGTTACCTTCACGAGTACGCTCACCAACACCCGCGAATACAGACAAACCAGAGTGTGCCTTAGCGATGTTGTTGATCAGCTCCATCATGTTTACGGTTTTACCAACACCGGCACCACCGAACAGACCAACTTTACCACCCTTAGCGAATGGGCAAACCAAGTCGATTACTTTGATACCGGTTTCCAGCAGCTCAGTGCTGTTGGCTTGCTCGTCGAAGCTTGGTGCCTGACGGTGAATAGAAGCACGCTCCTGTTCACCAATGTCGCCACACTCGTCGATAGGACGACCCAGTACGTCCATGATACGACCGAGGGTTTCAACGCCCACAGGTACCTGGATAGGTGCATTGGTGTTAGTTACAGGCAGGCCACGCTTCAGACCTTCTGTCGAGCCCATCGCAATGGTACGAACCACGCCGTCGCCCAGCTGCTGCTGCACTTCCAGCGTGGTTTCAGTACCATCCACGGTCAGGGCGTCGTAGACCTTAGGCACGTTGTCGCGTGGAAATTCCACGTCGATCACGGCACCGATGATCTGTACGATACGTCCGCTCATATACGGTTCCTCTTAACCTAAATACTTTGCTGCCGGGCTTATACCGCCGCGGCACCGCCAACGATTTCAGAAATTTCCTGGGTAATAGCTGCCTGACGTGCTTTGTTGTACAGCAAGTTCAGCTCATCGATCATGCTGCCCGCGTTATCGGTGGCGTTTTTCATCGCCAGCATACGTGCAGCCTGCTCACAGGCATTGTTCTCGACGACACCCTGATACACCTGTGACTCGATGTAGCGCAACAACAGGCCATCAAGAATGCTGGCTGCGTCAGGCTCGTACAAATAATCCCAGGAATGGGTTCTGTTATCGCTTTCGTCTGCCTCAAGTGGCAGCAGTTGTACGGTTTGTGGCTGCTGCGTCATGGTGTTGACGAAGTGATTGTGCATGATAAACAGGCGATCAATCTTACCTTCGTCATACGCATCCAGCATGACCTTGACCGAGCCAATCAGGCTGGCCAGTTCCGGCGCGTCGCCCATGTGAGTAGTCGACGCCAGCACGTTACCGCCAAAGCTAGAGAAAAACAGGTTCGCCTTTGCACCGACGGCGCAATAGTCGACTTCAACCCCTTTGTCTTTCCATTCTTTGCTTTGTTGTGCCAGGCGCTTGAACAAGTTGTTGTTCAAACCACCACACAGACCACGGTCGGAAGAAACCACGATAAAACCAACGCGCTTAATGTCGCGTTCTTCCAGATATCGGTGACGATACTCGCTGTTGGCAATGGCAAGATGGCTGGCCACTTGGCGGATTTTATCCGCGTATGGACGGCTCTCTTGCATGCGCAGCTGAGCGCGACGCATCTTACTTACGGCGACTTTTTCCATCGCTGAAGTAATTTTCTGCGTGCTTTGTACGCTCGATATCTGCTCTTTAATCTCTTTTCCGACTGCCATAATTTAAGCTGCCTTCAGTTGAGTTAAGCCAGCTGGCGGCTCTTTACAGAGTCGCCAGCGCCGGACTTACCAAGCCTGAGTGCTTTTGAACTTCTCAATACACTCTTTCAGGCCAGCGGCGATATCATCATTGAAGTCACCCTTCTCGTTAATCTTCGCCATCAATGCAGCGTATTCGCTGTTGGCGTAAGCGAGCAGAGCGGCTTCGAATGCCTGAATCTTGTCCACTTCAACGTCGTTCAGGAAGCCTTCGTTGGCAGCAAAAATCGACAGACCCATTTCGGCAGTCGACATTGGTGCGTACTGACCTTGCTTCATCAGCTCGGTCACGGCACGGCCGTGCTCCAACTGGGCGCGAGTCGCGTCATCCAGGTCAGAAGCAAACTGAGCGAACGCCGCCAGTTCACGGTACTGAGCCAGTGCCAGACGAATACCACCACCCAGCTTTTTGATGATCTTGGTTTGCGCTGCACCACCGACACGAGAAACCGAAATACCGGCGTTCATCGCTGGACGTACGCCAGAGTTGAACAGGTTGGTTTCCAGGAAGATCTGACCGTCGGTGATCGAGATCACGTTGGTTGGTACGAACGCAGATACGTCACCGCCCTGGGTTTCAATGATCGGCAGAGCCGTCAGTGAGCCAGTTTTGCCTTCCACACCGCTGACTTGCTTAACGTAGTCTGGGTTCACGCGGCAAGCGCGCTCCAGCAGACGTGAGTGCAAGTAGAAAACGTCACCCGGGTAAGCTTCACGACCTGGAGGACGCTTCAACAGCAGTGAGATCTGACGGTATGCCCAAGCTTGCTTGGTCAAATCGTCATATACGATCAGTGCGTCTTCGCCACGGTCGAGGAAGTACTCACCCATCGCACAGCCACCGTAAGGGGCCAGGAACTGCATTGCTGCAGGATCCGCTGCGCCAGCAGCAACGATGATGGTGTGTTCCAGAGCGCCGTGCTCTTCCAGCTTGCGTACTACGTTAGCAATCGAAGATTGCTTCTGGCCGATGGCCACGTAGATACACTTAACGCCAGTGCCTTTCTGGTTGATGATGGCGTCGATCGCCATCGCCGACTTACCGGTCTGACGGTCGCCAATGATCAGCTCACGCTGGCCACGGCCGATCGGCACCATGGAGTCAACGGCCTTGTAACCAGTCTGCAATGGCTGGTCAACGCCCTGACGTGCAATAACGCCTGGAGCAACGCGTTCAACCGGAGCTGACGTGTTGGTGTCCAGAGGGCCTTTGCCATCAATTGGGTTACCCAGCGCATCAACGACACGGCCCAGCAAAGCTTCGCCAGTCGGTACTTCCAGAATGCGGCCAGTACACTTAGCGGTTTGACCTTCTGCCAGACCTTTGTAGTCACCCAGGACTACCGCGCCAACAGAGTCGCGCTCCAGGTTCATGGCCAGGCCAAAAACACCGCCTTCAAATTCAATCATCTCACCGTACATAGCGTCGGCAAGACCATGGATACGAACGATACCGTCGGATACAGATACGACGGTGCCCTCGTTCTGGGCTTGTGAAGTCACATCGAGACTTTCGATGCGTTTTTTGATGACTTCACTGATCTCGGATGGATTCAGTTGCTGCATGCATCGTCCCTCAAAACTAGGATTTCATCGCTTCGGCTAACTTCGACAGCTTGCCAGTAACGGAGCCGTCGATTACCAGATCGCCTGCACGGATGATGGCACCGCCGATGAGTGACTCATCGACTTCGCTGGTCAGTCGTACTTCGCACTGCAAACGCTTTTTCAGTGCGGCGGCCAGCGTATCGGCCTGTGCATCGCTCAGCGCCTGAGCTGAAGTAACGACCACATCTACGGTGTTCTGTAGCTGTGCCTTCAACTCTTCGTACAGAGCGGCGATTTCAGGTATCAGCGTCAAACGCTTGTTTTCAGCCAGAGCGGCTACCAGATTTTTTGCGGCATCGCTCAACTCATCGCCACACACATCGATCAGAGCTTGGCCCTGTTGCTCAGTGCTCAGTGACGGATGAGTCAATACGACGGCCAGGTCGGCATTCTGCGTACAGGCAGCCAACAGCGTCAGCTGTTGGCTCCAGGCGTCCAGCGCATTGCTGTCCTGCGCCTGTGCGAACACTGCCTTGGCATATGGCCGAGCGAGTGTTGTTAATTCAGCCATGGCAACCTCGCTTACAGCTCGTCGGCCAGCTGATCCAACAGGCGCTGGTGCGCCGCTGCATCAACAGACTGACCGAGAATTTTAGCGGCACCAGTGGTGGCCAGTTCGGAGACCTGCTTACGCAGCTCTTCACGGGCACGATTAACGTCATGCTCGATTTCCGCCTGTGCGGCAGCCACCAGACGCTCGCCTTCTTGACGTGACTGTTCTTTCGCCTCGTCAATGATCTGGCTAGCACGCTTGTTAGCCTGCTCGATGATTTCAGCAGCTTGCTGCTTACTTTCACGCAGCTGCTCAGCAGCACGAGATTGGGCCAGCTCTAGGTCACGCGCAGCGCGATTCGCTGCATCTAGACCCTCGGCGATCTTCGCCTGGCGCTCACGCATAGCCGTCGTTAACGGCGGCCATACGTACTTCAAGCAAAACCAGACAAAAATCGCGAAGGCTATCAATTGACCGAGGATGGTCAGATTCAAGTTCACGGCGATTTACCTCTCGCGAATTCGTTGAATGAACAAAACAAGAACACGATCAAAGATCGTGCTTGTCTTAGGCGACAACGAAAATCAGGTACATCGCGATACCAACACCGATCATAGGTACGGCATCCAGCAGGCCCGCCATCAGGAAGGTCTTGGTTTGCAGCATTGGCGCCAACTCAGGCTGACGAGCAGTGCTTTCCAGCAGCTTGCCACCCAGCAGTGCGAAGCCGATACCAGTACCCAGGGCACCCAGACCGATCATGATTGCAGCAGCGATATATACGAGTTCCATTTGAGACTCCTAAAGGTTAGTTAAGTGTTAATCAAGGGTTTAAAACAGTCCGATCATTCCGCCTTAGTGATCTTCGTGAGCCTGACTCAGATAAACAATCGTCAGAACCATGAAGATGAAGGCCTGCAACGGAATCACCAGAATATGGAAGATCGCCCAAGGTACGTTCAGCACCCACTGCAAGTAGAACGGCAGCAGCGCGATCAAAATGAATACCACCTCACCTGCGTACATGTTACCGAACAGACGCAGAGCCAATGACAACGGCTTAGTCAGCAGTCCCAGCACTTCCAGGAACAGGTTGAACGGAATGGCGATTGGGTGGTTAAACGGCGTCAGTGACAGCTCTTTGGCAAAGCCACCGGCACCTTTAATTTTGATGCTGTAGAAGATAATCAGCAGGAAGACGCCGATCGACAGACCCAGGGTACCGTTCGGGTCGGCCGTAGGCACGATCTTGAAGTACGGCAAGCCCAGCGCGCTGCCGATGCTAGGAATCAAGTCAACGGGCAGCCACTTCAGCGAGTTCATCAAGAACACCCAGACGAAAATCGTCAGCGCCAACGGCGCAATCAATGGGCTGCGGCCATGGAAGGTTTCTTTAACTGTGTTATCAACAAATTCAACCACGCTTTCAACGACGTTCTGCAGTGTGCCAGGCACACCCGTGGTCGCCATTTTTGCTGCCTTGCCAAAGATAAAGGCGAACAGCAAACCCATAGCAACCGACCAGCCGATGGAATCCAAGTGAAAGGCCATAAAGCCCATGTCTTTGGCTTCCTGACCGTTTTGCGCAATGGTCCAGGTAGAAGTTGTAAGTTCTGTCGTCTCACCGTTTTTATCCGTACGGATGTAACCGGCTGGCAACTTGCCATAGGTGAGATTGGTTAAGTGATGAGCAATATACTCTTGGGAGTTTTCAGCCATTGTTCACTCTCGATTCCAAAGGTTTTAAAAATTCTTTAAGCCGGCTGAGAACATTTGCCCCAGCTGCACTGTCAGATAGCCTGCAAACAGTGCGAGATAATTCAATGGCTCGACATGAACAAAAATGACGGCAAACGCCACGGCCGTCAGTGCAAATTTCCACGCCTCCCCGCGGTACAACGACTGTACGATGCGAGGTGTCGAGCGGGCCCCAGCATAACGGAAGACGCGCCAGATGAAATAGGCATTGGGCAGGGCGCAGGTTAGCCCTCCTAATAATGCCGATCCAGCGGCCACATCGCTGTGCAACCAGGCCAACAGCGCAACAATCAGGGTCAATGCCAGCTGTAATACGATGATCTTGTAAGCCGGCGGGCGCGGTATGGATGACACTCACAGCACCCCAATCTGATTAATTCGTGCGCAGCCCTAGTTTTAGGGCGCGGTGATTATATGGGCTGTATAGATGGGCTTCAACAGAAACCGGGGGTAGCGGCTAAGTATTTGGTCGCAGGGCAACAATAGGTAAAGACAGCAAGATGCGTTCGCTACTGAGCAACAATCGCACCCGTCTTTACCCACACAAACACCCAGGCTATTGAATGTGGCTCAAAATGCCTTCCAGCTCATCCAAGCTGGTGTAGTTGATAACCAGCTTGCCTTTGCCTTTGTTGCCATGCTGGATAGCGACATTGGCCCCCAGACGATCGCCCAGCACCTGCTCTAAGCGCTTGATGTCAGGGTCGGGTGCGGCTTTTGCTGATTTTTCTGCTGGCCCTTGTTGCAGCTGGCGCACCAGCGCTTCGGTCTGGCGCACGTTCAGGGCTTTGGCGACGACGTGTGCTGCCGCCTCACTTTGCTGACCGCCTTCCAGGGCCAGCAAGGCACGGGCATGGCCCATATCGATATCGCCATGTTCCAGCAAACGCTTAACATCCTCATTTAGGTTGGTCAGGCGCAGCAAGTTGGCCACAGTCGCGCGGTTTTTACCCACGGCTTCGGCCACTTCTAACTGGGTCAGCTCAAATTCCTGCTGCAAACGCTGCAGGGCGTTGGCCTCTTCCATCGGATTAAGATCTTCACGCTGGATGTTTTCGATCAGTGCCATGGCGATGGTGGTTTCGTCTGACACCAAGCGAATCAGTGCCGGAATGGTATCTAGGCCGGCCAGTTGGCAGGCGCGCCAGCGCCGCTCGCCAGCAATCAGCTCAAACCGCTGCTCGCTGCCGCTCAGCGGTCTGACCACCACGGGCTGCATCAAACCTTGTGATTTGATCGACGCCGCCAGCTCTTCCAGTGCTTCCGGTTGAATATCACGCCGCGGCTGGTATTGGCCGGGCTGTATCCACTCCACCGGCAAGCGCCGCAAGGTACCATCGGTAAGGGTTTCGCTGTCATCCAGCTGTGGGGCCGCAGCGACTTGCTCGGCGCTGATATCGGTCTCGGTGGCCGCCTTGGAACCCGCCATCAGGGCATCCAGGCCACGGCCTAAGCCTCGTTTTTTCTTAACCATGAGTGCTCAGAAATCTCGTTGTCGCCTAATTCATTTAGGCGTTTTCAGTTGCCGGTTGAGCGCGGCGGCTCAGTTCGCCCGCCAGGGTCAGGTAGGCCACGGCGCCACGTGAAGCTTTGTCGTACACCAGCGCTGGCACACCGTAGCTGGGCGCTTCTGCCAGCCGGACGTTACGCGGAATCACGGTGCTGTAGACGCGATCGCCAAAGTGCTCGATCAGCTGATTGGACACATCCACTGTCAAACTGTTGCGCGGGTCGTACATGGTACGCAGCAAGCCTTCAATTTCCAGTGCAGGGTTTGCGGAGCTTTGCAACGACTCGATGGTTTGCATCAAGGCGCTCAAGCCTTCCAGTGCGTAATACTCGCACTGCATGGGAATCATCACACCATGAGCGGCCACCAGGGCATTTAAGGTCAGCATGTTGAGCGATGGCGGGCAGTCGATAATGATGAAGTCGTAATCCGGGCGCACTTCCGCCAGCGCTTCGCGCAAGCGGCTTTCGCGGCGGCTCATGTCCATCAGTTCCACTTCGGCGGCGGTCAGATCGGCATTGGCCGGCAGTACATCAAAGCCGGCTGCTTCTGAACGCTGAATCGCCGCCGCGGTGCGGCATTGACCGGTCAATACATCGTACAGAGACAAAGGCAAATCGTGCTTATCAATGCCAGCGCCCATGGTGGCGTTGCCCTGCGGGTCCATATCGACCAACAACGCCCGCTTCTTGGTTGCCGCCAGCGAGGCACTGAGATTCACCGCGGTGGTGGTTTTGCCCACGCCGCCCTTTTGGTTCGCTATCGCCAGTATCTTATTCACACTGTCCGTCCTGTTGTTGTCGGGCTCAGTCAGCTGCATTAGGAGCTCACCTGTGCCGATCGCAATTGCAACAGGTGGCGTTCCGCATCCACACCCGGAATCTGTATGGCATGGGATTGCACGACCTCAAAGCGATTTTCCAGCTCGGCAATCTCCTGCTCTGGATATTGCCCTTTCATCGCCAGGAAGTAACCCTGCGGCGCGCATAAATGCTGACACCAATGTGTCATATCGTACAAAGAGGCAAACGCCCGGCTGACGATCATATCGAACGGTTGCGCCGGTTTATAGGCCTCAGCTCGCTGGTTCACTATGCTTACGCGCGACAATTGCAGGCTGGTTTTGGCTTGAAACAAAAAGCGTGTCTTTTTGCCATTGCTGTCCATCAGGGTGAAGTTTTTATCCGGATTCATGATCGCCAGCACAATGCCTGGCAGCCCAGGGCCGGTGCCAACATCGGCAATGTGCTGAGCATCGCCGAGATAAGAATGCACCGCCAAGCTGTCTAATAGGTGCAGCGCCACCATCTCGGACGGCTCGCGAATGGCCGTCAGGTTGTAGGCTTTGTTCCATTTCAGCAGCAAATTGAGATACGCCATCAACTGCTGTTGCTGGGAGTCTGTTAATTCAATGTTGAGTGCCCGTGCTCCGTCGCACAGTTGCCGCGTTAAGGCATCCATCAGGACTCGCTTCCACCAGTGTAAAAGCCGCCATAGTACCACAGCGCTTTCTCTTGATACGTGCAGCAGCGCGCTCTACTGCGTATTCAGCAGCCTTATTTTCAACATGACCTTAGCGCTATAGGCCCGCCCTGCACATGAGCGTAAGCTGGCGGTCAGTCACTTTTATGGATTTCCTATGATGCCCTCCTCTTCCAAGGGCCCCATTCTGGCCGCCGCCATAGCACTGGTACTGGTGCATGGCATGGGCCGTTTTGTCTACACCCCCTTGCTGCCCCTGTTGGTCGACGACGGGCTGCTCAGTTTGGCTCAGGCCGCCAGCCTGGCGAGCTGGAATTACGTCGGCTATTTGGCGGGTGCCATGTTGGCACTGTGGCTATTTCAGCGGCATATGAGTCACAGCGGCCTGTTGCTAGGGATTATCGCCAGTGCGGTGTTGTCGCTATTGCAAACCCAGGCCGATAGCTACACACCGCTGCTGTGGCTGCGGCTGCTCAACGGCGTCAGCAATGGCGTGGTGTTTGTGTTGGCACCGGCGCAGGTGCTGGAGTGGCTGGTAAAACACCACAAAGGTCATTTGAGCGGCTTAATGTATTTAGGTGTGGGTATCGGCTTGCTGGGCAGCAGTGCCTTGGTGGATGCCACCCCCATGCTCAGCGGTGCCGATCGCTGGTGGCCAGCAGCCTTAGTGGCAATTCCTTTGGCGACCTGGAGTGGCTGGTATCTGTATCGTTTGCCAGCCGCACATCCTGCTAGCGAGCAACAGCAACGCCCGGCACTACTGGATCGCGCCAGTCTGCCCTTATTTGCCGCCTACGCCGGTGCCGGGCTGGGCTACATACTGCCAATGACCTTTTTACCGGCGGTATCGCAGCAGTGGCAACTGAGCATTCAGCCCAGCGCTTGGCTGGTGGTGGCGCTGGCCTCTTTACCGTCAACTTGGTTATGGAATCACCTCGGTGCACGCTTAGGCGATAAACCAGCATTGCTGGCCAACTACGCCCTGCAAGCGGCAGGTGTGGCGGCCTTATTATGGTTCGATCACAGCTTGACCGGCTTGTGGCTATGTGCCGCCTTAGTGGGCGGGACTTTTTTAGGCTCAGTGTTATTAACCCAGCGCCTAGCCCGCCAGCTACATCCGCATCAAGGACCGCGTTTAAGTGCCGCCTTGATTGCCCTCTACGGCTTCACCCAGCTACTTGGCCCCTGGCTGGCGCGCTTGGGCTTGCAGCATGGCATGGAGCTGTCGTCGACTTTTGTTGTTGGGCTAGCGGCCTTAGTGTGGGCTTGGCTATTAATGTGGTGGGTGCCGGCAGATGCCCAAAGCTAACTGGACCATTGCGCCAAAAAGTGAGTGCTCTCAACTGATGCGTCAAAAAACTCTTGCTTGGCAGCTAGGTAATCTGGCTGCACAAAAAACTGCTGTTGTTGCTCTTCAGTGGCAAAGGCGATAACAAACAGTCGGTTAAAGTCCTCGCTACTCTGCGCCTTCAATACTTCAGACACCTTAACGTCGTATAGGAAGTTTCCGCCAAAGCGCGCCAAGATCGGCATCATCGCTTGCCGGTACTGTTGATACAGCTCGTCATCTTTGACCATCAATCCAACTAACATGTGGTGCATAACAGGCTCCTACATTAATAAGGGCCCCACTGTGGCAGTGTCATTGGCGCCTCACCAGCCTTAACCATGCAACAGTCTGGTTCATGCCGCGAGGCCAATGCAGCCGTCACCGCACTCAGGTACAGTGCGCTGTTTTTCTGTATCGGGTCCTTTGCGTATGCCTGCTTCTCATCCGCTGTCTCAGTGGGCTGAAACCAGCCTGCAACCTCTGATTAAACTGATTCGCTACCAGCTATGGGCACAGATACTTCTGGCTCTGGCGCTGGGATTAGTTGTGGGCACTTGGCTGTCGCCGGAAGGCGGCCGGGCTGTCAACCCAGAGCTGGCTTACAGTTTGGCGGAATGGATCAAGCTGCCCGGCACGCTGTTTTTGAACCTGATCCAAATGGTGGTGATCCCTCTCGTTATCAGCTCGATTGTGCTGGGTGTAAGCAGCGGCAGCGAGGGTGACGCCCTGCAGCGCTTAGGTATACGCATTGCCCCCTATTTTGTCTTAACGACAACGGTGGCAGTCACCATCGGCATCAGCCTGGCACTGTTAATTCAGCCGGGCGACTACGTGGACGTCGATGCACTCATGTCCAGCACACCGGTCACCGCCACCACGGATACGGCCGTTAGTGCGCGTGCCTCGCTGCCGCAACATATATCTAATCTGATCCCCACCAATGTCACTCGCGCCATCAGTGAGCAGAGCATGCTGCAGCTGGTGATTTTTTCTATTTTTGTGGGCCTAGCCTTGGCCAGCATTCCGCGCAAGCGCATCGCCGCGTTACGCGATGTGGTGGAAGGCGTGCAGGAAGTGTCGATGAAGGTGGTGAGCTGGGCCATGCTGCTGGCACCCTACGCAGTGTTTGGCCTGATTGCTGACATTGCTATTCGGGTTGGCTTGGATGTACTTCTGGGCATGTCAGCCTACGTTGGCACAGTCATTTTGGGCCTGTTTAGTTTGTACTTGAGCTACTTGCTGATCATCAAAGTACTGGCGCAGCGTTCGGTCATCCAGTTTGCTAAAGCCATTCGCCCAGCGCAATTGCTGGCGTTTTCCACCTCCAGCTCGGCGGCGGTGATGCCATTGTCATTGCAAACGGCACAGCAAGATCTGCAGATAGACGAAAGCACCGCGCGCTTTGTTATCCCCTTAGGCGCCACTATTAATATGGACGGCACGGCGCTATATCAGGTCATTGCCGCCGTATTTCTGGCTCAGGTGTTTGGTGTGGATATGGAGCTGCATCAAATCATTTTGCTGGCGGTGACCACGGTTGGCGCTTCCATTGGCTCACCATCGACGCCCGGCGTAGGGATCGTTATTCTGGCGACAGTCTTGACCAGTGTCGGTATTCCCGCTGAGGGCATCGCGCTAATTTTGGGAGTCGACCGCATCCTCGACATGTGCCGTACCGCGGTTAACGTCAGTGGCGATTTGGTCGCCTGCTGTGTCATGCAGCGCTGGGTATAAGGAGAATTCATGCTGTCTGCGCGCCATTGGCTAACCAGCCTTAACGTTCAAATTTTGCTGGCCGCCGTGATCGGCCTGGCATTGGGTTATGGTCTGAACGGCCTAGCCGATGATTCAACGCTGAAAACAGAAGTCTTGTATTGGGCCAATATCGTCGGGCGATTTTTTATCGACCTGCTGAAGATGATATTAATTCCGCTTATCTTCACTTCGATTGTGGTCGGTATCGCCAGCCTGCAAGCGCATCATCAAGCCGGCAAGGTATGGCGCTATGCGCTGTTCTTTTTTGCCTTGTCGATGCTGTGCGCCATGGTGCTGGCACTGATAATGACGGCTTGGGTCAAACCGGGTGGCGATTTACAACTGACGATGTTTGCCGATGCCATGGCGCAGTTTGAAGCCAAGCAAATGAGCGGCGGCGAGTTTTTTGCGCAAATTCTGCACAGTCTATTTTTAAACCCAATCGCTGCTATGGCCCAGGGAAAAATCTTACCCGTGGTGGTGTTTGCTATTTTTCTTGGCATTGCCCTGGTGCAGCACAGCAAGCATAAACCCGATAGTCCGCGTACTTTGTTATCCAGCCTGCAAGAGCTGCTAGCGCTGCTGATGCTGATCGTTAACTGGATTATGCGCATTGCGCCGCTGGGCGTGCTGGCCTTGCTCACCAAGTTGATGGCCACACAAGATATGAACCTGCTGGCGACCATGGCCGAGTTTATTGTGCTGGTGTTTGCCATCACCATTATTCATGGCGTGGTCATATTGCCTGGCTTGATGTATTTGTTTACCGGTCGCAAGCCGCTGTGGTTCTGGCGCGCTACCCGACCAGCCCTGATCACTGCCTTTGCCACCAGCTCCAGTGCCGCCACCTTGCCGTTGAGTTTGCGTTGTGCCGAGCAAGGCTTAGGGGTCAATAAAGATGTTGCCGGTTTTGTATTGCCTGTAGGCGCCACCATGAATATGGATGGCACGGCGCTGTATGAAGCCGCCGCTGCTTTGTTTGTTGCCTACTTGGTCGGCGCAGATTTGAGTATTGCTCAGCAAATTGTGGTGATGCTGACCGCCATGGTGGCCTCCATGGGTGCACCTGGCATTCCCAGCGCTGGCATGGTCACCATGATTATGGTGCTACAAGCCGTCGGCTTGCCGGCCGAGGCCATTGCGATTTTGCTGCCGATTGACCGCATTCTCGACACCATTCGCACCGCAGTGAATGTTCAGGGCGATTTAACCGCAGCAGTGGTGGTGGATCATCAGTTGAATAAAGGCAGCGCCTAAAATATTGAAAGCACGTGGGGCTATGATGCTAAGGTCATAGCCTTAACGATTGTATTTCACCCGGTTTAAAACCTCTTTCAGCGCATGTGTTTTTTCTAGGTCAACATCATAGATGTTGGCCAATGCACACACGTAATAGAGCACGTCGTAAAGCTCTTCAGCCACTGAACCCTTTAGGTCCTGCAATACCGGCTGTCCCGGTTCGCCTTTACGAATCGCTTCAGACAGCTCTCCAACTTCCTCGATCAATTTTAGAAAGTAATGCTCTGGCAACTCAGGTGCATGATCAAACCCCTTGATATGGGCTTGCAACTCGGACAATTTCATAGCGTTTCAATTTATTCTTTCACTGGTGTTAAAAAACAGAGGGAGCTTACAGCGATACCCAGCCATTCTGCAGGCCTTTGGCAATGGCTTGGGTGCGGTTGCTGACTTCCAGTTTGGCTAGCAACGCCGAGACCTGATTGCGCACCGTGCCTTCAGCTTTGAAAATGCGCGCAGCTATATCGCGGTTAGATAACCCCTCAGCCATTAGGCTTAACAAGGTGGTTTCTGCATCATTCAATACGATGGTGTCGGCAGCATCTGAGCGCTGCTTGCTCAGCGCCTTGAGAGTGAGTTCAGGCTGCAATGCCAGCTCGCCATTAGCTACCCGCTCAATGGCCTGCACCAGTACCTCCAGCGAGGTATCTTTTAGCCAATAACCACGCGCGCCGGCGTGCAGGGCATCGGCCATAAGTTCGGCATCGTCAAAGGTGGTTAATACCAAACACGCCGGAACCGACTGGCCGTTGTGCTGTGCTTGTTGTAAACCTCGCAACACACTGAGGCCGTCTCCTTCTGGCATGCGCATATCCAAAAGAATGACCTGGGCCTCTACTTCTCCTTGCTGAAAGCGCTGCAGAAAGGCATCGCCACCGCTGTCTTGGCCACATACCATCACGTGCTCACTCATGCTCAGCAGCGCCGCTAAGCCATCGCGCACCAACTGTTGGTCATCCACCAGATGAACACCGATTTTGTCTGCCACGGTTTTTGTCTTCTCTATATCAATCGTCAAAAGCTGCCTCCACCACCAGCCCGTGCAGGGTCATAACGGCGCAAAAATGTCCGTTCAGTGCCACCACCCGCTCATTCAGGCCGGTTAATCCATTGCCATATAAGGGGGTGGAGCCGACAAGATCCAAGTCTAACGCCTGTTCGCTTTCGACGATACGCAAGGTCAGACCGTCGTCACTGCTAGCAATGCGAATCCATAGGTGCTCTGTTGTACTGTGCTTTAACGCATTGGTAATGGCCTCTTGGCAACAGCGCAGCAGGCAATGAGCCAATTTGGCTTGCGCCAGCTTGGCATGGGGCTGGATATCGAGATGCACGGTTACGCGCGGTAAGTGCTGACATAAATCGCGCAAGGCACTGGCCAAGTCTATCTCGCTGTGGCGTTTGTCGCTCACCACTTGGCGAATGGTGGCTAGGCTGTCGCGTGCCTGTTGATAACACTGCTCTAAGCGCTGTTGTAGCGCTTCGTTATTGCTTTGCTGGGCCTGACGGCGAGCGACATCCAGCTGCAGAATCAAGCTGGTGAGCTGATGCCCGGCTTGGTCGTGCAGCTCACGCGCTAGGTGAGTGCGCTCGTCATTGGCAATGGTTTGACTCAACAGCGCTTGTGTACTGTGCAGCTCGGCGTGACTGAGCTGCAATTGCTCGCGCTGCTCACGCTCCTGATTCAGCTGCTTGCTCACCACCCAGGCAAAACCATGAAAGGCGCTAAACAACAATACACTAAGGCCCAGCTCCGGGTCGTGCCAGTAAAGCCAGTGAACCCCGGCAAATAGCAGCATGACCACAGCAGCAAACAGTGCGCTGGCGCGCTGCCCCAAACAGGCTGTAGTGAGCGAGGTCAGCATAATGCTGTAGACCAAATAAATATTGCTGATCGATTGCAGCATTAACGCCGCCATCAGCAGCACAACGACGGCCAACACCGCCATACGCCAGCGCTTTTGCTGCCAACTGCGCTCATTGAGCAGCAATAAAGTGCACAGCAGCATCAGCCCATGCAGCATGCCCTCTAACAGCCAAGGCTTATCTTGCGTTATTAGGTGTAGTAATCGCGGCGTTGCTATCACGGCCACGGTCGCCAAACACAGCAGCAACCAAATCGGAGTAAACGACCAGTAGCGGTTATTCAGTAACGTATTGAAACGCGGCACACAGCTCACACCTTGTTTGGGAAGGCTGGCATCGTGACGCGGCTTGGCGGGCGAGGCAAGCCTGCTGAAAACATCGTGACAAATGTCACGGCGACATCATGACACCTCACACTGTGGCGGCGAGCCGGGGTTGGGCACACTGGCCTTACCTTGATTCGAGCTGGAGGCCACACCATGTTGCAGCACTATTTTTTCACTTTGCCTGAGTGGGCACTGACTTTGCAAAACGCCGCGCTGTGGCTACATATTGGTACGGCCAGCCTGGCGTTGTTGACATTCTGGCTGCCGCTGGCGGTACACAAGCGCAGCCGCTGGCACCGTTACAGCGGTTGGCTTTATAGCGGCTTGATAGCAACAACGGTGGTTAGCGCCCTGACCAGTCAAACCCTGACTTTGCTCGACCCTTGGTCGGTTAATGCTTTGGCCAGCGACGCCGCTGGCGAGCACATTATTGCTATTCGCCGCACTGGCTTGTTTTTATTAATGCTGTGCCTGCTGGTGGGCTGCAGTTTATGGCAAGGCCTGCGCACGGCTTATTGGAAGGTCAAGCGCCCTGCCCCCAGCAAAGAGTGGCAACTGCAAACCGCCATGGGCCTGACCGCTGTGATCGCTGCACTGGTATTAATATTGGGCATAATAAATCAAGCGCTGTTACTGGGCTTATTTGCCCTGGCAACTCTGTGGCTGATGAGCGATATGATTCGCTACTGGTGGCGCGCTCAGCCAGCGACGTGGTGGCAAGCGCATCTGGCTGCCATGCTCGGCTCGGGTATTGGCCTTTACACCGCCTTCGGTGCCTTTGGTGGGCGTGCTCTGCTGCAAGCCTGGGTCGGTGACAGTGCCATCTGGATGGGTTGGTTGCTGCCTAGCGTGATAGGCACCATCGGGATTAGCTGGGCGGCACGGCGCTTTCGACAGCTGCCGAAAGCTAACTAAATACTTCCAAACCAGTACATCGTTTTAATAATGTCGGGCAATATCAAAGTCTGCCCGTCGCAGACCAAAACTATGCGGATGCAAACGCTTCGGCAATAATGACCTACTTTACTTGCCCTCTGGCGCCAAGGATTAGGAGAATCATGGTTAATCGACGGTTATTGCTGAGCATTTCTGGAACAGGTTCGCTATTTTTTCTGAGTATCTTGTTGGCCACCGTATTGCTACAGAAGCCACTTGAAAGAACGGCCATCGGATTTATCAGCGACAGAGTCACGCAACAACTGCATGAAAAAATAGATAACCTGCTGGGCTTAGGAAATGCCCAGCCTAAGTTGGCACAAAAGCTTTTTCTGGCCAAGTATCAATCTGAAGTGGTGGCAGTGAAGCAAGACCTAGATTGCATAGAAAGTGCTTTGAACTCAGCCTTAACTGATGCCCCAGCGACATCCACGACGAATGACCTTATAACAGCCGCTATTTTTGCATTACCACTGCAAAGCAAATTGTGGGAGTATCAGGTCATTCAAGCGGGTTTGCAGTCTTTGGCAACCGATGTCTCCAGCCGCTATCAGCAGATATGGTCTGACCTCACCACCGATATACGAATATTTTCAGCCATCAACTGCGGTAGCTTTTTATTGGTATTGGCACTGGTCTATCGACAAAAAACTATGCCACCTTACTTGTCGCTTTGCGCCTGGGTGCTGCTGTTTTCCACCGCCATCAGTATCCTAATCTATGTGTATAGCCAGAACTGGTTCTACACCATACTGTTCAACAAGTATTACGGTACCAGTTATTTCACACTACTGAGCTGTATCTTTGGCTACCTGCTGTTTCGGTTAAGCATCGAATTCTGGTCAGTCAAACTGACCAAAAAATCTGATTTCAAAAGCAGATGGACGCAGTAATGAAGAAATGGAAGGCAATTAGCAAGAGACGAACATAATAAGCGTCCATCCCAATAAAAGTTTGCTGGTATGGTGAGGATTGCCTGTTGAATCGTTATCGGCAGCATGGTTTTTTCGGAAAGAGTGGCTTTAACCAAAGAAATTTGACGAAACTCTATGCCTTGGTAGTCAGTCTGGCGCGCAAGTTATCCTCAGATTTCTCTGATGATCATTGTCTGGACATCCACTTTAATAACAGGTCTCTAGTATGGTGAGCATTGCCGGTAGCATCGTTATCGGCAGCATGGTTTTTTCGGAAAGAGTGGCTTTAACCAAAGAAATTTTACGATTTTCTATGCCTTGGTAGTCAGTCTGGCGCGCCAGTTATCCTCAGATTTCTCTGATGATGGTGAATGAGTAGAAAGGTGGTACTGTCAGGCTGATCGGTCGAGTAATGAACGGCAGCGACTGAGTCCGGGCGGACGCTGATAATTCAGCATTTCACAGGCCAGGCGCAGTTTTTCCTCAGCGCCAGCAAAGGTCTGAAAACAGTCTTCAAAGTGCTCGGCCATGGCCAACCATTGAGTATCATCAATCCCTAAACGATCGAGTATGGCTGCCGTATTCTGGGCAATAGCACCACGTTTATCATCGCGGATAATGCGTCCTGTCCAGTCAACCAGTTGCAGATAATCCGTCAGCTTCATCTGAATGCCTAGCGGTATATTTTGGCGAGGGTTACCAACGAAGGGCAATAATTCCTTGGGCTGTTGGTTGGGGTGGTTTGGCTGCCTGCTGGATTTGGCTTTTTTAATCCGACGCTTAATAGAAGTGTGTGCAGACGTTTCTGGCGTAGCGGCCATGTTTGCTCGAACCGGATTAAGATCGACGTAGGCCATGCATGCCGCCAGTGCGGCATCATCCAGCAGCGCCTGAGATTTAAACCGGCCTTCCCAGAAACGGCCTGAGCACTGATCTTCTTGATTAGCTTCTCGCGCAATGGCTTCATTCAGCACTCGCATAAACCAGCTAATACTCGATAGCCGCGAGCGCCATTCTTCCACATAAATTTGGAGCCGCTTTTGCTCCGCAGCGCCAAGCACATCGCCGCTCAAAAACCGCTGAGACAGCATATTGCCACTAAAAAGCGTGTGCCATCGCTCAATCACTTCTGCATCGTTCCAGCTTTTGGCCCGCTCAGCATCAATAAATAAAACGGCATGATAGTGGTTGCTCATAACGGCGTAGGCCGCCACGTCAATGGCAAATACCTGCGGCAACGACAACAGCTTATCTTCCAACCAGCCTCGACGATGCTCGTAGCACTGGCCAGTGTTATGATCCGTACCGCACAAAAACGCCCGTCGCACACAGCGGGATACGCAGTGGTAATAGGGCGTGGCCTCAAGCGAGACCTGTTGTTTTCTGGGTTTGGGCATAATGACACTCCGGCTCTGCAGCAACTGAATGTCAGCCTAGCCGCTGCCCAGCAGACTGCCACCAATGTGACAGCTTAGGATGGGTGTCTATGTTATTTTATTATTTTATGACACTCCGACTCTGCAGAAACTTAGAGTCAGCCTAGTCGCTGCAAAGCAGGCTGCCACCAACGTGACAGCTTAGGTTGGGTGTCCATGTTGTTTCTTGTTTCTGATCGGTACCGCAGAGAAAAGCACGCCGTACACAGCGTGATACGCAATGATAATACGGCGTGGCGTCGAGAGAGACCTGATGTTTTCTGGGCTTGGGCATAATGACACTCCGACTCTGCAGCGGCTGATATCAGCCTAGCCGCTGCAAGGCAGGCTGCCACCAGCGTGACAGCTTAGGATGGGTGTCCGACTAGTTTTTTACTCATCTAATCCACTGAGTACGTAGTAACGATAACAAATGCCATGCAGCCAGATATCGGCATAGGCCAATTTCTTATTACATAGCGGTTTAATCTTTTCTTGTAGGCGGGATGCCTGGACATCACTGTATAAAGTCAGACAAACAGTAAAGGCGTCGCCTATGTTTGCGCTGTCTATCGACTCGACTAACTGGGCGTATTCATTTTCGTTAAAGGGTAAATAATTACCCTGCATAGTCTTCTGCCAACTAGGCAAACGACCGTACCCAGGCAGTTCCCCACCATTAGGTAAGCACGACGGGCCACAAACTATCACCCTTTTAAGGGGTACACCATCTTTATCAATATAGTGTACCACATCAATGTGGTTATACCCACAGAATGGTTGCGGTCCATAGTTCACCTGTTGAAGCAAGAAGCTTAACGTCGAGTCCACATCAATGTGGTAGTCGATGTAGTCACCCAGACTAAGGTTTCCCAATTTATTGGCTTCGTGTACCACGTTATCGGCGGTTAGCTCAATGTACTGACTCATACTAGATCATCCTCGCTTAAGTTCTTTAATGGTCAATATAAACCAATACTTTCCATTGAGAACAACGGTTCGAACAGACACTCTCTTCTGGAATCTTGAGTGGATAAATCGATTCATACGGAACGTGTTGCTTAGGAAATACTGGTAATTAAAGCTTTGGGTGGGTGTCCACGTAATTCTCGCGTTCGATGATTTCAGTGTCGCTCCGGTGGCTCGCACGTTCAGCATCAACAAATAAAACGGCATGATAGTGGTTGCTCATAATGGCGTAGGCCGCCACGTCAATGGCAAATACCTGCGGCAAAGACAGCAGTCTATCTTCCAGCCAGCCACGGCGATGCTCGTAGCACTGGCCAGTGTTATGATCCGTACCGCACAAAAACGCCCGTCGCACACAGCGGGATACGCAGTGGTAATAGGGCGTGGCCTCAAGCGAGACTTGTTGTTTTCTAGGCTTGGGCATTATGACACTCCGGCTCTGCAGCAACTGAATGTCAGCCTAGCCGCTGCCCGGCAGACTGCCACCAACGTGACAGCTTAGGGTGGGTGTCCATGTTGTTTGCATGTTGTTTGTTCTTGTTCCAGGTGTCCA
>CBDDTG010000054.1:0-79345 GCA_965233665.1 Bacterioplanes sp. | reverse complement strand
GGCGCGTCGAACTCAACCCGGATATTGCCCCAAAACTACGGGTTAACGCCGACTATGCGGCACTGGTCAAACGCTCGGACAGCAGCGCTGACAATACCTTTCTTAAGGATCATTTACAGGAAGCGCGCTGGTTTATAAAAAGTCTGCAGAGTCGTAACGATACCCTGCTGCGCGTGGCCACCAAGATCGTGGAATATCAGATTGAGTTCTTCGAGCAAGGTGAAGAAGCGATGAAGCCGCTGGTGCTGCACGACATCGCGGAAGCCGTCGACATGCACGAATCGACCATTTCACGGGTGACCACACAAAAATACATGCACACACCGCGCGGTGTGTTTGAGTTGAAGTATTTCTTCTCCAGCCATGTCAGCACCGACAGCGGCGGTGAATGTTCATCGACTGCCATTCGTGCCATGATCAAAAAGTTGATTGCCGAAGAAAATGCCCGTAAACCGTTGAGCGATAACAAAATCGCGACTTTACTGGGTGACAAAGGCATCAAGGTCGCCCGCCGTACGGTGGCCAAATATCGTGAAGCCATGCTGATTCCACCCTCGAATGAGCGGAAGCAGCTGATCTAGCTACTGCGACATCCACCAGCTAAAGGAGTCTGGATATGCAAATCAATGTCAGTGGTCATCATGTTGAAATTACTGATTCACTGCAGGCCTATGTGGAAGAAAAAATGGCCAAGCTGGAACGTCACTTTGACAACATCACCACAGGTCAGGTCACGCTGACGGTGGAAAAAAGTGGTCAAAAAGCCGAAGCCACGATTCATGTCAGCGGTGCCGACCTGCACGCCAGCTGCGAGCAAGAAGACATGTACGCCGCCATCGACTCCATGATCGATAAACTCGACCGTCAGGTCATCAAACACAAAGAGAAAATAGTCGCCCGCAACCACGGCCACTAATCACACCATGCGCATCGAAGATATCCTCACGGCAGACCGGGCACAGATCAATGTGCCCGCTTCCAGCAAGAAAAAACTGCTGCAGTACTTGGCACAATTTATCGGTCAACGTCTGCCTGGCAGCTCCGAAGATGATATTTACGAGCGCTTACTCACTCGTGAACGATTAGGCAGTACCGGCATTGGTGAAGGCATCGCCATTCCCCATTGCCGGCTGCAACAATGCGACCAAGCGCTGGGCGTGCTGCTGCGCCTGGAAGCCCCCATCGATTACGATGCCATCGACCAGCAACCGGTTGACCTGGTGTTTGCTCTTTTGGTACCAGAAGAAGCCACCGAGGAGCACCTGCAAGTGCTGGCGCTATTGGCCCGCAACTTTGGCACGCAAGAGTTTCGCAGTGCGCTGCGCAACGCACCCAGTGAACAGCAATTATTCCAGCGTGCGCTGAATGCCGAATAGCTTGAGCGACGCGAAGAAAAGGAGGTAACGCGATGCGACTGGTGGTCATCAGTGGCCGTTCTGGCTCTGGTAAGTCCAGTGCTTTGCACGTCCTGGAGGACCTGGGCTTTTACTGCATCGATAACCTGCCCATTCCGTTGCTGCCGGCTCTGGCTCAAGAAACCCAGCACGACCCGCGCCTATCCAATGTTGCTGTGAGTATTGATGCGCGCAACCTGTCACAAACCAGCGATGGCATTGCCGAAGTTTTGTTGCGACTACCGCACGATGAGTATCAACTCGAGGTGGTTTACCTCGACGCCAGCGAGTCGGTTTTGCTGCAGCGCTTTAGTGCCACCCGGCGCAAACATCCACTGACCAATCATCGCTTAGCGCTGGCCGAAGCCATTCAGGCCGAGCAGCAGCTGTTAGAGCCACTGGCCAACATGGCCGACCTAACCCTCGATACCACCAACATGTCGGTGCACGAGCTGCGCAGCCTGATCAAACTGCGCGTCGCCGAGCGTGAAAGCAGCGACATTGCCATTTTGTTTGAGTCTTTTGGTTTTAAAAAAGGCATTCCCATCGACGCCGACTATGTGTTCGATGTGCGCAACCTGCCCAACCCCTATTGGCAACTGGAATTGCGCCCGCACACCGGCCAGCAAGCGCCGGTGCAAGCGTTTTTGGCCGCCCAGCCCGAAGTCGCCGCCATGCGCAGCGATATTCAAGGTTTTATTGAGCGCTGGCTGCCTGGCTTTATCGATAACAATCGCAGTTACATGACCATTGCCATCGGCTGTACCGGTGGTCAGCACCGCTCGGTCTATATGGCTGAGCAACTGGCTGGACAATTTCGCCAGCAGTTCGCTAATGTTCAAGTGCGACACCGCGAACTCAACCAGGACAGCGCCCTTGGTCATGATTGAAAAAAACATCACCATCATCAATAAACTTGGCCTGCATGCTCGTGCCGCCGCCAAACTGGTATCCACCGCCGCTGCGCATTCTGCCAGCATCAAAGTTGGCTACCCAGAGCGCATGGTGGATGGCAAAAGCATTATGGCGGTGATGATGCTGGCCGCCAGCAAGGGCACAGACATTGTGTTGCAAGCTGAAGGCGACGATGCAGAACAAGCCATTGCCGCCCTCGAAGACCTGATCCAACGTCGCTTTGATGAAGGCGAATAAAGCCTCACCACCTCCCCTCTGTTGCTGGCTGAAATAATTTTTTAACGCAAAATCAATTCACTACAGAGACAATTGCGAGCAGTTTCGTAGTCTGTTGCCTGGTTTCCAGCTAGAATCAACCATGTTCGCCATCAACGGCACTTCCCCCTTCACTTGTACACCTGAGCACTGTCTATGGCCCAGCACAGCGAAAAAGCCAAAGCCAGATTACACAGCCTTAACGTTGCCCTCGAGAGCGGCTCGCTGGCGACAGTGCAGCGCATCATTAACTCGGGCCTGGCACCGCAAGACGTTGCTCATTTAATTGAGTCCTCCCCTCCCAAAGTACGTGAAGTGCTGTGGGAACTGGTGGATGAGGAACTGGAAGGTGAGGTGCTGCAGCACCTGAGCGAAGAGCTGCAGGGCAACTTCCTGCGCGACATGAGCGCCGAGCGCGTCGCTAGCGTGACCTCCGACCTCGACATCGACGACGTAGCGGACATCCTGCAGCAGTTGCCGGAGCGGGTGACACAGGAAGTGCTGGACGTCATGGACCAGCAAGACCGGGCACGCCTGGAAGCCGTATTGGGCTACCCAGAAGACAGTGCTGGCGGTCTGATGAACACAGACACCGTCACCATTCGTGCTGACATTACCTTAGAAGTGGTACTGCGCTATTTACGCCGCCACAAAGCACTGCCAGACATGACCGACAGCCTGCTGGTGGTCAACCGCAATAACGAATTCATTGGCTCACTGCCCATTCGCAAGCTGTTGGTGAGCGATCCACAGCAAACCGTGCGCGAAGTCATGTCGACGGACACTCGCGTGATTCCGGCCACCCAGCATGAAACCGAAGTGGCCAAACTGTTTGAACGCCACGACCTGGTATCCGCACCTGTGGTCGATGCCAATGGCCAACTGTTGGGCCGCATCACCATTGATGACGTGGTCGATGTGATTCGCGAAACCGCCGACCACTCGCTGATGAGCATGGCCGGCCTGGACGACGAAGAAGATACCTTTGCCCCGGCACTTAAAACCAGTCGCCGCCGGGCAGTGTGGTTAGGCATTAACCTCATCACCGCGTTTATGGCGTCGGCGGTGATCGGCTTATTCGACGCCACCATTGAAAAAGTCGTCGCCTTGGCGGTGTTGATGCCGATTGTCGCCAGCATGGGCGGCATTGCCGGCAGCCAAGTATTGACCCTAGTGATTCGTGGCCAAGCATTGGGCCATCTCAGTGGCGCTAATTTTCGCTGGTTGTTTAACCGCGAATTGATCGTGGCCGCCATCAATGGTGTGCTTTGGGCACTGGTCATTGCCGCCATCACCCTGCTATGGTTCGGCGACCCAGGCATTGCCGTCATCATTGCCGCTGCCATCATCATCAATTTGCTGGTGGCGGCGGTCACTGGTGCGGCATTACCACTTATTATGAAAGCCCGTGGCATTGACCCGGCCCTGGCGGGTTCGGTGGTACTGACCACAGTCACCGATGTGGTGGGCTTTATGTCTTTTCTGGGGCTGGCCACCCTGTTTTATCTGTAGCCAATATGACTGATTACCAAGATTTTGATGACGATGAGTTCGTCAGTAAGTCCGAACTGAAACGGGAAATGGAGCGCCTGCAAGAGCTCGGGCGCCAACTGACCGAGCTTACACCCACGCAGTGGCAGAGTTTTAATTTAACTGAAACCCTGCTGGCGGCGCTGGAAGAAAGCAAGCGCTTAAAGCAACACGAAGCCAAGCGTCGCCACCTGCAGTACATTGGCAAGTTGATGCGCTCGGAAGATGTCGACGGCATTCGCCGCCAGCTTGATCTGCTCGATCCATCGAGTGAGCTATATGGGCGTCTGCAGCGCCAGCAAGAGTTGTGGCGCACCCGCTTGGTAGAAAGCGATGACGCCCTGGCGGAGTTTATGGCCGAGTTCCCGCAGCTGGACCGCCAACATTTGCGCAACTTGCTGCGCAATGCGCGTAAAGAGCACGCCAGCGGCAAGCCAGGTAAGCACTACAAGGCGTTGTTTCAGTTTATTAAGGCGCAAATGGTGGAGTAACCCGCCCTTTCAGCCAACTTAGCGCAAGCGCCGGTGCTCTTGCACCGGCATGCGCTCTCGCAACTGCTGCAGCCATTCACGGTCGATTTCCGCTAGCGCTACCCCCGACTCTTGCCCCAACTGCGTCAAGACCGACCCCCAAGGGTCGATGATCTGTGAGTTGCCCCAGGTTTGACGCTTGTCGTCATGCCAGCCGCATTGATTCGACGCCAGTACGTAACATTGCTGTTCAATGGCGCGGGCTTGCAGCAATGGCTGCCAATGCGCTTCACCGGTGCGATAGGTGAAAGCAGCAGGCAATGAAATCAGCTCAGCGCCCTTATCCGCCAACGCTTGAAACAGCTCGGCAAAGCGTAAGTCGTAACAAATCGCCAGGCCCAACTTGCCGGCCGGCGTATCCACCACGACTACGTTTTCTCCTGGGGCAAAGCGATCCGACTCCAAGTAGCGCCCCTGGGCGTCGCCGACGTTGACATCAAACAAGTGAATTTTGTCGTAACGCGCCGCCAACTCGCCCTGGTCATCCCAAACACAGCAGGCTGAGCGCAAGCGTGGATCGCCGTCCGGTGTCGGCATGGGTATCGCCCCTGCCACCAGCCAGACGCCCAGCTGACTGGCCCAACTGGCCAGCTGTTGATGAATGTCCTGGCGCTGGGCCAGCTCAGCAAACTGAGCGCCATCCAGGGTTAAGAACATCTCAGGTAATACCACCAGGGATGCGCCCTGCCGGGCCGCATCGGCGACCAAAGCATGGGCAGTGGCTAAGTTGCGGTCAACGTCCGACCCTGATGAAAGCTGCACCACGGCTACGGAATGCGTGCTCATTCGTCACCTCCAAACGGGTTAATGCTGCGTAGCCTCTCACCTAGGCTACGACTGGTTTTGCCGTCTACTTCATTATCGAATGCTTGGTTAATGGTCAACTGCGGTTCCGACCATGTGCCGCGCACGGTATAACTGGCGCTGGTAAAGCGTTCCAGCTCGTCACTGACCAAACGCTCGGTGACATAAATCGAAGCGGCCACCGGCGGTGCCAGCCCGGCCAATATGGCGACCAAAGGCAGCGAGCCCCCCACAGGAAAGGTGACCGCCAATTTCATGTCCAAGGTGCGATAGTTCAGATTACTGGAGCCAGATAGCCAGAACTTACTGCCCGGCCCATCCATCACCAAAGGTTCCGTCAGCACCAGCACGCCATCATTAATGTCGGCTTTGGCTTTCAACACATCAAAGGCAACGCCAGTCTGATACAGATCGGAAAAATCCAGCTGCAACCGCCGCTTGATGGAGTTGAAGTTGAGCACACCAAACGCCTTTAACGCATCAGCACCTTCCGCGGCCATATGACCATTGCGCATGCGCAACGACAACACCCCATCGAGCGTACGAGGGTTGTAGGCCAGCGGCGAGCCCGTCCAACTCATGTGCCCTAACACGCGGCTATCTTCCGCATTCAAAATGGCTTGCTGGCGGAACGACTGTTGTACTTTGCCAATGTTGTCACTGGTAAAACTCAAATCGCTTAGTGCCGTGGTGTGCTCTTTGCCGCGATAGCGCCATTGCATTTGCCCCAGCATACGCAGACCTTTCAGGTCACTGTCGTCTACTTCAATCTGCAAACCGTCCGCCAATGGCCGGCTGCTTAACTGCCAGCGGCCAAAGTTGCGGCTACCAATGTAGAGCTCGGCCAGCTGCATATCCATAGGTGGCATGGCCGCTGGATCGACGTCTTGCAATGGATCGACAGGGTTGCCGGCAGTGGCTTCCTCCGCATCGTCGTCAGCGCCGGCAGGCAGATGAATATAATCCAGCTCGAGTTGAATGGGCTCAGTGCTAGCGGCAGGCAAACGCACATCGCCGGCAAGCAAATCACTGTCGAGGCGCATTTGCCATTCACCAAACTCCTGACTGGCCTGCAAACGTGCCGGGCCAGAGGGAATGTCCCACACATCGACATTGGCAAACTGCAGCTCGACCAGGCGCACCGGGCCGGTTTCAGCACTGTTCATGGGCAATGGTTCAGCTCCGCCATCCACCGGCACGGCAGTGATGTCGCTGCTCTCAGCCTCGATGTCTGGCTCGGCCAGCAACACCTGCATGTGCTGCCACACCTCAAACCACTGTGCAGCGCTGATGGGGTCATCAACCCGACCGCGAATTTCTATTCCAGGGTCACTGGGCAGGAAGGCATCGCTGCCGCCCAAATAGACCTGGCCGCGGTGAAGCTCGCCATCGCGCAGTGCCATCACCGACTTCAGCCACTGCTGGTAATCCATGCTAATGCGAGTGTCGGCACCAGGCTGCACCGTCATCGCCAGCTTGGCTTTCTGCTCGGCGGTTTTGCCCATCGGAGCCGGCAAGTCGATCTGGGTGCCATCCAGCTCGGAGGTCAGCGCCAACTTCACGCCGCCACGCTGCTCACCGGCGATTCTTAACTCGGCCTGATAGCCCAGATCACCATCTACTGGATCCAGCAAAAACAGCGGCAACCATTGTTTGATGGCAGGCCACTGACTGCGGCCAGTGGCGGATAATTCCATGTCATAACCGCCGCCCACCACGCTGGAGCGAATTTGCGCATCGAAATCGCCACCCAGCAACTGCCCTTGCAGCTGATCACTGAACAAGCCGCGTTCGCTATCAAACTGCAAGCGACCCGTGATGTCGCTGACCTGCAGGTCCAGTTCGCCGATCAGCAGTTGGTTATCTTGAACATTGATGTCCAACTGCACCTGCGGCTCACCCGCGTCATCGCCTAAAGGAACATTCAACACCAAACCGGCTTGCAGGGGGCCATTGGCCTGCCATTGATCGAATGCACCATCAACCACGTCGCGCAGTGGCGTGTCGGTGAAATAACGCAGCGCCTCACGACTGTTACCCGATAAGCGACCCGCAACGTTAAGCCAGGGCTGGCCGTCGCGCTGACGCAACTGAACACGCCCGGTATGGGGCTGTAAGCCGCCCCCTAGGGTACGGGTTTTATCAACCCATACATCAAGATCTGGCGATGCCAGCAATAGACGGCCATCGAACTCGCGTAATGCCGGCCATTGTTGTAGGTACTTCAGCTGCAGGTCTTGCGCTTGCAAGTAAAGCTGCACACTGCGCTGCTCCTCACGACTGTCATCGTCCAAGCGGCCATTGAGTGCCAACATCGCTTGCTCAATGGTGCCGGCGACCAGCGCTTGATCAAGCCATTGGCGCAGCTCGTCATCGAGTAGCGACGGTATCAGCTGCTGTTTCAAATCCAGGGAGGCTTGCCCTAACCCCAATAACACTGATGTGTTGGGCTCAATGCCGCTATCGTCTTCGGGAATGCGTAACGCCACCTCACCAGTCAGTGGCGAGCCTGCCAGCTCGGCGCGCAGCTGCTGCAACTGCAACTGGTAATAGTCCGGGTGAATGGCCCAGGTAAAATCGCTGCGGGCGTTGGTCAGCGTCCAAGGCTTGTCATAGACATCCGCCAGCCACAGCTGCAACTCATCGTCACGAATGCTTAACCGCCCTTGATGCGGCAGCAGCTGCAGTTCTGCATCGACGCCTGTTAAACCGGGAATGCCCTGAAACGGCTCGATGCTGATCGACTCTAGATCGGCTCGCACCTCTACATGGGTTTGATCGCCACGTTGCAGCAAAGACACCCGCGCTTGCTCGGCGCGACCACGAGGTTGCAGGCCCGCCAAATAGCTTTGCCAAAGCTCTGGTAGCAACGCATGTTGCTGCAGAAAGCGGCTGGTTTGCTGAACATCCAGCCCACCCAACTGCAGCTGCCAGCCTTTTCCGGCCAGCCCCTCACCTTCATCCATGTTGACGGTACTGAGGTAGAGCTGCTCTACCGGCAGCGACTCATTGAAATTGAGTTTTAGCCGCGCTTGCCAGTCGTGTTCCTGCTTGTGGCCATCCAGTTGAATCACACCGCGCTCTAGCTGCACTGGCTGTGCCCCAGTGACGAGCGTCAATTCAGGCACCGTGACCAGACTGTGCACCCTTTGCAGCTGCCCCTGGTCGATGTTGAGCCAGGTCATCATGCCAGCGCGGGCTGCGGTTACCTGCAGAGGTTCGGGCAAACTGTCGGGAATCCAGCGCAACCAGTTTTGCTCTTCTACTTCCAAAAACAGCTGTCCTTGCTGCTGTCGCCAGGGCCACAACGGGCCCTGTAAGCGGCCATTGACACGAATGTTGGCCATTTCGCCATCGGCGCCCCAAGCGACATCGCCACCGAGCACACGGCTGTCGCCGCGGTTGCGCCACAGCAGCTGCTGGATTTTTAATTCTTCATCAAACTTGAGGCCTTCACCGGTTAAGTGCCAGTCCTGAAAGGCAATGCTGTGCTGCAACTCCAACCAATCGAGCCAGGCCGGACGCTCGTTACTCGCGACTACCGGCTGGTCAGACGTGGAGTCACGCTGCAGCTGGTTAAGATCGATTTGCCAATCATCCGCCAACTGCCAGACATGACGTTGCTGCTCCACCAAGTGCGCACGCACGCCCGTTACTTCGATGCGTTTGAATACCGGCTGACGAAAAAAAGCCGTGGCGCTGAGGTCCAACTGCGCTTCAACACGGCCAATGCCAATGCCTTGCCTGCTGGGGCCAATATGAAGCCCTTCCACCCGCACTAAGGGAGATAAACCGCGCCAACCGCCCTGCAGACGATTCATGCGCACAGGTTGGCCGAGCTGCTCACTCAGCCATTGCTCTGCTTCTGGTTGGTAAGTTTCCAACAGCGGAATCAGTTGTCGCCCGGCGCTCACGTAAAGCGCCAATAACACCAGGGCAACAACCAGGGTTACCCACAGCTGCAACCAAAGTTCACGTAGCCAGCGCACAATCATCGCCAGCCAGCGTTACTGCAATACGATGTCATACTCATCCTGAGCGTAATGGCTTTCGACCTGTAGCTTGATGGCTTTGCCGATAAAGGCTTCCAGATCGGCTAGGCTGTTGCTGTCTTCATCCAGCAGGCGGTCGACCACGCCTTGGCTGGCCAACACCAAATATGTGTCCGCATCATAAGCACGCTCTTCGCGCAGTATTTCGCGAAAGATTTCATAGCAAATGGTCTCGGCCGTTTTCACCGTGCCGCGCCCGTCACAGGTTTGGCAGGATTCCATCAGCATTTGTTCCAGGCTTTCGCGGGTGCGTTTGCGGGTCATTTCGACCAAGCCTAACTCTGACACGCCACTGATTTTGGTTTTGGCGTGGTCTTTTTCCAGCACTTTTTCCAGCATACGCAGCACTTGGCGTTGGTGCTCAGGGTCGGCCATGTCAATAAAATCAAGAATGATGATACCGCCCATGTTGCGCAATCGCAGCTGGCGGCCAATGGCCGTTGCCGCCTCTAAGTTGGTCTTAAAAATGGTTTCTTCTAGATTACGACGACCAACAAAGCCACCGGTGTTCACATCGATGGTGGCCATGGCTTCGGTTTGATCAATGACCAAGTAACCACCGGACTTCAGTGGCACTTTGCGCTCTAAAGCGCGCTGAATTTCATCTTCAACGCTGTAGAGCTCAAATAATGGCCGCGGCCCTGGGTAGTATTCCAGTTTCGCCTCAACTTCCGGCACGTATTGGCCAGCAAACTGCTTGAGGTTGGCAAAGGTCTCGCGTGAATCGACCAGAATTTTGTCGATTTCTGGCCGTGCGTAATCTCGTAATGTTCGTGACGACAATGGCAGCTCGTCGTACACCAGGCGTGCTGGCTTGTAAGCCTTGATGCGCTCTTGCAACTTGCGCCACAAACGGCGCAGGTAGCGAATATCGGCAAGGATTTCGTCTTCACCCACACCTTCGGCCGCGGTACGCAAGATAAAACCCGCTTCGCCGGTCATTTCCTCGGCGGCCATGCATTGCGCCACCAACTGCTTTAAGCGCTCGCGCTCATCGTCGTCGTCGATGCGCTGTGAAACCCCCACATGCTCGGCGGCTGGCATAAACACTAAATAGCGTGCCGGAATCGCCAGCTGAGTGGTTAAACGCGCACCTTTGGTGCCGATTGGGTCTTTGGTCACTTGCACCACCAGCGCTTGGCCTTCATGCACCAGCTGATTGATGGGGGTAGAGTTGTCACCACTGATTTCACCCGCGTGTATAAAAGCCGCACGCTCCAGGCCAATATCAACAAAGGCTGCCTGCATGCCAGGTAGCACGCGCACCACCTTGCCTTTGTAAATGTTACCGACCAGCCCTCGATGGTTGGTGCGCTCGATAACGATTTCTTGCAGCACTCCATTTTCAACCACGCCCACACGCGTCTCGGTTGGCGTCAAATTCATCAGAATTTCAGCGTTCATACATTCTCCTTTGTCGCCATTGGCTGCCATACCGGTATCTGCCAGCGACTCAGCAAGGCGGCGGTCTGTTGCAACGGCAGTCCCACCACATTGCTATAACAGCCCTGCAAGCAGGCAACCAATACTGCTCCCAGGCCTTGAATGCCATAAGCGCCGGCTTTATCAGCGGGCTCACCGGTGGCGATGTAGGTGGCAATTTGCTTCTGATTCAGTTCGACAAACTGCACCTCGGTGACGACACTCAGCGCTTCGCTACGCAGTCCGTCTGCTGTTTGCTGCGCCAAAGCGACGCCGCTCACGACTTGATGCCAACGGCCAGATAAGCGCTGCAGCATGGCCACGGCGTCTTGTTCATCCGCCGGTTTGCCGAGAATATCGCCGTCAATAATCACACTGGTGTCTGCGCCCAGCACCACATCAGCGCAACTGCGAGCCACAGCTTGGGCCTTTTGTTGCGCCAGACGCTCAACGTAAGCCTGGGCTGACTCGTTCAGCAATGGGGTCTCATCAATATCAGCAGCCTGAACATAGTGGGGCACGCCAATTTGGGTCATTAACTGCGCCCGCCGCGGCGAGCGTGAAGCCAAGCAAATCATGTGGTTCGCATCCGAGTCACGAGTAAATGCGCCAGCCCATACACCCAGGGCCATAACAAGGCTGACACCAGGGCTGGCTGCCATAACAACACCGGGTTGCTGGCGCCTGTCATCAACATCAAGGCCCAGTAATGAATCACTTGACCCAACGCCACCAATAAAAACACCACCAGCATCTGCTGAATAAAATGAAATAACACCAGCCGCCGATAGGTCAGCTGCAAGATGAAAACTTGAATCAGCACAATAGAGACGTTGAGCCCCAGCGGTACGCCGTGTTCAATATCCAGCATCAAGCCCAATGGCCAAGCCAGCCACAGCCCAAAGATTCGGGGCTGATGCAGTACCAGTATCATCACCACCAAGTTGACCCAACGCGGCTGCAGCCAGTCGAGTAGCTCCGGCATGGGCAAATGTTCAAGCGTAAAGGCGGTAAAGAGAGCCGCTAACACCAAAAAGATAAAGCGCAGGCTCATTTTTGCTGCTCCTGCCATAAATCAGGCGGCGTAATGTGCGTGCCCTCGTCGTTGAACAACAACAGTAAATGGCGACTGCGATCAAGATGAGCGCTGGGTTCGGCACTGACACGGGCGAAGGGTTTGCCGGCAATGTTTTCGATGCTGGTCACCGTCGCCACCGGGTAACCACGCGGATAGCGTCCACCTAGGCCCGAGCTGATCAGTAAGTCGCCTTCCACTATGTCTGCCGTGCTGGGCACGTACAGCAACTCCAGCGAATCCAGCGCACCATTGCCCGCGGCGATGGCGCGCACGCCATTGCGATTGACCTGCACCGGAATGGCGTGGTTCGAGTCGGCAATCATCAGTACTCGGGAGCGAAATGGCAGCACATCGATGACCTGCCCCAAAAGACCGTAGGCGTCTAATACTGGCTGGCCAACAAAGACATCATCCTCGCTGCCCTTATTGATAAAAATCTGTTGGCTGTAAGGGTCTGGATCTACCGCCAATACGGAACTGACCAGCACACGCCCGCCGAGTTTTTCTGAGGCATTCAATAACTGCCGCAGTTCAACGTTTTCGGCCTCTAGAGCGGCCAAACGCTGCACTCGGGTTTCCAGAATCAGGTTACGTGCACTGAGTTGCTTATTCTCGTGCAACAGCTCCTGGCGTGTGGCGGCGGATTCGCCAAACCAATCAATCAGTACGGATGGCACCATGGCGGTACTTTGCGCGGGCTCTAGCACCCATGCGGCCTGTTGACGCACAGGCTTAAGCCAAGGGTAATGATGGTCTACCCAGATCAAGGCCAACGCCATTGCCACCATCAGCGTGACCTTTTGTCCCTGCAGTGGCGGCACCTGAAACTGCGATTTGATAGCGATGCTCTCCTTTCAACTGGCGCTACCACACTCCCGACCACGCCAGCGATGCAAAAACAGCTTATGGGAGGGTGATCACTTAGAAAGCCTTACTATACCTGCAGCGATATACGGGAACCAGCGCCAGCCCTGTGCGAGCGGCGCTTAGCGAATCCGTGAAGAGTCAGCCTTAATCCAGCGCCAGCATTTCTAGCTGCTGATCGGAGGCATTTTCCAAGAAGCGACCGCCACCGCGTGCCACACAGGTCAGTGGGTCATCGGCCACAATCACAGGCAGGCCAGTTTCTTCGGCCAGTAGCTTATCGAGGTCACGCAGCAAGGCACCACCGCCCGTCAACACCATGCCACGCTCGGCGACGTCCGATGCCAGTTCCGGAGGCGATTGCTCCAGCGCGCCTTTCACGGCCTGAACAATCTGCGCCAGCGATTCTTGCAACGCTTCAAGGATTTCATTGGAATTGAGGGTAAAGCTGCGTGGAATACCTTCTGCCAAATTACGGCCGCGCACGTCGATTTCGCGCACTTCACCGCCTGGGTAAGCCGTGCCGATTTCTTGCTTAATGCGCTCCGCCGTGGCTTCACCGATCAGGCTGCCGTAATTGCGGCGAATATAGGCGACGATGGCTTCGTCAAAACGGTCACCACCGACCTTGACCGATTCAGCGTAAACCACGCCACTGAGCGAGATGATGGCAATTTCTGTGGTACCACCACCGATATCGACCACCATCGAGCCACGTGCCTCATCCACCGGCAGGCCCGCACCAATGGCTGCCGCCATCGGCTCGTGAATCAAATAAGCACGGCTGGCGCCAGCGCCCATGACCGAATCGCGAATGGCTTTGCGCTCCACCTTAGTTGCCAAATAAGGCACACACACCACCACCCGAGGGCTGGGTGCGACAAAGCTGGTTTCATGCACTTTTTTGATAAAGTGCTGGAGCATTTTTTCAGTCACTTCAAAGTCGGCAATGACGCCGTCTTTCATCGGCCGAATGGCCTGAATATTCCCCGGAGTACGACCCAGCATACGCTTAGCATCGGTACCCACAGCTGCCACACTTTTCTGGTGCCCCTGCAAGCGGATCGCGACCACAGACGGCTCATTGAGAACGATCCCTTTCTCGCGCATATAAATAAGTGTGTTAGCCGTTCCCAAGTCGATCGACAGATCGCTGGAGAACAGGCTGCGAATCTTTTTAAACATCCAGTCAATTCCTGTTTGCAGGTCGCAAAAATTGGCTCTAAGACTAGCAACGGTGGGGATTCAGAGCAAGAAGCATTTGTGCTACTCTGCTGCGCTTTATCACAGGCTTCAACACTGGGGTACCATATGGCTCTGGATCAGAATCAGGTGCGCGACATCGCTGAATTGGCGCGCCTGCAAATTGATGAAACACAGTTAGACGATTACCAGAAAAACCTGAGCAACATTCTCGATTTGGTCGACCAGCTGGCAGCCGCCGACACGGCCAATGTCGAGCCTTTGGCTCACCCTCTTGACGCAGTACAGCGTTTGCGTGCCGACCAGGTTAGCGAGAGCAACCAGCGTGAGCACTTCCAACAAATTGCACCCGCTACCAGTGAAGGCTACTACCTGGTACCTCGGGTCGTTGAATAATTCGCTGCGCTGATTCAGAGGACAAATTATGTACAACAAAACCATCGCTGACATCGCCCGCGATTTAAACGCCGGCGAATATTCCAGTGTCGAGCTGACCCAGTCGCTGCTTGATCGCGTCGAGCAACTGGACAGCACCTACAACAGTTTTATTACCATCACCAAAGAACAAGCGCTGGCCCAGGCCAAAGCCGCCGACGAGCGCCGCGCTGCCGGTAATGCCGAACTGTGGACCGGTATTCCCATCGCCCACAAAGATATTTTTTGCACCAACGGCGTACTCACCAGCTGCGGCTCAAAAATGCTGAGCAACTTTGTTGCGCCCTACGACGCCACCGTGATCGACAAGTTTAATCAGGCCGGTGCGGTGTCTTTGGGTAAATTAAATATGGACGAGTTCGCCATGGGCTCGTCCAACGAAAGCTCATTTTATGGCGCCGTTGCCAACCCCTGGAACACCGACTGTGTGCCGGGCGGCTCTTCTGGTGGCTCCGCAGCGGCCGTTGCCGCGCGCTTAGTCCCAGGTGCAACAGCTACCGATACCGGCGGCTCCATTCGCCAACCGGCGGCATTTTGTGGCCTAACAGGCTTAAAACCCACCTATGGCCGCATTTCACGCTGGGGCATGGTGGCCTTTGCTTCCAGCCTTGATCAAGCCGGCAGCATGACCCGCAGCGCCGAAGACGCCGCTTTAATGCTGCAAGTCATGGCCGGCTTTGATGCCAAAGATTCCACCTGTGTGGATCAGCCGGTACCCGACTACAGCGCCACGCTAGAGCAAGATTTAACTGGCCTGACCATCGGTTTGCCAAAAGAATACTTCCGCGATGATTTAAGCGCCGACATGCAACAGCAAGTGCGCAATGCCATCGCCGAATACGAAAAGCTCGGCGCCAAGGTTAAAGAAATTTCTCTGCCCAATACTCATTTGGCGATCCCGGCGTATTACATCGTTGCCCCTGCCGAGTGCTCGGCCAACTTGTCGCGCATGGACGGTGTGCGCTTTGGCTATCGCTGTGATGACCCACAGGACATTAACGATCTGTATAAGCGCTCACGTGGCGAAGGCTTTGGCAACGAAGTTAAGCGCCGCATCATGGTCGGTGCCTATGCGCTGTCGGCCGGCTTCTACGATGCTTACTACAAAAAAGCGCAGCAGGTGCGCCGCTTAATTAAAAATGATTTTGTCGAAGCCTTTAAAGAAGTCGACATCATCATGAGCCCGACCACGCCCTCGCCGGCCTTTAAGCGTGGTGAAAAAACCTCGGACCCGGTCGCCATGTACCTGGAAGATATTTTCACCATCGCCCTCAACCTAGCGGGCTTGCCTGGTATGTCGATTCCATGTGGTCAGGTCAACAACCTGCCCGTGGGCCTCCAATTAATTGGCAATTATTTCGACGAAGCGCGTTTGCTTAACGCCGCGCACAAGTTCCAGCAAGCAACAGACTGGCACCAGCAAGCTCCTGCTGACATCGCTTAAGAGGACATAACATGGAATGGGAAGTGGTAATTGGCCTGGAGATTCATGCTCAGCTGGCCACCCAATCAAAAATCTTTTCTGGCGCCTCCACCGCTTACGGAGCCGACGCCAACACTCAAGCCTGCGCTGTTGATTTAGGTCTGCCCGGCGTGTTGCCAGTATTTAACGAAGAAGCACTGCGCATGGCGGTCAAATTTGGCTTGGCCATCGATGCCGAAATTGGCAAGAAGTCGGTATTTGATCGTAAAAACTATTTTTACCCGGATCTGCCAAAAGGCTATCAGACCACCCAGCTGCACCACCCGATTGTTGGCATTGGTCATATTGATATTGAACTGGACGACGGCACCACTAAGCGCATTAACGTTACGCGTGCGCATTTAGAAGAAGACGCCGGCAAATCCGTGCACGAAGGCTTTGACGGCATGTCCGGCATCGACTTAAACCGTGCCGGTACGCCGTTAATTGAAATCGTATCTGAGCCAGAAATGCGCAGCGCCAAAGAAGCCTCTGCGTATTTCCGTAAAATGCACAGCATCGTGACCTATCTGGGCATTTGTGACGGCGATTTGTCGCAAGGCTCCATGCGCTGCGACTGTAACGTTTCTTTGCGCCCGAAAGGCCAGGAAGAATTCGGCACCCGTACTGAAATTAAAAACGTTAACTCTTTCCGCAACGTTGAGCGCGCCATCGAAGCGGAAATTGCCCGCCAGATGGACATTCTGGAAGACGGCGGCAGCATTACCCAGGAAACCCGCTTGTACGACGCCGATAAAAATGAAACCCGCGGCATGCGTTCGAAAGAAGTCGCTAACGACTACCGCTACTTCCCTTGCCCGGATTTATTGCCCGTTATCATTGACGATAACTACATCGAAGCCGTGCGCGGCACCTTGCCAGAGCTGCCCGATGCCAAGCGTGTACGCTTTGTTAAAGACCACGGTTTAAGCACAGTCGATGCCGCCGTACTCGCCTCAGATCGCACCCTAGCAGACTACTTTGAAACCGTTGCCCATGCAGCCAATGACTACAAACTGGCGGCCAACTGGGTGCAGGGTGATGTGTCTGCCGCATTAAATCGACTGGAAATTGGCATTACAAAACTGCCGGTCAGCGCTGAACAACTCGGCCGCATTTTACAGCTGATTAAAGACAACACCCTTAACAATGGCGGTGCCAAAGAAGTCTTTAACGCACTGTTGGAAGGCAAAGGCGATGACACGGCAGCCGGCGTTGATGCCCTGGTAGACAGCCTCGGCCTGAAACAGGTATCAGACACGGGTGCCATTGAAGCCATTGTGGCGCAAGTGTTGGCAGACAATCCTAAGCTGGTCGAAGGCTACCTCAATACACCTGAAGACAAGCGTGCCAAAGCCATTGGCCCATTTATTGGCCTGACGCGCAAAGCCGCCAAAGGGGTGAACCCACAGGTGGTGATGGATGTATTAAAGAAAAAGCTCAGCGAGCTGGGTTAATGCGGGACGGGGCTCGTTGAGCCCCGTTTCTCTTTTGACAGCCTTGCCGCCAGGCTCCTCCTGCCAATTTCTATTTTTTATTCCTACCAAGCGAACGCCACAATGCGTATTTTAATCACGGGTGCCGCCGGCTCTGGTACCACCACATTGGGCAAAGCATTTGCCTCCGAATATGGCTGGAATTTCCTCGATGCCGATGACTTCTTCTGGCTGCCCACGAATCCACCCTTCCAGCAACGCAGGGATCACAGCGAACGCCTGGCCATGATAATGGACAGCATAAATAGCAGCGAAAACGTCGTGATCTCAGGGTCAGTGATGAACTGGTGTCGCGAATTAGAAGATGGCTTTGATTTGATCGTATTTTTATACCTCGATACCATCATTCGTATAGAGCGCCTAAAAAAGCGAGAACAACAGCAACATGGCCGCGCCGCTGATCCAGCTTTTTTACAGTGGGCTTCTGAGTATGACACCGGCCCAAGCGAAGGCAGAAGTCTGGCAAAACATCAGCAGTGGCTATCTGAGCGCCGCTGCCCGATAATCAAGATGGAAGGTGACCTGAGCGTTGCTGAACGACTTCAAACGCTCACATCGACTGTGTTTCAGCAGGCGGAGTTGCCGTCGTAGGCATTGCATTTAAGGGATGAGTAATATGAAAATTCTCGCAGCACTGATGGCAGCTTTGGCTTTGAGTGGCTGTGCAACGGTTAACACCATTGCGCCTGAAAACAACACAGTAAAAATAAGCATCAACGGCTATGACAGTCATTGCCGCTCAATACCGAGGGTTTATAGCGGCGTGGCGTACAATCTGTGTGCTCTGGCTGGCCAGCCCAATGTATCCGCCGCCAATGTTGAAAGCAACCTGCAAGGGTTTTTAGTAGATACCGCACTCTCTGCCGCCGCCGATACCATCATGGTGCCGTATACGGTGATGCAACAGATAGAAAAAGGCAATATTCAGGTGAATCGCTAAGGCTCAACGCTTTGGAGAAACCGGCGCTGCTCGATCCGCTGACAACACCCCATCCACGATGGCTCCAATCACATGCATCACGGCCAAATATGCGGCCGTCAGACCACCAGCAATGCCGCACAACACCAAGCACACCACAACCATCATGGGAAACTCGCCAGGCGTCATTGAAGCATTTAAACCATCCGGCTGATGGAACCAAAAGGTACTGATTAAAAACAAGGCCAGACTGCTGGCTACGCCTAATACACAAAAAAGCTTAAATTTTAAGGTGATTTGCCAGCGCTCATTTAACAGCCAGCGTCCACACTGGTCGATAATGAACAGCAGCAAGCCCAACACAAACGCCAGGTAAGTAATTAAGCGAGCAAAAGAAATATCACCGGCATTCCCTGACAAGGTAATGCTCTTCCCTTGTTTAAACCCATCCATCAAGCCAAAGCTATGATCTGCCAGCCAGTGCAAACATGCCAGTAATGCACCTTCGGAGTAAAAACCCAACGCCATCACCGCCAACATGCCCCACATAACGGCAGGCAAGGCCATAAAAGTCGCGCTGACATAGCGACTCAGTACCAACAACAGCAAACGCGGCAATGTGGATGAGAAGTCCATTTTTATGCAGATCCTTGATACGTACGGGTTCGTTATAACAATTTTGCAAGCCGCCAACTACTGGCTTCTCTAACGTATGGAAGGTATTCATGCATTCTGTGAAAAACATCACTGCAAAACCGTGCCGTGCGACGACAAAGACGGGCGTCCTGAGTCAGAAGTTCGTATAACTCTCTAAGCTTGCAGATAGCGCTCGGGGCGGCGTTGCTAACACCCTAGCACGCGAGGGTGGGCCGGAGTCCGCTGTCCTTGGAAAAGCATTGCCTCCTTCAAGAGAGAAGCATGCTTCACTGCATGCTCCCTGCGCCACCCTTATTCAGTAAAAGTGGCATTAACCTTAACGTTATAACTGGCATTCACTCGCGATGAGTAGTGTCTGCCGGTCAATTCGATTTTCAGCTTTTCCACCGCTACCGGCTCATCCAACGCAACGGATAATTTACCAGGCCATTTAAGGTAGCTTGGATAAACTCGATTGTTACTTTCGTCATGAATGAATGCCACCACCGACTGATTGCGTGCATTGTCACGCGTTTCAACAATCAGCTCCAGTGATTTGACCTTGTTGTTATAAGTCGGCGTGATTTCGACTTTATGAGTCACCGGGCGACCAAAAGGAACTCGCATAACCGTAGAAGCTGAATGGACTTCATCAAAATCAATCACTGGTGGGTGAGCTGGGGAGCTGTCGGCATCGTTGGGCTTACTGTTGCCGTAGTACTCTTGGATCAGGCTAAAGCCATCGCCGTCGTAATCCGTATTGGCATCTAAGCCGACCAGATCATATGTTTTCTTCCACCATGTGGGCAGATGATCATTGTCTATACGCGTGCTTTCGCCAAAATTAAAGCGAAAGTTTCCTTCAAAGCGCTGACTGGATTGTGAAAAATCACCGTTGTACAGCGATATGACGGCACGATAACCATCCTGCCAGTAATCCACTGGCGTGGCGAAAGTATGCAAGCCAATGCCAGCACGACAGTCAATGTAGTGCTTAGAGGTGTTAGCACTGTCAAAGATTTCGATTTTACAATCCATCGAGCGAGGCTGATTATTATCAAAGCCTAAGGTGGCCAAGTGACGACGATCTTGTGGCAGTGCAAAATTGACCGGGATATTAGTGCGCTGACCTTTATACAGCGTTACTCCCACCGGCTTATTATAGATTTCAAGATTTGGGTTAGTATTCGCCCAAACAGGCGCCGTCAAAAGCGGCACCATTAGCCATAAACAGTGTTTCATTTCATTCCCTGCTGTGTGTAATGATTTCACCGACGATGCTAGAAGCTTTCCACTAGTGTGTAAATGGTCATTTTTGAAATCTATAGGTTGCTGCTGCCTAACATCACGTTGCAGTTAACCATTGCCCAACTAAGCAACGAAAGTCATGCCATAAGCTGAACAAGCCTCCAAAGCAGGACACTTGCACAGTGGGGAGCAGTCACGCATGCTAAGGCTTTGTCCGATCATGAGCACCCATCTATGCGCCTGTTTTATCCTTCATTTATAGCTGTAGCATCGCTTTGCACCCTACTCATGGGCTGCAGTAACGATAAAGAAGTCGGCGATGTTTCTCTCGGTTGGTTTACCACCAAAGATGTTAAAATCTCGGTACTGCAAGACCCATTAGTCACTGGCGTTACTTGCCATATTGCCAGCATCGAGGCGGATCTGGACTTTGCCGACCCCAGTGATATGAGCATCGCCTGCCGTCAAACCGGCGAGATCACCAAAGATATGTTGATGTCGATCGATTTATCCAAATCTGGCGAAGTGGTGTTTAAACAATCAAAGAGCATTTTATTTAAAGCACTGAAAGTTCGTCGTATATACGACCCGCAGTCCGAGACGCTGATGTATCTGTCGTACTCCACCAAAGAAGTAAACGGCAGCCATAAACATGCATTATCAACTGTGCCTTTATGGGGAACACAAGCCTACGGCTTTCGACCGATCACTCGCTGAGTTGATAAGCGTCATTGGCAAAAATAATTAGCGTGAACCCCTAGGCTCTTCCACACTGGTTGCACATGCTGACAGGAGAGCCTTATGAGTACCCGCATAGAACGCGACAGCCTGGGTGAGCTGGCGGTTCCCAACAACGCCCGTTATGGCGCGCAAACCCAACGCGCCATCAATAACTTTCCTATCTGTGGTCGGCCCCTGCCAGAAGCGTTTATTCGCGCTTTGTTGCACGCCAAAAAAGCCGCTGCCACGGCCAATGCTCAGTTAGATTTATTGCCTGCCGTCATGTCACAAGCGATCAACCAAGCGTGTGATCAGTTGCTCAGCGATACTGACCTGATGCGGCATTTTCCGGTCGATGTCTTTCAAACCGGATCCGGTACTAGCACCAATATGAATGCCAATGAAGTGCTTGCCACTGTCGCCAGCGACATCAGTGGTCAAGCAATCAACGCCAACGACCATATTAATTATGGCCAAAGCAGCAACGACATCATTCCCTCCACCATTCATATCAGTGCCGTGCTTGAACTGCAGCAGCGATTATTGCCTGCCTTGCAGCATCTACAACACAGCATCGACAACAAAGCTCAACAACTTGGCAGCTATGTTAAAACTGGCCGCACACATTTGATGGATGCCATGCCAGTTCGCATGGATCAGTCGTTATCAGCCTGGGCAGACCAAATTAAAGGCAATATCCAAGCCCTGCAATCACTGCTGCCACAATTACAACAGCTGGCCCAAGGCGGTACCGCCGTAGGTACCGGCATTAATGCTCACCCGCAATTTGCTCAGCATTTTTGCCAGGCACTGAATGCCCACACCGGCGAAAATTTTCGACCAGCAGATAATTCGTTCAGCCACATTGCCAGCCAGGACACCGCCGTACGTTTATCTGGCTTGCTGAAAAGTACCGCCGTGAGCTTGATGAAAATCGCCAACGATTTGCGCTGGATGAACTCTGGCCCGCTGGCAGGTTTAGGAGAAATCGAACTAGAAGCACTGCAACCCGGCTCCTCCATCATGCCTGGCAAGGTCAACCCAGTGATCCCTGAGGCGTGT
Source organism: Bacterioplanes sp. (assembly GCA_965233665.1). Classification (GTDB taxonomy): domain Bacteria; phylum Pseudomonadota; class Gammaproteobacteria; order Pseudomonadales; family Oceanobacteraceae; genus Bacterioplanes. The sequence continues at coordinate 57,320 of CBDDTG010000054.1, read as the reverse complement.
GCCATGGTGGCCGCACAAGTGATGGGTAACGATGCAACCATTACAATAGCAGGCCAGTCGGGCAATTTTGAACTCAACGTTATGCTGCCCGTCATCGCCGACAACCTACTCAGCAGCATTCAAATGCTGAGCAATGTCAGCCATTTAATGGCCGACAAAGCCATCGCCAGTTTTCAAATCAATCAGACACAGCTGCAACAGGCATTGGACCGCAACCCGATTCTGGTGACGGCATTAAACCCAATTATTGGCTATGAAAAAGCCGCCGCCATAGCGAAGCAAGCGTATAAAGAAAAACGTGCGATTGTTGATGTCGCTGCAGAAAACACCGACTTGAGTCGCAAGGAACTACTGCAATTATTAAACCCGGAAAAACTGACCCACGGCGGGCTTTAAAAAACTGGCATAATTAGCGCCCCTGTTACCAAAGTGATATTTCATGCACGGACGCTATTTATTGACCATTGGCTGCAACGCACTGTCGCTCGGCATGGTGGCCATCAGTTTTATCTGGTGGCTTAACAGCACACTGGGTGTGTTAAAAGCTTCTTGGGTATTAAGCGGAGCGGTACTCGCTTCTGCACTCACTAGCCTACTTGCCGGCCATTGGCTGGACCGTCACTGCAAAGCAAAAACATTGGCTTATTCAGCACTCTTGTGTGCTTTGTGCTTACTGGTGATGGCCACCCTGATGCATTACCAGGTAAAGCACTGGCTGGTGTGGTGTCTGGTTTACAGTGCTTTTAGCATGTCAGGCAGCGTACGCAGCTTGGCGCTCACGACCTTATTGCGCGACATCGCCAGCAGCGAGCAATTATCGCACTTAGTCCGGCGCCGCCATTTAATCACCGAAAGCATCGAACTGTTGGCCCCGCTAACGGCCGGTGCTTTAGCCTACGCTGCTACAGAAATCAGCCTGCTTATTATTGCCGGCCTGCAGTTAATGGTCTTTGTTTTGTATCGCAGCGTTCGCACGGCTGCCAGCATCAGCGTGAGCGCTCAATCATCGATAAAGGTTTGGCAGTCTATTTATCAAGGCGCAAAGCTAAAGTGGCAAATGCGTCTAGAGCGCGATCAACTGCTGGTGATGGCGCTGATGAATATCATGGTGACGGCGTTCTTTTTATTACTGCTGCCCAACTTGATGCGCGAAAGTGAAGGCAATGTTCTGGCTTATGGTGTCGCGCAATCCGCCGTTGCTGCCGGCGGCTGGGTAACGGCCGCCTTTGGTATTCAGCTATTAAGCCGCTGGCTGGCAAAATACTACTTGTGTAGCCTGGGGCTGGTGCTGCTATCTGCTGGCATCTTAGGCGCATCAGCAAGCCACAGCTGGCTGTTTTATCCGGCTTTGTTTGCCGCTGGTTTTGGCTTGCACCTGTTTAGTATTAACGGCACCAGTCACCGCATGCTGGCCCTGCCCGATCACCTACGCGCACGACTATCATCGTTCGACATGACCGTTGGCGCTGTGACTCGCTTTATCGGCTTTAGCCTGACCGGTGCACTGCTGCAAAGCTTTTCCAATCATGAAATCGTCTATGCCTACGGTCTGATGCTACTCATCTTGGCCATGCTGATGATGGCCATACCTGACTACAAAGAGTTTATGTCGCTTTCCCATGAGCAGGTGGAGAATTTCTACGCCCGCAAATACGCTCGCCACATACAAGAGCAGGCATAAAAAACGCCCGCGATTGCGGGCGTTTTTTATTTAACGACTTTCAAAGATGGCCGGCTGCCACTCGAGTCTGGCTCGGGCTGATCCGGTGTGGGTGGCGGATCATTGGGGTCCGGCGCACCGGCCTCCGATCCAAACACCATGCCCTGGCCATTTTCACGGGCGTAAATCGCCAGCAAAGCCACCACAGGCACAAAGACAGTCATGGGCACACCGCCAAAGCGGGCGTTAAATGACAGACCGTCGCCATCAATGTGCAGGTTCTGCACCGCCGTCGGGCTGATATTCAACACAATCTGACCGTTTGTCACATAATCTTCTGGGACCTGCACACCCGGCAGACCGGCATCGACCAGCACATACGGCGTGCAGTCGTTGTCCAAAATCCACTCATTGAGGGCACGGACCAGATAAGGACGGCTGGGGCTCATCTTTGCTTGCATATCAGTCGCGCATCTCGCGTTCTGCTTCGGACAGGCTGGCCTGGAAAGCATCACGTTCGAACAAGCGCTCCATGTATTGCAGCATGGGCTTGCACTGCGCTTCTGGCAGCTCGATACCCAACGCAGGCAGACGCCACAGAATAGGCGCAACACAGCAGTCGACGATGGAGAACTCTTCGCTCATAAAGAACGGCAGCTCTGCAAAAATCGGCGCCACGGTCACCAGGCTATCGGTCAGCTCTTTGCGTGCTGCCTCAACTTCTTTGCCTTTGCCCTTGACGATGGTCTCGATCAGACCACACCAGTCTTTTTCGATGCGCTTGATCCACAAACGGCTTTGCGCACGCGCTACCGGGTAAACAGGCAACAACGGCGGGTGCGGGAAACGCTCGTCCAAGTACTCCATCATCACGTTCGGGTCGTACAGCACCAGATCGCGATCGACCAAGGTTGGCAACGAGTTATACGGGTTGAGGCTCGACAGATCCTCAGGCGTATTGTCCGGGTCGGTATCGTGAATTTCTACCGCCACCCCTTTTTCAGCCAGAACGATGCGCACACGGTGGCTGAAGTGATCAGCAGGATCAGAATAAAACGTCATGGAAGAGCGCTTAGCTACAACCCCCATAGGTTCCTCACTTGTTTCATAAACAAAGACAGCCCGGACGCAGTGCGAACCGGGCATGAAGATCACTCGCCACTGAGCTGCCAAAGCAGCTCAGAGCAGCGGTGCTATTTTACATCTTTCCAGTATTCTTTGTTCAATAGATAAACAGGAATCAGGAAGATAGCCAGGAAGCCCAACACCCACCAGCCTAAACGCTGACGTTCGGTGGCAATAGGCTCGGCAACATAGGTCAAGAAGTTGACCAAGTCGAACACCAGTTTGTCATATTCTTTCGCTGACAACTGGCCTTCTTCTGCCAGATACAGAACACCGTCACGTTCTTCGGTGATTTCCTGACCTGTCAGAGTGTCGTGACCAACGGCAACCTGAGCTGTGCCTTTCACCTGGCGACCTTGCAGATCAGCCAGCACGTGCGGCATGCCCACGTCTTTAAACACAGCGTTGTTCACGCCCCAAGGACGCTTAGGGTCCTCATAGAAGCTGCGCAAGTAGGTGTACAACCAATCGGGACGACGCACACGAGCCACCAACGTCAAGTCAGGAGGTGTCGCGCCAAACCAGGTTTTGCCGTCTTCCTTGCGCATGGCGTTGCTCATCAGCTCACCGATTTTTTTATCGGCAAACACCATGTTTTCCATCATCAGGTCTTCTGGAATATCCAGGTCTTTGGCCACACGGTTGTAACGTGAGTGCTCCAACGAGTGACAGCCCATGCAATAGTTCATGTAGGTCTGCGCACCACGTTGCAGCGACGCTTTGTCGTGCAGGTCAGTACGGTGCTCGTCCAAATGGACATTACCACCAGCAGCGAATGCAAACGCAGGCAGTGCGGCGGCAATTAATGCAAATAGCTTTTTCATTCTTAATGGCCTCCGGTCACGCGTTCAGGTACTGGCTTGGTTTTCTCGATGCTGGTGTAAACCGGCATAAGAAGGAAGAAAGCGAAGTAGATAACGGTACCGATACGAGCCATCAATGTGTTCGGGCCGGTCGCTGGTTGCGTGCCTAACCAAGTCAGGATCACAAAGGCAATGGCGAACACCACAATCGAAATCTTGCTGATCCAGCCTTTGTAGCGCCAGCTGCGCACTGGGCTGCGATCCAGCCAAGGCAATACAAACAGGATGGCAATGGCTGCCCCCATGGCAATCACACCCGCCGCCTTATCTGGGAAGGCACGCAGAATCGAGTAGAACGCACCGAAGTACCACACTGGCGCAATGTGCTCAGGTGTTTTCAGGCCGTTGGCTGGCTCGAAGTTAGCGTATTCCAGCATAAAGCCGTTGCCTTCTGGGAAGAAGAACATCACGGTACAGAACACCATCAGGAATACCACGATACCCACCATGTCATGCACGGTGTAGTAAGGGTGGAAAGGAATGCCATCCAGCGGCTTGCCTTCTTCATCTTTCAGCTTTTTGATGTCGACGCCATCAGGGTTGTTAGAGCCCACTTCGTGCAGCGCCAGTAAGTGCAATACCACCAGCATCACAATCACCAATGGCACAGCAATAACATGCAATGCAAAGAAGCGGTTCAAAGTGGCGCCTGAGATCAGGAAGTCACCACGGATCCACTCAGTTAAGGCTTCACCGATACCAAAAGGAATCACACCAAACAGCGAGATAATAACCTGTGCACCCCAGTAGGACATTTGGCCCCATGGCAGTACGTAGCCCATAAAGGCTTCGGCCATCAACGCCAAGTACAGGAACATACCGAAGATCCAAATCAGCTCACGCGGCTTTTGGTAGGATCCGTACAACAGCGCCCGCATCATGTGCAGGTAAATAGCGATAAAGAAGAAGGTCGCACCGGTGGAGTGCATGTAGCGAATCAGCCAGCCCCACTGCACATCACGCATGATGTATTCAACCGAGGCAAACGCACCCTCAGCACTGGGCACGTAGTTCATGGTTAACCAGATGCCAGACAGGATCTGATTAACCAGCATCAGCATCGACAAGACGCCGAAGAAATACCAGAAGTTAAAGTTTTTCGGCGCATAGTACTTCGACATATGCTTTTCGTAGGTCTGAGTGACTGGTAGGCGGTCATCCACCCAGCCCATCAGCGCGTTAAGCTTGCTCATCAGGCATTCTCCTCATCTACACCCACGATTACGATGCTGTCGCTTTCATAGGAATGCGGTGGCACTTCCAGGTTGTCTGATGCTGGCGAACCATTGAACACACGACCTGCCATATCAAACTTGGAACCGTGGCAAGGGCAAAACCAACCGCCTTTCCAGTCCGCATCAAACGGTTCAGGTTTAACTTCAGCAAAGTATTTAGGTGCACATCCGAGGTGGGTACAAACGCCCAACAAAATCACCACGTCAGGGCGACGCGAGCGATTAACGTTATCCGCATACTCAGGTTGCTGAGCTTTATTAGCGTTTTCCGGATCTTTCAGACGATCATTCAGGGTCGGCAGCGTCTGCAATGCTTCTTCCGAACGACGGGCTACATAGACCGGCTTACCGCGCCACTCAGCAGTCAGCATGGCACCGGGTTCAAGTTTACTGATATCGACTTTTGCCGGAGCGCCGGCCGCTTTTGCCTTCTCACTTGGAGTCCAAGATTTGACGAAGGGCACAGCGACGAAGCCAGCACCGACAGCACCGACAGCAGCGGTCGCACCTACCAGGAGGGTGCGGCGACCATGATTCACGCCGTCTTGACTCATTACCATCTTCTCCCATCAACAAGAATTCTTATGTAGCCGCCGTGACCCGTCCGGATGTTTTGTACAATTCTTGTACAGGCCAAGCGTAGCATACAGAGCGGCGCACATACTAATTAAATTGCCACGGGTAGACAAGGCGAAATGCCCACAACCGCAAGGGTTATAGCCATAAAAAAAGCGCCTCTTGATCTATGCCAAGAGACGCTTTCTTTGCGAGCAAAAAGTGGCAGCAAATACCGCCAATAATTGCTTAACGCTTAGAGAATTGTGGTTTCTTACGTGCTTTACGCAGACCCACTTTCTTACGCTCAACTTCACGCGCGTCACGAGTTACATAACCCGCTGCACGCAGTGTTGGGCGCAGAGTTTCGTCGTATTGCATCAGGGCACGGGTAATACCGTGACGGATGGCACCGGCTTGACCGTTGCCACCACCGCCTTGAACGTTGACGATGATGTCGAATTTTTCCAAGCTTTCGGTCAGGTTCAGAGGCTGACGAACCACCATGCGAGCGGTTTCACGACCGAAATATTCGTCCAGAGGACGCTTGTTTACTGTGATGCTACCGGTACCTGGACGCAAGAAAACACGTGCAGTAGAAGTCTTGCGACGGCCAGTACCGTAGTATTGAGAAGCTGCCATCGTATTATCCCAGTTTCAGTTCCTGTGGCTGCTGAGCAACATGCGGATGCTCATCGCCAGCGTAGACTTTCATTTTCTTGAACATGGCGCGACCCAGAGGGTTCTTAGGCAGCATGCCTTTAACGGCCAGTTCGATAACCTGTTCTGGCTTATGGTCGATCAGCTTCTCGAAAGAGATAGACTTCAGACCACCAGGGTAACCAGTGTGACGGTGGTACATTTTGTCACTGCTCTTGTTACCGGTTACTTTAATTTTGTCGGCGTTGATCACAACGATGTAATCGCCGGTATCTACGTGTGGAGTGTATTCTGGCTTGTGCTTGCCTCTCAAACGGCGAGCAACCTCAGTGGCCAGGCGACCCAGCGTCTGCTCAGCTGCATCAACAACAAACCAGTCACGTTTTACGGTTTCAGGTTTTGCGCTGTAAGTTTTCATCAATTTCTCGCCTTTAAGGGCAGGTTGATTCGAAAAGAGGGCGGCATTCTATAGGAGGTGGCCAGCATACGCAAGCCGAATTGTTGTTTGTTTGTTCAATTCGCTGCAGGCCCCAGAATTTCTGGCCTTGAGAACACCCAAGGGCATTCTGCATCGCTTTGTTGGCAGGCGCCAGACTTTTCTCATTGAGAGTAAATTCGTGGGCAGGCTGAAAGCTTAGAACTGCTCCGGCTCATGAAAGCGCACCAAGCCGAAAATCAGCGTTAGCAAACTGGCCATAACGTTCAGCAATACCGCCAGCGCCATCATACTCGATGTTTGCTCATTGCTGTCATAGCCCAGCCACTGCCCGGCAATAAACGCACCGGCAGCAGCAGCAAAACCGATAATGATGCAAGCGATCAAATAATACCCTTTGCCGTCGTCCAGGCTCAGGGTTTCAGCCACAACTTTATGCTGCAGCCAAAAGTAAACCGTTAAACACACACCTGCGGCCAGCAAAACCCCAACAATAAAGAAGGCAAGCATAATCCCTAGTCCGTTATCCCGTTTACACGACATTAACAGACTAGTTGATTATAACTGACAGGCAAGTCAGGCCGTTGCGTGATTAGTGCTCGCGGGTATCGCGGAAGCGAATGTCCGGCCAGCGCTCTTGGGTCAAGCTCAAGTTCACCCGGCTGGGCGCGATGTAGGTCAGGTAGCCACCGCCGTCTATTGCCAGGTTTTCAGCCCCTTTGCGCTTAAAGTCTTCCAGCATGCGCTCGTCGTCACACTCGACCCAACGAGCGGTATTGACGTTCACCGGCTCATAAATGCACTCGACCTTATATTCATCGCGCAAGCGTTGTTGCACCACATCAAACTGCAGCACACCCACGGCGCCCAAGATCAGGTCGTTGTTATTCAACGGCATAAACAACTGTGTCGCACCCTCTTCTGACAACTGCTGCAAACCTTTTTGCAGCTGCTTCATTTTCAGTGGGTCTTTCAAACGCACGCGCTTAAACAGCTCAGGGGCGAAATGCGGAATACCGGTGAATTGCAGCTCTTCGCCTTGGGTAAAGGTGTCACCAATTTGAATGGTGCCGTGGTTATGCAAACCGATGATGTCGCCTGAAATGGCTTCTTCGACATTGGAGCGATCGCCGGCCAAAAAGGTTACGGCATCAGCAATTTTAATGTCTTTGCCCATGCGGGTATGACGCATTTTCATACCACGCGTGTAAGCACCGGAGCATACGCGCATAAAAGCGATGCGGTCACGGTGCTTGGGATCCATATTGGCCTGAATTTTAAAAATAAAACCGCTGAATTTTTCTTCCGTTGGCACCACTTCACGCTCGTTGGTTTGGCGTGCAATGGGGGCCGGTGCCCAGTCAACAAAATAATCCAACATTTCACGAATGCCGAAGTTGGCCAATGCCGTACCGAAGAACACTGGCGTCATTTCGCCGCGCAAATAGGCATCCACATCGAACTCGTGACTGGCGCCACGCACCAGTTCAATCTCTTCCAGCAGTTCCTCGACAACGTCATCGCCCAACTGCTGACGCGCTTCTGCGCTGTCTAAGCCTTGAATCTGAATGTCGTCCGGCACTACGCTGTTTTGGCCCGGTGTAAAAATGTGCACGGTATCTTTATAGAGGTTGTAGACCCCTTGAAAGGCTTTACCCATGCCTATCGGCCAAGTAATAGGCGCACATTGAATGTTCAATACCGTTTCGATTTCATCCAACACTTCAATATGGTCGCGCACTTCGCGATCCATTTTGTTGATGAAGGTGAAAATCGGCGTATCGCGCAAACGGCACACGTCCATCAGTTTGATGGTTCGGTCTTCCACACCTTTAGCGCCATCGATCACCATCAAAACGGAATCCACGGCGGTTAGGGTACGGTAGGTATCTTCCGAGAAGTCTTCGTGCCCTGGGGTGTCGAGCAGGTTGACCATGCGATCTTTGTAGGGGAACTGCATCACCGAGGTGGTGATCGAGATGCCCCGGTCTTGTTCCATCTGCATCCAGTCGGAGGTGGCCATGCGGCCGGTTTTTTTGCCCTTCACAGTACCGGCCAACTGAATGGCGTTACCCAATAGCAGCAGTTTTTCTGTAATGGTGGTTTTACCCGCATCCGGGTGGGAAATAATGCCAAAGGTGCGGCGCTTGGCAATTTCCTGAGTAAGCTGAGACATAACAAACTTCTGTAATTTTTAAGGGCCAAACGCCGAGCGGAGTCGATTCACGCCTGCGCCAGGGCCAAATAGAGTGATAATTGGCCGCCATTGTCCCTGATCCGCTACGGCGACACAATGCGCAGCGGTTGTGCTGCGCTTGTGCCGATACTGTGCCGCCGTTGCTCACTAGCGCGTCATCGCCGTAGAAGCAGAAGGAGTCAGCGCCTGTGACAATGCTTGGCGCTCACGCAAGGTGCCATCAGGACCCACCTCAATCACATAAGGCGTTGCCAACACGCCAAACTGGGCAAACAGCTCGTTTTTAGGGCTGAACACCACTGGCAAGGATAAATCGAAGCGCTGCAGAAACCCCTGCACTAAGGCTTCATCGACATAAAAGCCGCTCATCGCCCCCAACCATTTGCCCGGCGCTTGCTTAAGTTGCTGGCTCAATTGCTGCAACTGCTGCTCACACCCAGGGAAATGCGGCATTGGGCAAAGCGCATCGAGAAACACGATGCGTGCTCCTTGATTATTTTTATACCAAGTCGCCAGCTTGATGCGCTCACCATTCATAGTGGTCACTGTACCCATGGGCACCGCATCGCCAGGCTTTAAGTGGTGGTAATCCATGGTGTTTGCATCCAGAGCCACGGGCGAGCTATCCGCCACCGTCGGGTCGGGCTGTGGCTCAAGCTGTAAATAGTGGCGCAGCTCAGTGTAATCACCAGCAAACTCCACCTCTCCGTCACGCATCAGCACATGATAAGGCGATGCCCACACACTAAAACGCTGCATCCACTGCAAGCCATCGTCCAAGACGATGGGCTTTACCTGGGGAAATAACTGCTGATATTCGGCCACTTGTGCGGGCGTCACATTAAAGTGCGGCTGAACCCATACTTGTTCATACGCGCGAACAAAGTTCGTGGGCAGTTGTGCCACTTGCAGCTCCGCTCCCAGGCCGGAATAACTGGCAAAGATATCCATAAACACCAGATGCAAACGCGCCTGCTGCTCGACTTCGATTCGCTCCCCAGTCGTGGTCACCATGGTTGACACCGTCTCTGCCTGAACGAAAGCAGAGCACCATAACGCACTGACAGCGATTAACTTAATAACGGTTTTCATGATGGCCTCCTAGCGCTGTGCACGCAGTTTAAAGTGCTGACTGAGCGTCGGTTGATTCACTCGCTCCAACGCCGCATCGAGTTGATCACCGGCCTGAAAAGTACGCAGCACCACATCGCCGTGACGATCAATCACCACCGAGTGCGGTGTGCCCACCACGCCATACAGGCGAGTCAGACGACCATCGTTGTCAAAAATAGTCGGCAGGCGATAGCCCTGACTCTGGTACAGCGCATTGATGTTATTGACCGAATCATTCAGGCCAATATTCACCGTCATCACGACTAAGTCATCGTACTGCTCACGCAGCTCTTTCAAGTGCGGCATTTCTGCTTTGCAGTAGCTGCACCAAGTCGCCCAGAATTTGAGATAAATCGGCTTATCGCCGCGGTAATCCTCGAGGTCAAACACCTCGCCATCAATGGTGGTGGCGGTAAACTCCGGCGCGGCATCGCCCACTTGCGGCGCCGCAACAGCGACCCCAGAGCTTAACGTCAGCGCCAAAACCCAGTTATTTACAGAAGACATCATCGATTGAATACGCATAAGGATTCTCCTAAATGTGCGTGATTAAAACAGGTGAGGGAAAACAGAACGCAGCAGGAAAAAGCCGCCTGCCAACAGCATCAAAACGCCAAAGAAACGGGTCACGACCACCATCCAACGGCCAGATCGCGGCAGGCGTTTAACGGCGCCCGAGAAACTACCCACCAGCAACAGCAGCAAGCTCATGCCAATAGCAAATACGAACATCAGCAGTGCTGCCCACAGCTGGTCGCCCTGAGTCGCGACGTACAGCAACAGCATGCCCAATACCGGCGAGGTGCAAGGCGCCATCACCAAGCCCGACAAAGCACCGGCAATGGCCACATTGATCACTGGCCTGTTGCTACTTTGTTGAGCACGGGGTTGCGGCAACGGCAGCTGCCACCAGCCCAGCATCCAGCCGCCCATAAAGAGGCAAAACACAGCCATGACTCCGAGCGTTAGCGGATGACTGGCAACGCTGCCAAACAGCTGCCCAGTACTGGCCGCCAGCACCCCAAGCAGCGCATACACCAACGCCAAACACAGCACATACACCACAGTGAGCAACACACCGGATTGTGGGCGCTGCGCTTGATGACCGATGACAGCCGCGGTCACGGGAATCAGTGGATACACGCAAGGGGTTAAACTGGTCAGCACGCCCGTGGCAAAAACCATGGCGATCACAGTGAAAGAGAAGTGGCCAGATTGAAGTGCCGCTTGAATAAAGGTTTCCATCGCTTTGCTCCTGATTGCGTGCAACCAGTGTCATGGGCGATGACGCAGACACCTATCAAAGGCCGATAAAATCTTGCCAAAATCGCAGTGAAATTTTTATTTTTCTATATTTTTCAATGACTTATAAAATATTCACAGCGATCACAAAGCTGTAGAAATAAACCCTGTTGCCGTATCATGCAGACTCTTTTCAGTGATATTTGATGGGCCTATATGTCTCACCATCACTTTGCCGATTGGCAATTCGACGAAACCCGCGGTGAACTCAAGCAAGCCGACACCGTTATTACCTTGCGTCATAAAGTCGCCAACTTGTTGGCTTACTTGCTGCAGCATCGGGATCGGGTCGTCAGCAAGGAGGAGTTGCTGCAAGCGCTGTGGCAGCACAGTGAATATCGTGACAACGCGCTGACGCAAAGCATTCGCGAACTGCGCAAAGCACTGGGCGATCAAGCGCAACAGCCGACCTTTATTCGCACTTATCCGCAGCGCGGCTACCAGTGGATTTGCCCACTGACCACAGCGCCCACACCGGAGCTTCAGCCCACAGATCAAAAAGAGCTTCAGCCCGCAGTTCCAAAAAAGTCTCAACCCGCAGTTCCAAAAGAGTCTCAACCCGAAGCTCAAATAGAACCTCAGCACGAACATCAGCCAGGGTATGAAAGCGAAGCTGACCCGGCACAGACAAGCAAGAAGCGCTGGCAATGGTTGCTGCCGCTACTAATGACCGTTGTCGCACTGATGGCGATATGGTGGTGGCCGCAGCCAGATACCTCCGGTATTGAAGAAGGCGTGCTGATTTTGCCCTTTAGCAATCAAACCGGTGACAGCAGCCAAGATTGGCTGCAACTGGGGTTAGCCGATATGGTGTTCGTTGCCTTGCAGCAGCGCAGCCAGCACCGCTTCGTTGCCCCCCACCAAGCACGTCAGTGGTTGGCGCAAGCCGGCATTAAAAGCCCCGCTCTGCCGGTGCATTTACAAGCCCTGTTAAGCGAATATCAGTTAGACGCTGCCTTGCAAGCCAGTGTGCGTGAGCACCAAGGGCAGCAAGTGCTCGATTTTCAACTGCTGTTCGCCGATGGCCGCCAGCAACAGGGCAGTATCAGCTATCCCTCGTTAGCCGCTTCCAGCCATGCCGTTGCCCAACAATTGCAGCGCCTGTTAGAGCCGGGCGAGACACGCTCCAGCGCACTCCCCAAAGCCCAAGACCCGGTTGCGGCCACCGCCATGGCCGAAGGCATCAGTGCTTTGCAGCACCAGGGGGCGGCACACGCTAAGCGCTATTTCGCCGCCAGCCAAGTGATTGAGCCAGACAATTTGTGGATTCAGGCACTGACCGCACACGCACAAGTCATGACCGGCGAATGGCAAGCCGCAGAAACCCTGCTGCAACAACTGCAACAACAACCCGCCAGCACCATGTTCAGCGCCTACGTGCATTATTGGCTGGCACAGCTACGTTGGCGTCAGGGCTTGGGGCCAGAGGCGGTTGAACCTTTGTTACAGCGCACACTGGAGTTGGCGCGACAAAGCCAGGATCAAGAAAGAATCATTGCCGCATATCAACTGCAGTCTCGCCTGGCTTGGCAGCAAAATGATTGGCTAGCGCATCAACAAGCGCTGCAACAAATGCAGCAGCACCTGCCCGATAATGCCGATACGGGGTTGCAAGCCGACAGCCTGTTTTATCAAGGCAACCCGGCAGAAGTCGGCTTAGAGCGCAGCCCGCTCAATGATTTACAGCACAATGCCGAGCAATTGCAGCAGGCACTGAACCTGTATCAGCAACTGCAGCAAACACCCGACATTGTCGCCAGCCACTTTGCCTTGGCGCGCAATTTTTCACTGCCGATTGAGCAGCGTCAGCAGCACCTGGAACAAGCTTTAACGGGGTATCAGCAACTGCGTTACCCCTACGAACTCATGCAAGTACAGATTTATGCTGGCTACTTTTATATGCAGCTGCACCGCGGCGACCTGGCGCACCCCTACTTTGTCAAAGCTGGCGCCCTCGCGGATGAACTGAACAGTCACCACTGGCAGCGCGTCAGCGCCTTTTACCAAGGTTTTGCTTTGCTCGATCAAGGCTTAGACCAACGCGCGCGCGGCGGCCATGGCCAACAGCCACAGCAACTGCGACAAGCCATCACTCAGCTGGAGCGTTATTTAAGCCAACCGCACAGCCCTCACTGGCATGCCGCTGCACGCCTGTTTTTAGGCTGGGCTTACAACGATTTGGGTGAGCATCACAAAGCGTCCGAAATTTTGCTGCAGGCTTATCAGCAAAACCAGCGCTTAAACATGCCAGTCACCGCTGCCTACGCTGATTTCAGTTGGATGTATGCGCAGCTGCAGTTAGGCCAGCCACGAGCGGTGATCGAGCACGCCGGCCAGCGCCAACCAAGCACACGCTTGCAAGCGCGCTATCTGGCCAGAGCTTGGCACGAAATCGGTCAACCGCAGCAAGCCGCTGCCGTGCTGGAGCAATTTGCCCAGCGCCATCCCGAGTTGTGGCGCCCCAAAGATGAACTGCGCCTGACTGATTATCGCAATGCCGTGCAAACCTCATTACTAGACGCCGAGTTGCAGCCACATTTGGTGTACTGTGAATCGGATTGGCAACTGCCGGATTTGAGCCAGTTTTTATAGCGTCAGCCGCTGGCTTATAGCAGGCATGAACGCAACCATCCTGCCATAAGCCAGTATTTATTTAACAAGGGGGAGTCACACGCAGCAAAGATGGTCGTGATAAATGAGTGATTCAAAGCAAAGGGAATAACCGCAAGAATGGTTCATCACAGTCCGGTCGAGTCACGAGCCGAAAACCACAATAAAGAAGAAGGTTAACGGATGCCCGTGCGCCCAAGACATCCGCAATAATGCGATCTAAGCCACCCACTACGAAGAAGCTTCTTGGCTTGCGTCGTTCACCGGCTCAGAAGCGCCCTCGGTTTTTGTTCTTTTTCGAGCCACGTCCAATGCACACGTGTACGCTTTACTAACGTCATCTTTTAAATCGTCACCACCTATTTTTGCCAGAATCTCGATATAATCCTTATTGTTTGGCTCTTTCAGCCATTGAATCATCGCCTGACTTCGCAACAGACTGTTAGTGAGTCGCTTGTCGCGCAGGGATTCCGAAGAGTTTTGCAATAACTGCAGCGATTGCAGCTCAACGGCATTGCGAATTATCTCATCAGCGGGCTTGGACTTACTCATTGTCACATTCCTCATCTTGATTGCCATCATTAGGCAGCTCGAAGCCAGTACTCGACAAATCTTTAAAAGAGTCTGCCAGCTTATCGTTCACTTCGCGGCAACTTTTTAAAATTGCCTCACGCAGCTCGTCACCGAATGCTGCATTTGCACCATCGCTCGCGATGATTTTATCGAGATATTCCCCAAAATCATCTGGCACCCCAAAATCGTTATTAGGATTCGACATACACCCTCCTCAAAATTATAAGTCGACACACTGCTTAAAGCGCCAAAAAACACTTATGTAAGCACACCTAGATCGAACAACCAGGAAAAAACTAACGCATCATCTTAGACAGCAAAACCATTAATAAACCTTGAATAATGGCAATAAAAAGCTGCACATGAGCGACGATAATAATCAGCAAGAACATCAAGTTCAGCGGGTTCAACAACCACTTCTGAAACGCCTTGCCCACCACCGCAGTGGTCTGCATGGCAGTATCTCGCAAATGATCGACTGTATTCTGAACCAAGATGGAGGACGACAAACGCTTTCCATCGTTCACCTCGCCTTCATCCTTGCTCATAAGAAATTACAAGTCTGCGATCTTATTCAACTGCTTGGTCATCAGCAGCATACGCTGGTTGCGGGCATTAACTTGATCTTGCAAAGTCGTTTCAACCGAATTGTTAATCGAGCGCTGCAGATACGCACTCGACATCACGTCGACCAAATTGCCTTTTCGATCAGTTTGCTCTCGCAAGCTAAGCACATCGGGCTTATCAGCCATGACTGTCTCCTTACTCTTAATCCTCAAAGTCAAAAAACATCGAGATAGCGCTTAAGCTACCTCGATGCAACCACAGATCAGCGAGGCTTAATTGCCGCCATCCATGATGTAGTTAACAGCTTTAGCACCCGCCGCCGCCATTTGTGTCATAGCATTGGAGGTCGCCTGCATTTGCGTCGCACCCGTGTGGGTGAACTCACGCACTTGCAGTTTAGACAAAGCTGATAAATCGCGTAAGCCATCCAGATTCAGGCTTTGCGCCGAAGAACTGGTGGTTTGATCCGCCACTTTAGGATCAACACGATCACGGTATGGAGCTGGTTCAATAAAGTTATCTTGAGACATAATAATCACCTTTGAAGTTAGTGTTTGCCAAAATGGCAGAATTTAATCTAAGAGAAAGCAACACCTAATAGCATCAGGTAGTGTTTCCTTTTTACTATTTACTATTTACTTTTTCCCGCCATCACATAGTTCACTGCTTTCGCACCAGCTGCCGCCATTTGTGTCATGGCATTGGCAGTGGCCTGCATTTGCGTAGCACCCGTGTGGGTAAACTCACGCACCTGCAACTTAGAAAGCGATGAAAGATCGCGTAGACCATCCAGATTCATACTTTGCGCAGAAGAGCTGGTGGTCTGGTCGCCGACTTTGGGATCAACACGGTCGCGATATGGCACTGGCTCAATACCGATAGCTGAACCATTCGCAGTAGCATTGTTTTCAACAGGATCTGTCATTTTATTTCTCCTTTACTCTGTTTTCCCTAATTGGGAATGCCGACCATAAAAGGCATCGATCCTCTCTGTAATAGTGAAAACTTTCACACTTCTGAAAAAAGATGCTGCCCATAGGCTATTAGCTCAACCCAAAAAGCTGGAGCGAACATGCACTATCGAGCCCTTATCCCACCCTTATGCATTGCCATTGCGACTTGCCTAGTGCTGGCCGCGTGCACTACCACCAAATCAGCCAGCAACCGAGCGACAGAGCAGGCAAGCGAGCCATTAACTGATCTGGAATTAATCAAAAAACGCGGTGAGCTGGTACTCACCACTGGCCTAGATGGCGTCGGTTGCTATTACTTGCAAGACGACTTAGCCGGACATGAATGTTTATTGTTGAGCGGTTTTGCCGACCGACTCGGTGTCACGCTTAGCATTAATAAACAACCCACCGTCGCTGATATGTTCCACAGCCTGAACCAAAAGCAGGCAGACGTTGGCGCAGCTGATTTAACCCAAACAGAACAACGGGAGCAGCATGTTCGTTTCTCGATGCCACTGTTTGCAACACGTGAAGTATTAATTCAGCGCAGCGACCAAGCCATTGACAGTATTGCTAAGCTGGCGGGAAAAACCGTGTCCTTGCGAAGCAACAGCGTTTATGTATCGGAGTTACAGCGTGCCGCTAACCAGGTTGGGTTGAATATTGGGCCACAGGCCACGGCCACCACCATAGGTGTGGAGTTTGTTGATGAAAAACGTGCCACCTTGGCCCTGATTGCCGATGTCGCCGAAAAAGAAATCGATTTCACCATTGCCGATCAACACATCGCCGAAAATGCCAACGTCGACGACAACAACCTCGATAGCAGCTTAGTTTTTGGCCGGCCACGCAACATTGGCCTAGTGGTGCGCAAAAATGGAGATGGTTCATTATTAAAAGCGCTGAATGCTTGGCTTAACAGTGAACCGGCGCAAGCCATACTGCAACAGGTTACCCAACCCCAAAAAGCTACCGATGCGATAGCCGATAACGAGCAAGCAACACCCACTACCCCACCCAGCATTTCACCAAAAACCGATGCATCACAGATAAAGCTCACGCCCTGGGACTACCTATACCAACGCCATGCCTCACCGCCCTTTGACTGGCAGTGGTTGGCAGCCCAAAGCTATGTCGAATCACGCTTTTACCCCGATGCAGTGTCACCCGCCGGTGCCATGGGCTTGATGCAACTGATGCCAGGCACCGCCAGAGAATTGCGCGTACCCGAAACGGAATTCTTTGACCTGAACTTAAACGTGCGCGGTGCGGCCATGTATAACCTACGCATGTACCAGCACTGGAAGAGTAAAGGTTTATCACCACGCAATGCCATGGCGTTTGCATTGGCTTCGTATAATGCTGGCTTAGGCCATGTATTGGATGCTCGCACCCTGGCACGCAGCGATGGCGCCAACCCAGATCAGTGGCTTAGCAGCGACAATCAACGTGGTGTCGAAGACTATATCACCGAGCTGGAACACCAGGCCGTGTACCAAAGGGCTGACATCAAATACGGCTATTGCCGTGGCAGCGAGCCTAAAAATTACGTGCGAAAAATCTTTAAGCAGCGCCAGCTTTACGCCGAAAAAACCGGTAATAGCATGCCATTTTTGCCCGCTAGCCAGACACAATGATGACACACCACCTATGCGAGTCAGCAGCGCCGCTGGCTCTCATTGGCTTGAGTGCTGCGAGCATGTTGTTAGAGGTCACTCAGCAATAAAGCAGGTTGGCGCCACCGCCTTGGCATTTAGCCAACGCTACCTAAACATATCAACAGCAAGGCGGTATAAAAAAAGATAGCAGCATACATCACATACACGCTAATGATTGGTTGATGTAACACGGAGTAACATTTTTACAGCACCCAATGATTGCTGGCTCATGCACACTTGGTAGAGCATCCCACGCGTCAGAACGGCGCTTTATGACCACTGAGTACAATTAAGGCGATTTTGCAGAGCACCCGCTCTCGATAAGCCTCAACCGATTTGCACCCACAGAGCAGCACCTGATAACCCAGCGATAACCCTTAAACCTGTATAAACAAAGGTTTGTTCACCCCATCCGTATGGCACTTGCCAACCACATTGCGGCGCTTGTAACCGCACCGGTCAAACATCCAGAAGACCCACAGTAATAGCCAATATCAACCAGAAATAAGCCCTAGCTTGGCGCCATAACAGTATTTTTTAACGCCCAATAGCACCCTCGCTTACCGAGCAATAGTTCTCTATGCCTTTTGATTTCTACCTCAGTAATCTCGATTCAGACATTACTTGACAGGGAAATCAACATGCAGTACGCCGCAGAAAAACATCACCATCACATCGATATCTCACTGCTACCAGAAAGAATGCAGGAGCTGATCGACTTAATCGGCTTAACTGATACTTATACACTGGTATGCAAACTGGGCGGGCAGGATGTGTATATCCCCAAATACCCGGACCGCAGCAAGCTTATTGGGCTATTGCCTCGCGACAGCGTTGCTACTCTCAGCGAGATATACGGCGGCACCTACCTGGCACTGCCCACCTCGCGCCAGATCGACAACCAAGAACGCAACCAAACCATCATTAAGGCGTTAAAAAATGGTGAATCACGTGCCAGCGTTGCCCGCCGTTTTGGCATTAGCGTAAGGCAGGTAGCCAATATTCGCCGCGACTGCGCCGATACAGAAATGGCTCACGAAGCGGAAATACTTCCCGATGGAATATCGACGGTCCAAAAATCATATTAATCGTGAACCCACAAATGAGGAAAATGCTATGAGCCTACTAATCAAACAATCCGAAATAAGCAAACTAGTGCAAGAAAATGAGGCGGACATTATTGTCACCAGCGCCATTATAGGGCTTGCTATTGACTGCATAAACAAAGGCCACCCAATACAATTCGATCACGAGCACCCAACGGAAGAGGAAGAAATAATACTGGAAACATCAGCATTAAAAAAACTTAGAGATACGCTCAAACCTTCCATAATCGATTACCAGAAAAAAACGAGACCACTCAAAGAAATAAGAAAAAAGGAAGAAGAAATATGGAAAGAGAAAAAACCTGGAATGAAAATTAGTGACGAGACAAGACTTAAATACCTTAAGATAATCAAACAAAGCAACGAAGAAAACGAAATCCCGCTAGAAGACAGAGCAGAAATATTTGAAATGATAGCTCACCACGAAACAAAAGAACTAATAGAAAAAATCGACGATACAATATCAATAGAGATGAGGAGCACAAAAAACAAATTGCACAAAGCAATTGAGGATGCAATAAACCACACAAAAGAAGAGACTAAAAACCAAGACGAAGAAAAAGGATTAATATTAACCGATATAGAAAAAATAAAAAGAAAGACAGGAATACTTGAAAGTGAAGTAAAAAAACTAACCATAAAAATAAAGGAAGAGGAAGAAAAAATAAAAGCAGAAACAGAAAAAGGAGAGGAAAAAATAAAGGCAAAAAAAGAAGAGATAGAAAAACTAAGCAAACCAACAGAAAATGAATTAACAGAAACAGAAAACACAGGAAAGAATAATAAAATACCAAACGAAGAGATAGAAAAAAAACACTCAGAAATAGAAGAAACAAAGAAAGAAGTCCTAAAACTATCGAAAAATTTATCCGATCTACAGAAAGAAAGATTCAGTAAAAAACTATACCTTAAGGAAGAAAACAAAACCCTAGAAGATAAATTAAACCATTACAAGGAAAAAGAAAGAGAGAAAATCAGCGATATAAAAAACATAGAAAGAATGACACAAATAATAAGTAACGATAACTTGCTAGAAGACTTAATTAATGAAAAATATTCAATAGAAGGCAACCTCCAATCAACAATAGACCACATGGTAGTAATAAGCATTCTATCAAAAGCAATCGACGAAACTCACAAAGGGTTTGGAGAAAAAATACTAGACAACCAATCTCCCCAAGGAAAAGAAGGAGAGCTAATAACCGGAAAAACCAAATCCGAAAAACAAGAGTTTAAGTACAGAAACATAAATATTAAAAAACCAGGAATTAATGATGCAATAAAGGATTCAAAGCATATATACCAAGGCCGCGGGGCTTACACAGGCTTGATAGCGAAACTAGAAAAAGGAGAGTACGAGATTCAAAAAGAAGGAGACAATACCATACTCTATCCAACCGAAAGAGTTGCATATGAATTATACAATAAAATCTCCGAAGATAAATACGATAACCTAGAAACCATAGATCCAGACTGGCCAATTACACAACTATCAAGCAAGGAATTCACACCCCTTGGGATAATCGGAGGATTAAGTACTTTATCTGAAGACAAAACAGAAGGCATGGGTAATATTCCTGTTGAAAAATTAGGAAAAGACCATGGAAAATCAAGAGTTGGCTATGTGCATGGTATGTGTACAGCCATCACACACTGCCCCCAAAACGGTAGTCTTACACCTCTTGAGATGGCTACGGGAGCGGAAACCACTAAAATGGCATCCTGTTTCGCTTGCACAACTTACATGTATGCCAATGGTTATCCACCATCTTCTATTCACTTAGGCCGTGGCGAATCCTGGGTTCCACCTAATGCAAACTATGTTCGGCTAGAGAGTGATAGTGACTTAGAAAAAGTATTAGAAACGAATTGCAACAGAGAAACATACGAAAATCGATTAGATAGTTGGAAAAATTCAATTTATAACTATATAAAAGAAGGAGCAAAATGCATATCGGTAAACAAGAACCTCGTCAACCATGAGTTCGGAGATTCAACATTAGCTATGATAGGAAAACTAGCAAACGGAAAATTAAGCGATACACAAGAAACCAATGAAGATCTAGAAAAATCAAAATTTTCAGAACTATTCCTAAGCGCCCTTACGCATCACAAAAAGGATAGCGAAAGAATTAAAAATGTATTCCGAGAAATAAAAAAAGAAACTGAAGATATGGTCAAACTACGAAGAACTATAACACCAAAAAAAATAGAAGCCGCACGAGAAGCACTAATAAACAAAAGGAAATAAATCAAAACAACAAACATCTCAAAGCACTGAACGATAAAATCAATTAGAGGAAGAGTTAAAAATGAAAACCGGCGATATCATCCTAACTTATCCCCCCCCAGACAACCAAGCCAAAGAAGTACAAGGTCGTAGTTTGATTCAGCTGGGGCAAAATCTTAATAAATGCTTAGCGGGTGGATCTGATTCCACCCCGTTGACCCATGCCGCCATTGCGGTAAACGATACCCAAGCGGTGGAAGCCAGTGCCAAGGGTATTGTATTAAGTAACCTTGCTGAAGAAAGTAACCCTCGCGATGCTGTGGTGCTGAGGTTACGCTGTTTTCAGCCCTACTTCCCTAATGGCACGGCTGTGGCCTATACCCTGGCGGCATTGGCCGGTACCCAAGCGATGAGCTATTACATGCAAGGCGATAATGACGATATCGACAGCGGTTTCCGTGCCCCCAACGCCATAGCAGCGATGATCGCTGGCACAGGCGATGGTCCATTGCACCGTCGGCTACAGCAGTATTCCAACTATGGCGATCATCCGTTTGCTGCCGGTTTGGTGGTCAATTGCTATGAGATTGCTAACTTGCAAGGCCTATGGATGGACGATAAACCGCCCCCAGCGGTGTTTTGCCAGGCCCCTGGCAGGGTCACGCCAACCGATTTATGGCGTATTTGCGCTCCACTGGGTTTTAACCTGGAGGGTGCTTGGCATAGCAATGACTATATTCAGCACTAATAAGGCTTTCTATGCCATTACTAGCTAAAGCAGCTCTGGGCAGATATTAACGCTGCCCAGAGCGATCATGATAGAAAAGCCATTTTTATCTGCTTTCGTCTTATAACGGCCATTTAGCAATGGGGTCATAGTGCCTATTTAAGCACCTCCTCCACGCGCCATCAGGCCCTATGGGTTCAGAGGTTCCCAGGTGAAAAATCGCCCTATGAACAACACTATATAAAAACTTCATTATATTTTAAAACCTAAGCAAGAGACCGATATGATTTATTTTACCGACGACGCAATTGCGCAATCCCTTGATGTATTTGAAGACGATCACTGCAAAGAAAGAGCCGTTTCATACATTAATTTACGGTTAATATGCGAACCTAGAAAACCACTTAAAAAAATTCTGGTAGTGGTGCCCGACAAACCGGTATTAAGAATATACGTTGACGCCAACCCAGAGGGGGATTACGACTGGGAGGTAACGCGCTTATACAAACCCAGTTGATACTTGCCTCAGCCGACTGTGCTTAACGCAGCTAGGGCAGTTTGGCTTTGTGCTGCTGTAGCTCAGTTTACTGGCACCAGCATCGGGAAAGCTGTATTAGCCGCTATATCAGCAACGAGTCACACTAGTCAGAAAACAGACTCCAGCCCTTCGGGTAATGGCTGATGGTCAGCAATGCCAAGCCGCTTAGCCTAAACACCGCCCAGTATGATTATGCCGGCATTGTTGACCCCGTGCTGGCTGTTTCCTTACACACAGTTAATCGACTCACTATGAATCCGACGCAGAATCGACATTTGGCTCAGCAAACTGACAGCCGCCTTTGCCATTGCGCTTGGCTGCATACATGGCTTCGTCTGCCAGCGATATCAGCTGGCTGGCAGCGCCGCCGCCCGGCGGGCGCATGGCAATCCCAATACTGGCCCCTAAACAGGGGGCAACGCCTTGAGTTAAATGAAATGGCTGGCGCAGCTGGTCGAGAATGATGTCGGCCACCAGCGCCACAGATTCACGGCTGTGAACTTCTTGCATCAAGATTACAAACTCATCACCGCCTTGACGGGCCACCACATCGGAACTACGCACCGAACGCTGCAAGCGCTCCGCTGTTTGTCGCAACACTTCATCACCCGCATCATGGCCATGGTCGTCATTGATGGCTTTAAAACCATCCAAATCGACAAACAACACCGCCAACTGCCAGTGCTTGCGCTCCGCCGTCAGCGTCGCTTGCTGCAAGCGGTCAAAAAACAAAGCGCGGTTAGGCAAGCCAGTCAAAGGATCTAGGGTGGCTTGTTTCTCTAACTCTTGCTGCAGGGCTTTGCGTTTGGAAATGTCTTGCTGGGTACCGCTCATGCGCAGCGCGCGCAGATGCTTATTACGCTCCACGACTTTGCCGCGCAGCATAAACCACAGCCAATAACCGTCGACATGGCGCAGCCGAACTTCACACTGCAAATGGTCGACTTGCTGGGTCAGATGCAGGCGCAGCCGCTCTTTAAAGCGTGGCAAATCCTCAGCATGACACAGCGCCTGCCAGCGCTTGGTGGTCAGCGGTGACAGCCGCTCAACCTGATACCCCAACTGCTCGCACCAGCGCCGATTAACGCTGATCAGATCGTCGTTAATGTGCCACTCCCAGGTGCCGGCTCCAGTGCCCCAAATCACCTCCGCCAGGCGTTGACGTTCACGTTGCAAAAACAGCTGTTGGCGGCGTACGTACACCACCGCCACCACTAATGCCATCACCAAACCGACCGCGGCCAACAACGCCAACTTATAGGCAGTATTGCGACGTTGTTGCTCAAGTTGCAGTGCGCTGAGCTTTTCATCGACCAGCCGCTCTAAATTGTTCTGGTAGTGCCAGAGCGCATCCTGTGCGTCGCGAAAATCTGTGATGTCGGTAATGATGGAATACAGCAAGTCACGCTGGCGGTAGTGAATGGGCACAGAAGAAACAGACACCGTGCGCTCGCCACCGTTGGCCAGGCGATGTCGAAAGATAAAGTAGTTACGGTCTTCCAGGGCGGCGCGTTGACGCTCTGCGGCGACTTGATCTGGACTGAGCAAGTTAATTTGCTGAATCGACATGCCTTGCAAGCGCTCCACGGGGTAACCGTAAAACTTTGCCGCCGCCGGGTTAGCCTTAACGATGGCGCCGCTAGCCGGGTCGATGAGCAACATCACCCGGTGCTGCGCCGCAAAGGCTTTGCTAAATAAGCTCGCGTCTGTCTCTGCCTGCGACACACTCGCCAACCACAGCAAACAGCAACTTAGAACCAGCACTCGCACTTTATTCACTACCCCCAGACCCAGGCTGCAGCTTACCGCTACAGCCACAGCATTACCAAGCTACTGCCCGGCGCTGACCTGTTTTTGCCCTATATCTTGCAGGCAAGCATATAAGCAAGGAATGACAAACAGCACCAGCACAGAGGACGCCAGCAGGCCAAAGGCCACGCTGATCACCAAAGGAATCAATACCTGGGCTTGCAGACTGGTTTCCAGCAGCAACGGTAGCATGCCAGCGACTGTGGTTGAGGTGGTTAATAACATGGCGCGCAAGCGTTGCTCACTGGCCAGCTGTGCGGCATCTGCCAGGGCATGGCCTTGGGCCACATGCTGTTTCACAAACTCAACGATTAAAATGGCATTATTCACCACTATGCCTGCCAAGGAGACAAAGCCAATCATGCTCGGCATGGCCAGGTTATAGCCCATCACCAAGTGGCCAAATACCACGCCAATCAGTGCCAGCGGAATCGCCAGCATAACAATCAAGGGTTCGGCATAACTGCGAAATTGCAAACTCAGCAAGATAAATACCCCCAGCAAGCCCAATAAAAAGCCTTGTTTAAGTGACTGCTGAGTTTCTGCACTGTTGGCCAGCTCTCCTTCCAGCTGTAAGCGCAGCGCCGGATATTGCTGCTGTAATTGTGGCCACAGCTGAGCCTGAAAGGCCTGTATGACTTCTTTGCTGTTGCCTGTAAGCCATTGACCGAGCCGTACACGGTGACCGTGGTTTGACGATCGACCCGTTGCAGCCGCTGCACGCCTTGTTGCCATTCGATATCGGCAATGGCTTCTAAAGCAACGGTGTCGCCCGTCGGCAAACGTACGGGATACAGCGCCAATTGATCCTGGTTTTTCACCCATGCTCGATCTAGCGCGATACGCACCTCAATGTCATCCAGCTCGGTGTATTGCTCATTCACTTTGACGCCATAAAACGCCGCGTACAGCTCATTGGCGAGCCAGCGTTGATCTAGCCCCTGACGTTGCGCTTCTGCTTTTAACGTGACATTAAGCTGGGCGACACCCGGGCGGGAATCGTCGAATAAGTTATAGACGCCATGAAAACCGCCTAACCATTGCCGTGTTTGCTCCGCCACCTGATCCAGTTGCGCCACCGGCAAACCAGAAAAACCCAGTTCAATGGCACGCCCTGCGGGGCCTAATGCAGGCTCGGTAAAAATGAGTGAGGAGACCCACGGTAACGCCGGTAATTGTGCCTGCCAAGCACTGATCAGCTCATCAATGCTGGTTTGGCGTTGCTCAGCACTGAGTAAATCCAGACTCACCGTCGCCATATGCGGACCCGATTCATAGGCATCGGCATTTAAACCAAAGGTGACGGTTTGATGCTCGATCAAACCCGGCTCTAACTCATTGCTGGCTTTATTGAGCGCCTGCTGCAGTTGATCCACCTGCTGCTGGGTTTGTGCCAAGGTGGCTCCCGCTGGCAATAATAGGCGTGCCTGAAGTACATCACCGTCCAGCTCTGGCAGCGCCGAGAATTTAAGCACCCCTGAAGCTAGCAATGACACCGATAACATAAATAACGCCAGGGTTGATCCCAACACCGCATAACGCCAACGAATCGCCCAATGCACGCCATTACCGAGCTTTTTTTGCCACCGCTCAAAGTGATCTTGTACCCAAGAACGCAGTCGTGCCGTGCGATCAGGCTTTGCCTCACCGGCAACGCTGTGAAATAAATGACTGGGGAGAATAAAAAACGCTTCCAGCAAGCTGACACACACCACGATTAATAACACCATAGGCACGACACGCAGCACCTGCCCTAAATCGCCTTGCAAGCCAATCATAGAGCCAAAAATCAATACCGTGGTGGCAAAGGACGATAACACCCCGCGTCCGACTCGTTGCACGCCGGCAATCACCGCTTGAGAAATGCTTTGATGATCTGAGTTCGCGCTTTTGAACTGCTCAGCAATGCTTTCAGAAATAACAATGGCGTCATCCATTAATATTCCTAGCGCCAATAATAACGCCACCATGCTCATCATATTAATGCTGATATCAAACCAGCCTAAGACAAACAGGCCACCGAGAAACGACACGGCAGTCCCATCACCACCCAAAAGGTATAACGTAAATTAAAAAATAACAGCAAGGTGACAAAGACCAACAGCAGCCCCTGCCAAGCATTATTCATCAGCATGTTAAGACGATCGACAATAATGCTGGTTTGATCCTGAGTTAAATGCAGTTCTATTGAGTCGGGTAGGCGCTGCTGCTGTTGCGCCATAAAGGCATTAACCTGAGCTAAAATATCCAGGCTGTCTTGGCCGGTATTCTTTTTAATGTGCAATAACGCCGCTGGCGTGCCATCAAACAGAATACGAGATTCCAGCGGCTCAAACACTTCTTCTACTCGGGCAATATCCATCAGCCGAATCTGATCACCGTCAGGTGGAGACAATAAAATCAGTTGCTGTAGTTGCGCTAAGGTTCGGCTTTCATTATCCACCTGTACATCAAATACCTGATGTTGGCCCTGCAGCTGGCCTGCGGGAATGCGAATGTTGTTTGTGCAATCAGCTGACTGACTTGTTGCAAACTTAATTGATAACGACGCAACTGTTCAGGCAATAACGATATGCGCCACTGACGCTGACCAAAACCATCGATGTCAATGCGGGCGGCATCCGACTGTTGCAGTAATTGTAATTTTAAATGCTCAGCAAATCCTTTAATTGCCAGCGTTGTAACTGTGCGGATGTGAGCGCCAGACTAACTACCGGCTGAGTTTGCCCAAGCTCGCTGACCACCGGCTCCTCAGCTTGCTCAGGTAAATCATCAATGCCATCAATGGCACTGCGAACATCGGCCTGAAACGCGGTGAAATCGCCGTCAGGTGCCATGGTCAAGGTCAACAATGCCCTGCCTGAGCGCGCATCGCAGCGCATTTCCTGCAGGTTCAGCACATCCGTGGCACTGTCTTCCAGCGGCCGACAGACAGCGTTGGCTATGGTTTCTACCGCAGCACCAGGGTATGTCACGCTAGCCTGCATTTCATAGGATTCGATATGAGGAAAAGTTTCCCGTTTTAACGACCCCAACTGATTTAACCCCAATACCAGCGCCAGCAGCATCAATAAATTAGCCGCCGTTGGATGTTCAATAATAAAGCGCATCATAACCGCTGCCCCTGTGACGGTTGCGGTTGTTCTGTTGGTGGTAGCGCTTGGTTTTGTGGTGACTGGTTTTGCAGACTTTGTTGCAGTAGTGGCTGCCAATCCGGGTCAGGGCTTGCCGTTAATAACTGGCCAGGCAGCGCAGGAATCACTGGCGAAGTAATCACCTGCAATTTGGCCATAGTGGGCCGATAAATAAATAGCCAAGGGCCCATCAATAAATGTGCGGGTGTGGGTAAAAATTTAAGCCGCTGCTGTTCCATCACATACAGCTGACCTTGGTGATCAGCAATGCGCGGCACCAGCAAGCCTGGCAAAGCATGGCCATAAATTCGCACATTGACTTGTGCTCTGGGCATTAGCGGTGGTCGAACGCCGGGCTTTACCCGCGTTTGTTGCTGTGGCACTCGTAAAGTAAAGGCGATGGAATGGCTGGCCGGGTCCAGTGCTTCGTGAATCGATACGACTTGAGCCGCCCAACGGCCATCAAAGCCGGGCAGCTCAACCTCGGCCGATAATTGAAACCGTTGCAGTAATTGCTTCATTACCTCAGGGCCTAATACCAGCTCTTCATCTGGTTTGGCCAAAGCAGCAAAAACGGCTTTAAACGCGCCAAGCTAACGTGGGCAACTACATCCACCGTATCCAAACCGGTAGCAGTAAAGAGTACCTGGCCTGTGCCAACAAACTGGCCGATATCAAAATCCACCGCCCCCAATCGCGCTGCAAACGGCAGGCGAATATGAGTACGTTCAATATTGCGTTGTTGCTGGGCAACTTGGGCCTCGGCCGATTCCTTTTGGCTAACTAATGAGCGTCGTTGGCTGGGCAATTGCTCCACCTGGGTGTGCAGCGACACCTGCTCTTGTTGCAGTTGCAACCAGCGCTGGCGCTCACCATCCAGCTGCGAGGCCGACACACTGCCTTGCTTAAACAAACGCTGCAGGCGTTCTACTTCCGATTGGGCATATTGCAAACGCTCATTGGTCAAGCGCAGCGAGGTTTTTAGCTGCTGGGATTGCTGGGCAAACTGATGCAATTGCTGCTGCGCCACTTGCGCCTGAGCCTTTGCCTGGGCCAAAGCCAGCTGGTAGTCCTGATCGTCTAACGTAACAATTTCGGTGCCGGCCGGGTACATCATGCCCTGCTCCAAACCCGGTGCTAACGCCACAATGCGCCCCGCCACCTCGGCCACGGCCTGATAGTGCTGACTGGCACTGACCTGACCAAACCCTTCGACAAATGGCCGTATCTGCTGTGACTGGGTATTGATGCTATACACAGCCGTGGCTTGGCTATCTAGCTCGCGCGGCTGTGGCCCAGTTTTATTGACCAGTAATAACGCCATAATCACGAACGCCAGCGCTAAGGCTGCCAAGCCAGGCCATTTTTTAACGGCTGTCATTGTGCGCCCTCCCCAGATTGTGTGTCTTCAACGAGACCATGTTGCAATAACTGACATAGATGGGTGCGCCAGGCGTCACTGTTGAGCTCATCCAGACCTAAACCAAACACAGTGTGAAACATCGGCTGCGATAGCAGCGGAAAGGCCAATAGGCTCATAAAGGTCGCAGCCACTTTTTCACAATCAAACTCGGCACGTAATACGCCTTGTTGTTGCAGCAAGCGAAATAGCGCCACGATGCCGGCGCGGATTTTTTGCGGTAATTCACTGAGTTCGGTATTGGGCTGGTCACTAAACATCTCGCTTTGGAAATAGCGAAATAACCAAGGCTCGCTCAGCACAATATCGAGAATACGATTCACCATCAGCTCGATGGGACGCTCGGGCCGTGTTTGCAGCTCTTGCGCCAGTGCCATCAACTTGCGCTGGCGCTGCTCAGTCGTCTGCACCATCAGCTGCTCAAACAGCCCCTGCTTGGAGCCAAAGTAATAACTGATCATGGCCGTTTGCGTACCTGCTTGCTGCGCCAACTGGCGAATGGTGATGCTTTTATAAGACTGCTGCTGCAGCAACTCACGGGCGGCATCCAGTAAGGCGGACATGGTTTGCTGCTGCTTCAACGGGTCTTGTGGTCGGCCACGGCTCATACGGATACCATTTCATTAATCAATTGATTAACAAATTAGCACGGCTGCTCAAAGACTGCCAAGGGCTAGTTAAAAAGACAGGCTGTAGCGCAGGACGGCGACATCAAAGTCTGAATTGCCAGGCAAGCCTCAAGCAAAACAGCAGGTACTCAAAAACAGTGGTTGCCGGCGAGAGACTATAAGGAAGTGGCTGGATGGAGAGAGACGCTCGAGAAAGAGAAATCTGCCAGCCCGAAGGCTGGCATCTAAGGCACCTCTGATTAATTCTGCACAGCTCTGCGCGAGTGCAGCAGGCTTTCAGAACAAGGCGGTGACGGCAGGAAATGGCCAGCCCTTTTCAACGTCGCCAACGAAGTTATGGAAGCCTACTGCCCGCGCCCTGCGGGGAGCGCCAGAGAACTCCAGCTCGGTGTCGCCGATTTTTGATAGCAGCAAACCGGCATCTGATCTTGAGCCCTCTGGCGATCCAGAGCAGGCACCGAATTATTCAGAGATGCCCTACAAGCAAACGCCGGTTTGGTAATCCACCACGGCGGCGGACTGTGAGTTTTGCCACATAGGCTGCTGATAAAAATAGCGATACTGCTCTGCCGCAGCAGCATCTTCGACTATGTAACCAAAATCCTGCAAAGTTGCGGGGTACAGATTTTTAGAGCCGATGTAGAAGGCTGAGTTATCCACCGCAATGGTTTTGGCATGGTTGCCTATGGCGTAACCATTGCTCCATGTCGCTACACCCTCTGCATTGCGAATCGGCGCCAATTGCAGCGAATCACACATGGTTTGCTTAGCATCCGCATCAGATAGCTGTGCTCGGCTGGCAATTTTGCGCTGCAATACATCGGTAATTTCCGACATTTTTTTCATATTGGAGTAAGGCGCCACCAGGCTTTGCTTGGCCCCAGGTGAGCTCACCACAATTTGCACCTTCACCCCTTCAATCAGTTTATCGGCCAACACATCGAATAAGCGCGCGTCATAGTAGCTGGCGGCAAACGGCCCGACGCAAGGTGCGATTAAATCCTGCTGCGAAATAAATACCGAATGTTGCGCGCTGGCCACTAACGCGCGCAAGCCCGCCTGCTCAGGGTTAGCCACCGAATATTCTTGATCGTTATTCACGTAATCCTTAAACAAACGCGAGCAACGTGCCTCACTGTCATTCGCGCCGGGCACGCCACCACTGGTACCACCCGGCGTTTGCATACCAAAACCCAAGCCACCCAGCGCCATCACAGGCACATCGCCTTCAGCTGGCACGGCAGGCGCTGAGAATTGCGTCGGGCAACTGCCCATCGCTGCAGCGGTTTGCTCTAAATCGACATACAAGGTTTTATTGACCACACCATCTTTCCAGCGGCAGGTAAATTGCCACAACAAATCGGCAAATTGGTGGGCGTCTCGTGCTGCTGGGCCTTGTAAGCGCATGGTCAAATCGTTAATGGGGCTATCGACCTGACCATAGGCCGACTCCCACATATTGTGGCCACCAACAATACTGGTGCTGCCATCAACGGCAATGATTTTGGAGTGATTCCAGGAGTACAACCAACTGGTTTCTACCCCCGCCACCGAAATATTCATATCGTCAGCCGTATCGCCCAAGTCCTCTTTTAAGCGACGCAAATACGCCTTAGCGGTCTCGGTAAACGACGTATCAATATTGCCCATCACCGGCGGCGTGCCCGCCAGAATGCGCACGGTTAACTCTGGCGAGTGCTGCTGCGCTTGCTGCAAACCACGCACGATGGCGCGCTGAAAAATGCCGTCCGGGTAAGTGACCAAGGTGGTGATATCCACCCAGTGCTGCGCCTTGGCAATGTCTTGTTCAATGCTGTCCGCATAGTGCTGCAAAGCACCGGTGTCGCTGCACTGCGGGTCACCCCAACAGTTCGGTGTTTGCAGCAGCCAGCTGTCTTCGGCTTCGCCGTAACCTGTGATCACATTGCCCTGACTGATGTGCCACAAGCTGCCTTGCGAGCCTGCAAAGTCTTGCTGCAACTGCTGCTTAACGTAATCGATGTGATAGCTCGTCGCTTGTGCCACCAGTGGCGACAACAAACAGAACAGAGCAGCTAGGCTGCGTAGCAAACGTCGGTGAGACTGCATTAATTAGACCCCTATTGATTATAAAGGCGCAGCAGTCTATTTCTGCTTAAGCACTAATACAAGTCAAAACCCGCAATCACACCTCAGCAATGTCCGAATTGCCAAATCAAATAACACCGACTTAGCGCTAGCGATTCAACTCGACAACCCCGCATTCATCATCAGCCAACGCAAGATCTGTGCGATCACAGCAAGGCTGGCGACGCCGGCCAGCCAAAACAACAGCAACCAGCCGCAGCGTTTTAACCACATCAGTGATAGCCCTGCCCGGGTGCCGTTTTGCCGCGAAATACGTAGTAGCTCCAAGCGGTGTAGGCCAACACCAGCGGCAAAATACATACAGCACCAACTAACATAAAGCGCAGACTGCTGGCGGGCGCGGCGGCTTGCCACAGGGTTATTTCAGGCGGAACTAAATAAGGCCACAAACTGACGCCCAAACCGGCAAAACCAAGGATGACCAGGGCTAAGGCCAACAAAAATGGCCGATAGGTGCGATCACGCTGCAAACTGGTGCGCAGCTGCAGTGCGCACCAAGCGGCCAATGCAGGCACAGGCCACAACCACTGCCAGTGCCCCTCGCCAAACCAGCGCGCCGCTATGCGTTCATCGGTCAGTGGTGTCCAGGCGCTGACCACCGCCATGCAGATCAGCAATTGCCACAACAAGGTGTGCGCGAGTTGGCGCATGCGCTGCTGCAGCGCACCGTCCATTTTAATAATCAGCCATACCGCGCCGAGCAAGGTATAAGTCACGGTCAGAGCCACGCCACAAAACAGTGAAAACGGCGTCAGCCAATGCGACTGCCCTGCCGCCGCGCCCTGAATAAACGCCCCCAGCACCAGGCCCTGGCAAAAGGTCGCCAGCCAAGAGCCGCAAAACAGGCCTTTGTCCCACCAGTGACGACTCAGCTCTGGTGCTTTGAAGCGATATTCAAACGCTACGCCACGCACCAGAAGCGCCAACAGCATCACCAACAGCGGCGCGGTGAGTGCTTCCAACACCTGAGCATACGCCAGCGGGAAAGCACCCATCAGCCCAGCGCCTCCTAACACCAGCCAGGTTTCGTTGCCATCCCACACCGGCGCCACACTGTTCACCATGCGATCACGCTGTTCGCTGTCATCCACCACGGCAAACAGCATGCCCACGCCTAAATCAAAGCCGTCCATGACGATGTACATCAAGATGGCGAACACAATCAAAGCAAACCAAATCACGGCCAAATCAAACATGGGAAGGCTCCTGTGGCAGGGCGGTAGCAACGCGTTGAGTTAAGGTAGGCACCGAAGGCTCATGGCTGGGCCCCGTCACCATCAAGCGCCACATATAGAAGTAGCCCAAGCCAAAAATCAGCAGGTAGCTCAGCACAAAGGCCAGCAAACTGATCGACAGCTCCACCGCGGTGTGCGCCGATACCGCCTGCTCGGTGCGCAACAAACCTTGCACTACCCAGGGCTGTCGCCCGACTTCGGTGGTGAACCAACCCGCCAGTGTCGCCACCAGGCCAGATGGCATCAGCCACAGCATCAAGCGCAAGAACTGTGGCTGTTGGTAAAGGCGCTCATCCCGGCGCAACCACAGCGCCCACAGCGATGCCGCCAGCATTAATAGGCCCAGCCCGACCATCAGGCGAAAGCTCCAAAACACCAACGGCACGTTGGGCCAGTGGTCACGCGGGAACTCGTCCAACGCCGGCACTTGCTGTTCGCTGTCGTGCAACAAAATCACACTGGCCAGCGCCGGCACCTCTAGCGCCCAGTGCACGGTTTGCTGCTCGCTGTCTGGCCAGCCGAACAGAATCAACGGCGTTGGCTCACCATCGGCATTGCTGTAATGCGCTTCCATCGCCGCCACCTTGGTGGGCTGATATTGCAGCGTGTTCAGGCCGTGCAAATCGCCAACAAATATTTGCAGCGGCACTATCGCCAATGCCATCCACATGGCCATCGACAACATGGTTTTCACCTCCGGCGAGGCACTGTGCGAGTGTTGGTTTTTCAACAAATGCCAGGCCGCAGTGCCTGCTACCAAAAAGGCGGTGGAGATAAATGCCGCCAAGCACATATGGGCTAAACGGTAAGGAAAAGATGGGTTAAAAATCACCGCCCACCAATCTAACGGCACCACCCGGCCATCAACAATGGCGTGGCCTTGGGGCGTTTGCATCCAGCTGTTAGACGCCAGAATCCAAAAGGTCGAAATAACGGTGCCCAGGGCCACCATGCAGGTAGCAAAAAAGTGCAGCCGCTCGCCCACTTTTTCGCGGCCAAACAGCATTACCCCGAGAAACCCAGCCTCCAAGAAAAACGCCGTCAGCACCTCATAGGTCAGCAAAGGGCCGGTAATGCTGCCGGCAAATTCTGAAAAGCCGCGCCAGTGGGTGCCAAACTGGTAAGCCATGACAATGCCAGACACCACACCCATGCCGAAATTGACGGCAAAAATTTTGCTCCAAAAGGTGTACAGGTTGATGTATTTCGACTGGCGATATTTCAGCCACAAGCCCTCTAATACCGCCAAGTAACAGGCCAAACCAATGGTGATGGCCGGAAAAATAATGTGGAAGGAAATGGTAAAAGCAAACTGAATGCGTGCCAGCAAGGTGGCATCTAGTTCAGGCATACGGCAGCTCCCGCTGAATTCGGTTGCCCGCCATTGCAGCATGACCTAGCATTCCATAACAGATACAGAAAAATTATAGAACCTATAACAGATGTCGAAATATCAGCGCCTGGCCCAGCAAATTAGCCAGCAAATCGAGCAGCAGGTATGGCAACCCGGACAGCGCCTGCCATCACTGCGACGCATGGCCGCCGACAGCGGTTTAAGCCTGATGACGGTGATGAGTGCCTATCAGCTGTTAGAGCAACAGGGCCGCATCGAGGCCGTGCCACGCTCGGGCTATCGGGTAAAAGACCTGCCCACCAGTCGCCCTGCCCTAAGCAGCGCCGCCACCCATGTACGCGACCAAGTCAGCATCAACAACTTTGCCTATCAGGTGTTGCAGGCGTCGAATCAGCCGGGGCTGCTGCCATTAGGCTCCGCCTTCCCAGACCCTAACCTCTTCCCGCTGCGCGCCTTAGCACGGGGCCTGGGCCGAGCCAGTGCCGCCTTGGCCGAGCACCCCATCGATCATTTGCCCCCCGGCAGCTTGGCCTTGCGCCAGGCCATTGCACGCCAGTACAGCCGCAATGACATGACCATCAGCCCGGACGACATACTGATTACCGCCGGTGCCATGGAGGGCCTTAACCTGGCGTTAGAGGCAGTGACCCAACCCGGCGACTGGGTCGTGATTGAAGCGCCCGCTTTTTACGGCGCGTTACAAGCCATCGAGCGTCTTGGATTGCGCGCCATTGCCGTCGCCACCGACCCAAAACAGGGCATGCAGTCGGAGGCCTTGGCCGACGTGCTTAAACGCTACCCAGTAAAAGCTTGCTGGCTGATGAGTCGCTACCAAAACCCGCTGGGTTTTTGCCTCAGCCAACAGCGCCAGCAGGCACTTTATGATTTATTCTGCGCGCACGATGTTTGGGTCATTGAGGACGACGTATACGGCGAGCTGGCACCGCCCGGTGCGAATGCTCTGCAGCCGATGAAAGCCATCGACCAACAGCAACGCATCTTGCACTGCGGCTCGTTTAGCAAAAGCCTGGCACCTGGGTTTCGCCTAGGTTGGGTGAGCGCCGGAGAGCAGCTGCAACGCTTAGCGCAGCGGCAGTTTATTGCGACGCTGTCGAGCAGCGCCCCGGAGCAACAGGCGGTGGCGGCCTACCTCGACAGCCGCCCCTATCAAACGCATTTACGCCAACTGCGAAGCACGCTGCATCAACGCAAGCAAGGCCTGCTGCATTGGCTGCACCAATGCATGCCGGCGAACGTGCATATCAATGACAGCCAAGGCGGCTATTTTATTTGGCTGTCGCTGCCCGACGGTCACGATGCCATCGAGCTGTATCATCAAGCGCTGCAACTCGGCATCAGCTTGGCCCCCGGCGCCCTGTTCAGCGCCGACCCCATGCTACAGCGCGGCGTGCGCCTCAATGCCTCTTATCCACTGAGCGATAGGCTACACGATGGAGTACAGCAATTGGCGCAATTAGTTAGCTAGCTACCTACGCCGGCCATAATGCACCAGCAACCCCAACAGCAAGCCCCAAAAAGCACTGCTAATGCCTGCCAGCGACAAGCCCGACGCCGTGACTAAAAAGGTTAATAACGCCACATCGCGCTCGCTCGGCTCTTGCATTGCCGCCTGTAAGCCGTTGCTTAAAGGCGCCAGCAACGCTAACCCCGCAAGAGTGGCCACCAGCGCCGCGGGAACCATTTGCAACAGTGCCACCAAGGTGGCGCCCAACAAGCCAGCGACCAGATAAAAAACGCCGCCCCAGCAGGTGGCCCAGTAGCGCTGCGCCGGCGTGCCTCCGGCCTCATCGCTTTGGCATATTGCCGCCGTCATGGCCGACAAATTAAAGGCAAAACCACCAAACGGCGCCAACACCAGGCTGGTTATGCCAGTGGTCGCGAGTAAAGGGCCAGCAGGAGCGTCGTAACCGTTGGCACGCAACACCGCCAAGCCCGGTATATTTTGCGACGCCATGGTCACAGCAAACAGCGGCACCGCGATGCCCATCAGCGCCGCCCCGGAGAATTCCGGTGTGACCCACTGCGGTGTTGACCATTGCCAGTCCAGCGGCTGCCACTGCAACGCACCTTGCCAATAGGCAACAGTCACTCCCACCAGCAAGGCTGCCACCACGCTGTAACGTGGTTGCCAATGGCGCGCCACTAAAAAACTCAACAGCATGGCCCCAACCAGAAGCGGCTGTTGCCCCATGCCGGCAAATACCTGCAAACCGAACTGCAGCAGCACCCCTGCCAGTAAGGCGCCCGCCAGCGAAGCCGGCACCCATTTGAGTAAGCGCTCCACCGCCCCCGTCAAAGCCACCAAGGTCATCAACAGCGAGCAGACGATAAAAGCGCCGATGGTTTCCGCCAAACTAAAGCCCGCCACACTGCTCACCAGCAAGGCCGCACCGGGTGTCGACCAAGCGGTAAACACAGGTTGGCGGTAATAAAGCGACAAGCCAATGCTGCTGACGCCCATGCCAACACCTACCGCCCACAGCCATGAGCTGGCCTGTGCACTCGATGCCCCGGCCGCCAACGCCGCCTGATAAACAATGGCGACCGCGCTGCTGTAGCCCGCCAATACGGCAACAAAGCCGGCACTGATAAACGAAGGGGTAAATGCCAACCAACGCTGGGCGCTGTGGTTGGCGGCAGGGTTTACTGGATGGGACGCCATCTTTTACACTCCGGTCTCACTTGTGCGTTATAGCGTCCAAACTAGCAGCCGTGCGTTATAACGCACAATAATTTTTTACTGTTGGGATTTCACCATCAATGCAAGAAATTAATCAGTACCTGGCCCAACGTGTGAAACAACTGCGCCAAGAAAAGGGCTGGAGTTTGGATCAGGCCGCCAAAGAAACCGGCGTCAGCAAAGCCATGCTGGGGCAAATTGAACGCGGTGAATCGAGCCCCACCGTGGCCCGCTTGTGGAAAATCGCCAGTGGTTTTCATTGCTCGCTGTCCAGCTTGTTAGAGCCAGCCCCAACGCCACAACAAACCCTTAAGCGCCACGCGGATGACCTCAGACAGCAGCCCAGTCAGGGCGAAATGCTGGTTGCGCCCTTGTTTAGCTATGACCCGAGCAAGGGTTTTGAACTGTTTGAACTCACCCTAGCGCCCGCTTATGAGCGTATCTCTGAACCTCACGAGCCCGGCGTCACGGAGCATATCGTGGTGATCAGTGGCGTGATGGAGTTATTGCTGGATGGTCAATGGCAAACGCTGGAGCCAGGCGATGCGGTGCGCTTTGCCGCCGACTGTGAACATGGCTACCGCAATCCGGGCACCGTGCCCGTGGTCTTTCATGATTTGATTCACTACGCCACCTGACGCCATCGACTGCACAGCACAGCAAGCGCCGTTATTAACCACGCCACAACCAAATTTAATACCAAAGCCTGAGTATATTAGGTCTTTCCCGGCCTCCAAGTCGTCGTTGGGTCTCATACTGCTTAACTAGTTGAGTTGTTCTTTTACTCAGCAGCCGGAGGCTGAAATGAAGCGGCTCAGACTCAACTTATCGCACCGTCTTACCCTGGCCTTTGCCGTTCCCATTGCCCTATTAAGCTTTATGGGCGTTATTGCCCTGGATGGTATTCGCACCAACAACCAGGGGCTGGAAACCGTCTATCAAGACCGCGTGATTCCCCTGCAGCAACTCAAAGCCATCGCTGATGGCTACGCCGTATTGGTCATCGACGCGGTGAACAAAGCCAACGTGGGCCGCATGAACGCCGGCGAGGCGGCGCGCTCGGTACGCCAAGCCAAAGAACTGGTCGAACAGCAATGGAACGCCTACATGGCTACCGAGCTAACGACAGAAGAACAGCGCTTAGCACAGCAAGCCAATGAGTTGTTTGTACCCGCTAACCGCGAAATCCAGCGTTTACAACAACACCTAGGACAATTGCAGGGCGACGTCAGCAACCAGCTCAATGATTTTAATGGCCCGCTTTACGATGTGATCGACCCCATCAGCAATAAAATCAATGAGCTGGTGGAGCTGCAACTCAGCGTGGCCGCCAGAGAATACGCCCAAGCCACCGAGGTCATGCAACGTTCGGTGCAATTAACCATCGGCGCGGCTGTAGTTGCGCTGGTAGCCACCATCATCGCGGCTGTATTACTAACTCGCAGTGTGCGCACGCCCTTGTATCAGGTGGTGCACCACGCCAAACAACTGGCGGCGGGAGACTTAAGCCAGCAAATTCGTGTCGATCGCCACGATGAGCTCGGCGACTTGCAGCGCGCCATGCACCAGCTGATTGATAAGCTCAAGCAAATTATCGACGACGTGCGCTCCTCCTCGCATGGCCTGTCTTCGGCAGCGGCGCAAGTATCCTCCACCTCTCGCAGTTTGAGCAACGCCGCCACGGAGCAAGCCGCCAGCGTTGAGCAAACCACCGCCTCGATGGAGCAAATTGCAGACTCAGTGCAACAAAATACCGACAACGCGCGTGTGACTGACGGCATTGCCGCGCGCGTCGCCAGTGATGCCGGCAGCAGTGGTCGCGTGGTCGCCGATACCGTCAGTGCCATGCAGGACATCGCCGAAAAAATCGCCGTTATTGATGACATCGCCTACCAAACCAACCTGCTGGCGTTAAACGCCGCCATTGAAGCAGCGCGCGCCGGCGATCATGGCCGTGGCTTTACCATTGTCGCCTCCGAAGTGCGGCGCTTGGCCGAGCGCAGCCGTGGTGCTGCACAAAGCATTGGCGAGCTGGCGCAAAACAGCGTGCAACTGGCACAAGAGGCCGGCGACCGACTGCACGATTTGGTACCCGAAGTCGAAAAGACTTCACAACTGGTAAAAGAAATTACCCAGGTATCGGAAGAGCAATCCTCTGGTCTGGCTCAAATCAGCGCCGCCATGTCGCAGCTCAGCTCGGTAGCACAGCAAAATGCATCCAGCTCGGAGGAGCTAGACGCCACCGCTGAAGAAATGACCAGCCAAGCGCAGCAGTTGGTCGAGACCATGGCGTACTTTCGCCTCCAAGCCAAATAGAGGTACAGCTGGCGCAAAACAGCTGATGGCGTAACAAAAGTGCCCGCCCGACTTCACCATGAGCCTAACGGGGGCTCTAAAAAAACCTCGGAGGCGAAATTCTGGCTAGGCAAAAATCGGTGAAACAGCGGAGTTTACTGTAGTAAATGAGCATCTTGAGGCGATTTTTAACGAAGCCATAATGAGAAAAAGGGGTTTTTAGAGGCTCCCGGGTGCAAACTGCTATCATCACAGCTCCTAGGCACGGAATGTTGCTATGCGCCTCGCACTCACATTGATATTGCTCAGCCAGCTCACTGGCTGCATACGCGACCCGGAGCGTATGGCCAATATTCGTGACATTGGCGATGCCATTAACCACTGCCGGCGCTACACCGAGCAAGTCATGCCCGCCGATACCGCCATCGCCATTGACCGCTTATCTACTCGCGAAAACGCCGACGGTTACGACATTTATTTGCGCGTATCCGATAAAGACCACAACGGCTGGGTGCGCTGTGAGGTCGACGAAGACGGCTATATCGACAACCACCGCATTCATGGCATGCGCCACGAAGGGCCATCTATTTTTACCTTTTAGCTTAAGGCACCTCTGAATAATTCTGCACAACTCTGCACGAGTGCAGCAGGCTTTCAGAACAAGGCGGTGATGGCAGGAAATGGCCAGCCCTTTTCAACATCGCCAACAACGTTATGAAGGCCTGCGGCCCGCGCCCTACGGGGAACGCCAGAGAACCCCAGCTCTGTGTCGCCGATTTTTGCTGTAACTGGCTAGAGCGGCAAACCGGCTTCGTGATCTGAAATCCTCTGGCGATCCAGAGCGGGCACCGAATTATTCAGAGGTGCCTTAATAATAAAACAGCACTAAATCACGCCCAGAGGCAGCCTCTAGCCAGCTCTGCAGCTGCTGTTGCTGCACAACCGATAGCTCAGTAGCGGACACACTGTCGGCGCAGTCCGCATGTTGGCCGCTCAAGCAGGCATACACCATGGGAAAACCGCCGGCATCTTCCAGCCAAGGGTGAGAAAACGCCAGCGGTTTTAGCCCTTTAAGCCCACTGATGGCGGTCATTTCTGCCGGATAAAACTCGCTGTTATTCAATGCTGTGCCCATGCTCTGGGCCAATAATTCCCACACATACCAATACAGCGCCGGCTCGACTTCATCGTCTAACTCACCTGCAGCAATATGCTGCAACGCTTGCTCTGCCGAGGCACCAAACTCCACCGTTAAACGCGCCAGCGCGCTTCTTTGTTGTTGTTTAAACTGCGCCAGCTGCTCACCCGTCAGCTGGCCGTAGCATTGATTCAGCGCCTCCAGATCTACAGCGTACGCTTGCCATCCGTAACTCATATGTCCTCCAATGGTAGTTCCAAGCTTTCTTTCACTTCTTCCATCACGATATAACTTTTCGAGTTTTTCACCCCGGGTAACTGCAACAGCATATCACCGAGCAAAGTACGGTATTGCGACATATCTTTGATGCGTGCTTTGACTAAATAATCTGAATCGCCCGACACCAAATGACACTCCAACACATAGGGCAACTCTCGCACGGCACGGGTGAAATCGGAAAACGCTTGCGGCGATTGATGCGCCAATGAGATTTCAACAAACACCAATAATTCATGCCCCATCAGCGCTGGGTTCAGCCGCGCGTAATAGCCTTCGATATAGCCATCGCGCTCCAGCCGCTTAACACGCTCCATGCAAGGCGTTGAGCTAAGGCCGACTTTGTCGGCCAGCTCCACATAACTGATGCGCCCCTGTTGTTGCAGTACCGCCAATATGCGTCGGT
The DNA here is from genome assembly GCA_965233665.1 of Bacterioplanes sp. Taxonomy (GTDB): domain Bacteria; phylum Pseudomonadota; class Gammaproteobacteria; order Pseudomonadales; family Oceanobacteraceae; genus Bacterioplanes. The sequence goes on along the minus strand of CBDDTG010000054.1, from coordinate 16,688 downwards.
CGAGTCGATCCAAAGGCTTGAGCTCTGAGGCTTTCATAGAGTAAAACTCGGCAAAGACTTAATTAAGCAGAGATTATCACTACACAAACAGCAAAAACAAAGGAAAAACCGCTAACAATCGTCGTAGCATACCGGGCTAAACAGCGAAAAACGGAGCATCGTCACCATGCATGTCATGATTCTCGGAGCCGGCGTCGTCGGCGTCACCAGCGCCTGGTATTTGGCGCGTGCCGGCCATCAGGTCACCGTGGTCGACCGCCAGGCCGAACCTGCCCAAGAAACCAGCTACGCCAACGCAGGCCAGATTTCGCCCGGCTATTCCGCTCCCTGGGCAGCCCCGGGTGTGCCCTTCAAAGCGATTAAATGGTTGCTGCAAGATTTAGCACCGCTGGCCATTGATGTGCGCCACTGGGATCGCCACACCCTCAGTTGGATGACGCGCATGCTGCTCAACTGCAACGAGCGCAGCTATCACATCAACAAAGGCCGCATGATGCGTTTGGCCGAATACAGTCGTGACTGCTTAAAAGCCGCGCGCAACGAGCTCGGCCTCGACTATGAGCAGCGCACCGGCGGCACCTTGCAACTGTTTCGCCAGCACAGCCAAATGGCGGCTTCAGAAAAGGACATCGCGGTATTGCGCGAGTGCGGTGTTGAGCACCAACTGCTCGACGTCGACGACTGCGTGAACTACGAACCCGGCCTTGAGCACAGCCGCGATAAATTGGTCGGCGGCTTGCGCTTGCCCGGTGACGAAACCGGCGACTGCCAAGCTTTTACCCGCCAGTTAGCTGAGCACTGCCGTGAACTGGGCGTTGAGTTCCGCATGAACACCGCCGTGCAAGGGCTAATGTGCCAGCAGCACCGCATTGATGGCGTAATTACCAATCAAGGCAACCTCAAAGCCGATGCCTACCTAATGGCCATGGGCAGTTTTTCAGCGCCGATGCTGCGCCAGATTAACCTCGACTTGCCGATTCACCCGATTAAAGGCTACTCCCTCACCGTGCCGATTACCGACGCCGAGCGTGCGCCGCAATCGACCTTGATGGACGAAACCTACAAGGTGGCCATCACCCGCTTTAACGACCGCATTCGCGTCGGTGGCACCGCCGAAATTGCCGGCTACCAGCTCAACCTGCCGGAAAAACGCCGCGCCAACATTGAATTTGTGGTCAACGACCTGTTCCCCGGCGCCGGCAACACTGCCGAAGCCGAGTTCTGGACCGGCCTGCGCCCCATGACCCCGGACGGCACCCCCATTATTGGCGCCACCGATATCGACAACTTGTTTTTAAACACCGGCCACGGCACGCTTGGCTGGACTATGTCGATGGGATCGGCCAAAGTCATTGCCGACCTGATCAGTCAGCGTCAAACCGACATCGATGCCGCTGACCTGTCGCTTTCTCGTTATCAAAAACGGAGTCAACATGTACCAAAAAAACACTATTCATACTGACCAGGCACCGGCGGCCATTGGCCCTTATTCACAAGCTGTGCGCGTCGACAACACCGTGTATATTTCCGGCCAGATTCCGCTGAACCCAAGTACGATGGAAATGGTCACCGAGTCGTTTGAAGCGCAGGCCGAGCAGGTAATGCAAAACCTGAAAGCCATTTGCGAAGCCGCCGGCGGTGATTTAAATAACCTAGTCAAACTGACGGTATTATTGTCAGACATGAGCTACTTCGCTCAGGTCAACGCCGTGATGGAAAAATACTTCCAGGCTCCTTACCCAGCGCGCGCTGCGTTTGCGGTAAAAACCCTGCCGAAAGACGCCGACGTTGAAATCGAAGGCATTATGGCGCTGTAACAACCCCACGGCCGCCCAGTGCGGCCGTTGTGTTATTCGTATTCCCTTGTTGCTGGTGTCGTTGGTCTTAGCTGCGGTTAAAGCTGCGTAAGATCAAGGCGGTAGCAACATCCTGAACTTCCCCCTTCAATCAAGCTAAATCTGACGGTTTGATCCTTAAATTCGTCGGAATACTTACAAGTCTTTCTTGGCTGATTGGGTTTTGGCATTGGGTACCTCGTCTGTTAGACGTTGGTGCCCATTAAAGCGGGCAAGATCACTGTCTTGTTTGTTGGTCTTTTTAGGTGATTCACTCATGACTGAACCACTGATTTGATATTACGAACAAATTGGGATTTATCTATAACCCCGCCAGCACATGAGAACGACATAGTCGAAAACACTTTCTCCAAATCAGTTTCATTAGCCTCAATTGCTATACTCAATACTTCATCGAAGCTTTGTTTCGAAATCTTGTTCATTGAGTAATACTCTGGTTTTATTGCAGAACTAATTAATTTTTTTTGATCATTCTCATCGTTGATATCAAAGCTGGATATCAAGTCAGCGACCTCATCTGAAATGTAGTTATCATCCAGATACTTCAGCCATGATGATAGATCTCTAAGTTGATATCTGCTCATTCTTGATATCTGCTCATTCTTGATTTCTCCTAACGCCGCAACCAGCGTGGTTTCGAAGCAGTCCGCAGCATTGCCTGGTTATGTGTTTTACCTTTCAATCTTTCTAATCTCTAGCTTTATATCCAAATCATCAATTGCCGATTTAATAGCTTTGACTTCTCTTTCTGAGTATATACCCATTGACCACCTCGTAAGACCTTTTTCCTTCTGCGCTAACAAATCACCATAGCAATAGTTACCGATTCCAGCGAAAGCCTTTTTAACGAATAGATACGTCCTACGCGAGCCGTTTATAACAAAAACTTCGAATGCTTCGGGGAGCATAGAAATATCTATATCTTCAATAAAATGGTACCGGCTCATGGATTCGTATCCACAGCTTTCGCACTTCAAGGTTGCTATCGTACCTTGAAGGTCTATCTCTTTGTTTGTGCCACCGCACTTATCGCAAAACTCTGACATAGCTAAATCACATAACGCTGCTGTAATGGGCATTTTTTGCGTAGTGGAGTTTTGGGATAAAGTGGAGAAGCCACCCCAAAACGGAGCGAAGCAAAAAAGTCCGATTGACAGCTTTGTTATAACTTTTCATTTCTTTTCCAAATGTCAAAATCACTACCGCAAGCAGCCACAATGTAGTTACCACACCAAGAAAACCCAAAACCACGCAAGTATTCGGTATAGATAATATTACAATAGCTCTGATGACCATCGATTAATGAACACTTATGCTCTCTACACAATATGAGGTTATGCTCTGGCCAATTAGGCGAAACCACCTCTAGTGATTCGCCCGCCGAATTGCTCTGAGGCAATCCACCACCATTAAGTCCGCAAATGGTAATTGTTTCTTCTTTTAATTTACCAATTCCTTTGCATGAAAGATTCCAATCATCTAGACCTTCATACTCTTCATAGTCTCGTTCGACTTTATCTCCAGTATCGCAGTCAACCAAACTACGACCTGAACTAGAAATTACCAAAAGAAGATTGGTTTCAACCTTTGAGAAGCCGACGCTGAGAAGCCCACCAACTGCGACAGACGTAACATGGCTCCAGCCTTTAGGATTTTTGTCCGCTTTCACATACCCAAGTAGATTAATGAGCCGCTTTCTATTTTCTTCTTTGTAAGAACTCATGAGCTCCTCGTGTTATAACGCCTTGCTCACCTGCACATGCTGTGGAGAGCGTTTTTGTGTATTATGGAGCGCAGCGACACACAAAAAATAGCGTAGCAGTATGTGTGATCTTGCCCCGATAAAACGGACACGTTAATTTTCATGCTGCCATTCGCTCGTATTCCATCGGTGAACAGTAACCGATTCCTGAATGCAGCCGTTTCCGGTTGTAGTAATTGTTGATGTATCTTGCCAAAGCATACTTCAAATCCTCAGCTGAATCGAACGTCGTATTGCGAATCAACTCAGCTTTCATTGAATGAAAAAATGATTCCATATGTGCGTTGTCTGTACATTTTCCCGGCCTGCTCAGACTATGCACGATTCCCAACTTTCGAAGCTCTCTCTGGTACTCCGATCCTCGATATTCGACGCCACGATCTGTGTGCAGCATAAGACCTTCGGTTGCACCGCGTTTGCGTATCGCATTCATTAATGTTCTGCGAGTCACTCCGGTCGTTCTTTTGCTATCAAGGCTCCAGCCAACCACTCGGCGTGAATAGAGATCCATGATAACCGACAGGTAATGCCACTGTTTTTTCACTTTCAAGTAGGTCACATCAGCCACCCAGACCTGATTCTTCTTATCTGGAACTGCGCCATCAGGGCGCAGATTCTCTCCTGATGCCAAAAAGCGTCTAAGTCCTGGCGCTCGATACGTTACCTGAGTTACCCGAGCGATCAATCCCATCTCCTGCATCAGTCGCGCCACACGCTTCCTACTGACCTGATAGCCCTGCTTTAACAGGGTCTTCCAGACCCTTGGGCTTCCGTATCGACCTTCATTCTCCTCCGAGATATTCCGTATGAGAACCTTTAACTTCATGTCTGACCGCTTGCGTTCAGAGGGTTCTCGATCACGCCAGGAGTAATAACCACTACGAGATACTCTGAGCCATTCACAGGTGCGCTTGATACCTAGCCTTGGTCCGAACTTCTCGATGAATCGATATCTTGCTGATGTTCCTCCGCAAGAAACCGTTGCCACTTTTTTAGCAGATCAAGCTCCTGCTTCAGTTTCTTATTCTCTGCCTCAAGCTTTTTAACCTTTGAGATTTCCTTCTCTTGCTTGCGGGTAGCTTCGGTTAACTTCTTGCGTTTATCTGCCACGATCTTGCCTTCACGGTATTCTTTTCGCCATCGTGACAGCATAAACGGATGGATGTCGAGTGTATTGGCAACTTCCTGGACCTGAATCCCTTCAATCAGACTTAGCTGAACGGCTTTTACTTTAAATTCATTTGAATACTGCCAGGTCTTTCTTGGCTGAGTATATTTTGGCATTGGACACCTCATCAGTTTGACTTTGGTGTCCGTTTTATCGGGGCAAGATCACTCACGCCATTCGTTGGCGTACTGTTCAACTAACTGCTCTTCCACTGAGCTTAACGTTTCACCTAACAGATAGCGCTGAGTAAAAACATTGCCTTTGTACAGCCGGTGCCAGCGTTCAATTACTTCTCGTGCAGTCCAACTCGCGGCCTCTTCATTCGAGACATGCAACACCACATGAAAGTGATTCGACATCACTGCATAGGCAGCGATATCGATGGCAAAGACCTGAGCTTGTTCCAACAGCAATGACTCAATCCAGCCTCGGCGATGCTCAAAGCTGCGCCCTTCCTGGTCAGAGCCGCATAAAAACGCACGCCGCACACAGCGTGAAACACAGTGATAATACGGCGTGGCTTCCAGAGAAACGAGTTCCTTGCGCGGTTTAGGCATGATCGGCTCCCAGCGAATAGGATCTGCTCTTAGCCTAGCCAGCAGACTTAGGCATCGCCATCAGGCAGCTTTCTTATCGACTTCTTATCGTGACCGTCTCGTTTGATTGGGATTTGCTTACAGCCTAGCGTGCAGCTTCGACATCGCTATCAGGCAGTTTTCTTATCATGACTGTCTCGTTTATTATAGCCTAGCCAGCAGATTTAGGCGCTGCCATCAGGCAGCTTTCTTATCATGACTGTCTTAGTTGCACTTGTTAAGTTCCGGTCTACAAGCTATATGCCATATACTCAATAGGTAGTGAAAACTTCTCTTTTATTCGAGCTAAGTATTCGACATCCGAATTTTTTAGTTCATGGGGAGATACAATAACTAACTTATCGATAGGAATATCGTCGTTATAAAATGCGTACTCCATTAACTGACCTAAGGCTTCTCGGATACAATTTTTTGCAGTACTCAACGTCTTGATTTCATACAGTGAATAGCGACTATCTTTCTTAACAACAAGGTCTATACGGTTTCCAGAGCCGCAACTTTGTTCAGTGGCTACAAAGTCCGATCCATAGCGTTGAGATAGTTCTTCATACAATGCTGTTTGTAATTGATTGTGTAACAGAGAGACTTCTTTTTTGTAGTCACTATATGACCGCTTGGTTTTACTTTTTCCCTCAGTATGACCGGCAACAAACTTAAACCCTTTTGGGCTTTCCAAGTTCGGCTCTACTTTTTTGTTCTTCAAGTTGTAATAATTGGAAGTTACTGCAGGATCGTCAGCACTAAACTCCTGAGGTTCATCGAGCAAATTTAGGTCTTCGGGTTTATACTTCACGACAGAAAAGATATCAGCAGCAACAAAATTTTTGAATTCTTCAATGTTAGCCCCAACTGAATTTAGTTGAGAAAGCATCTCTTTGTACCAACCATTTTTCTTGTATTGTTTGTATACTCTTTCTGACTCTTCAGCGGAGACCACCTCTAGGTTTTTTATTTCGCCTAGCCACCATCGTTGTTTCGTATCGCTATTTATTGAATATAAAGAAACATCGAAGACTTGATCTAAATATGTATCTCTGTGCTTTCCAATTGCTTGGATATACCCGTAATGATAACCATCAATGATTTTGGTCGTATCTAGTAACCATTCCTCGTGACCATATCCATTCTTATACTCATAAGAGTCTTTGTTGCTACTTTTACCTGGACGACCAGATGGAGTTACCCAACCATTGCTATTCCAGCAAATTCTAGCGATTTTCTTCATATTTTCTCCGAGGAACTTAACGCCTAAATCAGGCTCGCCGTAGGCTGATCTTGCCCCGATAAAACGGACACGTTAATTTTCATGCTGCCATTCGCTCGTATTCCATCGGTGAACAGTAACCGATTCCTGAATGCAGCCGTTTCCGGTTGTAGTAATTGTTGATGTATCTTGCCAAAGCATACTTCAAATCCTCAGCTGAATCGAACGTCGTATTGCGAATCAACTCAGCTTTCATTGAATGAAAAAATGATTCCATATGTGCGTTGTCTGTACATTTTCCCGGCCTGCTCAGACTATGCACGATTCCCAACTTTCGAAGCTCTCTCTGGTACTCCGATCCTCGATATTCGACGCCACGATCTGTGTGCAGCATAAGACCTTCGGTTGCACCGCGTTTGCGTATCGCATTCATTAATGTTCTGCGAGTCACTCCGGTCGTTCTTTTGCTATCAAGGCTCCAGCCAACCACTCGGCGTGAATAGAGATCCATGATAACCGACAGGTAATGCCACTGTTTTTTCACTTTCAAGTAGGTCACATCAGCCACCCAGACCTGATTCTTCTTATCTGGAACTGCGCCATCAGGGCGCAGATTCTCTCCTGATGCCAAAAAGCGTCTAAGTCCTGGCGCTCGATACGTTACCTGAGTTACCCGAGCGATCAATCCCATCTCCTGCATCAGTCGCGCCACACGCTTCCTACTGACCTGATAGCCCTGCTTTAACAGGGTCTTCCAGACCCTTGGGCTTCCGTATCGACCTTCATTCTCCTCCGAGATATTCCGTATGAGAACCTTTAACTTCATGTCTGACCGCTTGCGTTCAGAGGGTTCTCGATCACGCCAGGAGTAATAACCACTACGAGATACTCTGAGCCATTCACAGGTGCGCTTGATACCTAGCCTTGGTCCGAACTTCTCGATGAATCGATATCTTGCTGATGTTCCTCCGCAAGAAACCGTTGCCACTTTTTTAGCAGATCAAGCTCCTGCTTCAGTTTCTTATTCTCTGCCTCAAGCTTTTTAACCTTTGAGATTTCCTTCTCTTGCTTGCGGGTAGCTTCGGTTAACTTCTTGCGTTTATCTGCCACGATCTTGCCTTCACGGTATTCTTTTCGCCATCGTGACAGCATAAACGGATGGATGTCGAGTGTATTGGCAACTTCCTGGACCTGAATCCCTTCAATCAGACTTAGCTGAACGGCTTTTACTTTAAATTCATTTGAATACTGCCAGGTCTTTCTTGGCTGAGTATATTTTGGCATTGGACACCTCATCAGTTTGACTTTGGTGTCCGTTTTATCGGGGCAAGATCAGGCGCCACCTGAATTTACTTGTTATGTTTTATTTGCTCGTAGTATGCAACAACCCTAGATTTACGCAATTCTATTTGCTCTAAAGCTGTTGTAGCGAATGATACAACCCCAGAAATTGATATATCAATTTTACTCTCAGTTTTGGTTTCATTAACCTTTACCCACCATTTACCACCACCAAATTCATAACTTTCACAATCTGGGGCTTTACCACTTTCGTAAGAAATTGTTGGTGTCCATGACATTGCAACTCTTTTATCCATTGGGTTTGAAACTTGACTTGAGTCCTGATGAATAAAAGACTTATCACGGATAAATTGCGCTTTCTCATGAAAAATCTTGTTGATTTCTAATTTAGGCTTTTTCACTCTTAGCTGGTAATACTCAGTACTTATTTTGTAGAGCTGTGAGATTAATCGCTCTAGAGCTTGAACACAGGCAATATAATAAGTGGAAATATCGAATAAAGTTTTCGTGTAAATTCTCACATTCGTATCTTTTAAAAGTTCAGAGCCTTTGATAAAATCGGGCGCACCCTTAAGCTGCTCTTCAGTTTCAATACAATGTCTTTTCCATTGTTCTAGTTCAATTTGTATGAAGCCGACCAAATGGTCAATATTCCATATAAGATTTGGATCTGGAAGTAACTCGCCCTTTGCAGTCCATACTTTTAACGATTCATCTCCGAGTAAATTTTTCGAGAGTTCCACGATACTTCCTATAAAACATAACATCTATGGACACCCCTCATTGTGCAAGCAAAAAAATCAGTCTTTGGTGTAGTGCAGCCATCTATTCGAATTCTGTCTGACCCTTCGGTCACATCCTGGATGAACTCCGCCAACCTGGCTCTTATCAGCTTATCGTTCTCGAAGAACGTAGTTAGGTACAGAGTGCCCAGATTGTGGCTCTACCTTTTTGACATCATTTCTTACTCACGCAACTACCGTGGTGCCTTCATATTTCATGTATTTCTGTTCCCAGCTGAGCACAGCCCAGGCAGTTCTCGCCAGCTCGTTGGTCACGCAGCAATCACATATCGACACATTGCCAACGAGTTAGCACACTCCCTAACTGGTGTAGCCACGACGTTTCTTATTGACTCTGAAAACAATAAATTTAGTTTGCCGCAACTCGACGGGCATTTCTACAGCTTCTTGGCACCCTAATGTTACAGCGACTTACATGGTGATGCCGTTAAACACTGTCGGACGACTCAGATGCTATCGCGCAGTTGCTCGCCTTCGGTTTCGCGCCCTGGTTTTCCGCGCCTTAGCAGGCCACCTGAGTTGGCAATGGCTGTGCCCGCACGGGCTGCTCGGACGGCAGCACCAACCAACATCCTGCCGGGATGCAGGCTGTTGGCGTTGCGGCGACCACAGTATCGCCACCAAATAAAAAGCCCACCCCTACTGCAACGTCAGCGGCCGCCCCACGCTGTTATTGCTTAGCGGCACTTCCAGCGCATTGCTGTGCTCGCGACTCGGTTGGCCGACCATTTCGTCGTAGGCGCTTTGCTGGCGCAATACCATTTGCGTCACGGGCAAGCCTTCGAACAGGGTTTGCAAGTTCAACAGGTTAAACGAGCGCAGCAGTTTGCCTTTGCTGTCAGTCACGTACTGCTCTTCGCCGTTGACCCACACGGATACCTGGTACAAACACAGGTCGAGGGAGTGAATCACGACTTTATCGATCTGTGACAGCTGACGGACCTGATTCATGGTAATACTCATGGGGCGGCTCCACTCTATACAACACTTATACATCAAGTATATTAAAGCAATTCCCTCAGTCGTCCAGCTGCAGTGACTCGCCCGGGTGAAACTCACGGCTGCCATACAGTTCACTCAGCAAGGGGGCGCTGCCATTGGGTTGTACCAAGCGTGCATGGTCGCGGCGCAATTTGCGCGGCTCATCAACGCCGCAGGAGTGGGCAATCATGCCGACTTCATAGATCATGGTATCGACATAGTTGGCCACCCGCTGGGATTTATCGGCTTCTACCAGGCCACGCTGCAATCTGGAGTTGTGGGTGGTGATGCCTGTGGGGCAGGTGTTTTTATTGCACTGCAGCGCTTGAATGCAGCCCAAGGCAAACATAAAACCCCGCGCACTGACGACAAAATCCGCTCCCACGCACAGCGCCCAAGCGACACGGTCTGGGTTAATGAGTTTGCCGGAGGCAATGATGCGAATGCGCGGCCGCAGGTAAAATTCGTCGAGCTTGTCCACCAGCATGGGCAATGCCTGCGCCAGTGGCAGGCCCATGTAATCCATCAGTGGCTGCGGTGATGCGCCTGTGCCGCCCTCAGCGCCATCGAGGGTAATAAAGTCGGGCGCACTTTCAGCACCACGGCGGCGAATGGCTTTGCATAACTCTTCGATCCAGCCAATGTCGCCCAACACGGTTTTTAACCCGGTGGGCTTGCCAGTAATTGAGCGCACGTGGGCAATCATATCGAGCAAGTCGTCCACCGAGCGCACCTCGGGGTGGCCATTGGGGCTGATGGAGTCCTGACCGGCGGGAATACCGCGAATGGCGGCAATTTCAGTGCTGACTTTTTCGCCTGGTAAAATGCCGCCTTTGCCGGGTTTGGCGCCTTGGCTGAGTTTGATTTCAAACATGCGCACCTGCTGATGGGCGGCGACCTTGCGCAGTTTTTCATCATCTAATTGACCCTGCTCATCGCGCACACCGTATTTGGCGGTGCCAATTTGCACCACCAGATCACAGCCGCCTTGCAAATGGTACGGCGTTAATGCGCCTTCCCCTGTGTTCATCCAGCAGCCAGCCAGCTTGGCACCCTTAGACAACGCCTGTACCGCCGGGCGTGATAATGCGCCGTAGCTCATGCCAGAAATGTTAATCAAAGAAGCGGTGCGATAAGGGTGGCGACAGTGCTCGCCAATTAACAAGGCAGAAGGCTCGGCAAAGTCTTTTTTTAACGCCGGAAATGGGCTGTTAACAAACATCACGGTGCCAGGCACATCGAGCCTGCGGGTCGAGCCAAAGGCGACGGTGGTGTCGACTTTTTTCGCGGCTTTATAGGCCCAACCCCGCTCGGCGCGGTTAAAAGGCATTTCTTCTCGGTCCATGGCAAAAAAATACTGCCGGAAAAACTCGCCCAAATGCTCAAACACGTAGCGAAAACGACCCAATACCGGGAAGTTACGTCGCACCGTATGGCGGGTTTGCCGCCGGTCGCTGATGTAGGCCCCAATGCCCCAAACCAATGCCAGCAACAACAGCAATGCCAATGTGCCGACCAGCCCCAGCACTGCATAGGCGGCAGCGCGAAATAATGCATCCGTCATTCCGTTATCCTTAGCTCATTTTTCCAGCAGCATAACACTTAGGGCACCTCTGGATAATTCTGCACAGCTCTGCTGATCGCACCCGATGAGGAGCGCCAGAGAACTCCAGCTCAGTGTCGCCGATTTTTGCTGTAGCCTTGCTAGAGCGGCAAACCGGCTTCGTGATCTGAAATCCTCTGGCGATTCAGAGCGGGCACCGAATTATTCGGAGGTGCCTTAGCCCAAACGACAAAAGGCAGGCATAAAAAAAGCGGCCGAAGCCGCTTGAGGGTGCTGTGGCCAAAACCACTCCGTTGAGGTCAGGCCGTTGGGGTAATGTTGCGTACGCTTCTGGCAGTGAAGTAGGCGAATCCTCCGTCTACGTCGCCCACCTCAATGCGGTTGGGCGCCAAAGGCGAGCTTTTAATGGTGGCGATGTAAACGCCATGACTGGAGACCAGGTTGCGATCTACGTCGTTAAATTGTGGTTGTGAAAACACGAAGGTTTTGCGCTCATGTCCACGTTCCATGGTGAGTATTAGCTGAGCATCCACCAGCTCATTTGCGCGACTGTAATTGACATACGTTACCTGGTATCCCAAGTCGAATTCATACAAGGGCGAGGCCAGGGTTGGTTTGCTGATGCTCATAACTCACACCTATATAAGCGGCATTGCACTATTAGTTTTAGTCGCAAGCTGAGCCCATATCAATTGTGGATAACAGAAAACTACAGAGCCGTGAGCCAACCAAGCCGACGATAAATATTTGACGTAAAAACAGGCGCTTAGCGCGGTCGCCAGCCGCTCTCCTGTCAAAAAACAGCCACTGTACAAACGAACAGCCCAAAACAGGCACAACTGAAAGGAATGTCACTCAGAGAAAAGCGCCAGTTTTTATTGATATAAAAACCAACAAAAACTTGGCACACGACCATGCGCACTACCAACGTGTGCGTATGTCTTGTAAGGCAGGCGCCAGAGACGGGAAATCAAAAGCAAAATGCTGCTCTAACAGCCGTTCTGGCAGGACTCGCTGGCCAAACAACAGCAAGTCACTCATTTCACCAAAGGCCAGCTTGGCCATGGGCGTTGGCATCGGCAAAATGGCCGGTCGCTTCATGGTGCCAGCCAGCGTGCGGCTGAACTCACGATTAGTGACCGGCTCAGGGGCCGCGAGGTTAAAGGCGCCCTGCTGTTCGCTGTCGAGTAACCAGTGAATGGCGCGGCAATAATCGTGGCGATGAATCCACGGCATGTATTGCCCACCGCTGCCGATTGGGCCACCTAAGCCTAAATAAAACGGCAACCACATGCGCTGCAACATGCCACCGCGCGGGCCTAATACCAACCCAGTGCGCACGGTGATTAAGCGCTGTGTGTGCGGGGTCAATGCCGTCGCCGCACGCTCCCAGTCTTGGCACAAGCGGGCAGCGTAATCCTGCCCGGCATGGCTTTGTTCGGTCACGGTTTGCTGCTCAGCCGAGCCGCTCAAGCCGCCGTAATAACCGACGGCCGAGCCGCTGATGACGCATTCAAACTGCTGCTGACTGCTGGCCGCCCAATCGGCCAAATCGCGGGTAAAGTCGATGCGCGAAGCGCGCAATACTTGCTTGCGCGCTTCACTCCAGCGCTGATCGGCAATGCCCTCACCCGCCAGGTTAATCAGCCAGTGGTAGCGTTCGCCCAGCTGCGCCAGGGTGTTGACGGCAGTCACGCGTCCACCCCAGCGCTGAGCTACCCAATTAGGGCGACGGCTGAACACGGTCACCTGGTGGTCGTGCTGGAGCCATTGATCAACCAGTTGCTGACCAATAAAGCCGGTACCCCCTGTGATTAATATGTTCTTGCTCATACGCCCCTCCGGACTCACATCATATCGGCGGTCATCGCCATCACGCTGTCTTTGCCGGACTCAATGTCTGCCATCAAGGCCTCGGCCTGAGGCAACAGTTTGGCAAAGAAAAAGTCGGCACTGAACAGCTTAGCCTGATAAAAATCCGTTTCTGTACTGCCGTTGTCCAGCGCTTGCTGTGCCGTCATCGCCATGCGGCTCCAGAAATACGCCATCATGGTGAGCGCCATCAAACGTAGATAAGGTGTGGCGGCGGCACCGGCTTGCTCGCGATCCTGCATGCCATTTTGCATCAGCCACATGGTGGCTTTTTGCAACCGCGCGGTGCTCGCTTTTACTGCTTCAGCGTGCGGGGCATCTGTATGTTGCTGGATGTATTGATCCAACATGGCAAACAAACGCTTAATGGGCGCGGGCCGCCGTGCATGCCCAGCTTGCGCCCAACTAAATCCAACGCCTGGATGCCGTTGGTGCCCTCGTAAATACGGGTAATGCGTGCATCGCGCACCAACTGCTCCACCGGCCAATCCTGGGTGTAGCCATTGCCGCCCATCAGCTGCAAACCGTCGTTGGCGCAGAAGAAACCTTCATCGGTTAGGTAAGCTTTGATGACTGGCGTCAGCAGCTGCACCAGATCATCGGCTTGCTCACGCTCTTCAGCACTTTCGGCTTTGTGGGCAATGTCGATCTGCATGGCAGCGAAATAGGCCAGCGCCCGGCCGCCTTCAATGGTGGCTTTCTGACGCAATACCATGCGCCTTACATCCGGGTGGACCAGAATGTTGTCCGCCGCTTGATCCGGCTCTTGTGGACCTGCCAGTGAGCGGCTTTGACGACGCTCTTTGGCAAACGCCAAGGACGTTTGATAGGCCGCTTCGGCCACGCCTAAACCTTGCAAGCCAACCATCAAGCGCGCGCTGTTCATCATCACAAACATGGCTTGCAAGCCTTTGTGCGGCTCGCCAATCAGCCAGCCCTGAGCGCCTTCAAAGTTCATCACACAAGTAGCTGAGCCTTTAATGCCCATTTTATGCTCCAGCCCGCCGCAAAAGGCTGGGTTACGACTGCCATCGGGCAGCACTTTGGGCACCAAAAACAGCGAAATGCCCTTCGAGCCGGCCGGTGCATCGGGCAGCTTGGCCAGCACCAGATGCACAATGTTATCGACCAAATCGTGTTCGCCGCCGGTGATCCAAATCTTGGTGCCCGTGATGGCGTAGCTACCATCGGCATTGGGCTCAGCTTTGGTGCGAATCAGGCCCAGGTCTGTGCCGCAGTGTGGCTCGGTCAAGCACATGGTGCCGGTCCATTCGCCACTGATCAGTTTGGGCAGGTATTGCTCTTTTAACTCATCGCTGCCGTAGCTGGTTAATGCATTGATGGCACCGTGGGTCAGGCCCGGATACATACCCAGCGATAAATTGGCTGAGCACACCATTTCTTCGGCAATGGTATTTAGGGTGTGAGGCAGGCCCTGGCCGCCGTATTCCACCGGCGATGCCAACGCCGTCCAGCCGTTTTCGGCAAACTGTTGGTAGGCTTCTTTAAACCCTTTGGGTGTGGTCACGGTTTTGCTGTCTGGGTCGTACTGACATCCTTCGCGATCGCCGCTTTCATTCAGGCGGTGCCATCACGTTTTCGGCCAACTTAGCGCCTTCGTTGAGCATGGCGTCCATAATTTCGCGGGTCGCATCTTCATAGCCTGGCAGTGCCGGCAACACCTGGTCGCCTTGCAGCAGCTCGTACAGCACAAATTGCATGTCACGTAATGGGGCTTGGTAGTTCATCTGCTTCACCTTTTTGCCGGGTTGCTTGCTATTTAGCCGTGATCGCCTGGTTGCTCCCACCAGGCCACAACGTATAAATACTTATCTATACAACAGTTATACATAAGACCAGCGACAGGTACAATAAAATTTCAAACGTTCATTTGAATTTTTGTACAGGATCCGTCACTGTTTTTTGATACATTGCATCTTTCAATACTGCTACAACCGCCCAACCCGGAGATTTCCATGGCACGCATCGCCATCGTCGGCGCTGGCATGGCCGGCCTGACCGCCCTGCAAGCGTTAAAGCAGCAAGGACATCACGTCACTGTGTTTGATAAAAGTCGCGGTTCAGGTGGCCGTCTGGCCAGTAAAAAAGTAGGCAACGCCAGTTGGGACATGGGTGCCCAGTTTATGCGCAGCCACACCGAAGCCTTTGCCCAACAATTGCAGCAGTGGCGGCAACAAGGCTGGATCGAGCCCTGGCCAGTGGAGCCTTGGGTGATCGACAGCGCAGGCGTGCGGCCATCGCCCGATGGTGTAGAGCGCTTTGTCAGCGTAAGCCGTATGACGGCGCTTAGTCGTCAACTGGTGGCCAGTGCCGATGAGTTCGCCACCTCCACTCGCATCGTGCGCTGCCAGTTTGATCAGCAGCAGTGGTATTTGCACGATGATGAGCAGCAGTGCCATGGCCCGTTTGATGCCCTGATTGTTAACTTACCGCCGGCCCAGGCACAGCCTCTGCTAGGTGACAGCCCGGAGCTGCAGCAGCAGTGCCAGGTCGAGATGCTGCCGTGCTGGACCTTATTACTGGCATTCGAGCAACCGTTAAACACCGCCATTGATGCCGCCTTTGTTAAGTGTGGTGCCATCGGTTGGCTGGCGCGCAATAACAGCAAACCGCAGCGCGACGCGCACGAGACCTGGGTCATTCAGGCCAATCACCACTGGAGCCAACAGCGGCTGGAGCACCCGCGCGAGCAGGTGCAACAGGAGCTAACAACGGCCTTCGCACAGGCATTGCAGTTACAGATACCCCGCGCCACAGAGCAGTGGTTGCATCGCTGGCTGTATGCCATTGCCGCGGAGCCGCTGCAGCGCGGTGCCATAAGTGACGCCCAAAGGCGCCTCAGCGTGTGCGGCGACTGGTGCCACAGTGGCGCGGTTGAAGGCGCCTGGCTCAGTGGCCGCCAGGCCGGCAACGACATCAACACCTTTTTGGAGTAAGGCATGCGAGCATCAATTTTATTAGCCCACGGCAGCAGCGACCCCAACTGGTTAGCACCGTTCGAGCAACTGCGTCAGCGCATTTGCCAGCAACTGCCCAGCGATACAGAAGTACGTCTGGCTTATATGGAGCTGGCGCAACCCGATCTGGCCAGCCAAGTTGCAGAACTCGCCGGTGCTGGCGCCACCGACATTGACGTGCTGCCGCTGTTTTTTGCCGCCGGCCGTCACTTGCGCCGCGACGTGCCAGCCATGATTGCAGAACTGATGAGCCAATACCCACAGGTCAGCATCGAGCTACACCCACCGGTCGGCCTTGAGCCCGAAGTCAGTAATGCCATCAGCCAGGTGGTGACACGTCACGTACAAGGCCAAAACGCCTAAAACCTTCAACTTCTATGTTTCTTGCCGCGGGCAGCGCTTTGCCCGCCCTTCTCCCTCCTGCTTCCGCCCGCTGACTTATACGTCTTAGACATGGGCTTTACCTTTCCTTATACAAAATACGATTTATCTGTACAAATTACATTGACGTGTAGAACTTCTTTGAGCCAGACTAATCCTATACAAGTCTGAATCACAGGTTATACAGCTATGGCACAGTCCGCTCAGACAAACAGTCGTTT
>CBDDTG010000053.1:0-34592 GCA_965233665.1 Bacterioplanes sp. | reverse complement strand
TTTACTGGCTAACTTGTTGGCAATTACGACATCCGAACCATGACTCTGCCTGACATCTCACGTTGGCCTTTACCTTTGCACCAGGGCGATTATGCCCTGGTGATTTCTCGCGGTGACGATATTGCGCCACATATTTTGGTGTATGAAATTGAGCGCGATTTTCTGTCAGCACCGAGGCGTTTTGCGGTATTAAATATCGTTGCTCGTGACAGCCGCGCCATCGATATCAACCCAGAGCCCAGCGCGGCAGCGATAGACTGCCAATGGTTGGACGATGACGATTTTGGCGACGATCAGCAAAGCTGGCAGTGGTCACAAGGTGATGAGGGCTTACAGTGGATTTGTTATCGATGTGATTGGGTCACGACCCTCAATGCCAGTGATGCGCATCAAGCGTTGGCGCAGTGGCTACAAATGCGATAACTCAAGTTCAGTGGTCACGCGATCGCGACCGTTGGATTTGGCTAAATACAAGCATCGGTCAGCGCGCTCTAGCAAGACTTCGTCAGACTCACCGGGTTGGTGAGAGGCAACGCCAACACTGATGCTGATGTTGTGGCTGTCTTGTACCGCCATTTGACGTGCTAGGCTGCGCAGGCGTTCACAGACGACTTCGGCTTCATCCAAGGTGGTCGCTGGCATCAGTAATAAAAATTCTTCGCCCCCCCAGCGTGCAACGGTATCCGTGGGCCGCATATGGCCGGTTAAAAAACTGGCCACTTCGACCAAGGCTAAATCACCGACCGCATGGCCATGCAAATCGTTGATGCGTTTAAAGTGATCAATGTCGACGATGGCCAGGGTGAGTGGGGCATCGTTCTTACTGTGGGATTCACACAGGCGTAATAAACGCTTTTTGCCCAGACGGCGGTTGGCAATGCCGGTGAGCGGGTCGGTGTTCACCTGTCGTTTTAGATTGTCTGTGAGCTGAGAAAGTTGACGGTTGCGCTCGGCTAACTCCTCCGTGCGCTCGCTTACTTTCTGTTCCAACTCTGTGCGCAAGGCCTGCCATCGTTCTTCTGCTCGTGCTCGACGCCGGATATTGACGGATAAAATAGAAATAATCGCCGACAGAATCACCACGATCACGGCCAAAATTAATAAACCGGTTTGATGCTGCTGGAAAAATGGAACCGGCTTAAACACCACTTGGGCATTGTCTGGCAGATCTGTGGACGAAATATTAAAACGCTGTAATTGGCGATAATCAAAAGTAGCTAAGTACTCTCCTTGACGCACCGGAATGTTGTTAGCCGATTCACCATGCAGGATTTGCAACGCTTGATCGGCCATATGATCGCCATGGCGTTGGCCGTCGTTCATGGCGCCACCGACCACACCGCTGCCGAGCATCAGGCTGCCCCACATTGCAAAAATGGGGGCACTGCTAGTGGCGGCTAGGTCTGGCACTGAGCGCTGATAAGAAAAGTATTTGCCGCGCGCATCTTTATGCAATGCCAACAGCAATACCGCACTGTGCGCTGGGAGCTGGCGCAGGCGCTGACTCAGCTCGGCCAGGGTAAAATCCGTCCATACTTCGATTTGCTCGTTTTGCAGAGCCTTGGCTTTGGCGGCCATTAATTGCCCTAATACTGAAGCCTCATCCGCTATGATGATGGTGCGATTATTGTGTGGTAGCAAACGCTGAATAATGGCCAGATTTTCTTCAATGGCCATGCCTTCATAAACGCCGGTGTATTGTGCTTGCTTGGACAAATCGTGCTGCTCAGGGATATTTACCCCACCAAATACCAGCGGCACCTTGGCCGCCCAAGGCGATAACTCGTTTAACACCAGCGCCAATGCGCTATCGTCGGTGGTGATGATTAAATCGGGCGGCTGTTGCTGATATTTGTGGTTGAGCACGGTGACCATGTGTTGGCGCAGAGTTTGATCGTCGATAAAGCGACGATCATCTAGATACTCAATGTGCACATTGGCAAGCGGTAAATAATTTTCTAAACGTCTGACAATGGCCTCATTGATTTGCTGAGTCCAAATAAACTGCTGATGGTAAGAATGTAAAATCAACACCCGCTGGGGCAGCGTAGGGTGTGCATAACTGACGACGCTTTGAAGGCTTATGATTAGCCATATCAGCAGTGGCAAGCCACGGAACATAAGTGTTATTCGCTCAGAATAGCGTCGTCGTTAATCACTGGCCTGGTTGGCAGAGCGACGGGTTTAAGCAAGTGAAAACCAAAGTCAGTACGAATAGGGCCGATAATCTTGGCTTCGCCGTCCCATTGTTGCAGCGCGTTGGCGAGCGTCACCGGCAGTTGGTCTGGGTCATGGAAGCCAGCAAAGCCTTCGTTAGCACGGCTTGGACACACGGAGTGCTCTGCGGCTAGGTCTTCAAAGTTGGCGCCCAGCTGCAGTTCATGCAGTAAATCCTGCGCCAGCCATTCGCTGCGCAGCAGTATGTGATGTAGAGCGATGGACATATTGAGCTCCAGTCAGGTGTTTAAAAGGCCCAATGACCTGGGCCTTTTAAAGATAGACCTAATCCTGCTCTTCTTCCGGCAGAGTCACGTTCAGCTCCAATACGGAGGTATTGCCTTGGTGTTCTAGCTGAACGTTAACATCTTGATCGTCAATGGCCACGTATTTGCGAATCACAGCGAGAATTTCCTGCTGCAGCTGCGGCAGATAATCCGGGCCATTTTGACGCAAGCGATCGTGGGCCACCAACACCCGCAAGCGCTCTTTTGCGACGCTGGCGGTTGAGGGCTCTTCCTTGCGGAACAGATCCATTAAACTCATATCAGCCCCCAAATACGCGCTGCAAAAACCCTTTCTTTTGCTTTTCTAAGAAGCGGTGTGGGCGATCTTCGCCTAAGTAGCGTGCAACGGCATCCTCGTAGGCCTGACCGGCATCGCTGTCGCTGTCGTGCACCACGGGAACCCCCTGATTCGATGCTTTCAGCACGGCTTCTGATTCTGGAATCACGCCCAGTAATGGCACTGCCAAAATCTCTTCAACATCGGTGACGGATAACATATCGCCACGTTCGACTCGTTCTGGGTTGTAACGTGTCAGCAACAGATGCTCTTTCACGCTGCCACCTTGCTCAGCAATGCGTGACTTGCTCTGCAGAATACCAATGATGCGGTCGGAATCGCGCACTGACGACACTTCCGGGTTGGTAACAATGATGGCCTCTTCAGCGAAGTAAAGAGCCATATGCGCGCCATGCTCAATGCCGGCAGGGGAATCACAGACGATGTAATCGAAGGTTTCTTTCAGTTCATTCAGCACGCTTTCGACGCCATCGACGGTGAGCGCGTCTTTATCACGGGTTTGAGAAGCAGGCAGAATAAATAAGTTGTTGAGTTTTTTGTCTTTAATTAATGCCTGCTTTAGGTTGGCTTCTTTTTGCACCACATTAACAAAGTCATACACCACGCGGCGCTCGCAACCCATGACCAGGTCGAGATTGCGCAGACCCACATCAAAATCAATCACCACGGTGCGGTGGCCGCGCAACGCTAATGCGGTCGCAACCGCTGCGCTGGTGGTGGTTTTGCCGACGCCTCCTTTGCCGGAGGTGATTACGATTACTTTGGCCAAGGGTCTGTTCCTTTCAGATACGGGAGCGATCAGGTTTTTGGCAGTATTTCCTAAACATTAGTGATGTTCAAGTTACCGGCATCCAGGGTGACGACTACTGCACCTTCTGCCTGATTGGGTGCTTCATCAAATAAACGATATTGGCCGGCAATGGCCACCAGTTCGGCATCAAACTGCTGGCAACCAATAACGGCATTTTGCTCGCCTTTTACGCCGGCTAAGGCGCGCCCGCGCAAGGTGCCATAAACATGAATATCGCCCGCGGCGAGAATTTCAGCGCCAGCACTGACCATGCCTAAGACGATTAAATCACCGTCTGAAAACACTTGCTGGCCAGAGCGAATATTGCCGGTGTGCACTTTTACCTGTCGTGCGGGGGCATGGCTGCCGCTGACTTTGGCCTGTTGACGCCCGAGGTCAGCCAGGCCCAGTGCCTGCAGCTGTGGTTGCCAATCTGGGCCGCCATTACGCACGGCGATGGGTAAAACGCCGTAGTTCTGGCACAGCTGAACAATCGCGGCTAGATCGTCTCCGGGCTGCAATGGCTCTAAATCTAAGGCGCAGGGCAAACGGCGAAACAAGGCAGGAGCTTCGCGTTGTTTGCGGGCCAGCTCTGCTTCTATGGCGGATAAACTGCGTTGGTGAAGGCTTAATGTGGTCAGAGCAACGGTTCCGGCTTTCAGAGAAATGGCCGCGCCTGTCATAGTGCCTCCTGCTTGGCTTGCAGCGGAAACTGGTCGAAATGGACGTTGCTGCGGCCATCGCGTAACAGACGGCGCAAGTTATGGTGATTGTCGACATCAGGTGTAGCTAGCACGTCCCGATAGTGCTCGCCAAAGCACAACAGGGTTTGCTCGTCGGATAGCTGCAGTAATTCAGCCAATGCCAGCACCTTGCAACTGCCTTGGTTCTGCTGTTCGGTATTGTGTACCGGGCCATTGTCGAATGCCGTTGGAGTAAATTCGTACCAGTGCTCGATAAAGGTTAACGTGGTAGCGAACTCGTGTTGACCCGATTGTAAACTGGTCAGAAATGCCTTGTGGGCATGAGCGAAATCCGTCATAGCGCGTTCCTTATGGCTACGCATGTTGGGAATCTCTAAATAGTACTGTGCAGCGTTTGCTCAGGCGAACTATTTACAGGATTGCTAAGGCACCTCTGTATAATTCGGTGCCTGCACTGGCGCTCCCGCAGAGCGCGGGCTGCAACTTCCATAACGTCGTTGGCAATGTTGAAAAGAGCTGGCCATTTCCTGCCATCACCGCCTTGTTCTGAAAGCCTGCCGCACTTGCGCAGAATTATTCAGAGGTGCCCTAAAGGCTACCACGCTGCTGGCGACTGTCCCAGCGATTAGAAACGCGCTACGATACTGTTTTTATATACAGTTATTGGTCGGCTTATGCGCAAGATCATTCACATCGATTGCGACTGTTTCTTTGCGGCAGTAGAGATGCGCGATAATCCGGCGCTGGCACATGTACCGATGGCGATCGGTGGGCGTGAGCGCCGGGGTGTGATTTCTACCTGTAACTATCCGGCGCGTGAGTTTGGCGTGCGCTCGGCCATGCCGGTGGCGCATGCCTTGAAGCTATGCCCGACGCTGGTGCTCATGCCCGGGCGTATGGCGGTGTATAAAGAGGTGTCTGCTGAGGTGATGGCCATTTTGCGCGCGGCGGCTGAGCAGTTTGAGCAGGTTTCCATTGATGAGGCGTTCTTGCAGGTCGATGAGCACCAGTCTGCAACTCAGCTGGCGCAGCAGCTCCGTGATCAAGTCTGGCAGCAGGTGGGCATTACGGTATCGGCGGGCATTTCGGTTAACAAATTTTTGGCCAAAGTGGCGAGCGATTGGAATAAGCCCAATGGCCAATATCTGGTCGGCCCCACAGATGTGGCGGCTTTTGTCGCGCAGCTGCCAGTAAGGCGCATTCCTGGTGTCGGGCCGGCCTTAGAGCAAAAACTGCAGCAGCACGGTATTCACACCTGTGCCGATGCCCAAGCATGGTCGCTGACAGAACTAGTACGGCGTTTTGGTCGTAGCGGTGCGACCTTGTTTGAGCGCTGTCGCGGTTTGGACGAACGCCCGTTACGCAGTGAGCGGGTGCGCAAAACCATCAGTGTGGAGAAAACCTTTCTCAATGATTTACCCGATTTACCGGCCTGCTTGGAGGTGCTGCCGGATTTGCTCCAACGCTGGCAGCAGCGACTGATGCACGCGCAGGTGGATGCGCGCACGCTGGCGCCTTTTGTTAAGGTGAAGTTCGCCGATTTTCACCAAACCACATTGGCGGACCATCAAGAAGACGCCACCGCCGATGGCTTTGCGGCACTTCTGGCCAGAGCGTTAAAACGCGATCAGCAACCGGTGCGTTTGCTCGGCATTGGTGGTCGTATGGCCGCTGGCGATGAGCGTCAGTTGCCGTTATTTGAGGCTCCTTAACCAAACAGGCCGTCTGGCCAGAGCGCCAGTGACCCCAAACTAATGCACAAGCCTAACAGTGCGCCAACCAACACGTCGGTGGGGTAATGCATGCCCAGTACCACCCGCGATAACGCCACTAATATGGCAAATGGCACCACCAGCCAAATCAGTGCAGGCACAAAAATGCTGAACAGCATGGCAAAATTCACTGCGTTCATGGTGTGGCCCGAAGGAAAACTGTAAACATCGAGCGGTGCAATGTGGGCACGAATATGCTGCCAAGAAATATACGGCCGCTGACGCACTAAGCGATTTTTTAGCTGACTGTAGAGCGCCACGCACAGCAGGCCACACACAGCGATATGAGCAACGATTTTAAGGCCTGGAAGCCCTTGAACGGCGATAACGGCCAGCATCAAACTGTACCAAAAGACCCCATCGCCTAAACGACTGATGCCTTTGAAAAATAGGCGAATGGCGCGATGGCTGCCGTAGTCATTGAGTGACTGGCACAGGCGCAGCTCATAGCGATCCGCTTTGTTGAACAGGTGGGCGATCCTTGGTGCGATGGTTTTGCTCAGTTGCATGGTGGTCTGCCTCGTAACTGGCTTGGGATAAACGCTGGATAAAGTCATCGACGATGCTGTCCCAACTGATGCCTTCCGCATGTTGTCGGGCCCTGTGGCGCAACCGGCGCAGCAGATTTGGGCTGTCGGGGGCAATGCTGGCTTGCTGGATGAACGCTTCCTCATCACCAAAAGGCGCCAGCAGTCCATTGTCGCCGTGTTGAATGTGTTCATGGGCAGCGGCGTAATCAAAGCTCACCACCGCCAGGCCACTGGCCATGGCCTCTGTCACGACATTGCCAAAGGTGTCAGTCTTGCTAGGAAACAAAAACACATCGCCGCTGGCGTAGTGGCGTGCCAGTGCCTCACCGGTTTGCATGCCACAGCAAATAACATCGGCATGTTGATCACGCAGGCTGGGCAGTTCTGGACCATCGCCCACTAACACCAGCTTTACGCGCTCATCCAGTGCTTTTAGATGCTGGTAAGTACGTATCGCCAGTTGCAGGTTTTTCTCCCCAGCGATGCGGCCTACGTAGAGCAGCACCAGATCATCGTCACGGACGTGCCATTGACGCCTAAGCTCCGGGTCGCGTTTGCCAGGGTGAAAGTGATGACTGTCGACCCCGCGTGACATCACTTGCACGCGCTGAAAGCCGTGTTGTTCCAGCTCGTCGCGCTGGGCGCGCGTGGGCACCAAGGTGGCGCGAGTACGATTGTGAAAGCGGCGTAAATAGGCGTAAGCCCAGCGCTCTAGAGCGCCGAGGCGGTAGTGCTCAATGTATTGATGAAAGTTGGTATGAAAACCACTGATGACGGGCGCTTGAATGCCATTGGCCGCACGAATGGCTGCCCATCCCATCGGACCTTCCGTCGCCACATACACAGCTTCCGGTCGAAAGGACTGCAAAGCCTTGCGCATGCGCCCCTGCCAGGGCAGGCCGAAGCGCAAATCCTGATAGCCAGGAATCGGCAAGCCGGGCAATGTGACGGTCTGCCATGGCTTCGACGTAGTTGTTTGCGGTGTTTCCCCTGCTTGTCGGGGCCGGATCACCTGCACCTGCACGCCGCGCTCCACCAGACCATTGACCAGATGACTCAGCGTGTTGGCGACGCCATTGATTTCGGGGGCAAAGGTTTCAGTCACAATGCTGACGCGCTGCAGGGTGATGGCCATAGGGATACCGGAATGATTCGATATACCCTACTGTCGGCTGTGACTGTGACAGTTCTCTTGCAGGTGGGTGACAGTCCGGTGACGGCGCGAATAGCCCTGCTCGGCAGGGCTAATGACGGTCCTCGCGGTAATAAGAGGGCGCATGCTGGGTCCAGCGCCGAAAAGCCTTGCGAAAGTTAGACGGATCGCTGTAGCCCACCAGTGCCGCAATCTCCTCGATGGGCAGGTTGGAGGTGCGTAGGTATTCGATGGCCATTTCTTTTCGAACTTCGTCCAATATGCGCTGATAGGAGGTGCCGATCTCCTGCAAGCTGCGGCTCAATGTTCGCGTCGAGGTTGCCAGCTGTCCTGCCACCACATCGACCGGGGGAAACTGACCTGGATTGCGCAATAAAATGCGTCGAACTTTGGCCACGATGCCTTCTTTGGGGCCCAAACGCGCGAGAATTTCTTCGCACTGATTCTCTGCCATGGCGGCGGTCGCTTGGTCGGCCATTTGCACTGGCTCGTCCAGAATGCTGCTGTCGAACACCAGCTCCGTACGTGGCTGATCAAACAGCACTGGGCAGGCAAAATAATCTTGATAGCGCTCGGCATAATCCGGTTTTGGATGGTTGAGGTGAACCGCCAATGGCTGTAGGTGTCGACCCGTGAGAAAGCGTCCGAGACAGGTAAAGTTCACCACAAACAAATCGCACAACATGCGATAAATATGATCGATGGGAATGTGTGTCGTTAAGCGAACAGCGGCGTGTTGCTCTAGCTCGACCACTTCGAAGGTAAACGCTGGGTCCACCAGGGGGTGAAATTTGAGCCCTAATTGCAAGGCGCTGCGAATGTCGGCGCAGCTCATAATGGCGTAGCCCAGCATGCCAAACTGGTTGATCTTAATGGCTTCACCAATGTCCAACCCTAGGCTGGAGTCTGGATACGATTTGATCAGGTTCTCAGCCAGCATGAGCACTTGCTGATAGGTCAACCTTGCACTGGGGTCGGCAAAAATATCGCTGCTTAGGCCGGTATTGTGCAACAGCGTTGCTGTGCTGATGCCCTTGTTCTCGCCTACGCGAACCAGGGTGGCAGGAATATTGACCGGCACCAATGGCTCAGTCAGGCTCCAAGTACCTCTAATCATGCTGTTACCACTTATTGTTATAGTCAGTCGGCCACTACCGGTGGTACGCAGGCAGGCGCCGTGTTTGCCAAGCATGACAGGGTTTTGTCGTAAATCAACCCATCGCCTGAGTGCAACGGGCATGGCCTGTGGGGCTGGCGAAAGCTTGTGTAGCGCCAGCCGGTAGGCTTGCTTATTGGGGGCTGATCAGAGTTGGTCCGAGTCCACATCGATGTTCTTTTCAAACGTCGCTGCCACGGCAAGCGTTTAGAAGCGTTTGTTTGTTAGCTTGGTTCGGTGACGTCGGTGGGCGTTTTGCCCGTGGCCGGCAGCGGAAAGTGTTGGCGTCCAACCAAGCGACCAAAGTCGATTATTTGCTGCGTAGAGCGGTTATGCATCAGGCTAAACAGTATCTTATTGATGGACTTGTTGTCTTTGACCGCAGTCAGCAATACCAAGTCGCTGCGCCTTGGCTCGAACTCTGCCAGAACGGCGGGCAGGTCGGCTTGCAACAGTAAATCTAACACCTGGTAGGCTCGGCGCCGGGTCATCAGCAGCATCCAGTAGTTTTGACGCAGTTTCTCCAATACGGTTTGATTCAACTGCTCCACCAACATTAAAGCTGGAATGTGCTTATCGCGTTGTTTGTGCGCGGCGTGCAGCTGTGCCAAAGCCAGTTCATCGCTGTGTCCTTGGTTGAGCCAGTAGCAGCGACCGTCCCACTCACGGTAAACAAGCCGGTGCGGCTCTTCTGACGTTGGGAACGCTTGGGCGACTAGACGCTCGAAATCGTCATTGCTTTGCCACTCCTGGCTGTCGCAGCAGCTTTCCGCGTAACTCAGCAATGATGGCCACTCTTGACTGTTATCGCCCTGATCGACACCTTGAATCGCGGTAATTAACCAACTTCGTTTGACTTCTTGCTCGACCAACAGTTGGCCAAGCAGTTGGTGCAGGGCTTGCCAATCTTCACCTGCATCCGCCAGGGAGGTTTGCACCGCATGCAAAGTGTCATTGATGCTCAGCCAGTGTTGGCGCAAATGACTGCTGGGGTTCAGTGGCCCCATGGCTTCGAGTGGCAGTTCGCGTGCCGCTTGAGTGGCATACCAGACAGGAAACAATCGTTGTAACAGCCGATTGAGCCAGGCTTCAAGATCGAACCCTTTGGTTTCACTGCTCATGCTTATCTCCGTGATCGCGGCCCAGTGCTGCAGTAACTGCCATTGTTAGTATATTTCGGCCAGTAAGGCCTGTTCTATAGTCGTTGTTATCTGCCAACAGTCAACTGGAGTTATGTTGCGTCATGGCCGTAGAGGGACATAGCCCACAGCAGGTACTGGCCCAGATCGAAGCAGCACTGCGGCCATTGGCCTTGGCATGGCGCCAACGTTTGGTGCTTGGCGTTGCCAACTTGCGCACGGGCTGACGCCTTAATAGTTGACCGTTATACTGCGCCATTATTTTTTGAGTTGATGGCTAACCGCTGTCAGTTAACACCGAATGAGGCATGCATGAAACAGATTTACCTGGCCGTTGGCAGCGTAACAGGCACGGCAACGGCAGTGGCGGAGCGAGTTGCAGTAGAGCTGAAAAACCAGGGTCACAGCGTGCAGCTAGACAACCAAGCGTCGGTAGCTGCTTTGACAAGCCAAGAGTTCGACGCCATTTTGGTGGTAACGGCGACCACCGGTCAGGGCGACATTCCTGATAATTTATTACCCTTCTATGCCGAACTGGGAGACACCCTGCCGCTACAAACGGGTAAGCCGTTTGGGGTGATTGCGCTTGGAGACAGCTCCTATATGAACTTCTGTGGCGCTGGTGAAAAAATGGAAGAGCGCTTGTACGAGTTACAAGCCATTGCCCCCGTTCCCAAAGTGACCATTGATGCCACTGAAACCATTACTCCGGATGACGATGCGATCTTTTGGTTGCAAGAATGGTCGATAGCAGCCCTGGCTTAAAGGCCATCTCGTGCTGATTTCATGTTTTGCAGCAACGTATGCAGTTGATTTATGCGCTGGCGGTCGCTGTAGGGGGTCTGGTTTGCATCAAACTGTTGGCGTGCTTCGCTGATACGCTGCAACGCATTGACGGAGGCGCTTGATTCATCAGTGTTGTCGTGACTCAATGATGGCCCTGCGTTAACGACCGCCATGGCGTTTAAGCTGCTGCCTTGCAGCAAACCATATTGCTGTAAACGCGCTTGAAACTGCCCCAGATGATCACGCGGAATGGCCTCAACGTCAAACTCCTGTGCCACTGCGCTGACCATCAAAGCTCGAGTCGAGAACTGGTAATCACCTGGCTGCAGCTCGTCTTTAGCCGCCGCTGCATCCTTGGCTTGTGGCGCCAATGAAGAAGCGGTGGGCTGATTTTGAAGGTAACTGGTCAGTGCTCCCAGTTGCATAGCATATTCCTGCTTAGTGACTGCCTAAAATAGCCTAAGCAGAAGCTGTGCCAAGCTAACTGAGACCCGCTGTAACGGGGTTTGTAGGGTGGTGGTGCGACGCCATGGCTAACAAGCGGCAGGCGTTTGCCGCCATTCTGTGTTGTGTAGCCGTCTGTTACCAACCGCTGTTGACGAATTGGTACAAATGTACCTTGGTTAGCAGTTTCTATTCCGCTGACTTTACGGATAATTGTCGGACAAAAGAATTCAACAGGAGCTAGTTTATGGGCGTGACTGACAACGTCGCCTTGGCCAGTGGAAAAACGCTTCAGTACCAGGGACGCAAAGCCAGTCGCGCTAAAAGCGAGCAACGTCGGCGCCTCATTTTAGAGGCAGCACTTCGGATTGTAATTTCCGAGGGCGTGCGCGGCATTCGCCATCGTGCCGTAGCGAAAGAAGCCGATGTGCCACTGGCCGCGACGACTTACTATTTCAAAGATATTGATGAGTTAATCGTCGATACTTTTACTCTATACACTGAAAAAGCTCTGTTGGTTGTGAATCGTTTTACAGATCAGTTCTATCAACCGTTTTTGCAAGGTGTATCCAGTGCTGATTTACGCACCCGTGAAGGTGCACATCGGATTGTTGCTTCTCTTGCCAGCCAGCTACGCGATTACATCGCGAATCAAACCGGCGCTGAGCGCGATATGTTGATTGTTGAACAAGCATTTCGCTATGAGGCGGTATTGAATCCACGAATACGCCAGCTAGCACAGATGCATCGTCTGGCTCTTTATAATAAAGCGGTCGAGTTTTTACAGCTGGTGAACTCAGAATCGCCCGAGCAAGATGCGATTATCCTGCTCGGTATGTTTCAAACTCTAGAATATGGCACCTTGCTCAGTGATGAGCCGGACTACGACGTTATTGAGGCCACGCTTAAGCGCTATCTAATGCTGCTGGTGCGTGACTTCATCAGCGACTAGTGTGGTAGCCAAAGCGTCCAAGCACGCCCAGCATCACTTGCCGCTCAGCATCACTGAGGCGGTTCACCTGGTAGCAATGCTCGCATAAAAAAGGTTGCGCCTGTTTCAACATCGCAAGACTTACATCAGTGTCCATTTTGCAATGATCGCAGGTGATTGGAACTAACACCTGTTCAGACAAAATAGTGCTGATCTGTTCTTCCTGGTTGAGGCATTCAGCGCGTAACGGATAATTCATATTCGACGATTTCCCTGCCGGATGTCTGGTTGACTAAACAGATGTTAAGAGCGTAGCAGGCATATGCCATTGACTTGTTGCATCCTCCTGTTTTCTGGTGACTTTTTGTATTGCGCCTGTCTTCTGTGACTCTGTTTAGTAAGCTGAGTGTAGTACATACGTAACAAAAAGGAACAAAGGAGGGCTAATCGAGCCAAATAAGCCGGTGTCAGGGCTATGACATCTGTTTTTTTTATGACTTTGGGCGCCTAAGATGGTCTGCTTGACCTAATTGTAACCATTTTGTAACAGCCTCAGCGATCGCGAGGCTCGCTGTTAGGCCAGGGCTTTCGATACCGAACAGGTGTAAGAAGGGGGAATGACTGCCCGCCTCACTAAATACAGGCGCAAAGTCGCTGGCTGGCATACCTGGTCCGGACAGTTTGGGGCGAATACCGCTGTAATCAGGCTGCAAGCGCTGCTCCTCCAGTTCGGGCAGGTAACGCTGTGCTGTGCGGGCAAAATGAGCCCGTGCTGCTGCATCGACATGATAGTCATCTGTGTGTTCTTGATAATGCGTATCCGGCCCTAGCCTTAGCTGGCCTGCTAGGTCGAGGGTGGCGTGAATCCCAAGGCCGGCGAGATTGGCATCTGGAATCGGGTAAATAAGATGCTGCACGGGGCTATGACCGTGATAGCGAAAGTATTGTCCACGGCATGGGTACAGTGATGGTAAGTGCACGTTCTTGTTTGCGGCATGGCACAACTGTGCAACGTTTTGCGCACCCAGACCAGCGCTGTTGATCAGCGTGTGGCAACTTAACTCGTATGGGCCATCGGTCGTTGATACGGTCAGCTGCCAGCCGATGTTTCTGATCTGCGCTGCGATGAGTTCACTGCGATACTGCACCAAAGCGCCGTGGTTCACGGCTAACGCTTCTAATTGCTGCAATAAAGCATGGCTGTCGATAATACCGGTGCTGGGTGAGTACAGAGCGGCAGCGGCGCTGACGGCTGGCTCACGTTGCGCCAGTTCAGGCGCTTCTAGCCAGTGCAAGTCGACGCCCGCCTGCTGGCCATGTTGTTGCAGAGCCTGCAGCTGTGAGCGCTGTTCAGATTGCGCCACGATGAGTTTGCCAATCTTTTGATAGGGCACGTGGTAGCGTTGACAGAACTCGTAGAGCAGGGCTTTGCCGCGCAAGCACCAGCGTTGCTTCAATGAGCCATGGGGGTAGTAAATACCAGCATGAATCACCTCACTGTTGCGGCTGCTGGTTTCTTCACCAGCCAGTGGGTGTCGCTCGATAAGCAAAACCCGGTAATGAGGCGCCAGCGATTGAGCGATGGCCAGACCAACCACGCCCGCACCGACGATACAGACATCAAAATCGAAAGCGGTAGCCACAAAGCCTCGGAAAAGTTGCCCACGGAAGCACGCATCATAACGTCTACCTGCTTGGGATTCAGCGTTCACTGGTTTCTTGTTGATCACAGTCGCAGTAGAATGCGCGCGCCTGCCATAGAGGAGTCGATATGCACGCCGCAGAGTTTGAAAACCTCGCCTTGATGATCGGTATTCCAGCGCTGATCTGCTTTATGTTCTTCATTATTTATGACCTTGGTAAACGCTCCAAGGCCGGCAAGTGGGGGATGTTTGTACTGTTCTTTGCCCTGGGGTTGGGCGTTCTTGGCTTTATTGTAAAAACTGTGCTGGTCGAATTTATGGATCTTTAGACTGCTCTGGGGCACCTCTGAATAATTCTGCACAGCTCTGCTCGAGTGCAGTAGGTATTCAGAACAAGGCGGTGATGGCAGGAAATGGCCAGCCCTTTTCAATATCGCCAACGACGTTATGGGAGCCTGCACCCGTGCCCTGCGGGGAACGCCAGAGAACCCCAGCTCTGTGTCGCCGATTTTTGCTATAGCTGGCTAGAGCGGCAAACCGGCTTCGTGATCTGGAGCCCTCTGGCGATCCAGAGCGGGCGCCGAACTAATCAGAGGTGCCCTAGCCACTACGAAACCTTGCTTTGTTGACTTTGTTGTCGTGCATCTGGCTGATATCCGCCGGTTGACATGGTGCGCGCTGTTTTCCTTGCCTATATCTGAATAGTCATCCGCATTGCTGGTGCTATCGCCCTGGGACAGATGCAGTGCGGCGTATAAGGACGCTCCAACAACAATAAGCACATAATAGGAGTGGCTATGGGCTTACATGCATATCGGTCTGAAGCCGCCGCGCCCGTCCTGAACCTCGTGGCTGTTCCGGCATCCCTGGCAGGCTCAACGCGCCGGCAAGTGTACATTTGCAACCTACCTGACGACAGCGATGCATTAGCAGGGTTTACCCCGCAAGTGCAGGAGTTGATTCGTGATGCGGTGCCGGTGGCTGACTTGGTACTCGCAAGACAGGAGCACAGCCAAGGCTGGCCCTTATATTTGTTCTTCGTTAACCCCAGGCTGAGCGCGAGTCACAATGCCACGTTGTTGGCGCGCTTTCTGAGCGATCAGCGGTTACAGCCGGGATGTCTTGCGCCCATAGCAGCTAGCCACGCTGCGGTTGTGCATAGCTTTCGGTTATTGGCTGCTACGCCGGTTGATCACAGTCGTTATCGGCACACAACTTTGCTGTACCTCGGTGACACCGCCAATCAGCGCGCCATGCAGCGCTTTAGTCAGCAGTTGGGCATGATGTTTCGCTTCCAGGCGCTTTACTGATCTGTGCCGTAGCCTGGCACTGACTGTCGTCGTACACTGACAGCTGGAAAAGGAGAAACAGCATGAGTCAAGAAAGCCTGAAGCAGCAGCTGCAGCAGTTGCATCAAACCCTGCAGCAGCAACCCCAACTGACAGACGAAGATCGCGAGTGGGTGCGCAAGGTGGCACAGGACATTGAGCAGACTGGCGCCGCCGATGCCGACTTAAGTGAGCGGATCAACCAGCAGGTAGTGGAGTTTGAGCAAGATCATCCGGCGCTGGCTGAAGCGTTGCGTCAAGTGATGGATACACTCGCCCGGATCGGAGTCTGATCATGCGTCACATGCCGACCCTTACGGAAGTAATGACTGCTTTTCCTGTTCATATTGATGAACAGGATACGCTCGCCAACGCGGCCGCTTTAATGGACGAACATCAGTGTCACCATTTGCCCGTTTTGAAAGGGCACGAGCCCATTGGTGTGATTAGCATTCGCGAGATTGAACTTGCTCGCCAGCCGGGCCACAGCAGCGCTGAGCTAACAGAGCTCACCGCCGGAGACTTGTGTCGCCAGTTCGACAGCGTGGAGCTGCACACCCGTCTGGATGTTGTACTGCAACAAATGGCGGAGCACGGCGTTGATGCTGTGTTAGTGATGCGTAATGGACGCATGGCTGGCATTTTGACCTGCCAAGATGTGTGTCGATCCTATGCCCATTGGCTACAAGAGACATTTTTACCGCCAGAGGACCCAAGCATTGCCTGATGCACTGTCTTGGTTCTTGTTGGTATCTGGATGCTAAAAAACAGCGCATAAATCCTTGCAAAGGCGGTGATTTTCACCGCCTTTGCGCGTTTTCTCGGTTGGTACGCTCCTTGCCAATACCTTGGTAGGAGGAACCTGCCATGTATAAAATCGCCGACATAAACGACTACCGCCCATCTGCCCAAACCACGCCGAATGCAGTGCCGGGCTGGATGGCAGCGGTCACAGATATTCTTGAACAACGCGGCCAGGAAGGTGAGTGCTTACAACAGTTGTTACAGCTGTTGGCGCAGCACTGTCACCTCAACAACGTCTCTGTTGCCGTACCTGAAGCCAGCCGTCGCTTTAAAGCCCGCTATTGCACCACAGGTGTTGTAAATGGGGTGTACAGCTTTGCCGTGCAACACGCTTTGTGTCGTCAGTTTGAATCGGGTGAGTGGCTGAGCATTCGTGACGGCCAAGAGCGTCCCGACGTGTTTGAACCTGGTGTTCATTCTTTGTCCACTCAGCATCGCTGTTTGTTGGTGCCTGTGTGCTTGCGCCATACGGTGCTGGCGGTGCTGGTCATGGACGTGCGTCAAGTCAGTGGTGGGATCGATCACCAAAGCATTCGCTATTTCGCTGCACAAATGGCGAATTTAATGGCCACCCAAGTGGTGCCGAACTTTACAACCTTATATGCGCGCCCCTACCAGCGTGTGCAGGACGATGAAATCGACGACATTCGTACGGCCATCGAGCGCTGCAATGGCAATAAAACCATGGCTGCCAGAGTGTTGGGGCTAACACCGCGTCAGTTACGCTATCGGCTGGCCAAGTTAGAGGCCGTGGCACAGTCATCATAGTGTCATCGCCGAACTGTCAGACTGGGGTTTTCCTAGTCTGACGGTTCATCATGTCTGTCACTCGTTTAGCCATAGTTACAGAAACTTTTCTACCGGATGTCAACGGGGTCGCCAATTCACTGCATCAGCTGCTAGCGAACTTGGAGCCTCAGAGCTTTGACATTCGCATTTACCGACCGCAGCCGCGGCAAGCATGGCAGCCTATTTGGCCAGAGCATTGCTGTCGTGGTGTGCGCATTCCCATGTATCCGGATTTACAGTTAGGGTTGCCGCGCCGCCAGTGGTTGCAACAACTTTGGCGGCAGTGGATGCCCGATGTGGTGTATATCGCCACAGAAGGGCCTCTCGGGCTGAGTGCATCCCGCTTGGCTCGTCGTCTGGGCATCCCGGTGGTGAGTGCTTTTCACACCAACTTTCATCGTTACAGCAACTACTACGGGCTAGGGTGGCTTCAGCGTATAGCGCTGGTTTGGCTGCGACGTTTTCATAACCAAACTGAGCTGACGCTAGTGCCCTCGCAGGACGGTGCCAATGGGTTGAGGGAAGCGGGTGTAGCGCGTGTGGCGGTCTTGAGTCACGGCGTCGATTCTGACCGTTTTAATCCTTTGAAACGCTGTGCCGAGTTGCGCCAGTGCTGGGGCGGTGGGCCGGTATTACTCTACGTCGGCCGCGTTGCTGCAGAAAAGAACATTCCTGTTGCTATTCGTGCTTATCAGCAGCTGCGCATGTCGCACCCTGATGTGCGTTTGGTGATCGTCGGAGACGGGCCGTTGCGTGTCAGCTTACAGCAGCGCCATCCCGATATTATCTTTACCGGGGTGCTGACGGGCGAGGTGTTGGCACGTCATTACGCCAGTGCCGATGCTTTGGTATTTCCAAGTCTTACTGAGACCTTTGGCCTTGTCACACTGGAAGGAATGGCCAGCGGCCTGCCGGTGGTGGCATATCCTTATGCTGCGGCTCGTCAGTTTATTCACTCGGGAGTGAATGGTGAGCTGGCCGATGATGAAACGGAAAGCTCCTTTGTAGAAGCCTGTCAGCGGCTAATAGGGAGTGATCTAGTTCAGCAAGGTCAGCATGCGCGCACGGCTGCGGAACAGGTTGGCTGGCCACAGCTAGCGGGCCAGTTTGAGCGTTATCTGCTGTCGGCGATTCAGCAATGCAGTGATTCACAGAGCCGCATTCAGTCTGTGGTATGAGGCTTGCACACCCAGATTATGACCATTGGGGAGCTGAGCATGGAATTTAACCGACAAAATCTGGCGTTGCTGCAAAAAATCAAACGCTTAGCTAAAGATGAGCAGGGTGCGGAGGTGCATTTTGACTCAAAAACACTGGAAAACGACTTGCGAACCTTGGTCAGCAGCGGCGTCAGCACTGAGCTACTGACCTTAATTGAAGAGTTTCTGCCAACGCGCGAACCTGACCCTGCGATTACCAACGAGCCACGGCTTTATCGTGGCAGTGCACAATTGGTGGACGATCGGCCCCGTACCGCTAAGCGCACGCAACGTGTGTATCGTGGCCAAGTGGTGTCTGCGTAAGCGCCAGATCGGCGCTTTATCTCAATAGCGTGTGTCGTTGTGGTGCATCTTTCAGACTCAGGACACTAAACTGCTGTCATACTGAGCTGCTCAGAGGTAGACATGGTCAAACGCTGGCGACACTACGCTTGGTCGGTACTGCTTGGTTTGCTGGTGACCCTGCTGATCATGGCAGCCTTCTTGCGTTCAGGCAGTGTGGATGGCCAGTGGCTTAATCGCTTGGACTACTTGCTGTTTGATTTGCGTTTTCAGCTGCTGGGAGCGCCTCATTCTGATGCCGGTGA
This sequence comes from Bacterioplanes sp., assembly GCA_965233665.1. Lineage (GTDB taxonomy): Bacteria > Pseudomonadota > Gammaproteobacteria > Pseudomonadales > Oceanobacteraceae > Bacterioplanes. Next base: position 16,014 of record CBDDTG010000053.1, on the reverse strand, counting down.
GCATCGCATAGTCATCGTTGATATTGATGAAACCTCGTTAGCGCGCGAAGGTCGCTGGCCTTGGAGCCGTCAGGTTATGGGCCTGCTCACCCAAAAGCTGGCCGCTGCCGGTGCCGTGGTGGTCGCGTATGACGTGGTGTTTTCGGAAGCTGAGCGCAACCCGCTGGATGAAGTCATGGTGCGTGCTGAGCAGCAAGGGCTGACGTTTTCTCCGCCCGACTGGCGGGCCGCCATTGATGCCGACCAGCAGTTTGCCAACCACTTGCAGCAAGTGGATGCGGTGCTGGGTTTCTTCTTTCTCGATCAAGCGCTGCAGCATGGCCAGTTGCCCCGTCCTTTGGCGCAGTGGTCGCCACAGCAACGCGACCAGATTATTCATATCAACAAGCCAGGTTACGCCGCGAACATTGATGTTTTGCAAGCAGCAGCTGGGCAGGCGGGGTTTGTGACCACATTTGTCGATGGTGACGGTGTGGTTCGACGCTCGCCCCTTATGATTGCGCACCGGGGCAACGTATACCCCTCGTTATCATTGGCGACAGTCATGAGCTATTTGCTGGTGGAGCAGGTGGACATTGAGCCTGTTACGGTGGGGCAGCGACAAGCCATTCGCCACATTAGCTTGGCGGGACAGCGTATTCGTACCGATGCTGCCGGCCGAGTTATCGTGCCGTATCGTGGGCCGGCGCGCAGTTTTCCGTATGTGTCCGCCACCCAGGTACTCAACGATGCTCATACGGCTGACCTGCTGGAAGGTTCCATTGTCATGGTGGGTACATCGGCGCAGGGCTTGGCAGATTTGCGCACAATACCGCTGCAAACTCAGTACCCAGGCGTTGAGGTACACGCCAACTTGGTGGATGGTCTGTTGCGAGGTCAGTTTCCTTACCGGCCAGAGTGGGAGGCTGGAGCAGTCTGGGCCCAGTTGTTGTTATTCGGTGTTTTACTAGCGCTGTGCTTACCGCGGCTAAGCCCGGGTTATACCGTATTAATGAGCGCTGGCTGCTTAGTGGTGGTCGTTGGCTTGAATTACTACTGGTGGTACTTCAGTCGTCTGGACTTGCGCATCGCCAGTTTGCTGTTGCTGATTTTTGTCCTGATGTTGCTGAGTTTGGCTGATGGCTTTCGACGTGAATATGTCTCGCGTCGCCGCTTACGCGGCATGTTCGATCAATACGTACCGCCGGCTCACATCGAGCACATGATGAATGACCCACAGCAGTATCAGTTTGGGGGGGAGAGCCGCGAGCTGACCGTACTGTTTAGCGATATTCGCGACTTTACCCGCATCTCTGAGCAACTCAGCGCCAGCGAGCTGAAAAAACTGTTAAACCGCTATTTCACCCCAGTGACAGGGTTAATATTTGATCACGATGGTACCATCGATAAGTATGTGGGCGATATGGTGATGGCATTCTGGGGGGCGCCGATAACGGACGCTCGTCACGCCAGTAAAGCCGTTGCTGCTGCTTTAGCCATGCAATCGGTGACGGCAGCGTTGAGTCGGCGTTTTAAGCAGCAAGGGTTGCCGAGCATTCGAATTGGCATCGGTCTGAACACGGGCGTTATGAACGTCGGCGATATGGGCTCGGCCTATCGTCGCTCTTACACCGTGTTGGGTGATGCGGTTAACTTGGGCGCCCGGTTGGAAAGCATTACTAAGTATTACCAGGTTCCTATTTTGGTCAGTGAAAGCACCTGCCTGCAGGCTCCTGAATATGCTTATCAGTTTATCGACTGCATCCAAGTTAAGGGCAAAGAAACCGCTGTTCGAGTTTATCGGCCGTTGGCGTTGAAGAGCCAGTTGGATGAGCGCTGGCAGCAACAGCTGGCGCTGCAAGAGACGGCTTACCAATACTATTTGCAGCAACAGTGGCAGCAGGCTCGAACGTCTTTTCATCAGCTGCGTCTAAGGTACCCAGATTGTGCGTTGTACACCCTATACTTGCAGCGCATTGAGATGCTTGAGCAGCAGCCGCCAGCCCCAGATTGGAACGGCGTTTATCGGCATGAGAGCAAATAAAAAAGGCACCTTTGATGGGTGCCTTTTTCGTATCAACTGACGAAGCTAGGGGAGATCAGCGTCGATTCTGCAGTGGCCACACCACAGCGCCATTGGCGTTGCCGCCTTCCAGGTCTTTTAGGGAGAACATGCCGCCAAAAGCCTCCGCGTCTGGGGCAAGCAAGACACCGCCAAAGTCACTGGCCTCCAAATCAATCAGCAGACCATTGCGCTCGCCATTATTGAGGATGGCATTGAGTACCGGTGCATTTTCTTCACCAATGCGAATATCGCCGTCAAACTCAAACTTCCACACATCGGCATCGCCAAATAATGCGGCCAGCTGGCCATCACTGACCCTGCCGGTTTCAAAGTTAACGGTGAACTGGCCATCGACACGGTTGAGGCTCTGATCTTTGTCGTTAAAGCCAAGGAAAGCGGCTCCTGCCGCACTGGAGGAATAATCCACGGTACCGTACAGCCCAGCCATATCGGCGACACGGATCGGCTCAGCAGTGATCCACAGCACTTTTTCTGGGTGAGCCTCAAACTGCTCCGGTTGGCTCTGGTCTGAATACGATTTTACTGGTTGTTCGCTGGTACCGGCCCAAATACCCCATTCGACGCCGGGCAATGGCTGCTCACGCACAATGCTGCTGCCTTCGTAGCGAACCACGTTTAGATTCTCTTCCTCATTGTCTGAGCGAACCACGAACACAGGTTCTTTGCCATCCAGCGGAATGGCGACCCCGCCACGTTGCTCACCTTGCGAGCCAACGGCACCGACAAAACCATTGGTGAGCAGGACTTCGTACTCATCATTGCTCAAGCGTGGGTCGGGCGATAAGTTGTCGGGTTCTGATGGATCGGTTGGATCCGTAGGGTCCGGTGGTGTAAGGTCACCGCCATCTGGATCGACGGGTTTATCGTTCTCATCGCGAATTTCAAACTGATCCTCAGTGGCCGCCTCTTCCTCACGCTCAAGCGGGTTGAGTGCAGGTTCTTCTTTACCAGAGGCATCGGTGACAGGCGCTGTGGTGTCTGTGTCAACTTCGGCAAGATCAGCGTTGCCGGCGTCATCTTCCATGTCTGGAACGGACGTTTTATCCACGCTGCCTTCGCTTTCCAGGCCGCCCTCGGTCGGGGTGACCACAGTGACTTTGTCAGCACTGCCCATGTCTTCATCTGAGCCAGCGGTATCGCCTTCGTTACCCGTTTGTTCATCGAGAGTGGTGTCTGCACCATTGTCTTCTTCTGGCGCAACACCGTCTTCGTCGGTGCTGTTAGCTTCATCGCGAAGGTCGCGTTCATTCTGCTCACCGACATCGGCCAAGGTAACGGCGGCTGCATCTTCCATTGCGGCGTCTTCCATCGTCGCATCGGTCATGCCATTGGAGTCCTCAGATGCAACAGACGGCCGGCTGTTGTCGGCATTGCTTTGTTCTTCGTCGACGCTCGCTGGGCGCTGCCGATTGGTGGCTGCAGATGCTGCTTGCGGGGCAGGGTCTTGCAATGCCGTAGGAGGATTCAATAAGCCGCTGAAACCAGAGTCGTCTAATACAGCGAAGTTAAAGTCCGCCCCTGATCCCAACTCAAATTGACCAATATCTGAAGACAGGGCGATGCCACCCTCCCAAACACCGGCCATCAATGACTGTTGTTGCCACAGCAGGCTGTACAACGTTCCGCGAATGCCGATGCTGGCTACCGGGGTTCGGACTTCATAGTCGCTTTGATTGCCTTTGCCTATGGTGCCGGTGAGGGTACGAAAGCCACCTTCGACCAGTTCCATTAAGATGGTGCCGCCTGTTTGCTCGACGTTCATTTCATAGGTATTGATACGCAACTCACTGTTGGCTTTTAACGCCAGTAAGGCGTTGTCAACAAAGCGCACTTGCACACGGCTGTCGTCGCCGGTTCGCAAGGTGTCGCTGACATAGACAGAATCCCGACGCTTCAGTGAGCGCACTTCACCGCTGGCAGAAATGGCTTGGGCCTCACCGCGCGCCATAATGACACGGCCGGCCAGTTCTGCTGCTTGGGAAGGCAGCCAACCCAAAGCGAGCAGTAGAATTAAAAACCTGTGCATTCTGATAAACATGTTTGCCTCCTGGGTATGCGTCAGAATGACAGCGCTATGCCGGATTCAAACAGTGAACGTTGGTACTCATAGACCATGACGTTGCTGCTGCTATCCACCCAGCTCAATTGAAAAAAGACACTCATCGCCGGAATCAACTGACGGCTGTACCCTAGGGCCAGTTGTGACAGTTGCTCATCGCGTGTGACGCCGGCGGCAAATAAGTTGGTTTTGGGCAACGGATTTTGAAACTGTTGCTGCTGGTACATCGCCATGCCATACCACTGTGCGGCATTACTCACAGCGTACTGAAAGCTCCAGCTCAAACCGACGCGGTCGCGGGCAAGTGATTGCTCATCGCCAAAATCGGTTGTAGCTTGCAGGCGCAACTGCTGGCTAAAGCGCTGTGTTGCGTGGTTGAGGCCCAGTTCTAAGTCCGCCTGCAGTAAGTCCAATGCGCTGTTACGCTGGTTGTCCTGCTGCTGCACGCTGGTTGTTGTTGCCCAAGACCAATGCTCTGATAACGGCGTCGTCCAATCAAACTCACCTCCAAACTCATTTTGGTAGGCTTCTCCACCCAGTTGGTATTGGCGGTACTGGGCCGACACCGCAAAAGTGTGCTGGCCGCGCATCACGCGCCAGCCAAGATCGGCGTAGGCACTGTTGAGGTCGTAATCGTCATTCAGGCCGTTGTCTTTGCGGCTGGCACCAAAGCGAAGGTCCATGCCACTGCGGCGGCTCAGCGGATACAGATATTGAGCGTGGCCGCGCAGCTGATAAAAACCGCTGTCGTTGGCGCGCTGCTCTTCACTCAAAATGGCGGTCAGCTGACCATCTAACAGTTGAATACGGTCTTCATCTGTCGCTGCGTTGATGTTGCTGTCGTAGCCGGCGGACAAGCTCACGCCACCTTGCCACTGAGGCTCACGTCGCTCTCTACGACGCTCAATGCGTTGCAGAAACTGTTCTACCACGCTGACCACGGTCGCTGGCGGCTCTGCGGCCAGAGCGCGGCGAAACTCGCGTTCTGCGCCGTCTAAGTTATCCAGGTAAAAGTGGGCACGCGCCAACTCTAAGCGATAGCGAATTACGTCCGGATAGGCACTGATCAGGCGTTCGAACACAAACAATGCCTCTTGATAATGGCCGGTTTGAGCGGCACTGAAACCGTAATAGAAGTCAAATGACGGGTCACCTTCATACTGCAACAACTGTTGTTGGGCGGTGGCATAAGCCAGCTGGTATTGCCCCTGCTCGACGGCAACCCGTAACTGTTGCAGCGGGTTACCTGCGTGGTCCGCGCCTGAGTCATCACTGGCCTGAACTGTGAGCCACCAGCAGCATGCAACAGCAACCGTTACCAGCCTGGCAGCCATGGTAAACAGTCCATGAGTCATAATTTGCTTTCCACGGTTGAAGAATACGTCATCTAAGTGTGCCTTGTTATTCGTGAATTGCCACTTTTACCGCACATTGACACGTTAGTGGCTGCCTTGGCAGCAAGGTGCGGGCCAGTTTCCTTGTTATTGATATGGCTATTTGATTTGCATCAAGCGCTGGTTTAGAGGCGGTGAAGGCTGAAAACAGACTTGATACATATCAATTTTCTGCATGTCAGGCTTGTTATGTTGGACCCATACCCAGGCGGTCGTTGATGTCACAGCGTTCGCCAGCCGTTGGCAACTTAAACAGCTTAGACAGTTTCGACAGAGAGGTAAGCGCTATGTTTATGGATGAAGTGGTTTTCTCAGGTCTGCTTATAGTCGGACTGACGTGTGCTTTTTTTGGTGGTGTGTACTGGGCGGTCAAAAAAGACATCAGTAAACACGGCACTGGAGAGTAATCGCCAGCTTCGGTTGGCTTCCAACACCGACGCAGTGGTGCTGGAATATTGTTTTGATTCTGCGCTGAGTACCTTGCCTCTGGGCCCGGGATAATTGCCTGTGGCCCCTTTTTTTTATTGTTTTTGATCATTGATGTCCTGCTAGCAAAATGGCATCGATGTTTTCCCGCTGCAATAATTGCTGCAGTTGCGCCAGATCTTCTCCCTCTTTCACCGGACCGATTCTAACACGATGCAACGTAGGCTGGGATGTACGCTGATGTTGACTGATGGTAACCGGCCACCGTTGTTGCAGTAGTTGTTGCAATCGTTGCTGCAGCTTTTTTGCGGCGCTTTCATCTCCCAAGGCCGCCACCTGCAACCATCGCTCTGAATGTGGTTGAGGCGGTTTCAATACCTCGACTCGCACGTTGGCTCTGCCTTGCTTGTGCATATCGAGTCGCACCGCGGCGGCGTAAGACAGATCAATAATACGACCGGCATGAAAGGGGCCTCGGTCGTTCACGCGCACGACGACGCTGGCGCCTGTGTCTAAGCGAGTCACACGCACATAACTGGGTAACGGCAGGGTTTTATGGGCGGCCGTGAAGGCGTAAACATCGTAGATTTCACCGTTAGATGTTTGGTGGCCGTGAAACTTCATGCCGTACCAAGAGGCAATGCCTTCTTGGCTAAACGGATACGCCTCCTGCATGACCTCATAGCGCTGACCCAGCACGACATAGCTGGCCGGGTTGCCAAGCACGCTTTTGGGCTCGGCCACGGGGGTGGGTTCTTTTAACACCGCCAGTTCGTTGCTGTCTGGCGGGGTAAAATCATGCCGGTGCTGGTAGCGCGAGGTGGCACAGCCACTGAGCATGGCCAGCACCAAAACGACCACCAGCCATGGCATTAGCGCAGCGCCTCACTGAGTTGGTAAACCGCCATGGCATACAGGCGGCTGTGGTTGTAGCGTGTAATCACATAAAAGTTGTGACCACCGAACCAATGCTCGGTACCCGAATCTGCCTCCAGTTGAATCAGTGTGGCACTGGCGTCATCCGGTATCTTAGCTGCCAGCTTGACGCCGACGGCGCGCAGCTCACCCGCGGTCCAGTTGGGTTTTAGGCGATCGTTGATCATATTCTCTGGTGCTGGCTGGCTTAACTCGACTGGCAAGGTGACGGTCTCGCCAGCGCGCCAGCCGTGGCGTTTAAAATAGTTGGCCACGCTTTCAATGGCGTCGGCTGGGTTGTTCCATAAATCGCGCTTGCCATCTTGGTCAGCATCAACGGCATAACTCAAAAAACTGGTGGGAATAAACTGACCATAACCCATGGCACCCGCGTATGAGCCTTTGACTTCGGCTAAGTCAATTTGCTCTTTTTCGGCGAGCGCAAAAAAGGCCTTAAGCTCGCGCCAAAACAGCGGACGTTTAGGGTAATCGAAGGCCAGCGTGGTCAGTGAATCGAGTACTCGGTAACTGCCTTGGCGTTGTCCGTAATAGGTTTCTACGCCTATCACTGCTGCGATGACATGACGATCAACACCGTATTTTTGCTCTGCCGCCGCCAGCTCTTTGGCGTAGGTTTTTAGAAATTCTTTGCCCTGGCGAATGCGCGAATCGGTAATAAAAATTTTGCGGTATTCGTGCCACTCCAGACGTCGCTCAGCCGGTCGAGAGATGGCCTCCAAAACGGAATCCTTACGCTCCGCCTGGGCTAACCAGTGTCGCGCCGTCGCGGGTTTGATACCGTACTCTGCCTCTAACTCCTGGCTGAACTGGTCAAATTTTGGGTGCTGGTCATACGCGGCATGAGTGCCGCTCGACAGCAATGTCAGACCCAAAACCGCCGCAAGTATGCGCATTGTGATTTCCTTCTTAGCGTTGTCGATGACTGGCCATAGACATGAGCAAACCGAATGCCAGCATCAAGCTGACCACCGATGTGCCGCCATAGCTCACCAGAGGTAAGGGTACTCCTACCACGGGTAAAATGCCGCTGACCATGCCGATGTTCACGAACACATAAATAAAAAAAGTGACGGCTAACGACCCAGACAGCAATCGCGCAAACACCGTGTCGCAGCGTGTCGATAAGTACAAGCAACGCAAAATGATCAGGCAATACAGGCTGAGCAAAATCAGTACGCCTGCCAGCCCCAATTCCTCTGCCAGTACCGCAATAATGAAATCGGTATGGCTCTCCGGTAAAAACTCCAGCTGCGATTGGGTACCGTGCAAAAAGCCTTTGCCATCAATGCCGCCGCTGCCAATGGCCGTCTTTGATTGGATGATATTCCAGCCGGAGCCGAGTTTGTCACTTTCCGGGTTGAGAAACGTCAAGACGCGCTGTTTTTGATAATCGTGCATGACAAAAAACCACATCAGCGGTGCACAAGCGGCCACGATCGCCACCATAGAACCGATCAGCCACCAAGACATGCCGGCAAAAAACAGCACCAGAAGACCCGAAGCGCTGATTAAAATAGCGGTGCCTAAATCGGGCTGCTTTAAAATCATCACGGTGGGCAGGGCAATCAATACCAGTGCTTTTAAAAGGTCGATCAAACGCGGCGGCACCGGCCGTTGTGCCATGTACCAAGCAACGGTCAGCGGCAGAATGAGCTTGACCAGTTCTGATGGCTGAAAGCGTGGCAAGCCTGGCAGTGCCAGCCAACGCTGCGCGCCTTTGGCGCCCACGCCCATCACTAGCACTGCCGCCAATGCGGTCAGTCCGGTGACAAACGCCCAAGGTGCGATGCGCTGATAGACGCGCGGTGGAATTTGCGCAGCAGTGACTAGCAACACCAGGCCAATGCCAAAATGAATCGCCTGCCGCGTGACCATGCTCCACTCGCGACCACTGGCACTGTAAAGAATTACCAGGCCGCTACCGCACAGAAGCAGCAGCAATAGCAGCAGCGGCAAATCCAAATGAATGCGAGCAAACAGTTGGCGGCTGCGCTGAAAACCCTGCATCGAGCCACTGCTGATGCTGCGACGAAAATCCGTAGTCGCCATCAGTTAGACTCCTCTGCGAGGTACTGGTTAATCAGCGCTTGTGCCACTGGGCCTGCGGTGGTGCCGGACGATTCGCCATTTTCAACAATCACGGCGACGGCGATTTGTGGGTTATCCACCGGCGCAAAGGCGGTGAACAGTGCATGGTCACGCAGTCGCTCTGCTAACGCTTCGGAATCGTATTCCTCATTTTGCTTAATGCCGACCACTTGGGCGGTACCGGTTTTGCCGGCCATGGGGACTTTAAGCGTTTTTCGCAGTCGCCAGCCGGTGCCATGGGGGCCGATGATGACGTCTTCCATGGCCTTCGCCATGCGTTGCCAATGCTCTGGATCTTTCAGTTCGATGTTTGCCGGCGCGGGCTTTTCGGGGACAAACGCCTCGCCATTGGTTGCTGCCAGCAGGCGCGGCAAATGCCAGCGGCCATGAGCTGCTAACACGGCGGTGGCGGTCGCCATTTGCAGCGGTGTGGCTTTCATAAAGCCCTGACCAATGCTCATGTTGACGGTGTCGCCGGCAAACCAGAAGCTGCCGCGGTGATGTCGCTTCCAGTCACGGTCGGGTAATAAGCCGGGCAAAGCGTTGATGACATCCACTGAGGTATCACGGCCAAAACCAAACTGGCCCAAAAAAGGCGAAAAGTGGTCGATGCCCATGCGCACAGACAGCTCATAAAAGTAAGTATCGCAAGACTCGACGATGGCTTTGTGCAGGTCGACTTGCCCGTGCCCATGGCGTTTCCAGTCGCGATAGACGCGGTCATAGTTGTCGATTTTGAACCAGCCAGGGTCTTGGATGGTGGTGTCCCAGTCGGCGACGCCGGACTCCAAAATCGCCAGGCCGACAAAGGCTTTCAGTGTTGATGCCGGAGGGTATTGGCCGCGTGCTGCGCGGTCAAACAGCGGCTGATCTGGGTCGTTGCTGAGAGCGCCATAGTCTTTGTAAGAAATGCCGGTTACAAACAGGTTGGGGTCAAAGGCTGGGTTGCTGTACAGCGCCAGAATGCCACCGGTATTCACGTCAATTGCCACGACGGCGCCGCGAAACCCCTGCATTTCTTGTTGTGCTCGCTGCTGCAGGCGAGCGTCCAGATGCAAGGTTAGGTCGTGGCCGGGTACCGGGTCTTGTTGCTCCAGTACGCGCAAAACGCGGCCGCGGGCGTTGGTTTCGACTTTTTGATAGCCCACCTCGCCGTGCAGTATGTCTTCATAGCGGCGCTCAATGCCGATCTTGCCTATGTGATGGGTAGCGCTGTAGCGGCGCTTTTGCTCTTCATCGCTTTCGATGCGGCTTTGGTCTTTGGCATTGATGCGGCCAACATAACCCAAAACATGCGCAAAGCTATCGCCAAGCGGGTAATGACGCACCAGCTGTGCTTCGACTTCGATGCCCGGCAAAAAGAAGCGGTTGACCAAAATACTGGCGATTTCTTCTTCATTCAGGCGGTGGCGCACCACCACAGGTTCGTATGGGCTGCGACGCAGGTTTAAGCGTTGCTCGAACTTTTCCCGGTCACGCTCGCTTAAGCCGATTAAGCGATCCACTTCGGCTAGGGTTTGCTCGAGATCATTCACCCGCTCGGGCACCAGCGTCAGGCTGTAGGAGGGAATGTTTTCCGCCAACAAGACGCCATTGCGGTCATAAATCAGGCCGCGTGTCGGCGCCACCGGACGCAGAGCAATGCGGTTATTTTCCGATAGGTCTTTGTATTTTTCGTGTTCGGTGATTTGCAGGTGCGCCATGCGCCAGGCAAGAATCCCCAGCAGCGCCATGATGATGACTGCCAGTGTGATGGCCCGGGCGCGAAACAGGCGTTTTTCCGCCGATTTGTCCCTGAAGGCTGATTCCCACATGCAGTCAGTCCATTTATTTGTGGTAAGGGTGCCCCTGGAGAATGCTCCAGGCACGATAAAGCTGCTCGGCCACCAACACCCGCACCAGCGGGTGCGGCAGTGTCAGGTTAGACAGTGACCAGCGCTGGCGTGCCAGAGCCAGTATGTCAGCACTCATGCCATCGGGGCCGCCAATGAGGATGGCAACGTCGCCACCTTGCATGCGCCAGCCTTCCAGCTGTTGTGCTAACTGTGGGGTGCTCCAGGGCTTGCCGGCCACTTCCAGCGTGACAACATGATCCTGGGGCCGCAGCGCTTTGCGTAAAGCGTCTGCTTCCTGGCGCATGGCTTTGTCGATGTTGCTGGATTTGCTGCGCTGGCCGGGAGCGATTTCAACCAACTCAAGGGCGCAGTCCGAGGGCAGGCGCTTGGCGTATTCCTGATAGCCTTGTTCCACCCAGTTGGGCATCTTCTGGCCCACGGCCAGCAAGCGCAGCTTCATTGTGACTGGCTGCCCTCGTTGCTATCGGGTTCGCCCCACAAGCGCTCAAGGTCATAAAAATGGCGAGCCTGGTCGGTCATGACGTGCACGACAACATCGATCAGGTCGATCAGTACCCAGTCCGATGCAGCACGTCCTTCGGTAGCGTTCATTTTCAGACCGGCTTTTTTGGCTTTTTCTTCGACATTGGCAATGACAGCTGCCACATGACGATTTGAGGTGCCGGTGGCGATGATCATCCAGTCGGTGACGGAGGTGCGGCCACGAACATCGAGAACGGTGATGTTTTGAGCCTTCATATCGTCCAGTGCGTCGAACACCAGTGTTTTAATATCGTCAGTTTGCATTCAGAAGTTATCGGTACAGTTGTTGTTGATGAAGGTAGTTCAGCACGTTGGGCGGAACCAAGAAGGTGACATTCTCGCCCTGCTTGATAGCGCGGCGCAAGTAAGAGGCGGAGATATCGAGCTCTGGCCAGTGGTGACGGCAGATATGACCGCTACTACTGTGCAGCAAAGTGGCGACATCGCACTCGCGCTGCTCCAGTTGCTGCTCTTGCCAATGGCTGGTGTTTTGCAGGCCTGGGCGGCTGACCACCAGCAAATTGGCTTGTTCCAAAAGAGCCAGCGGTTGATGCCAGTGCTCAAAGCCCTGCCAAGCATCTTGCCCCATCACCCAGGTAAATGACACCTCTGGGTGGCGCTCATGCAACGCTGCCACGGTAATGGCGCTGTAACTCAGCTCGGCACGTTGCAGCTCGATGTCACACGCTTCGATGCCCGGTAGTTCAGCACAGGCCAGCTGCAGCATGGTTAAGCGCTGCTGAGCATCCGCTTGTGGCTGTGGCCGGTGCGGCGGGATGCGGTTGGGAATCAGCAATACGCGATCAAAGCCCAGATCGCGCAGCTGCACCGCAATGCGCAAATGACCGATGTGCACCGGGTCGAAGGTGCCGCCCAGTAAGGCCCAATGAGCGGGCTTATTTGCGGATTTCGCCATTACCCAGCACTACGTATTTCTGTGATGTCAGACCTTCCAGGCCCACCGGGCCACGAGCATGAATTTTATCGGTGGAGATACCAATCTCGGCGCCCAGCCCGTACTCAAAGCCATCGGCGAAGCGGGTGGACGCATTCACCATGACTGAGCTGGAATCGACTTCGGTCAAAAAGCGCCGCGCCAGGGTGTAATTCTCAGTGACAATGCTGTCGGTATGGTGAGAGCCATGGCGGTTAATGTGCTCAATGGCGCTATCGAGGCTATCGACGATGCGAATGGATAAGATAGGTGCCAGGTATTCGGTATCCCAGTCCTCGTCGCTGGCTGGCACGGCAGAGCCAATCAATTGGCAAGTTTGCTCGCAACCGCGCAGCTCTACATCGAGCGCTCGATAGGCCGTGGCCAGGTCGGGCAATAATCGCTGCGCCACGCTCTGGTGCACTAACAGAGTTTCCATGGTGTTGCAGGTGCCATAGCGATGGGTTTTGGCGTTAATGGCAATGTTGGTTGCCTTGCCTGGGTCGGCAAACTCATCCAGGTAAACGTGGCAAATGCCATCCAGGTGCTTAATGACGGTCACCTGTGCGTCACGGCTGATGCGTTCAATTAGGCCTTTGCCGCCGCGCGGCACAATGACATCGACGAACTCTGGCATGGTGATCAGCTCGCCCACGGCGGCGCGGTCGGTGGTTTCGACCACTTGCACGGCGCTGTCGGGTAAGCCAGCGGCTTTTAGACCCGTGCGAATGCATTTGGCCAGCGCCTGGTTAGAGGCGATAGCTTCGGAGCCACCGCGCAAAATGGCGGCATTGCCGGACTTCAAACACAAGCTGGCAGCTTCAATGGTGACGTTGGGGCGGCTTTCATAAATGATACCGATCACGCCTAAAGGTACGCGCATTTTGCCCACTTGAATGCCGCTGGGGCGGTAGTTGAGATCGGTGATTTCACCCACTGGGTCGGCCAGGGAAGCGACCTGCTGCAAGCCTTCAAGCATGGCATCGACGCGCGCTTCGGTCAGTTCCAGGCGATCCAGCAACGCAGCATCCAAGCCATTGTCGCGGCCGCGCTGAAGGTCTTCGGCATTGGCACTATGCAACTCCGGTCGTGCCGCTTGAATGGCGTCGGCAATGGCCAGTAAAGCGCGATTTTTGTCGGCGCTGGAGGCCCGATTCATGGCGCGGGATGCTTCACGGGCTTGCTGCCCTAAGCTGTGCATATAGTCTTTGATGTTCATGCGTATTACCTGAAACCGTGGCGAAATCGTATGGTTTACTCTTATGGCCAACCTGGCCTGGTTTGCAGCGACGACGTGGACTGCGTGGACCGTGCGAAAGTGCGGTAGTATACACGAGGCAGTCGCCAGCCTGTGACAATAACAATGAAGGGCATCGGATGGAAAAAACACAGCTACACAGTCTGGTGGTGTTGCAAGTCAAAATCATATATTGCCTGCTGGCGGCGCTGGGCTTGAGCATCATTGCTGTGCTCGATTTACTGGAAAACAAATACGTGTTTGCTGCCGTCGCCGCTGGGTTTTCGCTGGCGCTGGTGATTTACGCTGGCTATTTGTTGCTGCGCCGCAAGAAGCGCTCATCGCCATACCCTGAATGGCTGTTGGTGGGCATGCTGTGCGTCTTCACCCTGTTCGGCATGCAAGAAAGCAGTCAGGTGGTGCATTGGATTTATTTTGTGCCCATCTATTCCTATTTTTTGTTCTCTCTGCGCGTCGCCACCTACATCACCCTAGTGTACAGCCTGGCACTGGTGGCATTGGTCGTGGACCAGTTTGACCCCTATTTGCATCTGCAAATTTTATTTACTTACGCTGCTTGTTACGTTTTTTCTGTGATGTACGCGCTGATTAATGAGCACAGTGGCCGGGGGTTGATTCAGGTGACCCATACCGATTCCCTAACCCAGGTCTATAACGAGCATCAGTTGCTGCTGGATTTAAACAAAGAAATGACCCGGGCAGACCGTCAGCACTGTCAGTTAATGCTGGTGGCTGTCAGCACGCCCGACAGCTGGCAAAGCCTTAAAGTTGAGGATTATGAACAGCGTTTGTTGTACTTGGGTCGGCGCATCAAGCGCTGCTTGCGCCACTACGATACCTGTTACCGTATGCACAACGACAACTTCGCCATCATGATGCCTGACAGCACCAGTGTTGAAGCGAACGAGCTGCTGGCGGCAATCAAACAGTCGCTGGCTGATAGCCGTTTGCGCCAAGAAGCGATTGCCCTGCACATGCAGGCCTATCAACCCGAAGACGATGCAGACAGCTTGCTGGCGCGTTTACAACAGGAGGCCGCATGAACATAGACTGGTCGCAAGAGCAGTTGCTGCCGCGCTTGCAAACGCTGGTGTATACCCTAGCGGCGGTGGCGATCATTGGCCTGATGCTCGACCAATATCGCCAGGGCTTGTATTCATTGGTGTTGACCAATGCCATTGCCATTCCGGCGTTTTTGTTCAGTGCCATCTTTGTCTATATCAATCGAGACCGCGACGGTCATCAGTGGGTGAATTATGCCTTGGTGTTGGTGCTGTCGGCGTTGGCGCTGTATCAGTTGCCAACCTACCCGCAACTGATGTTGCACTACCTCTACGCTTTGCCGCTGTTCAGTTATTTTTGTCTGCCGATGTGGCATGCCACTTGGTTTAACTTAATGATGGGCGCTTTGATGACGGCGATGATCTGGTCTGGCAGCGATACCGCAACGGGCATTCGCACTGGCACCAACTATGCGCTATTGCTCGGCTCTGCTTGGTGCTTTGCCTATTTGACCCAGATGAAGTCGAGGGCACTGAAGCGCCTATCGCTGACAGACCCCTATTCAGGCGTCTACAACCACCGGCACTTTCAGCCAGTGTTGGGTCGGGAGCTGGCACGCGCGCGCACCCATGGACAACCCGTCAGCTTGATTGCTTTGGAGCTGGACGACTGGAGCCAATGGTTGGACATTCACGGTCGTGCGGCGGTGCTGCAGTTTTTGCCACATTTTGCCGAAGCGGCACGCCAACAAATTCGAGCCGGCGATGACATTTTTCGCCTTGATCAATCGCTGTTTGTGCTGTTGTTGCCTAACTGTCCAGAAGATGGCGCCATTGTGCTGATGGAGCGGGTAAAGCGCTTGCTGCAGCAACGCACCTGGAAGCCCTTTGCGGAAATAAACATCAGTGCGGCAGCGGTCAGCTGGCAACCGGAAGAAAGCGCCGAAGCCATGCAAAAACGTTTGCTGGCCAAACTACGCCAGCAGCGCCGTACCAGTTTGCAGCTGGCGGCGTTTCAGCAATAAAGCTCAGGCCTTAGCGCGAATTATGCGCACCATGGTGGGGGTATCCACTTGTGGAATGGCGATTTTGCCGTAGCAGTCGGCCGGGTCGATCACTTGCACCTGGCTGAAGCCATCCTCGTTAAAACCTTGCTCAATCGCGGCGCTGCTGCGGTAATGCAGCGGCCAATCGCCTCGGGTAAAAAAGCCCACCAAGCGCTGCGCCAGTTTGACGTAGCGATAGGACGGGTGCTCGACCAAGTCTGGGTATAAGTCGGTCACATAATGCCCTTGAGGAAAGCGCTGTAACCCTGTGCAATGCGCGCCCAAACGCTGCGAATCTGTGCCAGGGGAAAGTAATTTACCAGCCCCTCGCTGATGACGATGGTCGGTTGGCTGGCATCCAAGCTGGCGAGAATTGCTTCGATGCTGTCCTCGCCCTCGCTGTGCAAAATGTTGCAGCTGCGCACCTGA
>CBDDTG010000052.1:0-47600 GCA_965233665.1 Bacterioplanes sp. | reverse complement strand
TGATCACCAGCGGGTTCACTTCGATCAGCGCCAGGTCTTTTTCAACAAACAGCTGCGCCAGACCCATAAAGATCTTGGTGAACTGTTTGATTTGATCGCCTTGCAGACCCAGTTTGAACGCCAGCTCACGGCCTTGGTAAGGCTGCGCGCCAGTCAGAGGGTCGATGGTTGCTTTGAGGATCTTTTCTGGCGTTTCTTCCGCCACTTTTTCGATCTCAACACCACCTTCCGTTGATGCCATGAAAACAACGCGACGAGTTGAACGGTCAACTACCGCGCCCAAGTACAGTTCGTTAGCGATATCGGTGCAGCTTTCTACCAGAATACGGCTGACAGGCTGACCATTTTCGTCAGTCTGATAAGTTACCAGGTTTTGACCCAGCCACTTTTCAGCGAATTCTTTAATCTCTTCTTTGCTGGAAACCAGCTTCACGCCACCCGCTTTACCGCGGCCACCGGCGTGTACTTGTGCTTTTACGACCCACTTGTCGCCGCCGATTTCATCGGCTGCTGCTACAGCTTCGTCTGCAGTTTGGGCTGCCACACCTTTTGACACAGGCAGACCATACTGAGCGAAAAGCTGCTTACCCTGATATTCGTGAAGGTTCATCGCTTTCGTCCTGTCTATCAGTTTTGTCGGAGTACCCGACGTTTGTGATGCTGAACAACCGAACAACCGCCGGATAGCGGCGGTCGGTTCAGCTATAAAACAAGGCCCGGTTCCCCGGGCCAGTGCCTTACTTCTTCTTCGGGCGACGATTCGCTTTGTGAATCGCCGCGTTGTTAACTGCCAACGCAGCCTCGTGCACGGCCTCTGAGACCGTTGGGTGTGAGAACACCATCATGCCCAGATCTTCAGCACTGGAGCCAAACTCCATCGCCACTACGACCTGCTGACACAGATCACCCGCACTTGGGCCGATGACGCTGGCACCTAAGATACGGTCGGTTTCAGCATCGGCGATGATTTTTACAAAACCATCGGTATCTGCTGCTGCCATAGCACGGCCGTTGGCCGCAAATGGGAACATGCCCACATTGTACGACTCACCGTCTGCTTTCAGCTCTTCTTCCGTTTTACCAACCCAGGCAATTTCCGGGTGGGTATAAATCACGGATGGAATAACATCGTAGTTCAGTTGCGCTTTGTGGCCAGCGATGCGCTCAGCCACCATCACGCCTTCTTCTGAAGCTTTGTGCGCCAGCATCGGGCCACGCACCACGTCACCAATAGCCCAAACGCCTGGTGCGTCGGTCTTACAGGTTTCGTCGACGTGAATAAAGCCACGCTCGTCCAGCTCAATGCCGGAATCACCAGCAAACAGGCCTTCCGTATATGGGCGACGACCGACGGCTACGATCAGCTTGTCGAAAACTTCTGATTTTTCGCCTTCCGCATCTTGGAAAGTCACGGTGACTTGACCGTCTTTTACTTCAGAGCCCGTCACACGCGCACCGGTACGAATGTCCATACCCTGCTTGGTGAACAGTTTTTTCGCTTCTTTGGCAACGGTCTGATCCACCAGGTGCAGGAAGTTGTCCTGCGCTTCCAGAACGACAACTTCAGAGCCCAAACGACCCCAAACGCTGCCCAGCTCCAGACCAATCACACCCGCACCGATCACACCTAAGCGCTTAGGCACTTCGGTGAATTCCAGCGCACCGGTAGAGTCAACGATGATGTCGTCAGTCAGCGGCGCTGGTGGAATGTTTACAGGCACAGAACCGGTGGCAATGATGACGTTTTCTGCTTCCAACACCTCAGTGGTGCCAGAGTGAGCAGTGAACTCAACTTTTTTACCGGCCAGGATTTTGCCCGTACCTTCAAGCGGCGTAACACCATTGGCTTTGAACAGAGTCGCCACGCCCATGGTCAGGTTCTTAACGATTTGCTCTTTGCGCTTGAGCATATCGCCAACGTTCATGCTGACGTCGCCGACGCTGATGCCATGCAAAGAGAACTTCTCTTTGGCTTCTTCGTACTTGTGCGAGCTGTCCAGCAGAGCCTTGGATGGAATACAGCCAACGTTCAGACAGGTGCCACCAAAAACGCCTTTACCGTCTTTGTCCAACCACTTGTCGATACACGCGGTGTTCAGACCCAACTGGGCGCAACGGATGGCAGCGACGTAACCGGCAGGGCCACCGCCGATAACAACCACATCAAACTTTTTGCTCATCTCAAATCCTTAACTCTAAATTAAATGTCCAACAGCAGGCGAGCTGGGTCTTCCAACAGGTCTTTGATGGTCACCAGGAACTGTACTGCTTCCTTGCCATCAATCATGCGGTGGTCATATGACACTGCGAGGTACATCATCGGCAAGATTTCTACCTGACCGTTCACCGCCATGGGGCGTTCCTGAATTTTGTGCATACCCAGAATGGCGGTTTGCGGTGGGTTCAGGATTGGCGTTGACATCAGCGAGCCGAAAATACCGCCGTTAGTGATGGTAAAGGTACCGCCCTGCATATCCTCGATGCCCAGCTTGCCTTCACGGCCGCGCTTAGCAAAGTCACCAATGGTGCTTTCGATTTCAGCCAGACCCATGCTGTCACAGTCACGCAATACTGGCACGACCAAACCACGATCGGTAGATACAGCCACACCAACATCCTGGTAACCGTGGTAAACCATGTCGTTACCGTCGATGGAAGCATTCACTGCTGGGAAGCGTTTCAGCGCTTCAGTAGCCGCTTTAACAAAGAAAGACATAAAGCCCAGTTTTACGCCGTGCGCTTTTTCAAACTGGTCTTTGTACTTCTTGCGCAGCTCCATGACCGGCTTCATGTTGACTTCGTTGTACGTGGTCAACATGGCGGCATTTTGCTGAGCGTCCACCAGACGCTTAGCGATGGTGGCACGCAGGCGCGTCATAGGCACGCGCTTTTCAACGCGCTCACCGGCTGGCACAGCCGGAGCCGCAGCAGCTGGCGCAGGCGCAGCGGCAGGTGCAGATTTAGGCGCAGATTTCAGGTGGTTCAGCACATCTTCTTTGGTGACACGGCCGTCTTTGCCGGTCGCTTTGATATCAGATGGGTTAATGCCTTTTTCTTCTGCCAGCTTACGTGCCGCTGGGCTCAGGATGATGTCACCAGCAGTCACTGGAGCTTCGTCCGCTTCAGCTGCAGCAGGCGCTGCTTCTGCTGCAGGAGCGGCATCAGCGACCGCACCTTCAACAAAGATACCCAGGACTTCGTCACTCAGTACCACATCACCCTCTTGCTTGAGGATGTCTTTCATGGTGCCGTCAGCCGGGGCCACCACTTCCAGTACAACTTTATCCGTTTCAATGTCGACCAGCAGTTCATCACGGGCGACCGCTTCGCCTGGCTGCTTGTGCCAGGTCGCTACGGTGCCGTCTGCGACGGACTCAGGAAAGGTGGGTGCTTTAATTTCGATGCTCATTCGAGTTTTTCCTTCGTATTCTGCGTTTGCCTAGCCCTGAAGCCCCAGAGCGTCACGGATCAATGATTCTTGCTGTTCAAGATGCAGCGCCATATAGCCTGCTGCCGGCGATGCCGATGCATTACGACCGGCGTACTGCAAGTGAATGCCGTCGTTAATAGACGACAAAACACGGCGCATGTGGTGCTGACTGCTGTACCAAGCGCCCATGTTCATCGGCTCTTCTTGCACCCAGAACACTTCTTGCAGGTTTTCGTACTGCGACAACACACGCGTTAAATCTGCAGCTGGGAATGGGTACAACTGCTCGATGCGGATGATCGCCACGTCATCAATTTCTTCGCTGCGGCGACGCTCCAGCAAGTCATAGTAGACCTTGCCTGCACACATCAACACGCGCTTCACCTTGCTCTTATCCAGATCGTCAATTTCGTTAATGACGGTTTGGAACTTGCCTTCGGCCAGCTCTTCCAGCGTGCTGGTCGCCAGCTTATGACGCAGCAAGCTCTTCGGCGACATCACCACCAGCGGCTTACGCAGCGGTCGAATCACCTGACGGCGCAGCATGTGGTACACCTGAGCCGGGGTCGATGGCACACAGATCTGTACATTGTGCTCAGCACACAGCTGTAAGTAGCGTTCCAAACGTGCCGAGGAGTGCTCTGGGCCCTGACCTTCATAACCATGAGGCAACAGCATGGTCAGACCGCATAAGCGACCCCACTTGTGCTCACCGCTGGAAATAAACTGGTCGAATACCACCTGAGCGCCGTTTGCGAAATCGCCAAACTGCGCTTCCCACACGACCAAAGCCGTTGGCATGGTGGTGGCGTAGCCATATTCGAAGCCCAAAACGGCCTCTTCTGACAGCAGCGAATCGTACAGGCTGAACTGTGGCTGACCATCCGCAATATTGGCTAGCGGCACATGGCTACTACCGTCTTTTTGATTGTGCAAAACCGCATGGCGGTGCGAGAAAGTACCACGCCCCACATCCTGGCCCGTAATACGCACAGGGTGCCCCTCATGAATGAGGGTCGCATAGGCCATAGTTTCAGCAAAGCCCCAGTTAATCGGCAATGCACCAGCAGTCATCTTGCGGCGATCTTCCAGGATTTTATTGACCTGACGCTGTACAGAGAAACCTTCCGGCACTTCCAACAGCTTGTTGGACAGCTCTTGCAGGGTTTTCAGATCGAAAGAGGTGTCAGCATCGGCTGTCCACTTGTGACCAACGTAAGGCTTCCAATCGACAAACAGCGCCTCGTTCGGTTCTTTCACCAGAGCGCGAGCAACGTGCTCGCCATTATCGAGCGCCGAGCGGTAATCTTCCTCTAGCGCTTTGGCTTTCGCTGCATCCAGTGCGCCTTGCTCAATGAGACGATTGGCGTACAGCTCACGTGTGGTTTTTTGCGCCTTGATCTTGGAGTACATCATCGGCTGGGTGCCAGATGGCTCATCGGCCTCGTTGTGGCCACGACGGCGGTAGCACACCAAATCAATGACAACGTCTTTCTTAAACTCGTTGCGATAATCCACGGCCAGCTGCGTCACAAACAGCACAGCTTCAGGATCATCACCGTTCACGTGCAAAATTGGTGCTTCAACGATCTTGGCAACGTCGGTGCAGTATTCCGTAGAACGCACATCTTCACGCTTAGAAGTGGTAAAGCCAACCTGGTTATTGATCACGATGTGAATCGTGCCACCGGTTTTGTAGGCACGTGTCTGAGACAGCTGGAAGGTTTCCATGACCACGCCCTGACCGGCAAACGCCGCATCACCGTGAATCAACACAGGCACCACCTGGTCGCCCTGACGGTCTTCGCGACGATCCTGACGAGCACGTACAGAGCCTTCTACTACGGGAGACACAATTTCCAAGTGAGAAGGGTTAAACGCCAGTGCCAGGTGCACTTCTCCGCCCGGGGTCATCACGTTGGAGGAGAAACCCTGGTGGTATTTCACATCACCGTGGCTGTGGTATTCGGCCTTGCCATCAAATTCGTCAAACAGATCCGATGTTTTCTTGCCAAGAATGTTGATCAGGGTATTGAGACGACCACGGTGCGCCATGCCAATCACCAGCTCTTTGGCACCGTAGGAGCCGCTGCGCTGGATCAGTTCATCCATCAGCGGAATCAGGCTTTCACCGCCTTCCAAACCGAAGCGCTTAACACCCGGGTAGCGTGAACCCAGATATTTTTCTAACCCTTCGGCAGCAGTCAGTCGCTCGAGCAGATGCAACTTAACTTCTTCGCCGTATTTTGGATGCGATCGCACACTTTCCAAACGCTGTTGGAACCAACGCTGCTCCGCAGTGTTGACGATGTGCATGTACTCAGCACCGACGGTATCGCAATAGGTCGATTCGAGAGAGTCGACGATGTCCTTAAGCTTGGCTTCGTCATTGCCAATAAACAGCGAACCTGTTTGGAACAGGGTATCCATGTCGGCTGCAGACAAGCCGTGGAAACCCAGATCCAAATCAGGCACATTCTCACGCTCCATCAAGCCCAGCGGGTCTAACTTAGCGTGCTGATGACCACGACCGCGATAAGCGTTGATAAGCTGCAGTACCTGAACCTGCTTGCGCTCGAACTCTGTACTGACGCTCGCCGCTGACGCAGGACGAGCCCGGTGCTGGTTCTTGGAAAGTAACAGGAATTGTTCACGGATCGGTTTGTGGGGAATGTCGACGGTGGCGTTGTCATCGACACGGGGAAGCTGGTCAAAGTAGTTACGCCATTCTTCGGGCACCTCATTGGGATCTTTGAGGTAGATCTCGAAGAGCTCTTCCACGTAAGCAACGTTGCCACCCGCTAGCTGCGAGGTGCTCCAAAGTTGCTCCATTGTCTGCTCGTGCATTGTGTATGACACCCTGATCATTGTGACTGCGAGGGGACACCACAGAGTGCACGCACCAGCTCCAATGCAAGGCATAGTAGAGGGTCAACCGGTCAGGTCGCGTTTCCTCTGAGATGCAGCGGTTATACCCGCGCCCCTCAAATTAAGGACTAGCTTAGTAAAAATGGCGCATTATAAGCGCCATTCTTGAAAAATTGTCAACGTAAGCAGGCTGTGTGTCCAGCCCACCTACGTCTAATACCGCCGGATGACGGGCTACACAATCCGATTATACCTGTTGCGACAACAGCATATTGCGGATGTGGCCAATCGCCCGGGTCGGATTAAGACCCTTAGGGCAAACATTGACGCAGTTCATAATACCACGACAACGGAAGACACTGAACGGATCACTCAGTTCTGCCAAACGCTCTGCCGTGGTGGTATCTCGACTGTCTGCCAAGAAGCGGTATGCCTGAAGCAAACCCGCAGGACCGACAAACTTGTCAGGATTCCACCAAAACGAAGGACACGAAGTTGAGCAGCATGCACACAGAATACACTCGTACAGGCCGTCCAATTTTTCGCGTTCTTCCGGCGATTGTAGACGCTCAATAGCAGGCGCTGGCGTGTCGTTGCGCAGATAAGGCTTGATCTTCTCATATTGCTTGTAGAACAAGCTCATGTCGATCACCAAATCGCGAATCACCGGCATACCAGGCAATGGACGCAAAACCAGCTTATCCATCTTGCCATTGGTCGCTTCTGAAATCGGGGTAACACAGGCCAAGCCGTTTTTACCATTGATGTTCATGCCATCAGAGCCACAAACACCCTCACGGCAAGAACGTCGATAAGCCAGCGTTGGGTCCTGTTCTTTCACCATGGCCAGAACATCTAGCACCATGACGTCACGGTTACCCGGAATATCGATTTCATAGTCGCGCATTATCGGCGCTTCATCGGTCTCCGGGTTATAGCGATATATACTTACTAACATATGAACACTCCCCGATTAATATGTACGTACTTTTGGTGGGAAGGCTTCCACCGTCTTCGGTGCAAAGTTCACCGCACGCTTACCGATTGTTTTGGTCTGCGGGAAATACAGAGAGTGGCAGAGCCAGTTCTCATCATCACGCTCGGTGTAATCGTTACGTGCATGAGCGCCACGAGACTCTTTACGCTCGGCCGCCGCGACTGCGGTTGAGTACGCTGTTTCAAACAGGTTATCAAGCTCCAGCGCTTCGATACGAGCCGTATTGAACGCCGCACTCTTGTCTTCCAGCACGATGTTTTTCACGCGCTCGCCGATTTCACCCAATAACTTCAAGCCTTTTTCCATGCTGTCGCCCTCACGGAAAACACCGAAGTACAGCTGCATGGTTTTTTGCAGATCCGCGCGAACATCCGCCACTTTCTCGCCGGTCGTGGAGTTATTCAGACGATTCAGACGCGCCATGGCTCGCTCGATGTCTTCTTCGCTGGCCGCTTCGCTTTCAAAGCCATCACGGAAGTTTTGTTCCACCTGCAGACCTACAGAACGACCAAACACCACCAGATCCAGCAGCGAGTTACCGCCCAAGCGGTTGGCACCGTGCACAGACACACAAGCGATCTCACCAGCCGCGTACAGGCCTTCAATCACTACGTCGTTGCCATTTTCATCCTGAGTCAACGCCTGACCACCGATATTGGTAGGAATACCACCCATCATGTAGTGACACGTAGGTACTACAGGAATTGGCTCCTTCACTGGGTCAGCGTGAGCAAAGGTACGTGACAGCTCAAGAATGCCAGGCAACTTAGCGTTCAGGGTTTCTTCACCCAGGTGATCCAGCTTCAGGAACACGTGATCGCCGTCTTCGCCACAGCCACGACCTTCCAGGATCTCCATCACCATAGAACGCGCAACCACGTCACGACCCGCCAAGTCTTTGGCATTAGGCGCATAACGCTCCATGAAGCGCTCACCGTCTTTGTTCACCAGGTAACCGCCTTCACCGCGACAACCTTCCGTTACCAGAACACCAGCGCCTGCGATACCCGTTGGGTGGAACTGCCACATTTCCATGTCTTGCATCGGCACGCCTGCACGCAACGCCATGCCAACACCATCACCTGTATTGATCAATGCATTGGTGGTCGACTGGTAAATGCGCCCTGCACCACCGGTCGCCAGCACGGTCGCTTTGGCTTTGACGTAAACCGTCTCGCCCGACTCGATATCAATGGCGATCACACCAGCAATTTGGCCCTTAGCATTTTTCACCAGATCGACTGCATACCACTCGTTCAAGAAGGTGGTGCCGCCTTTCAGGTTGCCTTGGTAAAGCGCGTGCAGCAGTGCGTGACCGGTACGGTCAGCCGCAGCACACGTGCGCGCCGCCTGAGTTGGATTATCTGGGCCTTTCGACTGACCGCCGAACGGACGCTGATAAATGCGACCTTCCTCAGTACGGGAGAACGGCAGGCCCATATGCTCGAGCTCAAATACCGCTTGAGGACCAACAGAGCACATGTACTCAATGGCGTCTTGGTCACCGATGTAGTCCGACCCTTTTACGGTGTCGTACATGTGCCAGCGCCAATCATCGTTGGGGTCAGCAGACGCGATCGCACAGGTAATGCCGCCCTGGGCAGACACGGTGTGAGAGCGCGTTGGAAAAACTTTAGTAATACAAGCGGTCTTGATGCCTGCTTCGGTCAATTGCAGCGCAGCACGCATGCCAGCACCACCACCACCGATCACGATGGCGTCAAAAGACATAGTTCGGATTTTAGCCATAACTTACACACCCCAAAGAATATCAATACCCCAAACCAGGTAGGTGAACAGGAAACCTGCACACACCAGCTGGAAAACAAACCGCACGCCAGCGGCTTTGAGGTAATCAGTCGAGACAGTCCACATACCCACCCACGCATGGGCGCACAGTGAAATCAGGGCGGCCAAAGAGAACACTTTCATCCAGGTTTGCGCAAACAGCCCCTGCCATTGCGCGTACTGCAAATCCGGTGACGCGATCAAGAAACCGAGCATAAACAGAGTGTAGAGGGCTAAAACAACGGCAGACAGACGCTGAATCACCCAGTCATAAAGGCCACTACGGCCCAAGTTTGTAATACTTGCTACCATACCCACACTCCTGCAAGAACGATCAAAATGACACCACCCACTAGGGTGATGATGGCGCCAGTGCGACCGCCTTCTTTGGTTTCTCCGATACCCATGTCCATTACCAGGTGTTTCACACCGGCAATAAAGTGATAACCAAGGGCGGACAAAATGCCCCAGGTAATGAATTTGACAAGGCCATTATCAAAGGCCGCTTTAAAGTCAGCGAAACTGGATTCAGATTCGAGCGACATGGACAAAGCAGCCAGCATAAATGCAACAGCGACAAACAGGATCACGCCTGAAATACGGTGCAAAATGGAAGCCTTGGCCGGTAGCGGGAGCTGAATGGTAGTCAGATCTAGATTTACTGGTCTATTGCTATTCACGGCTCTAAACACTCTCTTTTTGGCGACCCTGACAGTTTCCCGCCGGGCAGCTCAGGCTCAAGAATTCAACCCAACCTTGTATAAGTCTTGCACAAGTTTTGGGTTGCGACAAATTATAGTCATCAGAGGTCGGTTTTACAATCGACAGCGCTTCCAGAGCTTGCCGGTAAGGCCCGTGAACAGGCCATCTTTACAACCACTGACAGTTACTGCGACGCTACTATACTAGGGCAGACACTCAGCCACAGCCCGACACCCCGGTAATTGACAAACGAGGATCAGCACATATAGTTGGCCCCTCAAATTTAGGTCACACCCTGATTTTTCAGGGGTAAAATGATAACAGCAGGAGGCCGTACCATGGCTGACAAGAAAGCAACTCTGAAGGTCGATGGCATCGACGAGGCACTGGAACTTCCCGTTTACGAAGGCACCGTAGGCCCCGATGTCGTCGACGTTCGCAGTCTGACCGGAAAAGGCCTGTTCACCTACGACCCTGGCTTTGTCTCTACCGCAGCGACCGAGTCAAAAATCACCTACATCGATGGCGCAGCCGGTGTTTTATTGCACCGCGGCTACCCCATTGAGCAACTGGCGGAACACTCTGATTACTTAGAAACCTGCTACTTGCTGCTGCACGGCGAACTGCCTTCAAGCGAGCAAAAAGACACCTTCGTCAGCACCATCAAGAACCACACCATGGTGCATGAGCAGCTGAGCCACTTTTTTAATGGTTTCCGTCGCGACGCCCACCCAATGGCCGTTATGTGCGGCGTTGTAGGTGCACTGTCAGCTTTCTACCATGACTCACTGGACATTCATGATGAGCATCATCGCCTGGTGTCGGCCCATCGCTTAATTGCAAAAATGCCGACCCTGGCAGCCATGGTTTACAAATACAGCATTGGCCAGCCCTTCATGTACCCACGCAATGAGCTGAGCTACTCGGAAAACTTCCTGCACATGATGTTCAACACGCCGTGCGAAGAGAAGGAAATCAGCCCAGTATTGGCCAAAGCCATGGACCGCATCTTCCTATTGCACGCCGATCATGAGCAAAACGCATCCACTTCAACTGTACGTTTGTCTGGCTCTACCGGTGCCAACCCATTTGCGTGCATTGCTTCAGGCATTGCTGCTCTATGGGGCCCGGCTCACGGCGGTGCCAATGAAGCTGTACTGAACATGCTGAACGAAATCGGTGATGAGTCCAACATCGATACCTTCATCGCCAGAGCAAAAGACAAAGACGATCCTTTCCGCTTAATGGGCTTTGGCCACCGGGTTTACAAAAACTTCGATCCGCGCGCCAAGGTCATGAAGCAAACCTGCGATGAAGTACTGGCAGAGCTGGGCATGGAGAATGACCCACTGCTGAAAATTGCCATGAAACTGGAAAAAATCGCCACCGAAGATGAATACTTCGTTAAGCGCGGCTTGTACCCTAACGTTGACTTCTACTCTGGCATCATTTTGAAAGCCATCGGCATTCCAACGGAAATGTTCACCGTGATCTTTGCCACCGGCCGTACGCCCGGCTGGATTGCTCACTGGAACGAGATGATCAGCGAAGGCTACCGCATTGGTCGCCCGCGCCAACTGTACACAGGCTACGACAAGCGCGATTACCCAGCCTAATTAAAAGCCGCTCTTTGAGCGGCTTTTTTCATTCCCGACCCACCTAAAAAAGGATGATACATGGCCAAACTATGTTTTATTGGCTTAGGCACCATGGGCTACCCCATGGCTGGACACCTTGCCAACGCTGGGCACACAGTGCGCGTTTGGAATCGAACCCACAGCAAAGCTTTGCAATGGGCTGACAACTACAGCGGCCAAGCCTGTGAGTCCATCGCTGAAGCGGTTGTGGATGCCGAAGCAGTGCTGCTGTGCGTTGGTCGTGACAGCGATGTCCGCGAGCTGATCAGCGCTGAAAGTGGCATCGCCACTCATTTAAAACCCGGCACCATCATCATCGACCACACCACCACCTCCAGCTCCCTCGCCCAAGAAATGCACAGCTACTGCCAAGCGCACCAGCTGATTTTTGCTGACGCACCGGTATCAGGTGGTGAGCAAGGCGCCATCAATGGCCAACTGAGCTTAATGGTCGGCTGTGACGAAGTGCATATCGACAAATTAAAAAGCCTGACCGCCCCCTACACCAAAGCCATTGAACGATTAGGCAATGCCGGCGCCGGCCAAGCCACCAAAATGGTTAATCAAATTTGTATCGCAGGCCTGGTGCAAGGTTTATCGGAAGGCCTGCTCATGGCACAAGCACAAAACCTGGACATTGCCAAAGTCGTCAGCGTCATTAGCCAAGGGGCCGCAGGTAGCTGGCAAATGGAAAATCGCCATCAAACCATGAGCCAAGGCGAATACAACCACGGCTTTGCCGTTGACTGGATGCGAAAAGACTTAGGCATTTGCTTGGACGAAGCTCGCCAAAGCGGCATCAGCTTACCGGTCACCGCACTCGTAGATCAGTTCTATGCCGAGTTACAGGCACTTGGCCAAGGCCGCAGCGATACATCTGCCTTACTGTACCGCCTGCAGCAACTCAACCCGCCATCGTAAGTTAAAGAAAAGTCGCTTCTGGCTGCCTTGAGGAGCCTGGTCTAGGCTTGGGATTCAGAGAAAGGATATTCACATGACCAAGCCTGACCGCCGCAGCTTATCCGCCCCATCCAGCGACAACCAACAGCCGGACTGGAGTCAGATCAGTGAAACACTGACACTGCTGGCACTGGCGGTCAGCCAAATCGACACCTCATTGCATGAAAGCAGCGACAGCATCAATCAGCTCACCCAACAGTTCAGCAGCATCGCGGACAGCGCCCAACAACTGATAGGGCTGTCTGATGACCAACAACCACAGCAAGTTCGGGAGCTGGCCGAGCGCATTCAAGCTAGCATCGGGCAGTCAGTGGTCAGCTTTCAGTTTTATGACCGCCTATGCCAGCGCTTGGAGCACGTCAGCGATAGCCTTGAACACATGGGGCACCTGATGGCCAGCCCACAGCAACGCTATCGCCGCCAAGCCTGGCAAGACCTGCAACACGACATCAAATCCAACTACACCATGGAGGCCGAGCGGTTGATGTATGAGTACATTTTATCCGGCCACTCCATTGCCGAAGCCTTGCAGATATATCGCCATCACTTCGAAACACAGGGCGCCAAGCCACACACAGACGACAACAGCGACGAAATCGAGTTTTTTTAACGCTCCACCGTCACCTTCTGACCCACGCTTAATCCCGTCAAATTTCGATGCAAACCGTTCTGGCCAAAAATGATTTTGCCATCGACACGACAATCGTTTTTAAGTACATCTAGAAAGTCCGCCTCTCGCTCTAACGTCGATAAGTCCCTGGTCGGAATGACACAGCGAGTGCACAACTTCACCAAATCAATGGAGCCGCCGTCGATACTCAAAGAGCGCCATTGGTTTTCCTCCAACGGGCGAAAATTCGGATCGTTTATAACAACATTTGGGCGAAAACGCCGCACATCTATCTCACGCCCTAAGCGCTCGCTAAGAAAATCGACACTGGCCTGATTCACCACCAACAGCGGAAAGCCATCGGCAAAGCCAACCTGTCGCCCCGCCGAGCCTGAGTATTCATGTGCAACTGCACGCTGACTATGGTCGTCCATTTGCACCAAGCGACACGCCCGCCCCAAAAAATCGCTCAAAGCGCTGTGAGTGTCATCCGCCGCCAAGCGCGCCGAAACAACGTCACCCCAAACCTCAACGTCACAGCGCTCATCGCTCATTGACACCGAATGCTGCGACTGCCCCGGCCAAGATAAGTGCAACTCTCGCCCTAACCATTGCGCCTCAATGCGTGCCATGGCAGGTAGCTGACGCTGAGTAAGAAATTTCCCTTGCTCATTCACCAGCATAAACCGTCGGTCACCGACTGGACCCAAGTCATCCAGATCAATGCACTGCACCTCAACCGGCGCACAGGATTTCACAGGATAAATAAACAAACGCTCGATCTGCGCCATGACTTCACCTTAAGTTACACACACAAAAAAACCGGCATAGCCGGTTATTTTGCGGTAATAGCGATCTTCATGCGAACTAAGAAGCAGAATCTGCCTCCGACGGCGCCTCCATGCCTAGCTTAACCCGTATCAGCCGCTGCACCTCGGAGGTCATTGCCTCCGGTGCAAACTTGGATAAAAAGCCATCACAGCCGACTTTTTTCACCATCGCACGATTAAAATTACCAGACAACGAGGTGTGCAGCACAATGGTGGTGCCTTTCAACTGTGGATCACGACGAATTTCAGTGGTGAGCATATAGCCGTCCATTTCTGGCATTTCAGCATCGGTAATAATCATCACCAAATCGTTATCAATGTCTTTGCCTTGCTCTTTCCAGTGCATCAACATTTGGTAGGCCTCAAGACCGTTGTTGGCTTCGATGATGTTTAGCCCCATGGGCGTGAGCACTTGCTTCATTTGCCCCAACGCCACGTGAGAATCATCGACGATCAAAATGTCTTTGTTTTTGATCCTCGCCAGCAGCTCTTGATCATAAAGATCTTCAGACAAATCCAAATCATAAGGAGCAATTTCAGCCAAAACTTTTTCAACATCAATGATTTCAACGATGCGCTCATCGATGCGAGTAATGGCAGTCAGGTAGTGGTTGCGACCCGATCCACCCGGAGGCGGTAAGATCTCGTTCCAATTCATGTTCACAATGCGATCAACCCCGCCGACCAGAAAGGCCTGCACCGTCATATTGTATTCAGTCACTATGATGGTAGCTTCGTCTTCAGAGGTTTTGAGCGGCCCCATCTGGATGGCATGGCGAAGGTCCACCACCGGCACAGTTTGCCCACGCAAATGCGTTACACCACGCACTACGGGGTGGCGATCCGGCATTTTGGTCAGCGCCGGCAGGCGCATCACCTCTTGGACTTTGAACACATTGATGGCAAACAGCTGTGTACCGCCCAAATGAAACAGCAGCAACTCCAGGCGGTTCTGCCCCACCAACTGGGTGCGGGCGTCAACGCTGCTTAAAACTCCACTCATACCGTGCTCCGCAATGCGATTTTCTTTAAAGTGTAGACAAAGGCCACAAAAACGCCTGTGAAAGCCGTTACACTATGCACTATAACGACGACGGTAAGACCATGCATCAGGATCCACCACCACTGCTGGCCCGCCAGCCCATTCTAGACACCCATTTGCAAGTCGTTGCGTACGAGCTGCTGTATCGTCCGCTGCCGCCTCTCGACCAGCTGGCACAAGCATTATGTGGTGATCAGGCGACACGCGATGTGATGGTGAGCGCATTTCAAGACCTGGGCATCGAGCAAGTGACCGGCGGCTTACCGGCCTACATCAACTTTACCGAGCACTGGCTGCAAAACCCGCCGTTACTGGCCCCCGAAACCCTCGTGGCAGAAGTGATCGAGTATACACAGGCCAACGCACAAAACCTTGACGCACTGCAGCGTTTGAAGCGCTACGGATATCGCATCGCGCTGGACGACTTCAGCGCCAGCCCGCAACAGCTGGCCATGCTCTCCATGGCAGACATCGTCAAAGTCGACTTGCGCCTCTGCCGCAATCTGGAAGACAGCGCCGCCTTACTCAACCAACACAAACGAGACGGGCAAATTTGGCTGGCGGAGAAAGTGGAAGATCATGAAGAGTTCAGTTTCTGCTTAGAAGCCGGCTATACCTTGTTTCAAGGCTACTTTTTTGACCGACCTAAGCCTCTGTATGGCAAACGACTGGCCGATAACAAAGTCGCCGTACTGCAACTGCTGCAAGTGCTCAATCAACCCGACGCCTCCATTCAAACCGTCGAAACCCTACTGCACAGCGAGCCGCAGTTGAGTTTTAAACTTCTACAACTGGTGAACTCAGCCGCCGTTGGCTGCGTTAGCACCATCTCTTCCATTAAGCACGCGCTGGTTTTGGCTGGCTTAGATCGCGTTCGAGCTTGGGCGAATATCCTGGCCTTGGGCCGTCTGGATGACAAACCCTTTGCCCTGCGCGAACAAGCCTTGGTACGCGCTCACTGCTGCAGAGACCTGGCAGCCGATGCCGGCTTGAATGCAGACACCGCCTTCACGCTGGGGCTGTTTTCGTTGCTGGACGCCTTTACCGACTTACCGATGAGCGATATTTGTCAGCGCCTGCGCTTTGACGACGAGCTCACTCAAGCCTTATTGCATCAACAAGGCAGCTATGGCCTGCTGCTGCAAACCCTGCAATTGCTCGAGCGCGACCAATGGCCCGCCATTGATTGGCCAGCTTTGCAGCAGCTCGGGCTTAGCCGCACGCACCTGCACGACCACTATCGCCAAGCCATCGAACACAGTCGCGAGTTGTTTGCCCAGTTAGGCTAAGGCACCAAACTTAAGAGGTGCACCTAATCCGGGTAGCCCGTAATATCACGAATCGCACGATACAAAGGCTGCATGCGTTTGTACATTTGCTGATACACCTCACGGTACAAGCGATCGTACAAGCGCACCGTTGGCAAATGCGGCTCAAATACCTGCCCCACCCGAGTCATGGCATCGGTGGCTTGGCGATAATCTCCATACCAACCCAAACCGACGGCGCAGTTGATGGCGGCGCCCAAACCCGACGCCTCGAAGGTGTGTGGCCGTTCCGCGCTCATGCCAAAAATATCCGCCGTCAGCTGCATCGCCGCATCGCTTTGTGAGCCACCGCCGGACACTCGCAGACGAGTAATGGGCACTTTGCTGCGCTTTTCAATTTGCTCTTTGCCCTGGCGCAGCTCGTAGGCCAAACCCTCCAAAATGGCGCGATACACATGTGCGCGCTTGTGCACGTCACCAAAGCCAATCAGGGCACCCTTACCCTCGGGGCCGGGCTGGCGCACCCCAGGCGACCAGTAAGGCTGCATCATCAACCCCATGGAGCCGGCGGGCACCTGATTGAGCAAATCGTCAAACAACTGCTCTGCTGGCACCCCTTGCTCAGCGGCTTTGCGCTGTTCGTAATGAGCAAATTCCTGCTTAAACCAGCTCACCATCCAAAAGCCGCGATACACCATCATCTCGGTGTTGTAATGACCTGGCACCGCTGCCGTGTAAGGCGGAATAAACGGAATGGTCTCTAAGTAGCGCGAGGTGGTGGTATTGATGGTGGCGGTGGTGCCATAACTTAAGCAGCCAATGTGTGGGTCACTGCCCCCTGCGCCGAGCACTTCACAGGCTTTATCGGAGGCCGCCGCAATCAGCGGCAAACCCTCTGGTAAGCCTGTTAACCTAGCCGCATCCGCGGTAATGGCGCCCAACTGCTCGCCCGGCTGTACCAGCTCCGGCATCATATCCGGCGTTGCAGCAAGCAGCTTCCACTTTAAGTCGGATTTCTTCGCCCAGCACTGACGGCGATAGTCATAGGGCAAGTAACCGACAATCGAGCCTGCGGAGTCACGTAGCTGGCCAGTGAGGCGATGAGTTAAGTAGGCAGATAAATTGACGTAGTAGCGCGTTCGGCGCCACACATCAGGCTCATGCTGTTGCAGCCAGTTATCCCGCGCCTTAGCACGCATATCGTCAATCACTGGCGTTAGCCGCAGAAGCCGGGTTAACAAGCCCCACAGGCCACCCAACGGGCGCTCTGGTGTGGCTTTGCGCTGGTCCATCCAAACAATCGCCGGGCGCAGCGGTTGAAAGTGCTCATCCAGATTGATCATGGTGTAGCGCTGCGTGGTCAGCGCCACGCCGGCAATTTGCTCAGGTGCCACCAAGCCCTGAGACCACAGCCCGGCAAATGCCTGCTGCAGCGCTTGCCAATAATAATCTGGCTGCTGCTCCGCCCAGCCGGGGTGAGCCGACACATAGGCTTCCAGTTCGATCTTGCTCTTAGCCACTTCGTTGCCGTGGCGATCAAACACCAGCACCCGGACACTTTGCGTGCCGTTATCAATGGCCAACACATATTCCGACATGGCTTACTCCGGCAAGCTGTAGGCGCTGCGCCAAATGTGCTGGTAGCGCTCAAGCTCTTGCTGCCAGCGCGCTTCACTCCAGCCCAATGCCTCGCTACAGATGCGACGAATGCGATCGGCATAAATCAAACCGCCCTGCTCCACCAGCAAACCAATGCGAGTGCGCCGCAGCAACAAGTCATCTAAGTGCTCAACAGCTTCATGACCGGCGCTGTAGCGCAACTCGGCCCAGCAACAGCGACAGCCGGGTATCAGCTCCAGCTCATCATCACGCGCCTCGGCCAACAGGGTCGACAGCTCAGCGCCATAATGGCCGAGCAGGCGCTTTTGCAAATACCCAGGCAAGCGGCGAAAGCGAGCGTCCGCCGATGCCTGCGCGGGGGTAAATAAACGCTGTTCAAACTCACCATCAGGGAAGCGCTGAATGTAGGGTCGCGCAGCGTTTAAAACATCGAGGGCAATCAAGCGAAAGGTGGTCAGCTTGCCACCACTGACACTCACTAGGCCGTGATCATCCCAAACACTGTGGTCGCGTTTTTCTTTCGACGGGTTGAGCGCTCCAGAAGACACCAGCGGACGCACACCCGCCCAGCTGGAAATCACATCAGATTCACTGAGTTCAGCCTGGGGGAACTGATAACGCGCCACCTCCAGCAAATAATTCAGCTCATCACGCGTCATGCGCGCTTCTTGGTTATCAAGCTTGGGGTTATCTAGGTCTGTGGTGCCCACCACGGTGCGGCCTTCCCACGGGAAAATAAAAATCGGCCGCTGGTCTTTGGGGTGTAGCGCAGTAAACGACTGCGCCACCGGCAAGCGCCAGGACGGCACCACAATATGACTGCCCCGCGCAGGGCGAATGCGCGGCTGCGCCTGCATTTGACCGCGCAGCTGATCCGCCCAGGCACCCGTGGCATTAACCACCACATCGGCGCGAACGGAATAGCTGTCACCACTGAGGGTATCCGTCAGCACCGCGCCACAAACACGTTCGCCGTCTTTTTGCAGCTCACTGACCCCTAGGTAGTTCACCACCACAGCACCGTCGCGCTGCGCTTCACGCAGCACCCGCAGCACCAGACGTGAGTCATCGGTTACGGCGTCGGCAAACTGAGTGCCACCGAGCAAAGACTGCTGTCGAATCAGTGGACTCAGGAACTGAAAAGCCGCACTTGGGAAAAACTGACGATAACGCTTGCCGGCAAAAAAGTCGTACACCCTCAGCAGGGTATTAAACACAAAAGGACCAGGAAAGCCGCCTTGGTAATGGGCCATCACATAGCCCATACGATCCACCAACCCCGGCAATTCGGTCATCAAGCGCTCGCGCTCCTGCACCGAATGCATGGTGGTTTTGATGTCACCGGCGGCAATGTAGCGCAAGCCGCCATGCACCATTTTGGAAGAACGACTGGAGGTACCCCAGGCAAAATCCTGGCGCTCCAGCAGTAAAGTTTTCAAGCCGCGACGGGCCGCTTCACGCGCGATGCCTGCGCCAGTAATGCCACCGCCGGCAATAATAATGTCCCAGTGCTGCTCAGCCTTGAGCTTTGCCAACGCCTGCTCACGGCCACCTATGTGCCACATTGAATTGGTTTGCATGCTGTCTCCGTCCATAGCCGGAACGAAAAAACGGCCGGCAGAGCCGGCCAAAAAATGAGAATGTAGTGTCGTTATGGCTTTTATGGGTTGTTATTCAATCGTCCTGAATCAGGGTCTGCGGATTCAGGCGCTTATCCGGGTCGAACTGCTGCAGCAATCCGCGAATGACTTCCATGCCCAACTCGCCCTTTTCAGCCGGCAAATACGGTGCATGATCCTTGCCCACGCCATGCTGATGGGAAATGGTCGCCCGCCCCTGGGCAATGACCTCGGACGCACGGCTCTTGAGCTTACGCCAGCGCGCCAAAGTAGCGTCGTAATCTTCGCCACAGCGGAAAAAATAAGTGGTGTAGATACTGCTCCCTTGACCATACAGGTGCGATAAATGGGGTAAACACCATCACCTGCTCGCCTTCATCGCTCAAGGCTGTTTTGATGGCCTGCTCGATGTCGTGCATGAGCGCATCGACGTTATCCCAATCAGTGGCGGTCTCCAGCGTGTCGACGGCGATGCCTTGCTGCCAGGTGGTTTCACGTAAATAAGGGAACTTAAACCGACCTTCGGCCCAGATTTTGCCCATCATATTGGCAATCACACCGCCCACGCCGCCGTGCTGGCTCAGCACCTGGCGAATCTGCTTCAGCGAGGTGCGATTCTGATACTTAGAGCCCGTCACACCGAAAGTCAGCATGCAGCGCTGATCATCCAGGCCACGAAACTTCAAGTAACGATCCAGCAGCTTAAATTGCGATTCAGAAGTGCCTAAGTGAGCATGAGCACGGGTTTCATTGGCGTTGCTAACGCGCATCATCGACAGCGGAATTTTCTGCTGCACCAACTCACGCACCGCCGCTTTCGCTTGCTGCCAGTTGGGCATAAACATGACAAAAAACTTCTCTTCCTGCGCCAGGCGCGTTACTCGCACTTTGACCTCGGTAAAGATGCCCATGCGCCCTTCCGTGCCCATGGTGACCTCGCGCATGTCCGGCCCGGCCGAACTGGCAGGAATGGTGGGAATATCCAGACTGCCGCGCAGGGTTTCCATGCGCCCACCGGCAAACATTTGCTCGATGCGGCCATAGCGCAGCGATTGCTGGCCACTGGAGCGTGAAGCAATCCAACCACCAATGGTCGACAACTCCCAAGATTGCGGAAAATGCCCCAAGGTATAACCACGAGCGCGCAACTGGGATTCCACCTGCGGTCCTGGCGTGCCCGCACCAAAGGTCGCAATTTGGCTTTCTTCGTTCAGTTCCAGCAGTTGATTCATATGCCCCATATCGACGGTCAAAATGGCACGCTGGCTCGCTACCGGAGTAATATGGCCCGCCACCGACGTGCCACCGCCGTAGGGAATGACATCAAAATCATGCTGGCGCGCCAAATCGAGCAGTTCACGCACCTGAGCACTGGTTTCCGGAAAGGCGACGCCGTCAGGGAAAGTGCCGAATTTGCCACTGCGCATGGCGAGCCAGTCCGGAAAGCTTTGGCCACGGGCATGGCGAACACGCTGCTCGGCATCCGTGGAAATTAACGCATGTTGCGGCAAACGCGAAGCCGGTACCTGCGCCACGACCTCGTCCAAGGTGGCGTCTTTGAGCGGCGTCGGCTCACCGATAATGGAACGAATCAATGCACCACCGTGGGCGGATACTTGTTTGACGTAACCGTCATCGCCCCAGCCGTTCCAACGTCGTGCCATAACTGTTGATTCCTTTTTGTTGTCAGATGTTGTTACAACATCCGCACTTTTTGATTCGGATAGTCAGCCAGTATACTGAGGCAAAAACCACAAGCACTGACTCTTGCGGACAGTCGCGGAGCAAATTCAGCCAGTTATTGGCTGTAACGGGAAGATCATTCATGAGCACTTCAGACTTGGGCACCGCTTCCGCCAATGCCATTCGCCAGTATTTGCGCGCCGCCCAGGATTATCATATCGATCCAGCTCTGGCACTCAAGGCCACCGGCTTGCCTGCTGGCATTTTGGACAACAGCGTGGCACGCATTCGCGGGCGTGATTTTCAAACCCTAATTCGCTGGCTGATCGAGCGCAGTAACGACCCCTTATTCGGCCTTAAAAGCGCTCAGTATGTGCAGCCTGGCTCCTACAGTCTGGTGGGCTATATGGCGATGAATGCCCGCACCGCGCGCGAGGCACTGCACCTGACGCCAGAGTACGAAGCCATCGTCGGCGACATGGGCATTACCCGCATTGAAAAACATGGGCCGCACATTGCCATGCGTTGGATTTGCCAATACGACGACCCAGTGGTGCGGCCACACATGATCGACAACGTGCTCGGTTCCTGGCTGATTTTTGCCCGCTGGCTGGCCGATTTACCCGAACGCAAACCCGAGCGCGTGCAATTTGAATCCCCCACGCCGGCCGCCGAGCATTTGCTGACCTATCAAGAGGTGTTTCAGGCCCCCCTGGAGTTTGGCGCGCCGCGCAACGCCTTGATCATTCACGAATCTGTGCTCGATACGCCCTTGCGCCAACCCGACCCCACCTTGCTGCGCACCTTGGAGCAACAAGCCGCCACCGTGATGGCCGAAATCCGCCAGCGCCATCCCATCGTGATGCAAACCCGCTCGCTATTGCGCAACCTGATGGAAGAAAGTCTGCCACGACGGGAGAAGGTCGCCGAGCAACTCGGCCTTAATGAACGCACGCTGCAGCGCCGCCTACAAGAGGCCGGCACCGGCTATCAACAGCTGCTGGATGATTTGCGCCGCGAAACCGCAACGGACTGGCTGTGCCACAGCCAAATGCCGATCAGCGACATGGCCAGCCGCTTAGGCTTCAGCGAGGCACGGTCGTTTCACCGCCGTTTTAAAGCTTGGACCGGCATGACCCCAGGCGAGTATCGCCAGCGTCACCAAGCCGACAGCGAAGGCACAGCAACAAGCTAATCGCGGCTGTGCTGCAAATGCTCGAATACCTGTTGCGGCGGCACGTCCCGGTAACAAGGCGGCTGAATCGCGCCATCATCCGCTTGCAAGCACTGTTTAGACAAACACGGCGCACAAGAGCGCTGGCTGCTCATAACCGTCACCTGTGGCCCGAGCACCCCGGTAAGATCCGCATCCGTGGCGCCGTAAATGGCCACCGCCGGCACCTCAAGGGCGGCCACCACGTGCGACAAGCCGGTATCAACGCCCACCACGGCCGTCGCATGCGCCAGATACGCATTGAGCTCGTTCAGCCCCATTTTAGGCAGCACCTGCACCTTGTCGCGCCCTTCGGCGATGCGTTGAGCACGCGCCAACTCTTCGTCGTTGCCCCAAGGCAAGACCACCGACGCGCCGCTGGCCGTTACTTTATCTGCCAGCTCGCACCAATAGGCCTCAGGCCATAATTTGGTCTCCCAAGTCGTACCGTGCAAAAACAGCCAATAAGCACCGGATATGTCTGGGCGCTGCCAACGCCTACGATCAATGCCGTAAGACAACTTAGGCGGCAGCGCATACTCCAGCACCTGGCTCAGCAGCTGGCGCACGCGTGGAATGGCATGCTGACCTTTAGCCACGGTTTGCGGATGCTGATAAGCCTGAGCGGCCAGCGGCTCACGGCAAGAGTGTTTGTCTAAGCCATAGCGTGGACCGCGTGCCAAGCGAGTAAACAGCGCGCTTTTTATCAGGCCTTGGGCATCAATCACGGCATCGTATTGCTCAGCGCGCAGCTCACGCACAAAAGCCGCCAACTGCTGGCGATGCTCTTTACGCCACAACTGTTTGCGCCAGCGCCGCCAGCCCACGGGAATCACCTTAGTCACCGCCGGATGCCAAGCTGGAATATCCGCAAACGCTTCTTCTACCAGCCAGTGAAACTCAATATCGGGTCTTTGGCGGTAAGAATCTTCAATGGCAGGCAAGGTATGAAACACATCGCCCAGCGACGAGGTTTTAACAATCAGTACTTTCAAGGGCATGTCCAACAAGGTGAGCGCTGGCGAACTTTACGTGATCTGCCCTTGGATTCAAGCCGTGAACTTGACTTTAAACCGTGCTGGCGCAACCATCCGCGGCTTTATTCATCGGCGGAGCGCCCTGTGCTGTCATCGTGGAAATTCTGGCTTGGCCTGCTGTTGTTGCTGGGCTTGGTGTGGGTGGTCGAGCAAAACTTCGGCTGGCTGGCGGTGTTAGCTGCGTGGCAAGCCATTCCACCTAAATCACTGGCCTTGGCCGTCGGCTTGATGCTGTTGAGTTACTGGCTGCGAGCGCTGCGCTTTTTCGATTTTTTTCATCATTATTGTCAGGGCCAGTTTCCGCGCTTACTGCACATCACCGTGGTGCATAACTTTTTTAACAACCTACTGCCCATGCGCAGCGGCGAGTCAGCGTTTCCGCTATTAATGAAGCGTCACTTCCAGCTGCCCTATCGCCATAGCGTGCCCGCCCTGCTGTGGCTCAGACTGCTGGACTTGTATGCACTGCTGGCGCTGGCGGCCGTTAGCTTACAGGGCCTTTTGCCACTCGATTCCCACTGGCGGCTCGCGCTCAGTGCCTTATTGATCATCGCTCCGCTGTTGGTGCTGCCGCTGCAAAATGCACTGACCCATTGGCTGCAACGCCATCCCGCAGCTTGGTCAGTTAAAGTGGTTGAGTTGCTGCATGCGCTGCCCAAGTCGCCTTGGCCTTTTACTCGGGCACTACTGTGGACACTGTTGAACTGGTCACTGAAGCTGGCGGTATTTGCCTGGCTGCTGGGTCAATTTTTGCCCATTCCTTACCATCAGGCTTGGATCGGTGCCACCAGTGGTGAGTTAAGCAGCGTCTTGCCCATTCACGGCGTGGCCGGTGCGGGCACCTATGAAGCCGGCATTTTGGCGGGCTTGCTGCCCTGGGGCATCAACCGCATCGAAGCATTGGGCGCGGCCGTCAACCTGCATTTGTTTGTGCTGGGCTGTACCTTTGCACTGACAGGGCTTCTGGTTGTCGCCCTGCGCCCTTGGCTGTCGCGCACTAGCAACACCCATGCAACACACCATTAAGCCAGCTCGCCCTTAGTTTTACCGACCCGACCTTTTCGGTATGATCGCGCATCGGCGGGCGTTCGGCCTGCCATCGCTGTTACTAACCAAAGTGGAAATCGTTTTGAGCCAGTCGCCAACTCCCTCCTTGTCTGTTGTTATCCCTATGTTTAATGAGGTAGAGAACGTTTCTGCCATGGTGGCCCGTGTGCATGAGGGGCTGGCCGACTATCGCGGAAGCTGGGAGTTGCTGGTGGTCGACGACGGCAGCTCAGATGGCACGCCCCAAGCCTTGCATCAAGAAGCAAAGCAATACGGTCGCCATGTGCGCGTGGTGGAACTGCGCCGCAACTTTGGCCAAACAGCGGCCATGCAAGCCGGCATTGATGAAGCGCGTGGCGAGCTGATCGCCACCCTCGATGGCGACTTGCAAAACGACCCGGCGGACATTCCGCGCATGGTCGACCACTTGCTGGCCAAAGACCTGGATTTGCTCACCGGCTGGCGCAAAGATCGCCAGGACGATTTGGTGCTGCGTAAAATCCCTTCCCGCATTGCTAACCGCTTAATCGGTAAGATCACCGGCGTGCGCATCAATGACTACGG
Organism: Bacterioplanes sp.; assembly: GCA_965233665.1. Classification (GTDB taxonomy): domain Bacteria; phylum Pseudomonadota; class Gammaproteobacteria; order Pseudomonadales; family Oceanobacteraceae; genus Bacterioplanes. The sequence goes on along the minus strand of CBDDTG010000052.1, from coordinate 22,685 downwards.
CTGCTCACTGAAAATTTATCGTTCTTCGGTGATCAAAAAAGTGCGTTTGTACGGTGAAATGCACCGCTTTATTCCTGCTTGGGTGGCCGCCGAAGTGCCACCGAGCCGCATCGGCGAAATTGTGGTGACCCACAATGCCCGCGTGGCGGGGGAATCTAAGTACGGCATTTCGCGCACCTTCCGCGTTATTTTGGATTTGCTGTCGGTGTATTTTTTCATGCGCTACCGCGCCCGCCCTGGCCACTTCTTTGGCTCCATCGGCCTGGCGCTGGGTTCCATTGGCGGTTTATTGATGCTGCACTTGGGCTTTGTGAAATTTATTTTGGGCGAAGACATTGGCACTCGGCCACTGTTTTTAATTGCCGTGGTGTGTGTCATTGCCGCCTTGCAGTTCCTGACAACCGGTGTCTTGTCTGAGCTGATTTCGCGCACATACTTCGAATCGTCCCAGCGCCAGCAATATGCCATTTACCGTCGCGAAGAAGACGAGCACGGTGAGCAACCTGAGGCCGACTGGGCGCAACCTAAGGCGACGAGTGAAGGCGACGACACCTCAAATGCGTAAGTTACAGTTCCCCTGGTGGCTATTGCCGGCATTGGCCGGCTTGTTTTTCTTAAACCTCAACGGCTATTTGCTGTTTGATCACGACGAGGGGGCCTTCAGCGAAGCAACCCGCGGCATGTTTGAACGTGGCGATTTTATTACCACCTACCTCAATGACCGCCTGCGCTTCGACAAGCCGATTTTAATTTATTGGCTGCAAGCAGCGTCGATTTATGTGTTCGATATCGAGGTGTGGGCCTTTCGCTTCCCCTCCGCACTGGCCGGCATTTTCTGGTGCTTGGCGATTTTTTTCTTTACCCGCCGCTATCTGAATGAAGCCACCGCCGTCGCTGCCACCTTAATGGCCGGCACCGCACTGGGCATTAACGCCATTGCCCATGTAGCCACCGCCGATGCCGTGCTCAATATGTTTTTGGCGATGACGTTATTGTGCATTTATCACTACAGCCAAGCACCGTCACGCCGACTGTTGTTGGCCATTTATGCACTGATGGCGCTGGGCACGCTGACCAAAGGTCCGGTGGCCGTTGCCATTCCGCTGATCACTGCCAGCCTGTATTACCTCAGCTCGGGCCTGCGCCCGCAGCTGCTCAAGGCGTTGTTTTATTTTCCAGGTTGGCTGCTGTACTTGGCCATTGCCGCGCCTTGGTATGTACTGATTTATCTTGACCAAGGCCAGGCCTTTATCGACGGCTTTATTCTCAAGCACAACGTCAACCGTTTTAATGACGCCATGGAAGGCCACGACGGTGGCTTTTTGTTTTACCCCTTGGTGCTGCCATTTGTGCTGGCGCCGTTTGGCGGCTTATTGCTGCGCATTTTGCCGAGTTTAAAACACCTGCGACACGGCGATGACGACGGCAAACATACGCTAGATCGCTTTTTGTGGATCTGGTTTTTGGTGGTACTGGTATTGTTTTCCCTCGCCAGCACCAAACTGCCCCACTACATTCTGTATGGCTGCACTCCGCTCATTATTTTGATGGCACGCCATCGCGAGTGGTTGCGCAGCCGCTGGCTGGCCGCTGCCTTCCCAGCGTTGTTTTTTGGTTTGATGGCGGCCTTTCCATTGTTGGTGCCCAGCATCGAAGCACGCTTAACCAACCCGATTGAAGTCGCCGTGGCACAACGCGCTGCGGAGTACATCAATATGCAATTTGCTGCCATCGCCGCCGGTGCTGGCATTGCTTCACTGCTGATTATTTTCTTGCTACGCCGCGCTGCAACCTGGCTGACCTTGGTGTTAGTCGGTGGCATTCAGGCAATGTTTGTATGGCTGGTACTGGCCCCCGCTGCCAGCGAAGCCCAACAGCGCCCAGTGTGGGAAGCCGCACAATTTGCACGCTTACTGAACGAGCCCGTATACACCCAATCCATCGATATGCCCAGTTTTAACGTGTACCTCAACCGCGTAACCGAGCGACGCGGCTTGTACCCAGGCGAAGTCGGCTTTGGCCGCGAAGATCGTGTTGAAATGGAGCAACATAAAGTGCTGTTTCAGTCGGGTCCAATTGTGATTGTGCGCCGCTTAGACGATGACGATGCAACTGCCCAGGACCAAGGCCATGACGGATAAGTTATCGCCCTTACTGGCGCTGGCGCTGCTAATGATCGCCGCCTGGCTTTATGTAACCGGCGCCAATGCCACCAGCTTTTTATGGCTCAACCAACACACTCAACTGCTACCGGATTGGCTGTGGGCCAACTTGACCCTACTGGCTGATACTTTATGGGCGGTAGCGGCCTTGCTGATTGCCGCCAGTTATCGGCCTCAGCTGTTCGGCCAAGCACTGCTGCTGCTGTTGGTAGGTGCGGTGGTCGTGCATGCTGGCAAGCAGGGCTTCGACTTAGGACGCCCAGCGCAAGTGCTGGGGGCGGATGCGTTTCACATCATCGGACCAACGCTGCGCAATCATAGCTTTCCCTCTGGGCATTCCTTCACTGCCATGGCAGCAGCGGGTTTGCTGGCGTTGCATTGGCGCTCTTGGCGCGTACTGATTTTAACCATCGGCGCCCTCGCCGCCTTCAGCCGCATCGCCGTCGGTGCTCACTGGCCTCTGGATGTCTTGGTGGGCGGCGCATTAGGACTGCTGACGGCCTGGATTTGCGTGTGGTGGTCACAGCGCCAAGCTTGGATCAACAGCAACGGATGGCGCTTTACCAGCCTGCTTCTGCTGACACTGGCCAGCATCGCGTTGGTTTTTCACGACGATCGCTACCCAGATACGCAGCTGCTAACCGTTGTCAGTGCGCTGCTGGCGTTAAGCGTCACAGCCTTCAAAGTGTGGCGACCGCTTTGGCAACTCACTCTCCAAACAGATCGTAGCTAATACCGCCATCATCGCCTTGGTCTAGCCACCCTGCTGGTTTGCTAAAGGTTTGCTCCATCAAACGGGCCAACTTGTCGGAAATACCGCGACTGGGAGACTGGCCCAACATGGCTTCTAAGCTCTGCTCCGCCTGCCCTAAGCAGGCGGCCATCGTCGCTATATCCAAGGCGTTTTCATCGAGCAACTGCTGTGCCTTGCGCCAGCGCACATCTTGACCATTCATCACAAATAACCCTTAACACTTCCGATTGATTCTTAATACTTAACAATATTTTTCTTTTTGCCCTTTTCGTCACTGCTTTATAGTGACCGCCATGTGGCAGAACCCGCCAATTGTGGATGATTCGGCCTTCTGTTGTGCGGCTGCAATATTACCTCAATCCAGCCGTATTATGCTGGGCACATCCGGTGGGTTCCGGAGCAACCAATACACTTTTAATAAGAGTTACATTATGCGTCGCGTGGTGATCACAGGTATTGGCATCGTTGGATGCCTGGGCAACAACAAGGATGAGGTACTGGCCTCACTGCAGTCTCAGACATCGGGTATTCGACACATTCCTGAATACGAAGAGCTGGGTTTTCGCAGTCAGGTCGCCGGCCGGCCGCAAATCGATCTGGATGAGCACATCGACCGCAAGCTCAAACGCTTTATGGGCGACTCAGCGGCCTATGCATATTTGTCGATGAAAGAAGCCATTGCCGATTCCGGTCTTAGCGAAGAGCAAGTCAGCAACCTGCGTACCGGCTTGTTAACCGGCTCTGGCGGCGCCTCAACCAGCGACATCGTTGAGGCCGTCGATATTTTGCGCGCCAAAGGCATTCGCAAAGTCGGTCCGTATCGCGTAACCCGCACCATGGGCAGCACCACCTCAGCCAACTTGGCCACACCCTTTAGCATTAAAGGGGTGAACTACTCCATTACCTCAGCCTGTGCATCCAGCGCACACTGCATTGGCCACGCCATGGAGCTGATCCAGCTGGGCAAGCAAGACGTGGTATTCGCCGGCGGCGGTGAAGAAGAGCACTGGGCATTGAGCATGCAGTTTGACGCCATGGGCGCGCTGTCGAGCAAGTATAACGATGCCCCAGATACGGCTTCACGCCCTTACGATGCCGACCGTGACGGCTTTGTTATTGCTGGCGGTGGCGGCATGGTGGTAGTCGAAGAATACGAACACGCCGTGGCGCGCGGCGCCAAAATCTACGCCGAACTGACGGGTTATGGTGCCACCTCAGACGGTGCCGACATGGTCGCGCCATCAGGCGAAGGTGCGACTCGCTGCATGCAAATGGCATTGCAAATGGCTGGCAACCCACAGGTGGATTACCTCAACACCCACGGCACCAGCACGCCAGCGGGCGATATCACTGAATTGAAAGCCTGTGGCGACGCCTTTGACGGCCAGTGCCCACCGATCAGTTCAACTAAGTCACTCAGCGGTCACTCATTGGGTGCCGCCGGCGTGCAAGAAGCCATTTACACCCTATTAATGATGGAACACGGGTTTATTACCGGCACCGCCAACCTTACTAACCCGGACGAAGGAACCGCAGGCTTTGACATAGTTACCCGCAATCGTGAGGCGCAGTTACGCACGGTTATGTCGAACAGTTTTGGTTTTGGTGGAACCAACGCGAGTTTGGTTTTCCAAGCGGTACAAAAATGACATACTCGGGCGTCCATAGGGGCGATTAATGCCTACCTGGCAACGAGTGGCCACTGAACGGTGGCCACCCGCCTGGGCGACGCCAACCTGACCAGACGCACACATAAGCGGTTCTGTATCATCGGACTTTGGCTGCTTATTTGTGCGTGCTTTGTTTTGTATGGATATCGGACACAATGACAGCACAGAACAGCGACACACAAACAGACCAACTCTTTTTGATCGCCGAGCAATTATCGGCGGACTTTTCGCTTTTCCCTGAGTACGAAGACAACGCCGTTGACCACAGTGTTAAAGGCCTGGTCGCACCAACTCAGTGTGAAGCCGAGCTTAAACGCTTACGTCAGCTCAACATCGATGACTACATAGAACAGGTGGTTGCACCGAGTGAAAACGGCGCACGTACCAGCGCCAAGGCCATCGTCAAACATCTGATTTTGCGCACCATTACCGAAGTCGAAGATGGCCCCTTGTACACCTGCGAAGCCGACATGGATTTTGCTGGCCAAGTGCGCCGCGTGGGTTTTATTTGTCAAAACCGCGAGCATGCCAACGGTGTATGGGGCCCGCAGCATCATAATCGCGCCGCCCAACAAGCGCGCGCATTCGCCCGCCGTGCCATGCCGATTGTGACTTTCATCGACACCCCAGGGGCCGATGCCGGCGAAGTGGCCAACGCCAATAACCAAGCGCACTCGATTTCGCACTTAATTACCGAAATGGCCAACAATGAAGTGCCGGTACTGGGCATTATTTGGGGTGCGGGCTATTCAGGCGGCGCCATTCCTTTGGCCACCAGTAATATTTTATTGTCGGTCCGCGATGGCATTTTCAACACCATCCAGCCGCAAGGCTTGGCGAGCATTTCACGCAAGTACAATTTGTCCTGGCAAGAATGTGCCAAGTACGTCGGCGTCAGCGGTTACGAGCTGCGCAAAGCCGGCATCATCGACGGCATTATTGATTATGCGCCCACCGATGCAGACGAAAAACGCTTTAATCTGCATCAAGCCATTGTCACCGGCATTCAATCCATTGAAGCCAGTGCTGCCGATTTTGCACGCAGCAACCCGTATTTAATGGAACATTACCAGCGCTCGGTCGAACGCTTTTTATCGCCATCAGAAAAATTGGTCGCGCTGGAACAGGGCTCCAATTTCTTTCTCGCTCAAACCCCGACTGAACACCTGAACATTTTTGGCCTGACCTACAAGTACACCCGCTATCTCAGTTTGCGTCGCCGCATTCATGCCACCACGGTGGAAAACTACGGCCGTCTGGCTGAAAACGAAGTGCCCGAAGGCCAGTTGCAACAACGTCTGGAGCGCGAGGCTCAGCGCAAATTCCGTAATTGGCTGCAAGCACCAGAAAAAATCGTTTACGACGATACGCTGCACAAAAGTTGGAAGTCTTTCTGGAGCAAGTATGAAGAGCGTGATGAAAGCCGCTCGACCATTGCTCGCCTGTTTTTGGGCGAGCCCAAAAACAACTACTTAAAAGCCAAGCAAGAGCTGTGCTTTAACCTTGGTTTGTATTTATTTAATCGCTGGAAATCCGACGCCAGCGTAAACTTCCAAGGTTTGCTCAACTATTTGGAAGACTACAAACAAAGTCGCTTTATGCTGCGCGCCAACGACATTCTTGATGCCGTAGCGGTAGCCGATTTTATTGAAAAAAACCCTCACCCGCTGGCGGTCTACATTCGCGACAGCCTGCCGCATGAAACACGCCAAGACATTACGCAGGCGCTGGCTCAAGAACGCCAAAAAGGTGATTTAAAGCAGTCTCTGGCAGCGGCGCTCAACAGCGTGTTGAACAGCGACTTAATTCCAGAAGACATTCGCAACGAACTGAAACTGTCGACTCGCACTCAAGCCTTGGTGGGCAGCATTGTCAGCGTCAAAGTCGAAGCCAACCGCCGCATTTTGGAAGAAGCGCTGGCGCCTTACATTCAGTTCCGCCAAGAAAGCATTCAAGACCCAGCGCATCCAGACATCACCATTTTGGATGCCATTTTGCACGATGAGCTGCGCTATGAATTCAGCCAAGTCTGTCAAAATATGCTGGTGTTTGGCCGTTTGTATGACAACTTCATCAGCAATCTGGTCAACGTGGCGAAAGAAGCCAATGAAAGCCGCAGCCTGTCACGCGAGTCGGTGAAAGCGTTATTGGATCAATCGCTGGCTGAAGCCACCTCGGGTGATAGCTATACGCCGCAAGAACGTGAGTCCTTCAACCACTGGTTGAGCTATTTCATTAAAAGCGGCAACCGTGGCGACTTCCTGAAGTCGGTTGAAGAGTGGAAAAAACTGGCATTTCCGCGCTTGTCCGACACCCTATTTGTGGTCATCACCTTTATTTTTGAAAAACTGCTGGCGGAGTATCACGCCGCCGAGCAAGATGGCAAAAGTTACAACGGCCGCATCATTCCAGTGTCCATTGGTCGCCGTAAAGACTTCTGGAACCGCTTGACCATGGCCTACCACGACCTGTTAATTCAACAGGTTTTGGATAATACCAAGCGCCAGAAAAAGACCTCGGCCAACGCCTTGCTGGAGCGTTTCTTCGGTGATTTCGAAGAGCTCAATGCCAATTTAATGTCAGCAGATCCGGTCGGCTTCCCAGGTTTTCGCTCTTCCATTGAAGCAGCACTGAATAAAAACATTAAACCTTGCGGCGTCATTACCGGTATTGGCACCATCAAAATCGGCGAGCGTGAGCAACAAGTCGGCGCACTGGTCTCCAACCTGGATTTCCAAGCCGGTGCCTTTGATATGGCCAGTGCGGAGAAATTCTGCAAGCTGATGGTGGAGTGCGCCAAGCGTCAACTGCCCATCGTGTGCTTTGTTTCTTCTGGCGGCATGCAAACCAAAGAAGGGGCGGCGGCCCTGTTTTCTATGGCCATCGTTAACGATCGCATTACGCGTTTTGTGCGCGATAACGATTTGCCGATTGTTATTTTTGGTTTTGGTGATTGTACCGGTGGTGCACAGGCCAGCTTTGTGACCCACCCGCTGGCGCAAACCTATTATTTCTCTGGCACCAACATGCCATTTGCCGGGCAAATTGTGGTGCCGTCGTACTTGCCGAGCACTTGCACACTGTCAAACTATTTGTCTGTTTCACCGCAAGCCATGCACGGCCTGGTGCAGCATCCATTCTTTGATGATTTGGATGAACAACTGCGCGCCATCGACCCAGACATGCCCGTCGCCCGCCATACGGTAGACGACGTGTTGGAGCGAGTACTCGAAGGTTATGTAGACGCCGAGCGTCTGGTGCCGGACACCGGCGAAATGGCCAACCAACAGAAAAAATACGGCAAAATCGATAAAGTCTTAGTGCACGCACGTGGCTGTACTGCGGTTAAGCTGGTGCGCAAAGCGCAAGAAAATGACATTAAAGTGGTACTGGTTCAGTCTGATCCAGACATGGACTCGGTGCCCGTCGATATGCTGGGGCCACAAGACCGCGTGGTTTGCATCGGCGGCAATACGCCAGACGAATCGTACCTTAATGCCAAGTCCGTACTGCGCGTTGCTGCCCATGAGCAAATCGACGCCTTGCACCCAGGCATTGGCTTCTTGTCAGAGAGCAGCCAGTTTGCTGCCTTGTGCGGCAATCATAATATTAACTTCGTCGGCCCACCGGTGTCGTCGATGGAAACCATGGGCAATAAGTCGAACGCCATTAACACGGCCATGCGCGTTAAAGTGCCGGTCGTACCAGGCTCCCATGGCATTTTGACCAGCTCTGCTAACGCCGCCAATGTGGCGGAAGAAATTGGCTACCCAGTGCTATTAAAAGCCGTGCACGGCGGCGGCGGTAAAGGCATTCAGGTGGTGGAATCGGCGGATAAAATTCACGCCCTATTCCATCAGATTTCCACCGAAGCCAAGGCAGCGTTCGGTAACGGCGATGTTTACCTGGAAAAATACGTGACCTCGCTGCGCCACATTGAGGTGCAAGTGCTGCGCGACAACCATGGCAATACCCGCATTCTTGGGTTACGTGACTGCTCAGTACAACGCAACAATCAGAAAATTTTCGAAGAGTCAGGCTCAACCATGCTGCCGCGCGAGCTGGAGCAATCGGCCTATGACTATGCCGAAAAACTGGCCGATGCCGTTAATTATGTGGGCGCGGGTACCGTCGAGTTTATTTTTGACCTCGATAGCATGTCGATTTACTTCATGGAAATGAACACTCGACTGCAGGTAGAGCACCCGGTAACAGAACTGGTGTCTGGCATCGACATTGTCAGCGAGCAATTCCGCATTGCCGAAGGCAAAGACATTGCTGAACTGCAACCCAAATCCAATGGTTACGCCATTGAGGTGCGGGTCAATGCAGAAAAAGCCGTGGTCAAAGGCGATAAAGTTGAGTTTGTGCCAAACCCAGGCACCATTCGTGAATGCGTATTGCCAGAGTACGATCATATTGAGCTGATCTCGATGGCGGCGCCGGGCAAGCAGGTATCGCCTTTCTACGACAGCATGGTGGTGCAAATCATCTGCTACGGCAAAGACCGCGCCGACACCATCGCCAAGCTGCGCAGCTATTTAGATGAAGTACGCATCACTGGCGTATGCACCAACATTGCCCTGCTCAAACGCGTGCTGGATGACGACGTGTTCTGCCAAGGCGAATACGACACAGGCTACTTACCTAAACTGCTGCAGCGCTTAGACGTCGATGCATTAATTGCCGACATCGAGCAAGCAGCAGATCTAAGTGCCGACGCTGTCGATGCCAGCGCACTGCGCATCGAAGGCTCGGATGAGCTGAAAGTGCTGTCACCGTCGACCAGTATTTTTTATGGCTCGCCGTCGCCCACAGAGCCTGCGTACGTGCGCGAAGGCGATGTCATCGACATCGGTCAAACACTGTGCCTGATGGAAGCCATGAAAATGTTCACGCCGATGACGCTGGCACAATTCAATCGCGCTGATGCTGAACTGTATCCTGTGAAACAGCGCTATAAAGTCACCCGCATCATGAATGCCGATGGACAGCAAGTGAACCAAGGTGACCTGTTGTTCGTGGTGAAGCCCATCAGCGGCAACGAATAAACACACCTATCCGCTGTGTTACCAAGCGCCCCAAGAGGGCGCTTTTTTGTGCGCAGAAACTGCACACTCCCCTCTCGATTGCACCAACATAAAACACAAACCGGCTTTTTTTGCCGGTTGACCTGCCGCAGGTCTGCGTGTCTAGTGAACAACAGCACAATCGTCACTGTGCTGGTTGGGTGATCCCACCGGGCTTAGTCGCCCGAAAACACAGAAACAGATCACAAAACAACCAGTTAGCGGCAATGACTGCAACAGAATAATAACCTTGGCACTGTATTTGATACTGCCTTCGACAAGGCTTCAAAGTCGCAGAGCAACAGCCCTATTCTGGGCACATAAAAACCATGGAGAATCACAGCATGAAAAAACTGGCTTCTATTCTGACAGCCACCCTGGCACTGGGCGTCAGCACCACCGCCACCGCGGGCACGCTGGAAGACGTCAAAAAGCGCGGCACCCTTTCTTGTGGTGTGAGCACAGGCCTGGCAGGTTTTTCGCAAAAAGATGAAAAGGGCCAATGGAGCGGCATGGATGTTGACGTGTGCAAGGCTGTCGCGGCCGCCGTACTGGGCGATGCCAACAAAGTAAGTTACAAGCCATTAACAGCAAAAGAGCGCTTTACGGCGCTGCAGTCAGGCGAAGTTGATGTCTTGTCGCGCAACACCACCTGGACCCACACCCGCGACACCTCACTGGGGCTTAACTTCGCTGGCGTTAACTATTACGACGGCCAAGGCTTTATGGTGTCGAAAAAAATCGGTGTTAAAAGTGCTCTGGAGCTGAATGGCGCTGCTGTCTGTATTCAGGCCGGTACCACCACCGAGCTGAACCTGGCCGACTATTTCCGCGCCAATGACATGGAATACACCGCCGTCACGTTCGACACCTCAGATCAAACCCGTGCCGGTTTCGAAAGCGGTCGCTGTGACGTGCTGACCTCTGACCAATCGCAGCTGTACGCCATTCGCATTGGTTTGAAGAAGCCATCAGATGCTGTGGTATTGCCTGAAGTGATTTCGAAAGAACCACTGGGCCCTGTGGTGCGCCAGGGTGACGACGCTTGGTTCAATATCGTCAAATGGTCGATGGCGGCTCTGATTGAAGCCGAATATTTAGGCGTTACCAGCGCCAACGCCGAGCAAATGGCCAAAAGCGGCAGCCCTGAGCAACAGCGCCTGCTGGGTACCACAGGTGACAGCGGTGAAAAAATGGGCCTGAGCAAAGATTGGGCTAAAAACATTGTCACTCAAGTCGGCAACTATGGCGAAGTCTTTGAGCGCAATGTCGGCATGTCCTCGCCACTGCAAATTGCACGCGGTCTCAATGCGCAATGGAATAAAGGCGGCATCCTCTACTCCAACCCGATTCGCTAAACACTGCTAACACAGTTTGCCCGCTCTTTTTTAAGGGCGGGTTTTATTATTGGGCCCAAGAGAGGACACTATGAGCGCAGTCAAACGCCCCGAAGGCAGCAAATCGGCTCCGGCGTTCTACAACAACCCCAATGTACGCGCCGTGTTTTATCAGCTCATGCTGGTGGCAACACTGGGGTACTTGGTATTTTTGATCATTGCGAACACCTTGACCAACATGGAAGCCAGGGGCATTAAAACCGGCTTTGATTTTTTAACCACCACCGCCGGTTTCGACATTTTAATGTCGTTGATTCCCTACGATGCCACAGACACCTACCTACGAACCTTTTTTGTCGGCTTATTGAACACCATTTTGGTGTCGGCCGTTGGCATTGTGTTGGCGACCATGGTCGGCTTTGTTATGGGCGTTGCCCATTTTTCGAAAAACTGGCTAGTTACCCGACTGGCCGTTGCCTACGTGGAAACCTTTCGCAACATTCCACTGCTATTACAGATTTTCTTCTGGTACTTCGCTGTTCTAGCGGCGCTCCCCAGCGCCAGAAACAGCATGAGCCTGGGCGAGGCGATCTTCCTTAACGTTCGCGGCTTGTATTTACCCGCCCCCGTAGAAGAAGCCGGTGCAACCGTGTTCTACATCGCGCTAGCCGTTGCCATTGCGGCCATCATTTGGCTGCACCGCCACGCCAAAAAACGCCAGGATGACGAAGGTGTGCAGCTGCCGGTATGGCGCTTATCGCTGGGCATCTTGATCGCTTTACCCATGCTGGCCAGCTTGATCGGCGGTACGCCTTTTTCTTTCGAGTATCCGGAGCTGCGCGGCTTTAACTTTCGCGGCGGCATTACCGTGATCCCTGAGCTGATGGCCCTGGCCTTGGCATTAACGGTATACACCGGAGCCTTTATTGCCGAAGCGGTGCGCGCCGGTATTCAAGCCGTGCCTCACGGGCAAACCGAAGCCGCCCGCAGCATTGGCTTAAAAGAAAGCAAAATCATGAAACTGATCATTGTGCCCCAGGCCATGCGCGTGATCGTGCCATTGCTCAACAGTGAGTATCAAAGCCTGGTGAAAAACTCGACCCTGGCGACCGCCATCGGTTACCCAGATTTGTTCACCGTATTTGTGGGCACCTCACTCAACCAAACTGGCCAGGCCATTGAAATTGTATTTATGACTCTGGCAGTTTACTTCGCCGTTAATATGACCATTTCACTGTGCATGAACCTGTTTAACCGCCGTGTCAGCCTGGTGGAGAGAAAATAGTATGTCCAGTAGCTCCCATCACACTACCCGGGTATTTGAACCCAAACCGTCACAGCCGGCGCCAATCACGGCAGCCGGGCCAGTGGCCTGGCTGCGCAACAACCTGTTTGCTGGCCCACTTAACAGCATCACTACCCTGGTGATCATCGCTTTCTTTTTATGGGCGATTCCGCCGCTGCTGGATTGGCTTTTGTGGTCAGCCGATTTTTCTGGCACAACGCAGCAAGACTGCACCAGTAGCGGTGCTTGCTGGGTCTTTATTCAGGCTTGGTCACAGCAGCTGTTTTATGGCTCATTTCCAGACACGGAGATCTGGCGCATCAATCTGACTCTGGTGCTATTAGCATTGGTGCTGTCTTCACCTTACTGGCTGCCGCATCATTTGCGTAACCGCTTAGACTTGGCACTGCTGGTAATTTTCCCGTTTGTGGCCATCGCCATTTTGGATGGTCGAATCTTAGGGCTGGAATACGTCAGCACCGATTTTTGGGGTGGCTTTTCGCTGAATTTATTACTGGCCTCTGCCAGTATTATTCTCGGCATGCCACTGGGCTTTTTATGGGCCCTTGGCCGCCGCTCTAATATGCCGATGGCGCGCTCGATCAGCGTTATTTTGATTGAGTTTTTCCGTGGCGTGCCAGTACTGGCCTTGTTCTTTATGGGCTCAGTCATGTTGCCGTTGTTCTTCCCCGAAGGCACCAACGTCGACAAACTGCTGCGCGTATGGATCGTATTAACTCTGTTTATGGCCGGCTACATGGCCGAGGTTTACCGCGGTGGTTTTCAAGCCATTCCTAATGGCCAATACGAAGCCGCTGCCGCACTGGGCTTAAGCTATTGGCAAACCACCTTATTGGTGATTTTGCCGCAGGTGATCAAGGTCTCTATGCCGAACATTCTGGCCACCTCGATCATGCTGTTTAAGAACACCACCTTCTTGCTGATCATTGGTATTTTCGAGGTGCTCAGCACGGCACAAACCGCTTTAACCAACTCAAACTGGCTGGGCGGCTATGCCACCGAAGCCTACTTGTTTGTTGGCGTGGTGTATTGGATATGCTGCTTTGGCATGTCGCGCGTTGCCGCCAACATCGAGAAAAAACTGGATACCAGCCACCAATCTTGACGGAATTACACCATGACTGAAGTAAACAACCGCCCAGAACAAGAAGCTCAGGACGACGTCATCGTCATTTCCGACCTGAACAAATGGTATGGCGATTTCCATGTGCTGAAAGACATCAACCTCACCGTTAAAAAAGGCGAGCGCATTGTGATCTGCGGCCCTTCCGGGTCTGGCAAATCAACCATGATTCGCTGCATCAACCGCCTAGAAGAGTTCCAACGGGGCTCACTGGTGGTTGATGGTATAGAAATGATTGATGATGTGAAAAACATTGAAGCCATTCGCCGCGATGTCGGCATGGTGTTTCAGCACTTCAACTTATTTCCACATTTGACCATTTTAGAAAACCTCACCCTCGGGCCTATTTGGGTGCAAAAAAAGCCCAAGGACGAGGCCGAAGCCATCGCCATGAAATATCTGGAGCGGGTTAAAATTGCCAATCAGGCAAGCAAATACCCAGGCCAGCTGTCTGGCGGTCAACAACAACGCGTGGCAATTGCCCGCTCACTGTGCATGTCGCCACAAATCATGTTGTTCGATGAGCCAACCTCAGCACTGGATCCAGAAATGGTTAAAGAGGTGCTGGATGTCATGATCGAGCTGGCCGAGGAAGGCATGACCATGCTGTGTGTGACCCACGAAATGGGCTTTGCCAAGAAAGTGGCTGATAGAGTGATCTTTATGGACGGCGGTGAAATTGTGGAGCAAAACACCCCCGACACATTCTTCGCCAATCCAGAAACCGACCGCTTGCAGTTATTCTTGAGTCAGATTCTGGAGCACTAAACCAAACAAGGGCGCCTAGGCGCCCTTTTTTCTAAAAACCTAAGACCACCTGATGCTGCTCATCGAGCTCGGGTTTGCACAAGGTAATGCGAGCCGCCAAGGTTTGATCATTGTTGTCTTGTGACTGCGCCAAATATTGCTTGATCCATTGCGCACGCTGAGTGGCCAGTGCTGGCCAGTTATCTGGGGCATCTGTTTTGGCAAACTGCGGGCACGCTTTTAATTCCAGTTCGGTTTTTTCTTGCATAATGGCAGCGACTTTATCGAGCTGAGCGCGTTGCTGGTCATTTAGTGACTCTTGCTCGGCGCCGAACACCACGGCATCCAGGCGAATGGCCATCAGCTTCGAACCAGCGTAATCCGCCAGGCTCAACAAGGTTCCGTAAGGCACCAAGCTTTGCTTTAAATAGTGCATGGTTGCCGTGCGCAACGCCAGGGTTGCTAACTGCTTGCTCAAATCATTTAAACCAACATCTGGGCTGGCTAAATCGCCCGACAACGGCACGTTTAAACGAATATTGCCGTTATCGTCACGCAGCAGCGACAGCGCCGTATCCACCGGCATCGATATTTGCTGACTGACCCGTTCGATGACCGCGTCGTTTTCTGGCTCGAAACGAGCATTACGCAGCAGAATATCCACATCACCTTGCAACTGTCCTTTATCAAAGCCCACCTCGGCCTGCAAATTAAGCTGGCCGCGCTCGGCGTGATAGCCCATTGCCCGGGCAAGGTAGCCGTTATACGGCACCAGATTTAACTGCTCCACAGTAAAGGCAAGCTGGCCTTGCGGGAAGATCACCTGATCGCGTTTAAAGGTGGTGAGCTGGCCTTGAGAGTGAATACGGTTGTAGTCATCCAATGCCAGCTCAAGGTTAAAGTCGAGGGGCTGTTTCAAGCCATTGGCCTGCCATTGCAACGGGCTCACTTCCAACGCTTTGATCGACACGCGTTGCTCCAGCGTCGGCATCACCGACGCATCACGCAGCTCAATGTGCGAAGGCTCACCGCGTTGGCGCAGCCCAGCCAGCTCGATATTGGGCCTGCTTGGCTCAGATGTGCTCGGCCTAGGTGCACTTGAATCAGTCGCGGCTGGCTCAGATGGGGTTTGCTGAGCCTCGGGCTCATCAGCAACGCTTTGCTCTGGCGCTGCTGCAGCCAACTCTGCATTTGCAGCCTGTGACTGGGGCGGCAAGCCAATCAGCTCACCTTGCTCATCCAGCGTGACGTTAAGCTCCAACCCTGATATTCATGCCAGCCGGTACGAATTTGCTCGGCACTCAAGACCAGCTCATCGACGGCGTAGCTGGCCAAACTCAGCAAGGGTTGCTCGCTGTCACCAATGCGCAATTGCTCTAACTGCAACGACTGAAGTTCAGCGGCCTGTGGCTGCGCTTGCTGCCAGCGCAATTGCGCCAACGACAACTCAGCCAGCGCTAAAGGTGGCGCTTGGCCATGGGCCAGGGCCGCCTCGCTTAAACGCACGTCACCTTGCCAATCTGACATGCCCGCGCCGAGCTGTCCTTGAACGTGCAAATTGAGATCGGCCGTTAATTGCCCGTCGAGATTCAAACCACGCAATTGCAGTTGCAGCTCGTGCGTCATGGCCTCACTCAAAGGCCAAGTCAGGTTTTTGCCCGTGAGGCTCAAAGCCACGTTGCCCGCGCTGGCCGGCGCTTGCTCGGCCCGCCAGCGAATATCAGGAGTCAGTTGCCATTGATCGACGCGAACGCGCCACGCCAAGGGGGCGGCTTCTTCGGCTTCAGCTGCGGCAGGCGACTCGCCGGTTTCGGCTAATGGCAGGTTAAGGCCGGCAACCATCAGCTGCGGCTTGCTTTCGGGCGCATTGATGTCGCCGCTTTGCTCGACCTGCACCGCCAGCCCCAGCAGCTGTATGTCGGTAATGTGCAGATATTGCTGCCACAAAGAAGGCGTGTGCCACTGCAGTTGCAGCTGCTGCAGTTGGGTTTGCTCGCCGCTGGCGTGGCCCGGATGGCGCATGGTCAGCTGGTGCAAAGTCAGTTCACCGGCAAACGGCGAAAAGGTCCACCGCTCGGCATCTATGCCATAGCCGTCGCCTTGTTGCTGATACCAGCGATCTGCCCACCATAGCCCCAACCCCGGAGCCAAATACAAGCCCAGCAGAGGCACAATGACCAACACCGCCAACAGCCAGCCGATCCAGCGCAAACGCATCACTTCTTACCCTTCGCTTTAACAGGCGGCTACTCTAGCATGCGCCTCCGACGTGACCAATGCGGCTTCAGTGATCCATCGAACTAAAAAAGCGATGCAACAAAGCAAACAGCTCAGCAAGCTCAATGGGCTTGGAAACGTGATCGACAAAGCCCACGGCTCGATAGCGCTCTACGTCTTCTGCCATCACATTGGCCGTTAGCGCCACAATGGGGGTGGTAAAGCCTTGCTCAATAAGAGCGCTGGTGGCTCGAATGCCATCCATCACCGGCATTTGAATGTCCATAAACACCAAATCAAATGGCTCCTGGTCAGCGGCTGCGATCGCCAACTCACCGTTGGCAACGATGCGAACATCGGCACCGGTGGACTTAAGAATCTCCTCCACGATCAATTGATTTATTTCGTTGTCTTCCGCTACCAAAATGCGCTTACCAGCGCCATTGGGAATGCCTGCTGGCACCTCCTTGGCTGCGTTTTCTTCGCCTCCGTCCTCGTCCATGACCGCCGGCAATGGCAAGGTGATGTTGATGCAGGTTCCGACTTCAGGTTTGGACTGCACTTTTAATTGTCCATTCATTAATTCGACCAAGCGCTTCACAATCGACATGCCCAGCCCAGTACCGCCGTATTTGCGCGTAATACTGGTGTCCGCTTGTTCAAAGCGGCTAAATAAACGCTGCACTGTGTCTTCATCCATGCCAATGCCAGTGTCTTCCACTTTAATAAACACGTTATGGCCATCGCCGCTCAGTGATAAACGCACACGCCCCTGATGGGTAAATTTCACGGCATTAGAAACTAAATTCAGGATCACTTGGCGCACGCGAACGGCATCGCCTAACCGTTGTTTGGGCATATCAGGTTGGCAATACAAAACCAGCTCCAAGGACTTTTCTACCGCACTGACATTCACATCTGAAATAACGGTTTCGCCTACCTCGTGCACGTTAAATGGCGCGGTTTCAAATTCCAGCTTGCCCGCTTCAATTTTAGAAAAATCCAAAATATCGTTGATGATGGTCAGCAGTAACTTGGTCGACGTCAGCGCACGCTTCAGCAAGGTGCGTGCTTCTTTGCTGTGCACTTGCTGATTTAACAGCTGCAAAGAGCCATAAATACCGTTCATGGGCGTGCGAATTTCGTGGCTCATATTGGCGAGAAATTCGCTTTTTGCCTGACTGGCTTGCTGCGCCTCGGCGGCACTGAGCTGAAGTGCTTGGTTGTGGCGCACGCGCTCACTGATATCGCGTACCACGCCAACAAACGATAAGCCTTCATCCGACATCAGACTCGATATAGTCAGCTCAATGGGAAACAAATGACCTTCGGCATGCTTTGCATGCAGATCGCGTGTTTTACCCACGACCGTCGACGCAGATGAGGGCGAGTAGTCGTGTAAAAACTGGTCGTGCTGCAGGGCAATGTCATCGCTCATCAAGCAGCCCACATTGCGCCCTTCCACCTCGCTGGCCCGATAGCCAAACATTTTTTCCGCCGACTCAGAAAAGGTATGAATGATGCCCTGCTTGTCGATTACAATCACCGCATCGGCCAAGTTCTGCAAAATGCTGGCATTGTATTGATACAGTTTTTCTAACGTGGCCGCGCTTTGCTGATGCTGTTGTCTTTCATTTGCACGCTCTTCCTCAACGATTTGCTGGCGCAGTTGCTCCCCTTGCACGGCAAACCACAGCGCAACGCCGTAGGCAAAAAAACGCAGTACGTGCCAGCCCCACCAGGGCAAATCCCACAGCGCCGACTGCTCAAACATGGTGGCGGCCGCACCGAACATGCTGCAATGCAAAACGAACAACAAATCGTCAATATTGCGTTCTTGCCGGTACACCAAATAAAGTCGCAGCGCTGCCGCCAACAGCAGCACACCGCCCACCAAATTCAAGGCTTTGGCCCAAGCCGAAAAACCATCGCTTAAAATCATGCTGGGCACGTATTGCGGCAAGGTAATACTCAATAAGGTGAGCACCAGGGTAAATGCCAACACTCCCCACACCCAGTTGAGAGAAAAACGCGCCGCCGACAACCACACCGTCGAAAACAGCACACCGCCGACAAAGGTGGCAACAGAGTGAAGCCATACGAACAGCTCACCTGGCGGCATCAAGGCATGAGCGCCATCGAGCATGCCCATGGCCAGCAGCGCCGCCGCAATTTGAATATTAAAACTCGTGCCTTTGTTATAGCGCTCTAATGAAATCAGGATGTAAGCCACCATGGCGGCAATGATGGAGCCAGAAACCTCCAACGCTGTATGCACCGGGATATTGACCCAGCGCCAGTCCTGCAGCCAGGTGTGGCCCAATATCAGCGCCAGTACATGGAACAATGCACTGGCGACAATCACAGCAATAATGATGCGCTCGGCACTGATCCGGCTAGCGGTCATGGGTGTGATACCTGAGTCAGCAAGCGGCGTCTCCTTTCAAGGCCACCTGCTCACTATAGATGCTGCAGCAGCGCCTGCTATCAAAGCGCACAATCCGATAACAACGCCATACCGCAGGCACAAAAAAGCCGGCGTCAGGCGCCGGCTTGGTTTTGCTTAACTTGGATTTTAGCCCCAGTTTAATCGTAATCTGGCTCGACCAAATGCGGCATGGAGCGCACGATGTAGGTGTACATGGTGGGCACCACGTACAGCGTCAGCAGGGTACCAAAGGTCATACCACCGACGATGACCCAACCAATTTCCTGACGGCCCTCGGCACCTGCACCGGTGGCCATTGCCAGTGGCAAGGTACCCAGCACCATGGAGCCTGCGGTCATCAAGATAGGGCGCAAACGCAGCACCGAACCTTCGATAATGGCTTCGAACTTCTCTTTGCCCTGTTCACGCAGCTGGTTGGCAAACTCCGTCATTAAGATCCCGTGCTTGGTAATCAGACCAATCAAGGTAATCAGGCCAATCTGGCTGTAAACGTTGAGCGTACCGCCGGTCATGTGCATGGTCAGCAAGGCACCCAGAATCGCCAGCGGCACGGTCAGCATAATGACCATGGGCGAGCGAAAGCTTTCAAACTGCGCGGCCAACACCAGGTAAATAAAGCCCAGTGCTAACACGAAGGTGACCATCAGGGTATTGCCGGATTCGATGTACTCGCGAGCTTGGCCGCCATAGTCGAACTGAATGCCCTGGATGTCCATTTCAGCGGCAGTCTCCTCCACCACACTGCGCAGCCAAGTCAGCGCTTCACCTTGCGTGATGCCAGGCGTCAAGCTGGCCTGAATGGTGGCCGAACGTAACTTGTTAAAGTGGTTCAGCTCTTTCGGCGCCACCGACTCAGTCACCGTGACCAAGTTCGACAGCTGTACCATGACGCCGGTGTTGTTGCGCACATAAATCTCGCTCAGCGCTTCTGGCGTAGTACGAGCACTGTCTTCAACTTTGACAATGACATCGTACTGCTCATTGCCCTGGCGATAGCGGTTGACCGTGGTACCGCCCAGCAAGGTAGATAGCGTGCTGGTGATGTCGGTGATTTGCACGCCCACAGCCGCGGCTTTATCGCGGTTCACATTGACCACCAACTCAGGCTTGTTGAGCTTCAAATCGACATCCGGGTTGGCCAACTTGCCACTGGCGTACACCTTGCCCATTACCGCACCGACCAAGCGTTGCAAGTCGGTAAAGTCGCCGGTTGACTGAATCACCAACTCCACTGGGCGTGCAATTGGGCTTTGCCCCAGCGATGCCGGCAGTACCGGGAACGACATAATGCCTGGAATGCCCGCAAACATAGGACCACCCAGCTCGCCGGCAATGGCTTGCGCTGGACGCGCGCGCTCATCCCAATCTTGCAAACCGGCAAAGGCAATGATGTTGCTTTCACTCGGGAACAGGCCCGTGATAACAAAGTAGCGTTCTACCTCTGGCACACCGGAGAACACGCCTTCCAACTGGCGGCTGTAGCGATCCAAAAACTCGGTGGTCGAGCCTTCTGGGCCAATACCAAAGCCAATGATGGTGCCACGGTCTTCCGTCGGTGAAAGCTCAGATTTCAAGCTGGTAAAGCTGAAATACAAACCCACCAAGCAGGCCAAACCAATGGCCAGCACCAATGGACGCGCTTTTAACGAGGCCTTCAGCGAGCGACGATAAGCGTCTCCCATGCCATCCAGTACGCGCTCGCCCCACAAATAGAATTTGCCGTGGTTTTCATGCTTCAGCAAACGCGAGCACATCATGGGCGACAAGGTCAGTGCCACAAAGCCGGACACCAACACCGCACTGGCCAGGGTCAAAGCAAACTCAGCAAACAACTTGCCGGTACGGCCTTCGGTAAAGGCAATGGGCGCAAACACCGCCACCAGGGTGATGGTCATGGCGATCACGGCAAAGCCGATTTCTTTCGAGCCTTTAAACGCCGCCTGAATCGGGTGCATGCCCTCTTCAACGTGGCGATAAATGTTCTCCAGCATGACGATGGCGTCATCCACCACCAGGCCAATGGCCATTACGATGGCAAGCAAGGTCAAGGTGTTGATGGAGTAGCCCAGCGCGAACATAAAGATGAACGAACCAATCAAGGACACCGGAATGGTCACCAGTGGAATCAAGGTCGCTCGCGCAGAACGCAAGAACAGGAAAATCACCAAAATCACCAAAATCGCTGCTTCGATAATGGTGCTGTATACGGCTTTAATCGAGCGATCGATAAAGATGGACGAATCGTACGCCACCTGAATTTCCATGCCCTCGGGCAGCATCGACTCCACCGATGGAATCATTTCACGAATGCCCGCCGACACATCCAACGGGTTAGCCACCGACTGCTTTACAACCCCCAGTGCAACAGCAGTTTCTCCATTAAAGCGCACACTGCCGCGATCTTGCTCTGAGCCAATGCGTACACGGGCAACGTCAGAAAGACGCACCAGGTAACCATCGTCATCGCGCAAAATAACTTGCTCAAATTGCTCAGGCTGAGTCAGATCCGTTTGCGCCAGCACGGTGAACTCACGGGTTTGTGAGCGAATGCTGCCGGACGGCACTTCCAAATTTTGACTGCGCAATGCATTGGCAATGTCGACCACGGTCACGCCGTAGGCGGCCATGCGTTGTTTATCGAGCCAGATGCGCATGGCGTAGCGACGCTCACCAAAAATACGCACCTGCGCCACGCCTTTCACCGTTTGCAGCCGGTCTTTTACCAAACGGTCAGCAAAATCCGTCATTTCCAATGGTGTGTGGTTGGGGCTAGAAAACGCCAGATACATAATCGGCTGAGCATTGGCCTCCACTTTCGCTACCACTGGCTCATCGATATCGTCAGGCAACAAGCCTCGCACACGCCCTACCCGGTCACGCACATCCGACGCCGCGGTATCGGCGTCGCGGTCGAGATTAAAGTTGATGGTGATCTGACTTTTACCTGAACTGGACGACGAGGTCATAAAATCGATGCCCTCAATGCCGGACAACGAATCCTCCAGCACGTTGGTCACCTGCGATTCGACAATGCTGGCATTGGCACCGTCGTAAATGGTTTCTACCGACACCGTCGGCACATCAATGTTGGGGTATTCGCGCACCGTCAAACGCTCGTAAGCGATGAGGCCAACCAACAAGATCAGCAAACTCATCACCGTGGCCAGCACTGGGCGACGAATGGATATTTCCGATAACACCATAAAGTGTCAGCTCCTTATTGCTGCTCAGGCTGAGGCAAGTTAATAGGCGCAGCAGGGGCACCCGGTTGCAGTTTCATTTGACCCGCGGTGACCACAATGTCGCCATCGGCCACACCTGAGGTGATGCGAGCGCGACCTTGTTGGCGCAAACCAACGGTGACCGGGTTAATTTGAACCTTGCCATCGACCAGCTTATAAATCAGTTGCTGCTTGCCTTGGGGCACCAAAGCTTCTTCGAGCACCATCAGGGCGTTGTCGATGTCCGCCAGTTTCAGCTCGACACGGGCAAACAAGCCCGGCTTTAACAGGCCGGCGTCATTATTAATGGCCGCCAAGACTTTAAAGCTGCGGCCATTAACGTCCACGGCGGGGGATATGGCGTAAATTTCGCCTTGGAATTTTTCACCGGGCAAAGCATCAACGCTGACCGCCACTGACAGGCCTTCGCTCAACTCACGCACGTACACTTCTGGCACGCGAAACTCGAGTTTCAGCGGATTGGTAGCCACCAGAGGCACCATGGCTTCGCCGGGCGAGACGTATTTGCCAACGCTGACCTGACGCAGCCCCATCACACCGGCAAACGGTGCGGTTAATGTCATCTTGGCGACACGCTCGCGCGCCAGCTCAACTTCCGCTTCGTCGATA